>NZ_CP047025.1:2400000-3000000 GCF_009796845.1 Cobetia sp. L2A1 | reverse complement strand
CGGCATCATTGAGAAAGGTCAGTGGTGCGAAGCCATAGGGAATGAGATCGACATGCAGAATCAGTCCCAGCCCCGCACCGACACTGGCCGCCGCTGACACGCCCAGCGTGAAGGGGTCCGCCAGTGGGTTGTGCAAGAGCGTCTGCATCTGGGCGCCGGCCATCGCCAGTGCCGCACCGACCGCGACGGCCATCAACGCGATAGGCAGGCGTAACTGCCACAGGATGGCATGCGCGAGCGGATCAGTGGCGTGTGGTTGCCATAGCGCCGGTAGCAGGCGTGCAAGCGTCAACTGGCCACTGCCCTGGCTGATATCCAGCAGGCAGGCCAGCACGACCAGCACACCAATGACCCACAGCCATCTGGCGCCTTGGCGCTGACGGTGGCGCCAGGCAGTGGCCGGCGAGATGGCGATGCTCGTCATCTCGGCAGAGACACGAGACGCAGGTGAGGCAACTGGGCGGGAATCGGGCACGGTGTCGTCCGGCGAGGTGAGAGGGCTATGGGCTGTCGACAAGCCTAACGACTTGGCTCGGTCAGGTGAAGATACAAAAAAGCCTCCCGGGTGGGAGGCTTTGAAAAGTACTGCAGGGTGTCAGCCGAGTTCCGCGATAACAGGTCTAGCTACCGTTCATGGCTTGCGGCAGATAAAGCACGATCTCCGGGAAGATATGCATCAACACGATGGAGAAGATCATCAGCAGGAAGAATGGCAGCGTTGCCTTGGTGATGGTGATGATGTCCTTGCCGGTGAGGCTCTGGATCACGAACAGGTTGAAGCCGACCGGTGGGGTGATCTGCGACATCTCGACCACGATGATCAGGTAGATACCGAACCAGATCAGGTCAAATCCTGCCGCTTCGACTACCGGCATGATGATGGAGGTCACCAGCAGGATCAGCGAGATGCCGTCGAGGAAGCAGCCCAGAATCAGCAGGAAGATCGTCAGTACCACCAGCAGCATGGTCGGCGACAGCCCCAATGAAGCAATGCCTTCTGCCAGCTGCATGGGAATCTGGGTGAAGCTCATCGCGGACGACAGGAACGACGCACCGGCAATGATGAAGGCAATCATGCATGAGGTACGCAGTGCAGCGAACATCGACGTCTTGAAGGTACTGAGGCTCATGTGGCCATTGAGGCGCGCGATGATCAGTGACAGCACGACGCCGACGGCTGCCGCTTCGGTCGGTGAGGCCAGGCCGCCGTAGATGCTGCCGAGGATGCCACCGATCAGTGCCAGCAGCGGGATCAGCTGAGCACTGTTACGTAGCTTGGCCATGAAGCTCATGTGCGGCTCATCAAAACCGGCGCGGCCTTGCGGCTCGCCGACGACCTTGGACCAGACCATCAGATAGCCCATGAACAGTGCCAGCAGCAGCAGGCCCGGCAATACGCCAGCAATGAACAGACGCGAGATGGACTGCTCGGTGACCACGCCGTAGACGATCATCATGATCGACGGCGGAATCAGCAGGCCTAGGGTTGAGGCACTGGCGAGGGTGCCGATGGCCAGGTTGCTGTCGTAGCCACGACGCTCAAGCTCTGGCAGCGTCATCTTGCCGACCGTGGCACAGGTGGCGGCAGAGGAGCCACACACGGCAGCGAACAGACCGCTGCCGATGATGTTGGAGTGCAGCAGGCGGCCCGGCAGGCGGTTGAGCCACGGTGCCAGGGCACGGAACATGTTGTCGGCCAATCCCGAGCGGAACAGGATCTCGCCCATCCACACGAACATGGGTAATGCGGTGAGGTCCCAGCCGTAGCTGGCACCCCAGAAGTCGGAGGCCAGGATCGGGCCAGTATCGAAGGTCGAGAAGAAAGTCAGCACGATCCAGCCGGTACCGATCAACGAGAAGGCAACCCAGACGCCGCCCCCGAGTAGCAGGGCGAGGGTCAGCAGGGTGACGAGGATAAGTGTCAGCATGTCATTCGGCTCCGTCTTCGGGCTCAGGCGCCACGTAGCGTGAGGGCGCAGTGAAGGCGGTGCGCAGGGTGGCGACCAGTGTCTCGAGAATCGCCAGGCACAACAGGCCAGTGCCGATGACCAGCACGCTCTGTGGAATCCACAGCGGCAGGGCCAGCAATCCGGAGGAGATGTCGTGGTATTCGAGGCTTTCGCCGACCAGTAACACCAGCTCGCGGGTGATCAATACGCTCAGTGCCAGTGCAATCAGCAGCGCCAGGCTCTCGATCCATACGCGGCCAGCAGCGGGCAGGCGATTGATGACGAGTGTCACGCGGATGTGAGCATGATGCGTGAAGGTGTAGGCGAGGCTCAGGAAGGTCGCGCCAACCAGCAGGAAGGCAGCCATTTCCGAAACGCCGGAAATTTCAAAGCCGAGACGCTCGGTGCCGAACATTACCAGCACGGCGTCTATCAGGCGCAGGAAGACTTGCAGGCTGACGACCGCGCAGATCAACAGCATGCAGGCCGCCGCTCCCCACGCACCAAGGCGATAGAGTTTGTCGAAGAAGTAGGTCATGACGGGCACTCACAGGGAAGGTGAGGGTGGCCACGCGATACAGGGGAGCCATGGGCATGTATCGCGTGGCGAAGGTCTTGCTTGAGTCTGTCAGCGGGACGAACGCATGGCAGTCAGGTGTTGGCGATCATGCGTCCAGGTCAGCGCGGTAGCGCTCAAGTAGCTGCTGGCCTTCTTCACCGGCACGCGACTTCCAGTCCTCGAATAGCTTTTCACCGGCGGCCTTCAGCTCCTTCGACAATTGCTCGTTGGGCTCAGTGATGGAGAAGCCCTTTTCGGTCAGCAGCTTGGCGCTTTCGGCAGCGTCATCCATGCTGGCTTCCCAGCCACGTGCTTCAGCTGCCTTGGCGGCATCAAGTACGGCCTGTTGGCTGCTTTCGTCGAGACGGTCGAAGGCACGCTTGTTGACGAAGACGATGTTCTTCGGCAGCCACAGCTTGGCATCGCTGTAGTGCTTGACGTAATCCCATGCCGACATGGACTTGCCGGTAGAGCTTGAAGTGATCATGCCGTCGACGCGGCCGGTGCTGAAGGCGGTGGGGATATCGGCTTCTTCGGTCTCGGTGGGCTTGCCACCGACGTTCTCGACAAAGCGCTGGGTATTGATGTTGGGTGCGCGAATGCGCAGCCCCTTGAGCTGGGACACATCAGTCAGATCGAAGTCGGTATAGATGCCCTGCGCTGGCCAGGCGACGGCGTACAGCGGCATCAGGCCTTCCTTGGCAAATAGCCGGGTGATGTCAGGCTTGGAGGCTTCCCACAGGGCAATGGCTTCCGGATAGCTGGAGGCGACGCCGGGCAGGGTATCCAGCTCATAGATCGGCGATTCGTTGGACAGAATCGACAGGAAGATCTCGCCGGCCTGGACGGTGCCGCGACGTACGGAGGGCTTGATCTCGCCGTGGGAGATCAATGAACCACCGCTGTGGACGGTGATAGTCAGCTCGCCATCAGTGGCCTTGGTCACATCTTCTGCGAACTGCTTGGTATTTTTGGTGTGGAAGCTGGCATCGCCATAGGGAGTGGCGAGGTTCCACTGGGCAGCCAGAGTGGTGCCACTGAACGCCAGTGCACCCGCGGCGGCCAGCAAAACGAAAGAGTTGGGCTTACGCATGTCTCGTTCCTCATTATTATTGAAAGTTCTCGGCAGACAATTTCATTCTTCAAGCGACAGCCGCTTCAGTCCAATCGTTAATTCTGATGCACAGTATCGCCAAAATCTTTCATTGTGGTAGGTAATGAAAGACTTTGGTGATATCTATAGACCTTAGTCGAGTAAACGGTATGGCGCCCATGTGATGGGTCAGCGACGTTGAGGAGATCATGCGCCGGCGCTCGGTGCTGTTGGCACTACCGAATGTTGCTCGGAGTAGGTTTCAGCGCACTGCCGTCCCAGGCGAGCGACACTGGCACAGAAATCGGGGTAGTTGGCATTGCGCCAGATGGCCTCGTAGACCATCGGTGGCAGCGGCGTGTCGAGCGGCAGACGCACTAGCTCACCGTGACCGATGACATCCTCGACGGTGGCCACCGGTAGCACTCCTATCCCCAGTCCTTCACTGCTCATACGCAGAATCGTCATCAGCGTACTGGTGCAGTGCACCTTGGGTTGCTTGATGCCGAGCTCCGATAGATAGCTGACCAGCTCGCTGTAGGGGCGCGCCTGCTTGCTGAAGGAAATGAAGGGTGTATTGGCAAAACGACTGGCACCTTCTGCCAGTTGCTGAGCTAGCACAGGGGAGGCGAACATGCCCATCTCGAAGGTGCACAGCGGTGCTTGAGTGGCATAGGGCCCCATGGCAGCACTGTCCATCGCAAACAGCATGTCGAGATCGTTCTCGGCCAGCCGCTGATGCAGGAAGGGTGAGATATCGACGGTCATTTCCAGCGTCAACTTGGGATAGCGTTCTGCCAGTTGGCGCATGAAGGCAGGAAACCAGCTGTTGGCGATCGTCTCGATCACGCCCAGGCGCAGTGTGCCTGAGAAAGCCCCTTCTTCCTGAAACAATCGCATGGCTTCTTCACGTCCGCTTAGTAGACGTTCTGCATGGGCAAAGAATTCACGGCCGCGCAATGTAGGCTGAATAGGGCGAGTGGAGCGCTCCAGCAGTGATTCGCCGACGGTCGCTTCCAGACGATTGATGCGGTCCGAGATGGAGGGCTGGGTCAGGTGCAGTTTGGTCGCACCCTTGCGGAACGAGCCGAGCCGCACGACCCAGACAAAGGCCTCGAGTTCCTTGAAGTCGAACATGGCAGGTGCCCCGTGATGAATCGTGATGACTGTCCATCTTGCCGCATGCAAGGCGGGGCGTCAGCTTTCATCACGGGGCGGCACGCATCTCATGCCAAGGCGTGCGGTGTTCTGGCGGGTCAGTGCTGGCCCGCTGACATGATCACTTGCGGAACAGCTGGCTCTCACGGTCCTTGAAGGCCTTGAATTCCAGCGCATTGCCGGTGGGGTCGAGGAAGAACATCGTCGCCTGCTCTCCGGGTTCGCCCTTGAAGCGCACGTAGGGTTCGATCTCGAACTTCACGCCCTCCGCCTTTAGGCGGTCAGCCAAGGCTTGCCAGGCGTTCATTTCCAGCACGACACCGAAGTGAGGCACAGGGACGCCGTGACCATCGACGGGGTTCTTGTGCTGAGCGATACCGTGCTCAGGTTCTGCCAGTGCCGCATTCAGGTGACAGACAAACTGGTGGCCGTAGAGATCGAAATCGACCCAGCTGTCGGATGAACGACCTTCGGGACAGCCGAGGAATTCACCATAGAAGCGGCGGGCTTCGGCGATATCACGAACTTGAATGGCGAGATGGAACGGATCACTGACGGCCATGGGCGGTTTCCTCGAAGATACGGTCTGGTTGTTGTAAATGGGGGGCTGATGACACTGCTGATGCCCTTTGATGCGTTCGTACAGGGCCTTGCATACCCAAGGCGACATCCAGGAACAGAACCATGCCGGCAGTATTTGGGCAAGCACTGAGTTCCCTATGCTTTCATGCCTTGTGGTAATGAAAGATTTCTTCGATATAACGCATCATAAAATACGATTGGATACCGAGGTGCGGCCTTACATAGAGTGGAGGTATAACAACACACAAGATCTTACCGTGAGGTGTCCCTATGTCTCGTTCCCCTGTCTCCGCTCCCTCCCTGCCTTTGCTCAACTGCGACATGGGCGAAAGCTTCGGCAACTGGAAGATCGGTCTCGATGAAGAGGTGATGCCCTTTGTCGATTGCGCCAATATCGCCTGTGGTTTCCATGCGTCAGACCCGACCATCATGCGCCGCACCGTGCGTCTTGCCGTCCAGCATGACGTTCGCATTGGTGCGCACCCCGCCTATCCGGACCTGCAAGGCTTTGGGCGTCGCTCCATGGCTTGCTCGCCTGCTGAAGTGGAAGACATGCTGCTGTATCAGATTGGTGCGCTGGAGGGTATTTGCCGCGCCGAAGGCACACGTATCCAGTATGTGAAACCGCATGGCGCGCTCTACAACGACATGGCTGCTGATCCGATCCTGCTTCGTGCCGTCATGCAGGCCGTGGTGCGTTACGACGCCAGCCTGCCGCTGATGGTGATGGCGACCGCCAATCCTGCACCGATGCAGGCACTCGCCGATGAGATGGGCATCACGCTGTGGTTCGAGGCATTTGCTGACCGCGCCTATGACTCACGTGGCCATCTCGTCTCACGTCGCGAACCTGGCGCCGTACATCACGACAGCGAGGTGATCATCGCGCAGTCAGTGACATTGGCACGTGGCGAAGCGCTGACTGACAGCAGTGGCGGCCAGTTGGTGCTGTCGGCCGATACGCTGTGCGTACATGGTGACAATGCCGAATCAGTCGCAGCGGTACGCGCCATACGTGAAGCCTTTGATATGCTGGCGGGTGCCTGATGGCAGGTCTGGAAGGGCACTCAGAAGAGATGCGTCCTGAACTGCGCCTGGAAACCGTCGGCATGGATACGCTGATCGTGCGGCTGTTCGACAGTATTGAAGAGTCCAACATGGGGTGGGTGCTGGCAGCAGATAGCGCGCTGCGCCAAGTGTTCGGAGAAGCGTTGATTGATCTGGTGCCGTCCTACACCACCTTGCTGCTGCACTACGATGTGGCGAAGCTGGAGGAGAGCGAGGCGCGTGCACGGGTCTCTCAGGCGCTTGAAGATCTAGCGCCCGATAGCGGCCAGCAGGGCCAGCTTCACGAAGTCCCCGTGTGGTACGACGACAGTGTCGGGCCAGAACTCGAACCGATTGCCACGCGTCTTGGCATCAGCGTCGAGGCGCTGATCGAGCGACATTGCGCACATGATTACTGCGTGTTCGCGCTGGGCTTTGCGCCGGGTTACGCCTTCATGGGCGTGCTGGAAGAGGCGCTGACCACGCCGCGCCTCAAGACACCGCGTCAGAAGGTGGCGGCGGGCAGTGTCGGTATCGCCGATCGCCAGACGGCCATCTATCCCTCCCGCTCGCCAGGAGGCTGGAATATCCTCGGTCGCACGCCGCTGACGCTGTTCGGACGTAACGCTGCCGGCGAGCCCTCAAGTCTTTTCATGCCCGGTGATCGAGTCCGATTCGTTTCGATCAGCCGTGAGGAATTTGTCCGCCTGGGCGGCGATGTCACCCCGCTGGAGGAGCGCTCATGAGTGCCGCATCAGCAGTAGAAAGCGTGGCCACTTTACGTGTCGAGCGAAGCGGTGCATTGGCGCTGGTACAGGATGGCGGGCGTCTCGGTGTACGTCATCTTGGTGTGACACAAGGCGGAGCTGCCGATTGGGTCTCACTGGGGTGGGCCAACTGGTTGCTGGGCAATGCACCCGACGCGGCGGCGCTCGAGATCACCCTGGGGGGTGGGTTGAGCTTGAAGGTCGAGCAAGCGGGCACTCTGGCCCTGCATGGGGCGGATCTTGCCGCGACCCTCGATGGTGAGCCACTGTTGCCCGGTCGGGCATTTACGGTAACGGCAGGCCAGGTACTCAAGTTCGAACGCCCTGTCACAGGCCTGAGAGCCTATCTCGCCTTTGCGGGCGGGCTGGATGTGGCGCCGGTGTTGGGCAGTGTTGCCTGCGTGGTGCGAGATGGGCTTGGCGGCTTGGGCGGTGAAGGTCGCGCGCTGGCCAGCGGCGATGAGCTACGTGCCGCCAGCAACGAATTGTGCTTGCGCACGTTGCCGCAAGTTGCTCTGGATTGGCAGACAGGACTATCGCCTGCCGACAAGGATACGGCGATCATTCTGCCGTTAGTGGTGGGTGCGCAGATCGCCGAATTCAGCGGCGATAGTCTCTATCGCGCCTTCAACAGTGACTGGGTCGTGGATGGCCGCGCTGACCGTATGGGGGTGCGTCTGACCGGCCCACGACTGGAGCGCGAAGGTGCCGGCATGGTCTCGGAAGGGATTCCGTTGGGCGCGGTGCAGGTGCCGGCTGATGGCCAGCCGATCGTGCTGCTCAATGATCGCCAGACCATCGGTGGCTACCCGCGTATCGGTGCCTTGACGCCGCTGGCATGCGCGCAACTGGGCCAATGTGTGCCGGGGACACGTGTCCAGCTGGCGGCAGTCACGCCGGGCCAGGCACGTCGGGTTCACTTGAAGGCGCTGGCAGCGTGGCAGGTATGACCAGCGCGGGCTACTGACTCAGGAAGCAGCATAAAAAAAGGGCCTCCAAGTGGAGGCCCTTTCGGTTTTCCCGTTAAGGAATCTTTGATGCAGTCGGAGCTGATTGATCAGATCACCTCCTTGATGAACAGATTCCCGGAGAAACATTGCGCGAGCATCGGGAAACTGTGCGCTGATTCGTGGGCAATGAAAGAACACGCGTCAGTGCGGTCGTCATGGAGTGCATATCTACCCTCACATGCCGACGGGTAAAGAACGGTTTATCCCCCGAACGGGACTGTGCTTGCAAGAGTAACGGTTGACGCAACGGGACGCCAGCAATTTTAGAGCGCTGTTTCCTAATTTTTACCATAGTGCTCATTTCTTGGCTTTTTCTTGTCAGAGGCGAGGGTGGCCGGCATTTGATGCACGCTGGGCAGGACGCTTGCGCAACCGCCACAGATGTACCTCCAGCCAGCCAGCTTCCAGTGCCTGCGCGATGTTGCGTTGCATCAGTGCGAACATCGGGCCGAAGATCAATTCGGGGGTCAATGCTCTCGCGGCAAGCATGGCGCTTGATAACGCTAGTTCATCGCGTATGTCTCGGCTGCCGAGCTGGTCTTCAGTGTCTGCGGTCTGATGTGAGGAGCAGGCATGCTGCTGGCGACGTGCTTGCCAGGCGAGTACCTGTTCGGTCAGCTCGATATGCGTGTCGACTTCAAATCCGCTGTTGGCCATCGCTTCCTGGAGCTCTTCACAGGTCGCGAGCTGATCGGCCCGCGATGTCAGCGCCCATGGCACCGGCAGGTTCGGTCGCTCACCGAAGGCTTGTGCCTGCACGCTGAGCACGGGTTCATGCAGGATGAGGTAGCCGTCATCTTCAAGACAGTCATGCCATTGTGTCAGCACACCAGGCTTGTCGCTGAGATGCACCAGCAGATGCTGGCTTATCACCCGATCAAAGCGCTGGCCAAGTAATGCAGGGTGCAGCTTGGGATAGCAGGCGTCGCCTTCAAGCACACGAATGTGCTCACGGAGTCCCGTGGCTCTGTTAAGGCCAATCGCCAGTTGGCAGAGATTATCCGAGAGGTCCAGTGTGGTGACGTGATGCCGAGTGCCGTCACTGACGGACTGACTCACCAGATGGCGAGCCAGTCCGCCTAGCCCGGCGCCGGGCTCCAGAATCTTGAGTGGAGTGGTAGAGGGAGGCTTCTGCAGTTTGGCCAATGCCAGCAATTCGCGAGTGCTTCCGACACCGCCCAGGTGGAGTTGGTCCAATCCGGCCAGCGCCGTGACTGGTACCTCACCAGCAGGATAGGCGTCCAGCAGTGCCTCCAGTGCCATATCGAGTGCAGCATGGCGGCTAGCCGCAGCGTAGTGAGATACCTGATCACAGGCCATCTTCAGGTGACGTGCGGATGAGCCACCGGGCTCTTGCGCACGATAGTCTTCTGTCATCTCATCCTCCGGCCGGTCGTGGTTCGTGGCCGGGCGGAGGTGCACCTCGTTCTGCTCTCGTTTTTACGGTGCCACGACTGATATCGGCGCTCATTCCTTTAGCCCCAGCTCAGCGGTCGCGGTCTCGCGCATCTTGAATTTCTGAATCTTGCCGGTCACGGTCATCGGGAATTCATCGACGAACTTGATATAGCGCGGCACCTTGAAGTGCGCAATCTGGCCCTGACAGAAGTCTTTAAGGCCCTGTGCATCAAGGTGTTCACCTTCCTTAAGCTTGACCCATGCCATCACTTCTTCGCCATAACGTTCATCGGGTACACCGATAACCTGCACATCCGATACCGCCGGATGCATATAGAGGAAGTCCTCTATTTCACGTGGATAGATGTTCTCGCCACCACGGATGATCATGTCCTTGATACGCCCGACGATCGTCACGTAGCCCTCTTCATCCAGCGTAGCGAGGTCGCCGGTATGCATCCAACGCCCACTGTCGATGGCCTTGGTAGTGGCCTCGGGGTTATTCCAGTAGCCGAGCATCACACTGTAGCCTCGGGTGCAAAGTTCCCCCTTTTCTCCACGCGGTACCACACGGCCTGTCTCGGGATCGACGATCTTGATTTCCAGATGCGGGTGCAGGGTGCCGACGGTGGAAACGCGTTTTTCGAGAGGGGCTTCACGAGTGGTCTGCAGGCTCACCGGGCTGGTTTCGGTCATGCCGTAGGCAATGGTGACTTCGCTCATGTGCATGCGCTCGATCACCTGGCGCATGACTTCGATCGGACAGATGGAGCCAGCCATGGTGCCGGTACGCAGACTTGATAGATCAAACTCGCTGAAGCGTGGGTGCTCAAGTTCGGCAATGAACATGGTCGGTACGCCGAACATGGCGGTAGCGCCTTCTTCGCTGACAGCCTGGAGTGTCGCCAGTGGGTCAAAACCCGCCTCGGGATAGATGATGGCTGCACCGTGTGTCAGGCATCCCAGGTTGCCCATGACCATGCCGAAGCAGTGATAGAGCGGCACCGGCATCACCAGCTTGTCGTGTTCGCTCAGATTCATGCGCTCTGCGACGAAGAAGCCGTTATTGAGAATGTTGTGATGCGAGAGTGTGGCGCCCTTGGGGGCACCGGTCGTGCCGGAGGTGTACTGGATATTGATCGGATCATCGAAGGTCAGGCTGCGCTGAATCTCGAGCATCGCCTCATGCGGCACCTTGTCGGCGCCGTTCAATACATCTTGCCAATGCAACATGCCGGGCAGTGCATCGCCGGCTTCAAAGCAGATCAGTCGCTTTAGCTCAGGCAGTGCAGCATTGCTGATGCCCTCGCGGCCCTGGGGAGAAGTAGCCTCGGGGAATAGTTCCTCGAGAATCGCCACATAGTCGGAGCCCTTGAAACTCGCCTGGAAGAGCAGTGTCGCTGCCCCGGATTGCTTGAGTGCATAGGCCAGTTCATGGCCGCGATAGCTAGGGTTGAGGTTCACCAATACCACGCCAATCTTGGCGGTAGCGTACTGAATCAGTGTCCATTCTGCGCGGTTGGGTGACCAGATGCCGACTCGATCACCGCGCGTGATACCCATCGCCAGAAGCCCGCGTGCGACGCGCTCAACCTCTTGATGTAGTTCAGACCAGCGGTAACGCAGATTCTGGTGACGACTGATGAGCGCGTCACGCTCGGGGTAGGTGGCACAGATACGATCAAGGCAGTCACCGATGGTTTCACCCATTAGTGGCGTGTCGGAAGTCGCGCTCAGATAGCTTGCATCTTGAGCGCTGAATGAGGCGAGCTGACGTGAAGCAATGGTGTCCTGTGGCATGGGTGCAGTCCTGTATCCTTGGTTGTTATTGGCGTGGCAAGGCTGTGCAGGGGGAGTCGCCGTCAGGCGGGTTGTACTGGGTCATTGGGTATTGGTGACTAGCGGCAGTCACTACAGGGCCGCTCTCCGGCGGCGCCCGGTTTTCTTCAGCTCATGTGTCAATCATGGCCTGAATTCTTGCATCAATTCTTGCATCCATTCTCGCGTCAATTCTTGCAGACGCCTTACTTCACGGATGATGTGCTAATGCGTTCTGCAAGTGACGGCTTTACTCATCTGTCTTCAAGCGCGAGAGCGCTTCTCGGGCACGACTTTCCACGTCATCAAGCTCACGCTGCATGATGGTGAGGTCGTTCAGTTGGCGTTCAAGCCCTTCGCGTTTCTCTCTCAGGATGCCGAGCAAGCGCGTCAGTTGCTTCTCTCCGCCGCCGTCGGCAGCATCGTAAAGGTCGACCACTTCACGAATCTCGGCCAGTGAGAAACCTAATCGTTTGCCGCGCAGCGTCAGCTTCAACCGCACGCGGTCCTTGTCGCGATAGACACGTGTCTGACCACGACGCTCCGGGTGTAGCAGGCCTTCCTGTTCATAGAAACGGATAGTGCGGGTGGTCACATCAAAGTGACGCGCCAGCTCACCGATACTCCAGGTGCGCTGACTGGGACGGATGCCAATGCCGGCAGTCGTGCTGCTCAGCAGGCCATCCTCGTGGGCGACAAGTGCGGCTTCTGCCACCGGGTCTGGAGCACTAGGCTCTGAAGAGGTATCCATCGGGGTATCCAGGGAAAGGTGTTGAGTCATCGTGTCTGTCATGGGCACTGCCGCTCCGTTTGCGATTCGCACAGCAAGAGATTTCTTGCCATGCGCTGTGGCTGCCAACGGCGTCTGGCCTCATTTTTCTACAGCCTAGCATTGTTTACGTTAACGTAAAGGGTAATAGTATTTGCTTCCAACCAAGCAGATGCTAGGTTGAGTCAGGTCGCATCTTCTCACGCCCGTCCGTGTAATGAAGAGCGGCACGTAGCCGTCCTCCCTAACAACAACAGTCATAGGAACGCCACGCCATGTCTTCGTCCCACTCCACGTCTACTGCAAGCGGCGCACTCAACCTGCTGCCACGCCTGCGCGCTGTCGTTGCCGGCGAAAGTGAATCACTGGTACTGCCACAACTGATCAATGGTCAGTTTGTGGAAAGCGCCGCTGAACAACACATTAGTGTCACCAACCCAGCGACCAATACCGAAGTTGCACGAGTCCCGCTTACACCGATGAGCGAGCTGGATGATGCATTGGTACTCGCTGAGCAGGCTTTCATGCGCTGGCGCAATACGCCGGTGCCGACACGTGCCCGGTTGATGCTCAGCTATCAGCATCTGCTCAAGCAGCATCATGACGAGCTGGCCGAGATTATCTCTCATGAACTGGGCAAGACATTCGACGATGCCAAGGGCGATGTCTGGCGCGGCATCGAGGTGGTCGAGCACGCCGCGAACATTCCGAGCCTGATGATGGGGGAAACGGTGGAAAACGTCGCCACCGGTATCGATAGCTACTCGATCACTCAGTCGCTGGGCGTCTGTCTGGGCATTACACCTTTCAATTTCCCCGCCATGATACCGCTGTGGATGTTCCCGTTGTCCATCGCCTGTGGCAATGCCTTCGTTCTCAAGCCCTCGGAGCAGGTCCCGCTGACGACACTTCGCCTGGCGGAGCTATTCATGGAAGCCGGTGCGCCTGAAGGCATCCTGACGGTCGTGCAGGGGGGGCGTGATCAGGTCAATCATCTGTTGGCGCATGAGATTCCGCGCACCGTCAGCTTCGTTGGTTCAGTGCCGGTCGGCCAGCATATCTACCGCACGGCGACGGATAATCTGAAGCGAGCCCAGTGCTTTGCCGGTGCCAAGAACCATATGGTCATCATGCCGGATGCCCCGGCAGACCAGGTGGTGAATGCGTTGGTGGGAGCCAGTGTCGGCGCTGCAGGTCAGCGTTGCATGGCGATTTCCGTCGCGGTATTCGTCGGCGATTCCAAGGCACTGATCGAGCGCGTGCGTGCTGCGCTGGCTGAAGTGCGCCCCGGTGCCTGGAATGACAAGGGTGCCAGCTACGGGCCACTGATTTCACCGCAGGCGCTGGAGCGTGTCACTGGCTGGATCGCACAAGGTGCAAAAGAAGGGGCCGAGCTGCTGCTGGATGGCCGTGGCATTTCTGTCGAGGGCTATCCTGATGGCAACTGGCTGGGGCCGTGCATGTTCTCCAAGGTGACGCCGGAGATGGTGCTCTATCGTGAGGAAATCTTCGGGCCAGTACTGTGCTGCATGGAGGCGGCGAATCTCTCTGAGGCCATCGAGCTGATCAACAACAATCCTTACGGCAATGGCACCTCCATCTTCACCCGCTCCGGCGGTGCGGCACGGCGCTTCCAGAACGAGATCGCCGTTGGCCAGGTGGGGATCAACGTACCGATTCCCGTGCCGCTGCCGTTCTTCTCCTTCACTGGCTGGCGCGGCAGCTTCTTTGGTGATCTGCATGCCTACGGTAAGCAAGCGGTGCGTTTCTATACCGAGACCAAGACAGTGACGGCACGCTGGTTCGATGATGAGCCTGCCGATGGCAATCAGCCGAACTTTTCCATCCAGATGCGCTGATGGCGAACCTCTTCCAAAACATTGCTCAGGGCTTTCCAGAAGGAGTGGAGAGCCCTTGGGCGAGCCAATCTGACGCTTCCATCATCTCCCAGGAACGACAGGAGACACTGGCATGAATTTTTCTCTCACCGATGATCAGCGTGCCCTGCAAGAAGGCGCGCGTGCCTTCGCTGATGCAGAACTGGCCCCCCACGCCGCAGAGTGGGATGCCACCTCCCACTTCCCTGTCGATACACTCCGATTGGCCGGCGAAGCGGGCTTCATGGGGCTCTATGTTGCCGAAGAGCATGGCGGGCTTGGCCTGCCACGCCTCGATAGCTCCATCATTCTTGAGCAGTTGGCGACTGGCTGTATCTCCACCACTGCTTACATCACCATTCACAACATGGTGGGCTGGATGATCTCAAGCTTCGCCAGTGACGCCTGTCGTGAGCAGTGGGTGCCGGCGATGGTCAGTGGGGAAAAGCTGGGCTCCTATTGCCTGACCGAGCCGGGGAGTGGCAGTGATGCCGCTAGCCTGCGCACCCGTGCTGAGCGTGAAGGTGATGACTACTACCTGACCGGTTCCAAGATGTTCATCTCCGGCGCAGGTGCTACTGACGTGCTGGTAGTGATGGCGCGCACCGGCGCACCAGACAGCGGCGCGAGTGGTATTTCTGCCTTCGTGGTACCCGCTGATGCAGATGGCATCAGCTACGGCAAGAAAGAAGAGAAGATGGGATGGAATAGCCAGCCGACCCGCTTGGTGAATCTGGATCGTGTCCGTGTGTCAGTCATCAACCGACTGGGTGAAGAGGGTGAGGGCTTCCGCTTTGCTATGAAGGCGCTGGATGGTGGCCGTATCAACATCGCTACCTGCTCGTTGGGGGCGGCGCAGAAGGCGCTGGAGCTATCGCGTGATTATCTCGGTGAGCGCAAGCAGTTCGGGCGTGAGTTAGCTCAATTCCAGGCACTGCAATTCAAGTTGGCTGACATGGCCACCGAGCTGACGGCGGCACGTACCCTCGTGCGGCTGGCAGCCTTCAAGCTCGATGAAGGGGATGCCGAGGCCAGCGCCCATTGTGCGATGGCCAAGCGCTTTGCGACCGACATGGGATTTGAGGTCTGTAATCAGGCGCTGCAGCTGCATGGCGGCTACGGTTATATCCGTGAGTATCCGTTGGAGCGCCTGGTACGCGATACCCGGGTGCACCAGATTCTGGAAGGCACCAATGAGATCATGCGTTTGATCATTGCGCGTCGTTTGATGACGCCAGGCATGATCGAGTCACTGATCTGAGTGCTGGATATTCTGTTATCAATTCGATGCAATTCTTGGAGAGGTTACGCGATGTCATCCAGTCAAACGCAGCGCAGTCAGCGACAGAACCAGTGCCTCGTTCTCGAGAAGGACCGTCATATTGCCCGAGTCACCATCAACAACCCGCCCGCCAATACCTGGACGGAAGCCTCGCTGATCGAGTTGGAGCAGCTGCTCGATGAGCTGGAGCGCGACGGCAGTATGAGTGCAGTAGTGATTACGGGCGAAGGCGACAAGTTCTTCTCTGCTGGTGCTGATCTCAAGACCTTTGCCGGGGGCGACAAGGGCGTAGCTTCGACAATGGCGCGCCGTTTCGGGCTGGCTTTCGAGCGACTGGCCAACTTCCCGGGCGTCACGATTGCCGCCGTCAACGGCTATGCCATGGGCGGTGGGCTGGAATGTGCGCTGGCCTGTGATATTCGCATCGTCGAGCGCCAAGCCACTCTGGCATTGCCGGAGGCCAAGGTTGGCCTGTTGCCGTGTGCAGGCGGTACTCAGCATCTGCCGTGGCTGGTCGGCGAGGGCTGGGCCAAGCGCATGATCCTGTGTGGTGAGCAGGTGGATGGTGAGACGGCGGGGCGCATTGGGCTGGCGGAAGAGGTGGTCGAGAAGGGACAGAGCCTTGAGCGCGCATTGGCCATTGCCGAGAGTGTCGCCAATCAGAGTCCGAGCGCCGTGGCACGTTGCAAGGCGTTGATCATGTCGTCACGTCACCGCGGCATGAGCGATGGTCTACGTATGGAGCGTGAGCTGTTCGTCGAGCTATTCGATGATCCTAATCAGAAGGAAGGCGTCAGTGCTTTCCTCGAGAAACGTGCGCCTCAGTGGGTGACCAGCGGCGAGGGCAAAGGGAGAAAGACGTCATGAGCCATATCGAAGGGGTGAGCAGTACATCGGTAGCCGCCGCTGATGCCTGTGTTGTCTTCGAGACTCGTCGCGCAGGTGATGGCAAGCAGCTTGCTATCATTCGGCTCAATGCGCCACGTGCGCTGAATGCGCTGTCGCTTGAGATGATTGAACGCATCGAGGCGCAACTGGATGCATGGGAGCTCGATAGCAACATCGCCATGTTATGGCTGGAAGGTGCCGGCGAACGGGCGCTATGTGCTGGCGGCGATATCGTGGCGCTTTATCAGGCGATGACGACAGCGCCTGCAGGCGAGGCAAGTGATGCTGAAGCGCTCGAAGACTTCTTTGCCACCCGTTACTTCACGGCGGAGTATCGACTGGATCACCGTCTACATACCTTTCCCAAGCCACTGCTGGTCTGGGGTGGCGGTATCGTGATGGGCGGTGGCATGGGGCTGTTCACGGGCGGTAGCGAGCGCGTGGTCACCGAGACATCACGGTTGGCGATGCCGGAAGTCAGTATCGGTTTGTATCCGGATGTCGGTGCCAGCTGGGTGTTGAATCGTCTACCACGGGGATTGGGCGAGTACCTCGGTGTGACCGGCGCGCAACTGAATGCCCGTGATGCTCTGGATCTCGGCATGGCGACGCGGCTGATTCCCGACGGCGAGCGTGAGGCGCTCAAACAGGCATTGTGCGATGGCGAATTCGGTCGTCATCCGTCGCGCCATCTTGGCCGGGTGCTGAGCGAGTTCGAGCGGCGCGAGTTGGCACCCCCTGCGCAAGTCGCGCCGCTGTTTGATCACCTGCAGCAATTGGTCGCGGGTCAAGAAGTGCAACAAGCCTGCCAGCAGATTCTCGATGATCCGCAAGCACGCAAGGACTGTAATGCCTGGCTACATGCCAATCGCGAGCGACTCGCAGCAGGCTGCCCCAGCTCACCGCATCTAGTGTTCCGCATGTTGTCTCGTCATCGTCACTCCTCCTTGGCTGAAGCCTTCCGTGATGAACTGACGCTCTCCGTCCGCTGCTGCCTGGGCACCGAGCTTGCCGAGGGCGTGCGTGCGCTATTGATTGACAAGGATAAGCAACCACAGTGGGCCTATCGCGGAATCGCTGAGGTGTCGGAAGAATATATCGATGGCTTCTTCGCGCCGCTGTGGGAGGAAGACGAGCATCCGTTAGCAGATCTGTAAGTGCGGTTGATTCTGAATTCATAGGGCAGCGGCAGCATCTTCAAGACACCGCTTTTTGATATGGCGGCTATCAATATTTCGCCATTGCACTACTCGTCATTATAAAAACAAGGAGTAACGCCATGACGTCCATCGGATTCATCGGGCTTGGCAATATGGGCGGGCCGATGGCCCTCAACCTGGTCAAGGCTGGCCATCCCGTTAAGGTGTTTGATCTGGTTGAGTCAGCCATGACGGTACTGACCGAGGCGGGTGCCAAGCGCGCCACCTCTCCTCAAGATGCCTGTGACGGCGTCGAGGTGTTGATCAGCATGTTACCGGCGGGGCAGCACGTCCGCAGGCTTTATCTGGGCGATAAGGAAGACGGCGACGGTGGCCTGCTGGCAGTGCTTGATAGTTCTGTGTTGGTCATTGATGCCTCGACCATCGCCCCTGATGATGTCCGGCTGGTGGCTAGCCACGCTGCTGAGCGCGGTATTGATTTCATGGATGCGCCGGTCTCCGGTGGTGTCGCTGGTGCGCGCGCTGGTACCTTGAGTTTCATCGTCGGCGGTGAGGCTGATGCCTATGCACGCGCCTTGCCGCTGCTTGAGGTAATGGGCAAGAATCTGTTTCATGCTGGCCCTGCCGGTAGCGGTCAGGTGGCCAAGATCTGTAACAACATGCTGCTGGGCATTCTGATGAGTGGCACGGCGGAGGCACTGGCGCTGGGCGTCAAGAATGGCCTTGATCCTGCCGTGCTGTCAGAGGTCATGAAGCAGTCTTCCGGTGGCAACTGGGCGCTGAATGTCTATAACCCGTGGCCGGGTGTGATGGAGGCTGCGCCGGCATCCCATGATTATCAGGGCGGTTTCCTGGTGGATCTGATGGCCAAGGATCTGGGACTTGCCTGGGAAATGGCGCTGGGCTCCAAGTCGGCGGTGCCGATGGGGGCTCAGGCGCGTAATCTGTTCGTACAGCATGCGGCGCAGGGTGCAGGACGACTGGATTTCTCAAGTATCCAGCGCTTCTATCGCATGGGTGAAGCTGACGCATGAGGGTGGCCAAGTCTCATCGCCACAGCAGGGCACAAGAGGAGTCGTCATGATTCGACCGGTAAGTGAGTTAGTGGCTTCGGCTAATGCCGAGGTGGAGACGTTGTCGGTCAATGAGCTACGCGTTGCGTTGCAAGAGGCCCGCAGTGGCGGTACGCCGCTGACGTTGGTGGATATCCGCGATGTCCGCGAGCTTGAGCGTGAGGGGCGTGTACCGGATGCCATCCATGCCCCACGTGGCATGCTCGAGTTCTGGGTTGACCCGGCCTCGGCCTATCACCGTGCTGAGTTTGCTCGCTCGGGTCGCTATGTCCTCTTCTGCGCTGGTGGACTGCGTTCGGCGCTGGCGACCAAGGCGCTGCAGGACATGGGCTTTGGGCCGGTCGCACATCTCAGCGGTGGTTTCGCTGCATGGCGTGAAGCAGGAGGGGAGGTCGTATCACCCTTCATGCAGGGCAACTAGCCGGGCGCTGAAAAGTGAATAAGCACCGGGACTTTTCAGCGGGAACTGCTCTTGGCAGAGTGATGTCTTACACTACGTGGCTCCGCAGGCATCTTGTCTGGCGGGGCCGTTTTCTGTCCGGAGCCTGCATGTCTGACCCTGTCACACCCATTTCCTCTTCTTCTATTGGCGCTGGTGCTACTGATGCCATCCCTGCATCGCGGAGTCGACGCGATCTGATACGTGACCCGATCGCGTCGACGCTAGCGCGCATGACTGGGCCGGTCATCGGCGGCATCGTGACCATGATGTTGTTCAATCTGGTCGATGCCTGGTTTATCGCTCAACTAGGCACACCACAACTGGCAGCAGTGACCTTTACCTTCCCCGTCACCTTTGGGGTCATCAGCATTGCCATCGGCCTGTCTATCGGGACGACGGCAGTCGTTGGGCGGCGGTTGGGTCGTGGTGACATCGAGACCGTACGCGCGCGGACCACTGACTCCAGCCTGCTCGGATTATTGCTGGGGGTCGTGTTGGGCGTTGTGGGACTCGTGAGTATTGCGCCTCTGTTTCGGTTGTTGGGGGCGGATGATGCCCTGATGCCACATATCCAGGACTATATGCATGTGTGGTACTTCGGTGCGCCGTTCGTGCTGCTCCCTCGTGTGCTAGGCAGTGTGTTGCGCGCTGAGGGCAACACGCTGGTGCCGTCGTTGGTCATGGCGGCGGCGGGGCTTCTCAATGCCGCGCTTGATCCACTGCTTATCTTTGGCATCGGCGAGTGGCATGGCATGGGCGTGGCGGGGGCTGCATTGGCGACCGTACTGTCCTGGTTGGCGATGACATTGGGCTTGTTGGCGCTGCCCATGCTGCGCGCACGGTTGGACATTCGGCGGATGAGCTTCGTGCGCCTGATGGCATCCTGGCGCGAGGTGGGTGCAATAGGTCTACCTGCTGCCATGACCAGCGTCATGACGCCGATCGCGACAGCACTGGTGACGCGTATTGTCAGCCAGCATGGCCACGCAGCTGTAGCTGCCTACGGCATAGGCTCGCGTATCGAATCGTTGGCATTGATTCTGGTGCTGGCGTTGTCGATGACGTTGTCACCTTTCATCAGCCAGAACGATGGCGCAGGTCAGCAGGCGCGCGTATGGCGGGCCGTTCATGGCGTGTTGGGCTTTATCCTCGTCTGGCAGCTGGCAGTTTGGCTGGGCTTGGGACTGAGTGGTGACTGGATAGCAGCACGCTTCGCCGAGTCTGATGAAGTCGCAGATCTGGTCAGTACGTATCTCTGGCTGATTCCGGCGGCGTTGGGCGCGCAAGGGGTGATCATTCTCGCCAATTCCAGCCTCAATGCACTGCATAAACCCAGGCGTGCAATGTCGCTCTCGTTGATCCGGCTATTTGCACTATTGGTGCCGCTGGCCTGGTTGGGTGGGACGCTTCATGGCGTGGTCGGCATCTTTGTCGGGGTGGCGGTGAGTTATCTGCTGATGGCGGGTATCAGTTATCTGGCGCTTCGTACGGTACTGAAGCGTCGTCGTCGAGCTTGACCTGTCACACGGACTTCGGCCTATCAACGAAAAGCCGCTACAGCCTTCAAGGGGGCTGCAGCGGCTTTTTTCATCAGCGCGATATCCGAGCTGATCAGGCGTCTTCGTACTTGCACAGATAGGCAGATTCGACCGTGGTGCGGACCTCAAAGCTCTGGTTGGCTTCGACGATGAAGCTTTCCCCGGCCGCCAGCTGGTACCACTCTTCCGCGCCCGGCAGCAGTACCTGCATGTCACCACTGATCAGCGTCATGTACTCGCGCTGGCTGGTGGAGAACACGAATTCGCCGATGCCCATGACACCGACGGTGGCCGGTAGATCTGCGGTCTGGAAGGCGATGGAGGCTACCTGGCCATCGAAGTAATGATTGGTCTTGAACATGACGAGACTTCCTGCGTGAGAGTGTTGTGTCGTGGGGGTGAGGGCGGTCAGAGATCCGCCGATGATCATGAAACTGGAATCGCTGGCCTAGCGCGGTGAGAAGCGGCGCGCCAACCCTGTCTCGGCGATCATGCGCGTCGAGATTTCCTCGATGGAGAAGCGCGTGGTGTCGATGTAGGGCACCTTGGAGCGGCGGAACAGCGCCTCGGTCTGCTCAACTTCCTGCAGGCACTGGTCAATCGAGCAGTAACGACTGTTGGGACGGCGTTCAGTCCGGATGGCTGCCAGACGACGTGGGTCGATGGTCAGGCCGAACAGCTTGTGACGGTACTGGGCCAGAGCCGCCGGCATCTTGAGGGTGCCGGAGTCGTCCAGGTCATCCTCTGTCAGCGGATAGTTGGCGGCGCGAATGCCGAACTGCAGCGCCAGATACAGAGACGTCGGTGTCTTGCCGCAGCGTGAGACACCCACGAGGATCACATCGGCCTTGTCATACTGATGCGTGCGGGCACCATCATCGTTGTCCAACGCGAAATGCACCGAATCGATACGATTCATGTAGACATCGTCCTGTCCGATGGAATGCGTCTTGCCGACGCTGTAGGACGAGCGGGTATCCAGCTCTTCTTCCAGTGGCTTCAGGAAGGTGGAGAAGATATCGACCTTGAAACCGGAAGACCCCGAGATGATGTTGCGTACTTCATCGTCGACGATGGTATCGATGATGATCGGGCGCTCGCCGTCGTTGGCATGAGCGCTTTCAATGGCCTTGACCAGTGCCGTCGCCTTCTCGGTGGAGTCGATATAAGGCTTGGTTATCATGCGAATATCGGTGTTCTCGAACTGGGCCAGCAGGCTGCGTCCCAGTGTCTCGGCAGTGATGCCGGTGCCGTCGGAAATGAAGAAGGCGGTTCGGGTCATGAGAGGCACTCGTGAAGGGCGAAGAGGGTACGTGCCGGCGCAGGCTGTCCCCGAATGAAGACCCAAGTGTCGGCGTTCACTGGCGACCTTGCAATATCCTGCTGAGTCATGGGGTTGCCAGAGTGGAAATCATTGTTCTTCATTCATGCATATTTACCGCCGAAACTACATTCCTGTAGCTGAGAAATATCGATTACCTGAATTTTCGCCGACGTTGGCGACATTACGCACGTCTGAGCCGCAGGGTTGTAGTCCTCCTCCACTGACTAGCCGGTTAGACTAATGGCTAATGCTAGAGGGGGCTTGTTAGGGTGGCTGCATCGCCGCTTCGGGTGCGCTGTTGATGCCGCCCCTGACATGCGCCGCTGGCAGGTTGAAAACCCTTCCTGTCGGCTGTCGAGCCACTATTGATTCGTTCTCTGGCTCGCAGGCAGGATTCGCAAGTTCTCAGCGTCACTGTTCCTATCCATTGGTACCAGGGGGTTCCCTTGTCACAGCAAGCCACATCCGAATACGTCATCGATTTCGATCAGCTCGGCATGAACGATGTTGATCGCGTTGGCGGCAAGAATGCCTCGCTTGGCGAGATGATCTCCAATCTGGCGGATGCCGGTGTCACCGTGCCTGGCGGCTTTGCCACTACGTCTTTCGCCTATCGTGAATTCCTTGAGCACGAGTCGCTGAACACGCGGATCAATACAGCGCTTGACGCGCTGGATGTGGACGATGTGGTGGAACTGGCCCGTGTCGGTGCCGAGATTCGTCAGTGGGTCATCGATACGCCGCTGCCGCCGGCATTTGAAGCCGAGATGGCACGTGCCTACAGCGAGCTGCAGGCTCGCCACCCGAATCTGAAAGTGGCGGTACGTTCCTCCGCAACCGCGGAAGATCTGCCGGATGCTTCTTTCGCAGGTCAGCAGGAAACCTTCCTCAACATTGAAGGCTTCGACAACATCAAACGTGCGGTACACGAGGTGTTCGCGTCATTGTTCAACGACCGTGCCATCTCTTACCGCGTGCACAAGGGCTTTGATCATTCGCTGGTGGCATTGTCCGCCGGCATTCAGAAGATGGTTCGCTCTGAAACGGCATCCTCTGGCGTGATGTTCACGCTGGATACGGAATCTGGCTATCGTGACGCCGTCTTCGTGACTGGCTCCTGGGGCCTGGGCGAAACCGTGGTGCAGGGCGCGGTCAACCCTGACGAGTTCTACGTCCACAAGACCACGCTGGAAGCCGGTCGCCCGGCGGTATTGCGCCGTAATCTGGGCTCCAAGCTGATCAAGATGATCTACACCAATGACACCAGTGCAGGCCGCTCGGTCGAGACGGTGGATGTGCCGGTAGCAGACCGCCATCGTTTCTGCCTCAGTGATGACGATGTCGAAGCGCTGGCGCGTCAGGCACTGACCATCGAGAAGCACTACCAGCGTCCGATGGACATCGAGTGGGCGCGTGATGGTGATGACGGCAAGCTCTACATCGTGCAGGCACGTCCGGAAACTGTGGTCAGTCAGGAAGAGGGCGGCAATCTCGAGCGCTTCCAGCTGCGCGAGAAGGGCCGCACGCTTGTGACGGGGCGTGCCATCGGTCAGCGCATCGGCCAGGGGGCCGTACGCATCATCGAAAGCCCGGAGCAGATGGACAAGGTGCAGGTCGGCGATGTGCTGGTCACCGACATGACGGACCCGGATTGGGAACCCGTCATGAAGCGTGCCTCTGCCATCGTTACCAATCGTGGTGGACGTACCTGCCACGCAGCCATCATCGCGCGTGAGCTGGGTATTCCGGCCGTCGTCGGGTGTGGCGATGCGACAGCTGTGCTTGCAGAAGGTCGCGAAGTGACGGTGTCCTGTGCCGAAGGTGATACCGGTCACGTCTATGACGGCATCCTCAACTTCGATCGCACTGTGACCAGCGTCAGCGAAATGCCGGAGATTCCGTTCAAGATCATGATGAACGTCGGTAACCCGGACCGCGCCTTCAGCTTCTCGCGCTTACCGAATGCTGGCGTGGGCCTGGCGCGTCTCGAGTTCATCATCAATCGCATGATCGGGGTGCACCCCAAGGCACTGCTTGACTACGCTACATTGCCGATTGAGCTGCAGCAGACTATCGATGCACGCATTGCCGGCTACACAAGTCCGGTCGAGTTCTACGTCGACAAGCTGGTCGAGGGCATTTCCACACTGGCAGCTGCCTTCCATCCGCAGAAAGTCATCGTGCGCATGTCGGACTTCAAGTCCAACGAGTACGAGAATCTGATCGGCGGCAAGATGTATGAGCCGGGTGAAGAGAACCCGATGCTGGGCTTCCGTGGTGCCTCGCGTTACGTCTCCGAAGCCTTCCGTGACTGCTTCGATCTGGAATGCCGTGCGCTCAAGCGTGTCCGCGACGAGATGGGGCTGACCAACGTCGAGATCATGGTGCCCTTCGTGCGCACCGTTGGTGAGGCGGAGCAGGTCATCAAGTTGATGGGCGAGAATGGTCTGGTCCGTGGCGAGAATGGTCTGCGCGTCATCATGATGTGCGAACTGCCGACCAACGCATTGCTGGCGGATCAGTTCCTTGAGCACTTCGATGGTTTCTCCATCGGCTCCAACGATTTGACTCAGTTGACGCTAGGTCTGGATCGCGACTCCGGTATCGTGGCTCACCTGTTCGATGAGCGGAATCCGGCAGTCAAGCAGCTGATGTCGATGGCGATCCGTGCCTGCAAGGCACAGGGCAAGTATGTTGGCATCTGTGGTCAAGGGCCGTCGGATCACCCTGAGCTAGCCAAGTGGCTGATGGAAGAGGGTATCGACAGCGTCTCTCTCAACCCGGATTCCGTGTTGGAAACCTGGTTCATGCTGGCGGACAAAGAGCTGGCGTAATGCCCTTTCTCTGCTGAAAGGGTAAGCCGGATGTCAGTACCCGGCGCCCTGAAATGAAAAGCGCCCATTGCACCTATGTGCAATGGGCGCTTTTCATTTCAGGGCGCAGAAACTGAATATCTGGTCAGGCTGAGGGCCCTGTCAGGAATGAAGCAACACGGCGTAGCTGCCTTAGACCAATGGCGAATGGATCCGTCATTTCTCGTTGTTTCTTAACAAATAGCAACAAAATGATCTCGAAAGCGCGACTAAATGAGTATCTTCCTGACTTATGTAAGAAAGGCAGTCCTTTATAATCCCTGCCACCCCACTGACCACAAGATCATTGGTGGCGACGATGGCAAGCCTCACCGGTAGCCAGCCATACGACGGTGTGTAGCAACCGACTTTTCGGACAAAATCTAAGGTAGTCGTAACGTGAAACAGTCTCTATGGAAGAACATTGGCGTCCAGGTGGTCATCGCCATGGTACTGGGCGCAGGTGTAGGGGCTTACATGGGCGAGAGTGCCTCCATGTTTGCACCGCTGGGTGAGCTCTTCATTCATCTGATCAAGATGCTGGTGGTACCGCTGATCGCCGTCTCGATCATTTCGGGTGCCGCAAATCTGGGTGATAGTCCTTCGGCAGGCAAGATTGGTCTGTCTACCTTTGCCTTCTTCATGCTCACCTCCGCCGTGGCAGTCTTGCTGGCATTGGTGATGGGACACATCTTCCAGCCGGGCAGCGGGGTAGATCTCGATAGCGCCAAAGGGATGTTCTCCAATGCCTATGCTGACAAGGGCGCGGTACCGGGCGTGATGGACACTCTTCTGGGCATGATTCCGACCAATATCTTTGGCGCATTGAACGATGCCAACATCCTGCAGATTCTGGTCTTCTGCCTGTTCCTCGGCATTGGCCTGTCCAAGACCGGTGAGCGCGGCAAGCCGCTCATCGAAGGCCTGAACACCGTCATCGAAGCCTTCGTGTGGATGATCAACGTCGTGATGCTGATCGCGCCGATCGGTGTCTTCGGGCTGATGGCAGATGCAGTGGGCACCTTCGGCTTTGATGTACTGACGCTGGTGATGAAGCTGTTCCTCGTCTACATGGGCGCCATCCTCATCTACGGCTTCGTGTTCTACCCGCTGATCGTCAAGTTCGGCTCCGATGTGCCGCTGGGTCGCTTTATGTCAGCGATGAAGAAGCCGCAGGCTGTGGCACTCTCCACCGCGTCCTCCATGGCGACGCTACCGGTCAACATGGAAGTCTGCGAGAAGGAGTTGGGCCTCAAGAACGCCACCACGGCCTTCGTGCTGCCGCTGGGCGCGACCATCAACATGAGCGGCAATGCCATCTATTACGGACTTGTCGCGATGTTCTTCGCCCAGGTCTTCAATGTGGAGCTCGGCTTCTCCGCTTATGCGGCCATCGTGTTCACCGCCACCCTGGGCGCCATCGGCCAGGCCGGTGTGCCGGGGCCGTCGTTTCTGGTGGTGGCGGTGTTGCTGGCAGCTGGCATCCCCATTGAAGGCTTGCCGCTGCTGTTCGCCCTGGATCGTATCTTTGACATGACGCGTACCGCGCTAAACATCACCGGTGATGCGGCCTGCGCGGCGGTGGTGGATCGTTTTGCGCGTGCAGATGATGCTCTCGCCGACACTGCAAAGGACAGCGCTGTCGCCGAGCCTGCCAACGCACGCTGAGCGCTGAGTATTCAATGCTGGATGCTCAGCATCGAACGTGTGGCCAGATCAGCGGCTGCCAGACATGAAAACGCCCCCGCAGCCAGTCTGGTTGCGGGGGCGTTTTCATTGCAGCTCAGATACGGGTAAGACAGGGGTCAGGGCGTGGGCTGAGTGCGTATCAGGGCTTGCTTGGCAGTGACGATACCGTTGTTGTCAGCATAGAGGTAATCGCCTGGCACGATGGTGACGCCCGCGAAGGTGACCGGTACATCGCGCTGACCTTCGCCGCGCTTGATGCTGGGTCGCGGGTAGCAGCCCAGTGCCTGAACGCCGAGATTCGTGGCATGGATCTCATCCACGTCACGAATGCAGCCATACATGATGACGCCAGCCCAGCTACTCTTGGAGGCTTGCTCGGCGAGCATATCGCCCAGCATGGCGCAGCGCATTGATCCCCCCGCATCGACGACCAGTACGCGACCGGCCCCGGGCTCGGCCACAGCTGCCTTGACCAGTGAATTGTCTTCGAAGCACTTGATAGTCACGACTTCACCACCAAAGGACTCGACGCCCCCAAAGTTGATGAAGAGCGGATCAAGTACCTGAACTTCGGGGAACTCGTCGCAGAGATCGGGTGTGGAAAAGGGATGCGTCATGTCTGGCTCCTTGTGCGATTCAGGCCTCTTTGTCGGCCTCGGAGAATGTAGTTTATCTTTCCGTCGGGTTGCTGCACTGCCACACTCAAAGAATGCCCCAGTTGGCAAGGCTTTGCACCTGTGAGGCAGCGCGGGGTCTAACGCGTTCCACGAGAATGAGTGAAAGTTGATGTATCTGGCTGGCGACAGCAAAAGTCTCGAAAAATCCACTCTTGAAACACTGTTCTATATCTACCACGATGCAGGTGTCGCCACCGGCAGAGGATGTTCCTGCCGACTTATTCCTCGGTGGTTCCTCGTGGAGGAGCCTTCTGGATCAAGGAGCATTACATGATCAAGTCACGCCTTCTGGCCGCCCCGCTGGCCTCTGTATCCTTCGCTGCGCTGGCTCTGGCCTTGAGCGGTCACGCCAATGCAGCTGACAACACCGCCGAGGGGCTCTACATCGGTGTGGGTACGGGCTTCTCTAGCCTGGAGAATGATGATTCCGATGATGCCGGTGATTTCATCGAGTCAGGCAGTGAAGACTTTGATGTCGATGACGATGACAACGTCTACAAGGCCTTCGTGGGCTATCAGTACAACCCGTACTTCGCCACTGAAGCGTTCTATACCGATCTAGGTACCGTCCAGCTCAAGGGTAACGATTTCGGCAACACCGATCTCAAATCCAAGGCCTACGGGGTCAATGTCGTCGGTATCCTGCCGATTGGTCAGTACTTCTCACTGTTCGCCAAGGCCGGTATGGCCAAGTGGGAAACCGATGTCGATGGCAACCTGGGCAACTCCAGTGTTGACCTCAAGGACAACGATGGCTTCGATCCGGTCTATGGGGCAGGGGCGCAGGTCAATCTGGATCCGTTCCTGATTCGTGCCGAGTATGAGCGTTATGACTTCGACAGCGATTACCAGGTAGATGCGTTCACTGCCTCAGTCGGCTACAAGTTCTAAGCATGTCAAGACGTCCTGTTGGTTGAATCGAATCGACTGAGCAACAGGCACGAAAAAACGGGCCGTCCCTGAGGGGGCGGCCCGTTTCGTTGTGTTGCGAAAACTTGCTTGCGCTGCTGTCAGAGGGGCGCCTTGTGTTGACTCAAGGCGCCCCGACTGATCAGGCTTCTTGGGTGACCGGAATCACGTTGGAAGCGGCGTTTTGGTACTCTTCGATCTCATGGAAGTTCAGGTAGCGATAGATCTCGCCGGCCATGGCATCGAATTCGCCCATGTAGCCCTGATATTCCTCGACGCTCGGCAGACGACCGATGACGGCGGCGATGGCGGCCAGTTCGGCAGAGGCCAGGAAGACATTGGCGCCATCACCCAGACGGTTCGGGAAGTTACGCGTGGAAGTGGACACCACGGTGGACTTGGCAGCCACACGTGCCTGGTTGCCCATGCACAGTGAGCAGCCCGGCATTTCCATGCGTGCGCCAGCGCGGCCGTAGATGCCGTAGTAGCCTTCTGCGGTCAGCTGATGCTGGTCCATCTTGGTCGGCGGTGCCAGCCATAGCTTGGTCTTCAGGCTGCCAGCCGGCTGCTTCTCAAGCAGCTTGCCTGCCGCGCGGAAGTGACCAATGTTGGTCATGCACGAGCCGATGAAGACTTCGTCAATCTTCTGACCGGCGACGTCGGACAGCACACGAGCGTCATCCGGGTCGTTCGGCGCACACAGCACCGGCTGGTCGATCTCGGCGAGGTCGATCTCGATGATCTCGGCGTATTCCGCGTCCTTGTCGGCACGCATCTGGCTCGGGTTGGCCAGCCACTCTTCCATGCCAGCGATACGACGCTCGATGGTACGAGCATCGCCATAACCATTGCTGATCATCCACTTGAGCAGGGTGACGTTGGAGGTCAGGTACTCGGTCACGCTTGCATCAGACAACGTGATGGTACAGCCAGCGGCAGAGCGTTCGGCAGAGGCATCGGACAGCTCGAATGCCTGCTCGGCAGTCAGATCTTCAAGACCTTCGATTTCCAGAATGCGGCCAGAGAAGGCGTTCTTCTTGTTGGATTTGTCGACGGTCAGCAGGCCTTGCTTGATCCCGTACAGCGGGATGGCGTGCACCAGGTCGCGCAGGGTGATACCCGGACGACGCTCGCCCTTGAAGCGCACCAGAATGGATTCCGGCATGTCCAGCGGCATCACGCCAGTGGCGGCGGCGAAGGCGACCAGACCAGAACCCGCCGGGAAGGAAATGCCCATCGGGAAGCGGGTGTGGGAATCACCGCCGGTGCCGACGGTATCCGGCAGCAGCATGCGGTTCAGCCACGAGTGGATGATGCCGTCGCCCGGACGCAGGGAGACGCCGCCGCGGTTCATGATGAAGTCGGGCAGGGTGTGGTGAGTCTCGACGTCGACCGGCTTCGGATAGGCGGCGGTGTGGCAGAAGGACTGCATCACCAGGTCGGCCTGGAAGCCCAGACATGCCAGATCCTTCAGCTCGTCACGGGTCATCGGGCCAGTGGTGTCCTGGGAGCCGACGGTGGTCATCTTCGGCTCGCAGTACATGCCAGGACGCACGCCGACCATGTTGCAGGCCTTGCCGACCATCTTCTGTGCCAGGGTGAAGCCCTTGCCAGTATCTATCGGCTGTTCCGGCAGGCGGAAGACGTCAGAAGCGTCCAGGCCAAGCTCGGCACGTGCCTTGTCGGTCAGACCGCGACCGATGATCAGCGGGATACGGCCACCAGCACGCACTTCGTCCAACAGCACCTGCGTCTTGAGCGAGAAGGTAGAGACCACTTCGTCGCTGTCGTGACGGCAGACCTTGCCTTCGTACGGGAAGATGTCGATGACATCGCCCGTGGCCATCTTGTCGACATCCATTTCAACCGGCAGGGCGCCGGCATCTTCCATGGTATTGAAGAAGATCGGTGCGATCTTGTTGCCGAAGCAGAAGCCGCCGGCACGCTTGTTCGGTGCGAACGGGATGTCATCGCCGAAGAACCACAGCACCGAGTTGGTGGCGGACTTGCGTGAGGAGCCAGTACCGACCACGTCACCGACGTAGGCGACCGGGAAGCCCTTGGACTTCACGTCTTCGATCTGTGCCAGCGGGCCGGTAACGCCTTCTTCCTGCGGCTCGATGCCTTCACGCGGATTCTTGAGCATGGCGTTGGCATGCAGCGGGATATCCGGACGTGACCAGGCATCAGGCGCCGGGGACAGATCGTCGGTGTTGGTTTCGCCAGGCACCTTGAAGACGGCCAGAGAGATCTTGTCAGCCAGTGCAGGCTTGGACAGGAACCACTCGGCATCGGCCCAGGACTGCAGGACTTCCTGAGCGACGGTGTTACCCGCCTTGGCACGATCAGCGACGTCGTGGAAGGCCTCAAACATCAGCAGGGTGTGCTTGAGCTGCTCGCCGGCTTCCTTGGCCAGGCTTTCGTCGTCCAGCAGCTCGACCAGCGTGGCGATGTTGTAGCCGCCCTGCATGGTGCCGAGCAGCTTGGCGCCGTGAGTCTTGTCGATCAGCGGTGAGGAGGCTTCGCCACGTACGATGGCGGTCAGGAAGCCAGCCTTGACGTAAGCGGCTTCATCAACGCCCGGGGGAATGCGGTTGGTGAACAGGTCAAGAATGAACTCTTCTTCACCGGCTGGCGGATTCTTGAGCAGTTCGACCAGATCAGCGGTCTGCTCTGCGGTCAGCGGCTTCGCCGGGATGCCCTGCTGGGCGCGTTCTTCAACCTGTTGACGGTAGGCTTCAAGCACGTGGGAGACCCTCATCTGTAATCGTGTCGAGATGCGCTGGCCAGTCATCACGGGACGGACAGCGGAGCATCTCGAGGCTTCTTGCGGGTAAATCAAGCGTCTTATCGCGAGTAAGTCAGGCGCTACGAGGCGAAACGGAGTCTACTCAACTTTGTCGACAATGTTAAGGATCACCCTCTGACACCAGCTGCGACTTTGGTCGCTTGAATAGAGATAACATGCTGATATTGCATTTGTTTGGCGTCAGATTTTCGGACGATTTCCTGTGTCAGGTTGACGACTGTTGAGGGCAGGGCGAGCGCGGTATGATGACGTCATGTGCTTGCTCAACTTTTTCCGCCGCACGTCGAGGGCATCATGAGTCGTATTCTTTCTCCCTGTGTCGGGGTTTGCTCTACCACTGTCGGTGACAATGTCTGTCGAGGGTGTCAGCGCCACGATCACGAGATCCTTGACTGGTTCGGCTACGATAGCGAGCAGCGTGCGCACCGAATGTCTGAATTGGATGCGTTACGCAGTCATGTGGCAGCGCGCTGGTTGATCGTTCACGACGAGGCCGTACTGACAGCTCAGATGGAGCGGCACCGTATCCGCTTTCGTCACGAGCAATCGGCGCTATCGCGTGCGGTAGAGCTTCTACGTGTTGGCCGTACTCGTATTCGTGATCTCGAGGCCTATGGTCTTACGGTGCGCGAAACAGGCAATAAACTTGATCCGGAACGCCTTTTTTCGCGGATAAACGATGAAATCATGGTGGAAGCTACTAGACGCGCCGATAATGAAATGAATTCAGATAACCAGATGTCTACTTCCGTCAGGGAGTGGGCGCCTGAAAAAAAAGACTGACGCGATGACTGATTCGATAGATGACACCATGACGTTGACGATGGATTCTGGCCTTCCCTTGGCTGAAACGCGTGAAACTCCCGCGACTTATGGTATGCCTTGCGATATTGCAGCGCCGGAAGGCCCTGGCGTTGAGGATACCGATGCCTTGCTGCCTGCGTCGTTATTGGCCTTTTTACCTTGCCGCACGCCGCTGAGTTGGATAGAAGCGGCGCTTGAGAACCCTGAGCTACTGCTGATTGATCATGCTCAGTGCGAGAAGAAAGCCGCGTCTACTGCGATGAGCCTGATGTATCGCTATGTGGATAGGCCTCTGTTGTTGACCAAGATGTCCCAACTGGCCCGAGAAGAGCTTTTGCACTTCGAACAGGTCGTGGGTCTGATGGAGCAGCGCGGAATCGTCTATCGTCATATCAAGGCATCCCGTTATGCTGAAAAATTACGTCAGCAGGTAAGAGATGAGGACCCCGAACGACTGGTGGATATTCTGCTGATCGGTGCCTTGATTGAGGCCAGATCTTGCGAGCGCTTCGCATGCCTGATTCCTTATCTTGAGCCAGAGCTTGCAAAGTTCTATCGCACTTTGGTTAAGTCAGAAGGACGCCACTATGAGGATTACCTCATATTGGCAGAACACTATGCCAACGAACCACTCGAACCCCGTCTCGCGGTGCTACGTGCAGTGGAACAGGAATTGATCGAAACCCCCGATTCTTCCTTCCGCTTCCACAGTGGTCTGCCGATCTCGCGGCGAGAACAACGTGCGTCAGTCAGGGTGGGCTGACGCGCGACAGACAACAAAGGCAAGGCTCAAGAACAGGGGATCACCGGCGCCATGGCAGGGCTGGCGTTTCGTTCGCGACTTTGAAATGGATGACACATGACGCAGGAAACATCTGGTCAAGCTCAATTGGCGCTGCTGGGACATTTCCAGCTGACCTTGGGTGATGACACGCTGACTCAGTTCAGCTACGACAAGGTCAAGGCACTGCTGCTGCATTTGCTGCTGCATGACCAGGCGGTCTCCCGCGCGGCTCTGGCTGAATTGCTCTGGCCAGATCAAGGGCTATCTTCCGGGCGCACCAACCTGCGCCACGCGCTGCATTGTCTGCGTCAAAGTCTCGGTGAAGAAGCAGATAACCTGCTGACAGTCTCGCGTCAGACCATTGCACTCACGCTGCCTGATTACTGGGAGCTGGATCTCGATGAGCTCAACGCACTGCTGTTGGCACCGTCGTCGGCTGCAACACTGGTCGAGATTCTCGCCTTGTACCGCGGAGATCTGGTCGAAGAGCTGTCGCTGACCCAGTGCCCGGACTTCCAGCGCTGGATGATCAAGGTGCGCGGTGAATGGCGTCAGCGTGTCATCCAGTTTGCTGAACGTGTTCTGGCGACCGATGAGCCTATCTCGGACGACGTGCTGCGCACGCTGGTCAGTCGCTTCTCAGGCTATGGCCCCTTCCATGAGCGCTTGGTGCGTCAGCTAGCCGAAGACGGTCAATCGGCAGCGGCACATGAACAGTTCAACGCGTTCCTTCAGCAACTGGCGCTGTCTGGTCAACAGCCTGATCCGGGATTCCTGCAGCTGGCGCGTTATTGGTCGGATGGCAAGAGCGAGGCGATGAGCGCCCTCACGCCACAGGGTGCCATTTCACGCACACTATCGCTGGATAGTGCTCCGTTACGTGAAGATGAGATCGACCACCGCCAGCTGTCTGTCATGGCGATCCGCCTCAGCGTAAAAGACAGTCATCGTGATCGCGTCTGGGCGCGTGCCTGTCTGACGCTGCAGATCGAGTTACTGCGCTGGCTTGAGCAGCAATGCCATCATCTGGGCGGCTTCTGGCTACCAGGTGCTACGGGGGGCGTAGGTCTGGCGTGCTTCGGAACCCATGGGCCTGCGCATCAGTTGGCCGAGCTGGTCGCGCTCTATGAGCACTGCAGCAAGGCGCTGTCTGATGAAATCGTCAAGCTGTGGGACGGTGAGGGCAAGCCTCCGGTCTTCTCGCTGTCGGCGGGGCTTCACTCCGGCCAGGTCATCTATCTGCCGGAACGCCAGCTGGCCGACCCCCTGGGTCAGGTCACTCAGTATTCGCTGGAGTTGATGACGGCAGCCGAAGGCAGTGAGCTGGTGATTTCCCTGGAAGCCAGTCAGCACATGCCACCGGCACTGGACCTTCAGCCGCGACTTACGTCGCGCCTGTTGGCGGCTGATGGCCGTGTACGGTTGCGCGCCCTGGTGCTGGGCAGCAGTGTCGCGACTCGCGAAGCTTCCCTGCCGACGCTGATCGGGCGTGAAGGCGAGCTGCGCCGTCTGCGTGATGCATTGGCGCGTGCCAGCATCGGCCTGCGGCAGAGTGTGCTGGTCAGTGGTAACTCCGGCATGGGCAAGTCGGCCTTGATGGTCAACTTCCGCCAGCTGGAGCAGAGTCAGGATGTGGGGCTGTGCTGGATGCCCACCACGCGTCTGTCTCAGCTTGAACCCTACAGTGTGGTGCGTGCGCTGATTCGCTGGCGCCTCGATGGCCATGTGAATCGTGAGGCAGTCGAGCAGTTGTTTGAGACATCTGAAGCGCTGCAGGGTGTCAGCGAGGAAGCGCGTCGCTCCTTCCATGCCATCTTGGGTACGGCGGAAGCGTCGAGCGAAGATGAAGTACTGATTCAAAGTAGCGAAACGGTCGAGCGCGTGGTGCGTGTGTTACATCTCGTGATCGAGAAAGCCGCCAGTCTGCGCCCGCTGGTCATGATGATTGATGACCTGCAGTGGCTCGACGAGCCTTCGCTCAAGGTACTGGCGGGTCTGCAGGCGCGTCTGCCGATCAATATCGGCTTCATGCTGGCAGCGAGCCACAATGGCCGCGATAGTCTCGCCGTCAAACTCAACTGGGACCAACATATTGCGCTGGGCCGCCTTGATCCGATGCAGGTCTCGCGTCTGTTGTCGCACCTGTCACGTCGTTATCGTCTGCACCTCAGTCCGCGTATGCGTAGCCAGTTGATCGAGCGTTGTGATGGTGTGCCGCTCTATCTTCAGGAAATCTGTCGTCGTCTCGACATGGATCGCCGTGAAGGGCGCCCGGTGCAACTTGATGAGCTGCCGAAGGGTTTGATCGGCCTGCTGTCCAGCCGTATTGATCAGCTGGAAGAAGGGCGCGACGTCGCGCATGCCGCGGCGGTGCTGGGTCGCGTGTTCAACTTGAGTTTCGTGCGTCAGAGTTGTGAGTTCGAGGAGAGCCGACTCAAGCGCGCCATCGAGAACATGCAGCGCCTGGAAATTATCGAGGCATGCAGTAACGACAGCGAATTTGATTATCAGTTTACCCATCAGCTGATTCAGGAGGCCGCCTATCTGTCTTGTCCGCGCGATGTACGTCGCCGGATTCACCATCAGGTGGTGGCACTGATTGAAGACAAGTATCCCGCCTGGATCGGACGCCACCCAGGCTACTTTGCCGTGCACCTGCGCAAGTCACAGAACTTCAGTCGTGCTGCGCGTTATTTTGAGCTTTCTGCACGTGAATCGCTCAAGATCAGTGCCAACCGTACGGCATTGAAAATGGCGGACAACGGCCTGGCGTGTCTGAAGCATGTTGATGGTCAGGAGGAGCGTGAAGCGAGTCTGCTGACGGTGCGTGGCCAGGCAGGCTTTGCGCTGGAAGGACACGGTTCGCGGCTTGCGCATGAAAGCTTCGTTCAGGCACGCAACCTTTTGAATAGCCCGGCATTGATTGACGAAGACGAGCCGGACCTCGAGCAGGCCTTCATCGTCAAGTGGGGCCTGTGGGTGGGTTGCAGTGAGCGTCATGCTCATGCTGACGCCTTTGCACTGGCCTCAGGGCTTAGTGAGCTGGCCGAGGGGCTGTCCGATATTCGCTATCGGCGTCTGGCTGATTTCGCACGTGCGCATTGTGAGTTCTGGGCGGGCCGTGTACGTGTCGCAGGCGAGCATCTGGATGAAATTGATCCGCTCAATAATGCGATGGTGCTCGAATGGTTGCCGTTCAGTGATCACCCGCAGGTGGCAGCGGCTTGCCTGCAAAGCTGGACGTCCTGCCTGCGTTGCGATCATGTTAAGGCCGAGCAGCAGGCTGAGTCGGCTATTCGCTTGGCGGAAGAGATCGGTCAGCCGGGTTCACTGGCGATGGCCTTGATGTTCTCTACTTCGCTATATCGCCAGCTCGGGCATACCCACCTTGCGACTCAGCGTGCCGAGCGCGCGCTGGAGTTGACACGTTCTGCGGATCTCCATCTGTGGCATATGGCAGCACATGGTGTGCTGGGCTGGGCACGTGCCATGAATGGTGACCGTGACGGCCTGTCCATGCTGCAGTCGAGCATCAACGAGTTCGCCGAGCTCACGGGGCGTGAGCGTCATCAACGGCCGAATCTGTGGTACATGGATGCGGTGATGGCATTGGGTGAGCATGCGGCGGCTGAAGAGTACATGGAGAAGGTGCTGCTGGTCGCTCAGGAGCGCAATTCCTTTTATCTGGCAGAGGTCAGCTATCTGGTCGCGGCGCTCCGTGCCGCGCAGGGGTTACCGACTGAGCGAATACGCTCGCTGATAGAGCAAGGGATGGCGTATGCCATCGAGCAGGAAAATCCGCATCATGAAGCCATGGGTCTGGCAACCTGGTTGCGTCTGGTGGATGCCAATGACATCGAGCGTTGTGCGCGCTTGAAGGCCTTGCTCGAAGAACTTCCGGGTTCGGATGCACCCGCAGTATTGGGCTGGCATCAGTTGGTGGAGGCCGCCGAAGGGCGTGCGCGTCGCAAGGCATCTTCACCAGCCTGATAGCTGTCTTGATGATGGCGTGATATGAAAAGCCCCCGCTGCCCAAGGCCGCGGGGGCTTTTTTATTCATTGATGCTCTTTCATTTACTGGTGCTGTCTTCAGGATCATCACGGCGGGCGATAGATGCGCGCAGCGACGGATCAGCATCAACAAGGGTTAGCCGTGAGTGATGGCATCTGCCACTGGTAGTGCAAATTCACGTAGCTCGGGCCCATTGCCCTGCGCGATGATGTCGAAGGCTTGGGTCGGACGCCAGTCGCCGAGCACGATGCGACGTGCTGATTTGCCATCGATCTCGAGCGGATGCACGGCAGGGCGATGAGTATGGCCGTGAATCAGCGTCAGCACCTTGTGCTCACGCATTTCTCGAATTACCTCTTCGGGAGTGACGTCCATGATCGCCTCGTCCTTGGCGCTATTGGTCTCGCCAGACTGCATGCGTAGTGACTGCGCCAGTGCCAGGCGCTGCTCCAGCGGCATCGCTAGAATCTGCGCCTGCCACTGGGGGTCGCGCGTCATCGCACGAAACTTCATGTAGGCCTCATCGCGGGTGCACATGCTGTCGCCATGCATCAGTAGCACGCGTTCGCCATCCAGCGTGATGACGCTGGGGTCCGGTAGCAGGGTGACACCGGCCTCGGCCGCGAAGGTCTCACCGACCAGGAAGTCGCGATTGCCATGCATGAAGAAGATGGCGGTACCGCGCGCCGCGACACGTTTGAGTGCAGCGCTCATGGTTTGCGTGAACTCGTCACGATAGTCGTCGCCAACCCAGACTTCGAAAATATCGCCAAGCAGGTAGAGGCGCTCGACAATGGGCATGCAGGTCTCGAGGCATGCCAGATAATCGATGAAGCCTTGAGCTATCTCCGGTGCCTCGTGATGCAGATGTAGATCGGAGATGAACAGGGTAGTGGCAGTCATGGTCAGGTCCACGTGTCGGGGCGATCACCTCGTCGCGAGGGCAGGCGACGGGCGAGAGCGGGAGATGAAAAGGCGTAACGCAAGCCGCCCGACCTGGCTCTCGAAGGCACGAGGCAAGGCCGGGCGGCGGGTACGCTGCAAGGCGTGATCAGGCGAAGACGCTTACTTGGTGACTTCAGCGCTGGTGATGATCACGTCTTCCGCCGGCACGTCGGCATGGCCGTCGCGACGCGTGGTCTTGACCGCTTCGATCTTGTCGACCACATCCATGCCTTCAACGACCTTGGCGAACACGCAGTAACCCCAGCCCTGGCTGGTCTTGCTGGTGAAGTTCAGGAAGTCGTTGTCATTGACGTTGATGAAGAACTGCGCACTGGCGGAGTGAGGATCCATGGTGCGTGCCATGGCGAGGGTGCCACGGTTGTTCTTGAGGCCATTGTCAGCTTCATTCTCGATCACGCCACGTGTCGGCTTCTGGTTGAAGTCGGTGTCAAAACCACCGCCCTGGACCATGAAGCCCGGAATGACACGATGGAAAAGCACGTTGCTGTACTGGCCGTCACGCACGTATTGCTCGAAGTTGGCGGCCGTCTTGGGCGCCTTGTCAAAGTCGAGTTCGATCGTGATGTCGCCGTAGTTGGTATGAAGAACGATCATTCGGGCTTCCCAGTCATCTGTCTTGCTGAAATATAAGGCAGGCGTGGTTACATGGCATCGCCTGCGAGCGTCGCGCTATAATAGCGGCTTTGCATCCAGTGACGAAAGCCTGAACGGGCGGCAGGCCGCAGATGCAGACTCCGCGATCCGTCATGTTCTTGAACATAGGTAGTCTCAGGAACATGGCGCCCAAGAACACATAGAGGTGCAGCGAAACTTCATGAGTACCGAGACCCAGAGCGCTCCGAACTTCGTTCTTAACCAGATCCGCGAAGAACTCGAGGCTGGCCGTGCAGAAAAGGTTGTCACCCGTTTCCCGCCGGAGCCTAACGGCTACCTGCATATTGGACACGCCAAGTCGATCTGTCTGAACTTCGGTTTGGCAAAGCAGCTGGGTGGCGATTGCCACCTGCGCTTCGATGACACCAATCCGGCCAAGGAAGAGCAAGCCTACATCGACGCCATCAAGGAAGACGTTGAATGGCTGGGCTTCGAATGGGCCGGCAAAGTGCGTTTTGCCTCCGACTATTTCGATCAGCTGTACGCATGGGCACAACACCTGGTGCGTGAAGGCAAGGCGTATGTCGACGATCTTTCTCCGGACGAAATTCGCGAATACCGCGGGACCCTGAGAGAGCCGGGTCGCCCGAGCCCGTATCGTGAGCGTAGCCCCGAGGAAAATCTCGACCTGCTCGAGCGCATGCGAAAGGGTGAATTCGGCGAAAGCGAGCGTGTACTGCGTGCGCGCATCGACATGGCCGCACCGAACATCAATCTGCGCGACCCGATCCTGTATCGTATCCGCCATGCCAGCCACCACCAGACCGGTGACAAGTGGAAGATTTACCCGTCCTACGATTTCACTCACGGGCAATCCGATGCGCTGGAAGGGGTGACGCACTCCATCTGTACGCTGGAATTTGAAGATCACCGTCCGCTGTACGAATGGTTTCTGGCCAATCTTCCGGTGCCGTGTACGCCGCGTCAGATCGAGTTTGCGCGCCTGAATCTTGATTACACCGTGACGTCCAAGCGCAAGCTCAAGCTGCTGGTCGATCAGGGTGTCGTCAATGGCTGGGATGATCCGCGCATGCCGACCATCTCGGGCATGCGTCGTCGTGGCTATACCTCTGCCTCCATTCGCAAGTTCTGCGACATGATCGGTGTGAGTCGTGCTGATGGCGGTATGGTCGAGCTGGGCATGCTGAATCACGCCATCCGTTCAGACCTGGAAGACAACGCACTGCGTGCCATGTGTGTACTCAATCCGCTCAAGGTTGTGCTGACCAATCTGCCGGAAGGGCATGAAGAGCTATTTGAAGTGCCTGGCCACCCGGCTCGTGACGACATGGGCATTCGTCAGGTGCCGTTGACCCGTGAGCTGTGGATCGACGCTGAAGACTTCATGGAAGATGCGCCCAAGAAGTTCTTCCGCCTTGCGCCAGAGAAAGAAGTGCGCCTGCGCAATGGCTACGTCATCCGCTGTGATGACGTCATCAAGGATGAGGCGGGAGAAGTGGTCGAGCTGCGTTGCAGTGTTGATCTCGATACCCTGGGCAAGAATCCGGAAGGCCGTAAGGTCAAGGGTGTCATCCACTGGGTCAGCGCGGTTCACGCAGTGCCGATCGAAGTTCGCCAGTACGAGAACCTCTTCCTCGAGGCTGAGCCGGACCGTGACAAGGATGTTGATTTCCTTGAGCACCTCAATCCGGAGTCGCTGAGCATCGTCAAGGGCTTTGGTGAGCCGAGCTTGCGCAATGCCGCGCCGGAAACGCGCTATCAGTTCGAGCGTATCGGCTACTTCGTGGCGGATCGTCATGATTGCACGCCGGGTGCGTTGGTCTTCAACCGTACCGTCAGTCTGAAGGACGGCTGGGCGAAGGCACAGAAAAAGGGTTGATCTCATACTGGCGGGTTGCCTCCGGGAGGCCTGTCTGCAAGCTTTTTGGTATTCCGCTTCACGGCCCGCAGGCTGATCATGTACCTTCTGGATCGAAGGCGCATGAATGGCCTGCGGGCCGTACCATTTCGCAAGGCTGGTTGAAGACTCTTCCAGCACAGTAGCCAAGGGCGATGACTGCATGACTCACCTCGAAGATGCCGCGAGCACACTGTCTATCTACAGCACCCTGAGCCGGACCAAGGCACCTTTCGTGCCATTGGAAGGCAACAAGGTGCGCATGTACGTCTGTGGCGTGACGGTCTATGACCTCTGTCACATCGGCCATGCACGTGTGATGGTGGCTTTCGACGTCATCACCCGTTATCTGCGGGCGCGTGGCTACGACGTCACCTACGTGCGTAACATCACCGACATCGACGACAAGATCCTCAAACGTGCCGATGAGAATGGTGAGGCGTTCGAGGCGCTGACAGAGCGCATGATCCAGGCGATGCATGAAGATGAGGGGCGCCTGGGGATTCTGCGTCCTGACCGCGAGCCGCGAGCGACAGCTCACATTGCCGATATCATCGCGATGACCGAAACGCTGATCGACAAGGGTTTTGCCTACGCGGCCAGCAATGGCGATGTCTACTATCGTGTGCGCCGCTTTGAGGGCTACGGCAAGCTCAACAATCGCCAGTTGGATGAGATGCAGTCCGGGGCCCGAGTCGAGATCGAACAAGCCAAGGAAGATCCGCTCGATTTCGTGTTGTGGAAGGCCGCCAAACCGGGCGAGGCCAGCTGGCCATCTCCCTGGGGCGATGGCCGTCCGGGCTGGCACATCGAGTGCTCGGCGATGTCGACTTGCTGCCTGGGCAACACCTTCGATATCCACGGCGGTGGACCGGACCTGACGTTCCCGCATCATGAGAACGAGATAGCCCAGTCAGAAGCCGCCACTGGTCAGCAGTACGCCAATGTGTGGATGCACGCGGGTGCAGTGCGCGTCGGGCAGGACAAGATGTCCAAGTCGTTGAATAACTTCTTCACCATTCGTGACGTGCTGGAGCAGCACAATCCGGAAGTGGTGCGTTACCTGCTGGTGGCTAGCCACTACCGCAGCGCGATCAGCTATGAAGCCAATTCGTTGGATGAGGCGCGTCGTTCGCTGGAGCGCTTCTACAACGCGCTTGAGAACGTCGCGTCTGACGAGGGAGAGGTGTCGGCTGATTGGCGTGCACGCTTTATCGCCGCGATGGATGACGACTTCAACACCGCTGGTGCGCTGTCGGTGCTGTTCGAGCTGGCCCGCGAGCTGAACCGTGCCAAGAAGGAAGCACCGCAGCAGGCGCCAGCGTTGGCCTTTGAGCTGACGTCGCTCGGGAGTCTGTTGGGGCTATTCGGGCAGGACCCGGCTGTCTTCCTCAAGGGCGATACCGAAGGTCTGGCGTTGTCAGAAGATGAGATTCAGCAGCAGATCGATGCGCGCACTGCGGCCAAGAAGGCCAAGGACTTCGCGGGTGCGGATCGCATACGTGATGAGCTGGCCGCTCAGGGCATCATCCTCAAGGATTCCCGTGAGGGAACGACTTGGGTGCTGGAAGGTTGAGGTGGCTGGAGGACTGAGACACGACTCGTGCCTTGTCTTTGATGCCCATGACAAAAAACCGCCGTCCCGAAAGGGCGGCGGTTTTTTGTCATGGGCTGGCCATCTGTCGGCAGAGATCAATCAGCAGTGATCAGCTGGCGAGACGCTTGACCATCGCTTCGACCATGCGTGAGGACTGGCGTGCCGCGACGTGCAGGAATTCCTCGAAGGACTGGCTGTTGTTGTCCTTGCCGGCGATATCAGACAGCGCACGGATGACCACGAATGGCATCTCGTAGACGAAGCAGGTCTGGGCGATGGCTGCAGCTTCCATCTCCGCGGCCAGCATGTCCGGGAAGCGTGAGCGAGTGAGGGCGACCAGTTCCGGGTCGGACATGAAGATGTCGCCGGTGCAGATCAGGCCTTCACGTGCCTTGATCTCGCCCTGGGCTTCGACACACTCGCGCGCGACCTTCACCAGCGCTGGGTCTGACGGGTAGGCGGCTGGCATCTGCGGCACCTGGCCATATTCGTAGCCGAACACCACGGCATCGACGTCGTGATGGCGGACTTCACTGGAAATAACCACGTCGCCGATCTCCAGATCAGACGCGAAACCGCCGGCGGAGCCCGTGTTGATGATGGCATCCGGCTGATAGCGCTCGATCATCTGGCAGGCGCCCACGGCGGCATTGACCTTGCCGATGCCGGATTGCAGCAGCACGATCTTGAGGCCGTGCAACTGGCCAACATGGAAAGTGGATCCGGCATGGCTGATGGTGGTGCTGTCATCCAGCAGCTCAGCAAGAATAGCCACTTCTTCGGCCATGGCGCCGATGATACCAAGGGTCTTGATAGGCATGATGTTGGGGTCCTTGAGCGGAAACAACACGGCGCACCTTGATCAAGGTGCGCCGTGGGAAAGGGCGAGAGGTGACTTACTGGGCAGCCTGGCGGGCATCGTGCAGCTCGGCGGCGAACAGGGTGTTCTCCAGCAGTGAGGCCACGGTCATCGGACCTACACCGCCCGGTACTGGAGTGATCCAGCCCGCGCGCGCTGCGGCCGGTGCAAACTCGACATCGCCGACCAGTGAGCCGTTATCGAGACGATTGATGCCCACGTCGATCACGACAGCGCCTTCCTTGATCCACTCGCCCTTGACCAGGCCCGGCTTGCCGACACCGACCACGACCAGATCTGCCTGACGTACCTTGCCTTCCAGGTCCTTGGTGAAACGATGGCAGACGGTGGTGGTGCAGCCGGCCAGCATCAGCTCAAGTGCCATCGGGCGCCCCACGATGTTGGAGGCGCCGACAATGGTGGCATCCATGCCGCGCACCTGCAGGCCACTTTCGTTTAACAGGGTCATGATGCCCTTGGGAGTGCAGGGGCGCATCACTGGTAGGCGCTGAGCCAGGCGGCCCAGATTGTAGGGGTGGAAACCATCAACGTCCTTGTCGGGACGAATACGCTCAAGGATGGGGCGTGAATCGAGATGTGCGGGTAGCGGTAGCTGAACCAGAATGCCGTCGATGCTGTCATCGGCATTCAGCGTGTCGACTAGCGCTTCCAGTTCAACCTGTGTGGTATCGGCAGACAGACGATGCTGAGTGGAAGTAATACCGGCCTTCTCGCAGGCGAGGTGCTTGTTGCGGACATAAACCTCGGATGCGGGGTCTTCGCCGACCAGCACGACGGCAAGTCCCGGAATACGTTCACCGGCGTTACGGCGCGCATCGACCTGACGGCCGACTTGCTGGCGTACGCGCTCGGCGATGGCCTTACCATCAATCAGTTGTGCTGCCATCAGCGATCATTCCTTCTAGTGGGCGAAAGATATTGGAGGGGGAAACTGCCGCCAATTTTCGCATGCCCTGCTCGCCAGTCAACGCCGAATGACGACCTTGGTCGAAATGGCAACGATGTCTCGTCGCCATGGCGCTCGAAAGGAAGTGGTGAAGAGGGGGGGGCGAAGAGAAAGAAGGATGACGTAAAGGGTAATGCTACCGAGAGGTATTGATTGGCGAGGAGGTCTTTACAGTGCCGTGAGTTATTGATGCCGACATGATGTCATGCTGAAGGCACAGTGAATCTTTTAGAAAGAAAGTCACGTAAGGGCTTGACCGCAGACGGAAGTTTGGTAGAATACGCCTCGCATCGACGGGCTTCGACAGTCGGTTGAAGACGGTTTCGGGATATAGCGCAGTCTGGTAGCGCGCCTGCTTTGGGAGCAGGATGTCGGGGGTTCGAATCCCTCTATCCCGACCATTTGAATACAATGTCTCTTGAGGTTTCGGTCTCTAGAAACAAGGCATTCAAGGCTTTGTCCGGAGTTGATACACGGCTACAGTTTCTGCGCCTATAGCTCAACCGGATAGAGCAACGGCCTTCTAAGCCGTAGGTTGCAGGTTCGAGTCCTGCTGGGCGTACCATTGACACGATGGTTGTCGTGAAGATGGAAGTCAGATTGCTCCTCGGGAGCCTGGCAGCTGCGACCAGACGATGTGAAGTTGTTCATACAGTGGTGGGTGTAGCTCAGTGGTAGAGCCCCGGATTGTGACTCCGGTGGTCGTGGGTTCGAACCCCATCATCCACCCCATTGTATATCAGCTTGAGTGTCAGCGAGATGGAAATGACAGGCTCTCTGTCAAGTTTCAGTAGTGGTGGGTGTAGCTCAGTGGTAGAGCCCCGGATTGTGACTCCGGTGGTCGTGGGTTCGAACCCCATCATCCACCCCATTTCTCGATGAATATCAGGATGCTGCCTGGCCCGCTTGGGCAGGCGGCATGCCGCTAAAGGGGGAGAAGGCCAATGGCTTTCTCCCCCTTTTTTCGTGTTTTTCGCTCTGCTCCGCTCTCGCTGATTCGGTCTGGCACGCACTTGGCGCGCCCGCCAAACGCGCGAATGGGGCAGAAAATGGCCTGGTTCCTTGAAAATCTTGGACTAAGGCACCATATGCCATGTCATATCCGCGCTTGCCAGCGCGTGGCGGGGTTTCTACAATCTTCGCCTTTATGATTCGAACGCCACCAGTGGGTAGAGGAAATTTCATGCAAGCTTCTGTCGCAACGACTTCTCCGATCGAGCGCACGGTCACCATCACGGTGCCGGCTTCTGAAGTCGACCAGGCCGTCAACGCCCGTCTTCTGGAAACCGCCAAGACCGTTCGTCTGAACGGCTTCCGCAAGGGCCACGTGCCGATGGCAGTGGTGCACCAGCGTTACGGTAAAGATGTGCGTAACGAGATTGTTGGCGAAATCATGCGCCAGCACTACGTGACCGCCGTCACCGAAAACGAACTCAACCCGGCTGGCTGGCCGAAAATCGACGCGACTGTCGATCAAGCTGGCAAGGACCTGGAGTTCGTCGCAACTCTGGAAATCTATCCGGAAATCGACCTGAAGCCGATCGACGGCGCTGAAATTGAGCGTCCGCAGGCTGAAGTGAACGATGCTGATGTTGAAGAAATGATCGAGACTCTGCGCAAGCAGAATGCTGTCTGGACCGACGTCGAGCGTGCTGCTGCCGACGGCGACCAGGTCAAGCTGGACTTTGAGGGCTTCCTCGGTGAAGAAGCCTTCGAAGGCGGCAAGGCAGAAGGTCACGAGCTGGTCCTTGGCTCCAATAGCTTCATTCCGGGCTTTGAAGAGCAGCTGATCGGCGCTGCTGCTGGTGACGACAAGGAAATCAAGGTTTCCTTCCCGGCTGACTACCAGGCCGAGCACCTTGCTGGCCAGGAAGCGACCTTCAAGGTCAAGGTTCACGCCATCAAGGCGCAGGAACTGCCGGAAGTGAACGCGGAGTTCATCACTCAGTTCGGTCTGGAAGCAACTGACGTCGAAAGCTTCAAGGTCGAAGTGAAGAAGAACATGCAGCGTGAACTGAAGAACGCGATCGAGAATCGCGTCAAGCAGCAAGTGCTGGCTGAACTGACCAAGGCTAACGACATCCTCGTGCCGCAGGCACTGGCCGACCAGGAAATCGACGGTCTGAAGCGTCAGGCTGCACAGCAATTCGGTTTGGGCGAAGACTTTGATGTCTCCCAGCTTCCGGCTGAGCTGTTCCAGGATCAAGCCGTTCAGCGCGTCAAGACTGGCCTGCTTCTGAGCGAAGTCGTCAGCAGTGGCGAAATGGATGTCAGCGAAGATGAGCTGAAAGCGCGTGTTGCCGAAATGGCTCAGCAGTATCAGGACCCAGCTCAGGTGACCGAGTATTACGCATCCAACGAGCAGGCACGTACTCAGCTCAAGTCCGTGATGCTGGAAGAAAAGGCCGTTGACAAGCTGCTGACACAGGCTCAGGTTAAGGACGTTACCATGTCCTACCAGGAAGCCCTGCAAGCCGCTCAACAGCAGGAAGAAGCAGAAGAAGAGACTGCTGAGGTAGAAGGCGAGCAGGCGTAAACCCTGTCTACCCCTTTTGCTTGCTAGACCAGGACCCGGCTACGGCCGGGTCTCTGGTCAGTGAGCGGGGTAAAGTGGCATGCTCAATGGATATCAATGTCATCGGATGAAGGAAGCCTCCATGAACGACTTCGACATCAAGAATGCTGGCGGTCTGGTTCCGATGGTTGTCGAGCAAAATGCTCGCGGCGAACGGGCCTATGACATCTACTCTCGCCTGCTGAAAGAACGGGTGATCTTCCTTGTCGGTCCGGTTGAGGACTACATGGCCAACCTCGTGGTGGCTCAGCTGTTGTTCCTCGAGTCTGAAAACCCGGACAAGGACATTCATCTGTATATCAACTCGCCGGGCGGCTCGGTGACTGCAGGGATGGCGATCTACGACACCATGCAGTTCATCAAGCCCGATGTGTCTACGGTGTGTATCGGTCAGGCAGCCAGCATGGGTGCGCTGCTGCTGGCAGGTGGTGCGGCAGACAAGCGCTACGCGCTGCCGAACTCGCGTGTCATGATTCACCAGCCGCTGGGCGGCTATCAGGGTCAGGCGACGGATATCGAGATTCATACCAAGGAAATCCTGACCATCCGTGAGAAGCTGAATCGTATTCTTGCGCATCACACCGGCCAGGACTTCGACACCATTGCCAGTGATACCGACCGTGACAACTTCATGGCCGCCAATCAGGCAAAGGAGTACGGCTTGATCGACGCCGTGCTGGAACGCCGTCCCGACGTGGAATGATCCACCTCGTAAACGGCTGACCTGACGTCGGCAAACATGCATTTCCGGCGGCTCCCCGGGGAGTCGCCGCCATTGAGAGGTACGCGAATGGCTGACGGCAAAGGCAAGGACGAGAACGGCAAACTGCTGTACTGCTCCTTCTGTGGCAAGAACCAGAATGAAGTGCGCAAGCTGATCGCGGGACCTTCCGTCTACATCTGCGACGAATGTGTCGATCTGTGCAATGACATCATTCGCGAAGAGGTCCTCGAAACCGACGCTGAAGGTGATGATGATCGCCTGCCGGCGCCGCGCGAGATTCGTGCGACTCTCGACGATTACGTGATCGGCCAGGACCGCGCCAAGCGCGTGCTGTCCGTTGCAGTGTACAACCACTACAAGCGTCTGCGTGCCGGACAGAAGGCCGGGGACGAGGTGGAGCTGGGCAAGTCCAACATCCTGCTCATCGGTCCGACGGGTAGCGGCAAGACGCTTCTGGCCGAGACGCTGGCACGCCTGTTGAATGTGCCCTTCACCATCGCGGATGCGACCACTCTGACCGAAGCAGGCTATGTCGGTGAAGATGTCGAGAACATCATTCAGAAGCTGCTTCAGAAGTGCGATTACGATGTTGAGAAAGCCGAGCGCGGCATTGTCTACATCGATGAGATTGACAAGATCTCACGCAAATCTGACAACCCGTCCATCACTCGGGATGTTTCCGGTGAAGGCGTGCAGCAGGCACTGTTGAAGCTGATCGAGGGCACTACCGCCTCGGTGCCGCCGCAGGGTGGGCGCAAGCATCCTCAGCAGGAGTTCCTGCAGGTGAACACGGCGAACATCCTGTTCATTGTTGGTGGTGCTTTCGCCGGTCTCGACAAGGTCATTCGTGAACGCGCCGAGAAGGGTGGCATTGGCTTCAATGCCGAGGTCAAGAGCAAGCAGGACGAGAAAACGATTGGACGTGTGCTGGCAGACGTCGAGCCGAGTGATCTCGTCAAATTTGGTCTCATTCCCGAATTTGTCGGTCGTTTACCGGTCATCGCGACACTGACCGAGCTGGATGAAGACGCTCTGGTACAGATCCTCACCGAACCGAAGAACTCGCTGGTGAAGCAGTACTCGCGTCTGTTCGATATGGAAGATGTCGAACTGGAACTGCGTGATGATGCCCTGCGCGCCATTGCACGCAAGGCTATCGAGCGCCGTACTGGTGCGCGCGGACTGCGTTCGATTCTCGAATCTGTACTGCTCGATACCATGTATGACATCCCCTCTGAAGAGAGTGTCAGCAAAGTCGTGGTGGATGAGTCTGTCATCCTCGGCGATAGCAAGCCGCTGCTGATATACTCGAAGAAGGAAAGTCAGGACAAGGTAGCCGGCAAGGAAGGCTGAAGTATTCAGGCCTGAGTATGACCAACGGGGGGCCGAAAGGCCCCCCGTTGCGTATGCGTATGCCTGTAGGGCCCTTGGCAATGCAACTGATCACCGTTCTGTGGCTTCAATTAGCGTTGAGTTACCGCTATAGATGTCGGGATCATTGCAAAATCATGACCTTGCCCCCATGGTCTCTGAATCAGAGAGCCGCGTGACGCGGCCCACCCACCGAATACCGAGGAACGTCTGCCATGGAGCAGAATGATGATCAGACCCTGACACTTCCGCTGCTGCCGTTGCGGGATGTGGTGGTCTATCCCCAGATGGTGATTCCGCTGTTCGTCGGCCGGGAAAAGTCGATCCAGGCCCTCGAAGTGGCCATGGAAGGCGACAAGAAGATTCTGCTGGCGGCGCAGCGTGAAGCCAGTCAGGACGACCCGACGTCGGAAGACTTGTTTGCCATTGGTACCGTCGCTGACATCATGCAACTGCTCAAGTTGCCGGATGGTACCGTCAAGGTGCTTATCGAAGGCAGCTCGCGCGCCGATATCAAAGACATCCGCCTGCACGAAGATGGCCATAGCATTGCTGATGTCGTCCTGCGTGAAAGTCAGCCACTGAGCGAGCGTGAGCAAGAAACGCTGGTACGTGTGCTGCTTAACCAGTTTGAGCAGTACGTCAAGCTGTCCAAGAAAGTGCCGAATGAGGTGCTGGGCAGTCTGCAGGGTATCGAAGACCCGAGCCGATTGGTGGATACCATCAGCGCGCATCTGTCGTTGGGTATCAATGACAAGCAGGCGCTGCTTGAGATGGATAAGGTGCGTGATCGCATCGAGCATCTGATGGCGTTGATCGAAGCGGAGATCGATCTGCTGCAGATCGAGAAGCGTATTCGCACGCGTGTCAAAGAACAGATGGAAAAGTCTCAGCGTGAGTACTACCTCAATGAGCAGATGAAGGCCATCCAGAAGGAAATGGGTGAGCTGGATGATGTGCCAAATGAGGTCGAGCAGTATGAGCGTCGTATCAAGGACGCGGGGATGCCGAAAGAGGCAGAGGACAAGGCCAATCAGGAGCTAAACAAGCTCAAGATGATGGGCCCGACTTCTGCTGAAGCGACGGTCGTGCGGACCTATCTTGATTGGCTGTGTGACGTGCCGTGGAAGAAGCGGACTCGCGTGCGCCATGATCTCGAACACGCTGCCCGCGTACTCGACGAAGATCACTACGGCCTTGATGAGGTCAAGGAACGCATTCTTGAGTATCTCGCCGTGCAAAAGCGCGTCAAGAAGCTCAAGGGGCCGGTGTTGTGCCTGGTAGGCCCTCCCGGGGTCGGAAAAACCTCGTTGGGCAAGTCCATTGCTCGTGCGACCAACCGCCAATACACGCGTATGGCGTTGGGCGGCGTGCGTGACGAATCCGAGATTCGTGGCCATCGCCGCACCTATATCGGTGCATTGCCAGGCAAGATCATCCAGCGCATGGCCAAGACTGGCGTGAAGAATCCGCTGGTACTGCTTGACGAGGTTGACAAGCTGGGGATGGATCATCGCGGCGATCCGGCTTCGGCGTTGCTCGAAGTACTGGATCCAGAGCAGAACGACAAGTTCGCCGATCATTATCTCGAGCTGGACTACGATCTGTCCGAGGCCATGTTCATCTGTACCTCCAACTCGATGAATATCCCCGGCCCGTTGCGTGATCGCATGGAAATCATTCGTCTGCCGGGGTACACCGAAGACGAAAAGCTCGCCATCGCAATGCGTTACCTCGTGCCCAAGCAGCTCAAGGCCAATGGTCTCAAGCCGGGTGAGTTGACCTTCAGCGAAGCCTCCGTGCTGGAGCTGATCCGCTACTTCTCTCGTGAAGCGGGTGTTCGTGAGCTGGAGCGTCAGATTGCCAAGGTGTGCCGCAAGATCGTGCGTGAACGCGTGGTGGCTGAGGCGAAGGAAGGTGCATTGTCCTCAATGCATCTCGAAGCTGAGCAAGTCGAGCATTATGCTGGGGTGCGCAAGTACAGCTTTGGACTGGCAGATGCAGAAGACCAGATCGGGCGTGTCACTGGTCTTGCCTGGACGTCGGTGGGTGGCGAATTACTGACCATCGAATCCGTCGTCACGCCTGGCAAGGGGCGGGTCAGCAAGACTGGTTCGCTGGGCGATGTCATGAAAGAGTCAGTAAGTGCGGCTCATACCGTCGTGCGTGCACGTGCAGAGGCCTTCGGTATTGCGCCTGAGCGCTTCGAGAAGGAAGACCTGCACATTCACGTACCGGAAGGCGCGACGCCCAAGGACGGCCCCAGTGCAGGCGCTGCAATGGTCACTGCAATGGTGTCCGCTTACTGTGGACGTCCCGTGCGCTGTGATGTGGCCATGACCGGTGAGGTCAACCTGCGTGGTGAAGTCATGCCGATCGGTGGGCTCAAGGAGAAATTGCTGGCAGCCCGTCGCGGTGGTATAAAGCTGGTGCTGATTCCTGAGGAAAATCGCCGTGATCTCAAAGAGATCCCGGATACCATCAAGGATGCACTCGATATTCGGCCGGTGCGCTGGATTGATGAAGTCCTTGAGGTCGCTCTAGCAGAAAAGCCTTCTGCTGAGAAGGATGAAACTCGATCCGACGATGCAAGTGGTCGTCAGACAATGATCAGTACACATTGACGGATTTTTTCGGCCATGCCGCTGTCGAAACGGCGGTATGGTGCGGTTTTGCGCGTGAGGTTGCTTGACAGTCGTTTGAGGGCGTTGCTATAAACTCCGCATCGTCGCGATCGTGTTTAGTACCTGTGTCTCTCGCGCTGATTTCTGGTAATTTTTGCAAATTCAAGGGGTGAATAGTGAACAAATCCGAGCTGATCGAAGCCATTGCTGCATCTGCCGATATTCCGAAAGCAGCAGCTAGCCGTGCACTCGATGCGATGGTCGACACCGTCACTGATAGCCTGAAAAAAGGTGAGACCGTGGCACTGGTCGGATTCGGCACCTTTACTGTCAAGGATCGTGCTGCTCGTACTGGCCGTAACCCGCAGACTGGCGCGCCGATCGAAATCAGTGCTGCCAAGGTGCCGAGCTTCAAGGCAGGCAAGGCACTGAAAGACGCCGTCAACTGAGGTCTGCCTGCGTTGCAGGCACCCGGTGACGCGGTTCCGGCTTGGCATCTGTGTCATTGTCTGTCAGGTCGGAACCAAGATACCGAAGCGCATCGCCTGGCGATGCGCTTTTTTTGTGACTGTTTTCATGACCGTTTATATGATTATTCCCCAGCCATTATCATTCGGTAGCTGAAAGGCACCTGCATCTGCTGGCGGCATGCGTATAATCGATAGTCACTGAGTCGCGGCCCTTGTGGCCATTCCTATCCCTGTAGTTCGAGGCCTGCATGCTGCAACGAATTCGAGACCGGTCGCATGGCTGGGTGGCCAAGACAATCGTTGGCTTTATTGTCGTCACCTTTGCCTTCTTTGGCGTCGAGTCCATCATTGGTGCCATCACGGCTAGCAGTGATGATGTAGCGACCGTCAATGGTGACAAGATCAGCCGTCAGTCGGTAGAAACCGAAGTACAGCGTGCTATCCGTTCTGGCCAGGTGGCGCCGGAGCAAGAGCGTGAAGCGCGCACCCAGATCATCAATCAGATGATCGACTCACGTCTGTTGGATCAGTATGCCGAAGAGGGTGGCCTTCATCTCTCTGATGCCCAGCTCGATCAGCTGATCGTGAGCCTTCCTGAGTTTCAGGATGACAAGGGCCGCTTCGATGCCGATGTCTTCCGCAACCGTCTGGCCAGCGCTGGGTATTCGCCGACATCCTTTCGTCAGCAGTTGAGCAGTGACACGTTGCGCGAGCAGCTGCGTCAAGGCTTCGCTAGCAGCGCTTTCGTGTTGCCGGGCGAAACGGAAGCACTGAGCAAGCTGCAGCGTCAGACTCGCAGCTTCCGCTACGCGACGCTGAGTAGCGCAGATCTGGAAACGCCGGTCACGCTCAGCGATGACGAGCTGACGGCCTGGTACGACGGCCACCAGGAGAACTATCGCCGCCCCGCGCAGGTCAAGCTGGCCTACGTGCTGCTCGATCAGACAGAGCTTGCGGAAGGTGGTGAAGTCACTGACGAGACCTTGCAGGCCGAGTACGCTGCAAAACGTGCTGAAGCGCCGCGTGAGATCGCGCACATCATGGTCGAGAAGGGCGATGACGTGGCGGCTTCGCGAAGCAAGCTTGAAGCAGCGCGTGAGCAGCTGGCTGCTGGTGAAGACTTCGCCAAGGTGGCTGAAAGCGTTTCTGAAGATAGCTCCACGGCTGATAAAGGCGGAGAGCTGGGCGTCATCACGCGAGGCATCTTCGGTGAAGAGTTTGATGATGCTGCTTTCGCGTTGGATGAAGGCCAGGTTTCCGATATCGTCGATACCGGCGACAGCCTGCACCTGATCAAGGTGACTGGTCTGGATATCGCTTCGCTTGATGACATGCGCGACGAGCTGCTGACCGATGCTCGCCAATCGGCTTCGCGTGATGCCTTCAATGAGAAAGCACAGCAGCTCAAAGATGAGAGCTTCGCTGCGGATGACCTCAAGAGTGTCGCCAAGGATCTTGATTTACCGCTGAAGCAGACCGATTGGGTCGCGCAGGACACTGATGATGCGTTGTTGTCAGAGCCTGGCGTGATGTCTGCGGCCTTCGGCGATGAAGTGCTCAAGGATGGCTATAATAGCGACGTCATCGAGCTCGACGACAGTCGTCGTCTGGTATTGCGTGTGGCTGAGCAGCGCCCTGCGACCACATTGGCTTTTGATGAGGTCAAGCAGCAGGTGCAGCGTGAAGCAACTGCTGACAAGACCACCAAGGCACTCAAGGCCTTGGCCGAGTCAGACCTGAAAGCCTTGCGTGATGGGCAGCAGGTCGATGGCATTGATTGGCGTGAAGCAAAGGAGGTCAGCCGTCAGGCCGATTCACAGCTTCCACAGAGCCTTGTCAAACAGGCCTTCATGTTGACGCATCCGCAAGATGGCAAGCCAGTATACGGTCAAGCAGCACTGAAAAATGGCATTGCGCTGATTTCGCTGACGGACATCGGTGAAGCCAAGCCGGGTGAGACGGATCAATTCCTGGCACGTCTGGCTAGCCGCTTGCAGGCGCAGGCAGCCGTACAGGGATTGCAGGAGTCCTTGCGCGAGCAAGCCGACATCGAGCGTAACTGAACACCAGTGACTTGATGGTATGAATACCGCTCCCGAAAGGGGGCGGTTTTTTTGTGTTCGCAAGTCGTCTGGCGAGGTCTATTCATGCTGACCTTTTGGCTACCTTCAGTCTCTGAGGCTGGGATTTTAATGTCAGGTATCGAGCAGATGGCGAAGCCGTTGAGTCAGCTCGCGATGGCGAACCTGAATGCCTGCCGATAGCCGCTGACGTAACCAGCTGTGCCCTGCATCGTGATGCAGGCGTTCATGCCATACCAGCCAGTATGAGAAGCTGTTGATATCGATCGGGAGCGGTCGGATCGTCAATGGCAGTTGCTCCAGCATGCTGACGGCCAGACAGCCCGGCACACACAGCAGTAGATCGGTGTGGCAGGTGACACTGAAGGCAGCGAGGAAATGAGGCTGGCGCAGTACCACCTGTCGAGCAAGGCCTTGTTCCGCGAGTGCCAGGTCGACCGCACCGCGTTCATCGCCGCCCATGCTGATCAGCTGATGACCCGCTGTCAGAAAGCTCTCAAGGCTTAGTGTCGCTTCTATCGCCAAGGGGTGATCTTTGCGCATGACACAGACAAAGTGATCAGCGCCAATTTCCCGCCCATGCACCCCTGTGGGGACTTTTGCAGTGGGTACGCACATCGCAAGCTCTGGCCCACCTTCATCCAGCTGCTGCTCGACATTGCCGTCGTACGCTTGAATGTCGAGACGTACGCTGGGAGCTTCACGATGCAGAGGTGCAATCTGCGGCGCGACAAAAGCATGCATGCCGTAGTCGGTGGTCGCCAACTGGAAGCGTCGTTGACTATCAGCGGGGAAGAACTCCGGCGGCGCCAACAACGCACCTAGCTCTTGTAGCAACCGTGCGAGCGGCTGCTGTAGGGCCTCAGCTCGGGCGGTAGGCCGTAGGCCGCGCTGGACACGTACGAAGAGTGGGTCATCAAAGGCCTCGCGCAAGCGCCCGAGTGTGCGTGAAACGGCAGGTTGGCTCAGATTGAGACGCTCTGCGGCGCGCGAGACACTGCGAGTCTCCAGTAGAGCATGCAGCGCCACCAGCGCATTGAGATCATGGCGTGCCAGTTCGGCCAGATGCATGATGGGCTCCGAAGTCAGGAGAGGCCAGTGTGAAAGGAGCCAATCCAGGGGGGGGGATGGAAGCTATGCCGCCTTGGGCAACCAAGGTAAATTTCAACCACTGATGATATCAGTCTTATGCATACCGGAATTCAGTTTTTGGCATTGGTGTGATAACTGGATCACGAGTAGTCTGGTTCCATCGTCTTGCTGGATGAACGTTTCCGGCAGATATCGTCACATTTGGCATGATCAAAAAGCCAAGCTGATCAAAAAGATGACAGATAGGTGTGACGATTCGACAGACCCACTCGCAAGGAGCATTCAATGCAGACACGTTATTTCACCATTACCGACTATCCGAAAGGCGTTCCGGAGCGCGAGCTCTTCAAGCTGCGCGAAGAGGCGTTGGCTGAGCTGGCAGAAGGCGAGGTTCGTGTTCGTAATGCATGGCTATCCGTCGACCCCTACATGCGGGGCCGTATGAGCGGAGAGAAGACCTATATTGATCCCTTCGAGCTGAACGCTCCGCTGCAAGGCGCTGCCGTCGGTGAGGTGATCGAATCACGTGACTCTCGCTTTGCCGCAGGTGACAAGGTACGCCATATGGGTGGCTGGCGTGATATCGCCCAGCTACCGGCAGATCAGTTAGAGCCGCTGCCGAGTATCGATGTCCCGGAGCAGGCCTATCTTGGCGTGCTGGGCATGCCGGGTATGACGGCTTGGACAGGTCTCAATATCATCGCTGAAATGAAGGACGGCGATAATGTGCTTGTCAGTGCAGCCTCTGGTGCCGTTGGCTCGCTCGCGGTACAGCTGGCCAAAGCCAAGGGCGGCACAGTAGTGGGTATTGCAGGTAGTCAGGAAAAACTCGATTGGCTGGAAGCACGTGGCGTCAAAGCCGTCAGCTACAAGGGCAAGAATGCCGAGCAGCTGAGTGCAGAGCTCCATGAAGCCTGTCCAGACGGTTTCGATGTTTACTATGAGAATGTCGGTGGCGATTGTCTCGTCGCGGCACTTAACAACTTGCGCGTCGGCGCACGTATTGCAGTCTGCGGAATGATATCGCGTTACAACGATACCGAGGCAGTCGAAGGTCCGGCCAATCTGGCGATGATTCTGATTCGCCGTGCACGTATGCAGGGCTTCATCGTCTTCGAGCATTGGGACAACTATGCCCGTTTCCTGAAAGAGGTTGGCCCGTTAGTGGCCAATGGCGAGATCGAGTATGTCGAGACCGTCGAGGAAGGGCTGGAGCAAACACCGGATGCCTTCCTCAAGCTCTTCACGGGCGCCAATAAAGGCAAGATGCTGGTTCGTCTGTAGTACTGCATTCCTCACGTAATTATTTGTCGCTAGTCAATGGCCCGCCTCGGCGGGTCATTTGCGTGTTACGGCCCCAGGTTGCCGTGGTGGTTTTGATCAGTCGTATGAAAAGGTAAGCCAGATACGATATTTGGTGCCAAAATCGCACCAAAGACGTGAGTGATGCCACCTCCTTTAGTCGTATTAATGGCGTTAAAATGGACTTATTCCCTGTAGAGAGAGTGCCATTGTTATCTATCTGGTCACTCATCTCTTTTACTCTGTCCTACGTCATATCGCGCCAGATGACACTAGACTGCATCACGCTCATGCAGGTCGATACATTGTCGCTGGCGTTATGAGGAGCACATCATGCAAGACTTTACCTATCAGAATCCGACGCGCGTCCATTTCGGTGCTGGCCAGATTGCCAAGGTGCGTGATGAGATTCCCGCTGATGCTCGAGTACTGGTCACCTATGGAGGTGGTTCCATCAAGCGTAACGGTGTGATGGACCAGATTGAGAGCGCTCTTGAAGGACGTGAGTGGTGGAGTTTCGGCGGCATTGAGCCGAACCCGAGCTACCATACCCTGCTGGAGGCGCTGGACGTCATCAAGCGCGAGAAGATCGATTTTCTGCTAGCCGTTGGCGGTGGCAGCGTGGCTGACGGTAGCAAGTTTCTGGCACTGGCGGCGTGCCATGCAGGCGACCCGTGGGAAATCCTTGCTGAAGGCAAGCATCCGCAGACGGCGCTGCCACTGGGTGTCGTGCTGACGCTGCCGGCTACCGGTTCCGAATCCAACGGCAATGCCGTCGTGACCAACTATGAGACTCACGACAAGCTGCCGATGTTCAGCGAGCTGGCCTATCCGCGTTTTGCAGTGCTCGATCCTGCCACCACTCTGACATTGCCTGAGCGCCAGAGCGTCAACGGGGTGGTTGATGCCTTCATCCACGTCAGCGAGCAGTACCTGACCTATCCCGTCAATGCTCCTGTCCAGGATCGTTTCTCTGAAGGTCTGTTGATGACCCTGATTGAGGAGGGGCCCAAGGTGCTCAGTCAGCCGGATGACCTGGCAGTACGTGCCAACATCATGTGGGCCGCCAATTTGGGTCTCAATGGCCTGATTGGCCGTGGGGTGCCGCAGGATTGGGCTACGCACATGATCGGTCACGAGATTACGGCGCTGCACGGTGTTGATCATGGTCGCACGCTCACCATCGTGATGCCTGCACTGTGGGAAGAGTTGTTCGAAGCCAAGCGTGCCAAGCTTGCGCAGTATGGTCGGCGCGTCTGGGCGCTGGAAGGTGATGAGGAGACTGTCGCGCGTGCTGCCATCGTCAAGACCCGTGAATTCTTCTCGCGCATGGGTGCCCCGGTCTCCTTGAGCGAAGCCGGTATCAGCGCCGACAGCATCGATCAGCTGGTCGACAACCTCACGCGGCACGGTTTTACCGCCATTGGAGAACACGGTGATATCACTCCAGAGGTAGCCCGCCGTATCTTGACGCGCGCTGTCTGATCGCTCGCCTGCTCTGAGCTGGCGTTCACCCCTCGCGTTTCATCACACGATCCCCTCGTCACTCTCAGTGGCGGGGGGATCGCGTGTGAGAAACCGTCTGGCATCGGGGGTGATTGTCAGGCACGTTTTGTTATCATGTAACAGTCGACGGATCACTTGCTTTCCTGCCGCGGAGAACCTCCCATGCCTTTGGCTTCACGTATGCCGCTAAGGCCCATCCCTGTTCATCTGATTACCGGTTTTCTGGGGACCGGCAAGAGTAGCTTCATTCAGGCACTCGTTGCTGCCAAGCCGGCTGACGAACATTGGGCGATTCTGGTCAATGAATTTGGGCAGGTGGGAATTGATCAAGCGCTATTCGCTGAGCGCGATGACATCACCGTCAAAGGCTTGCCCGGGGGATGCATGTGTTGTCAGCTGGCCTTCGTGCTGCAGGCGGGATTGATCAGCCTGATTCACCAGGCGCGTCCTGATCGATTGATCATTGAACCGTCGGGGCTGGGCCATCCGGCCGGTTTGATTGATGTCCTGCGTGGGGAAGGATTGGCCTCTGCACTGGTGCTACAGGAGGTGATCACACTGCTGGACCCTCGCGCGCTGGAAGATGCACGCACGATGGAGCATGGCACCTTTCAGGATCAGCTCAGCCTGGCAGGTGGAGTGGTGCTGAGTAAGCGCGATCTGGCGACACCACAGCAGCTGGCTGCAGCGCATGAGTATCTGGCTGGACTATGGCCACCCAAACGCTGGGTCGGTGAAATGGGGCGCACTGCGACAGGGGCATCGCAGGCCTCGAGAGCCGGGCGCGATGCCGTACCTATTGAATGGTTGGTAAGCGATAGTGAAGCCCAGGCAGATGACACGGCCATTGGGCTTGAGATGCCTGTCGAGCATCGTGCGGCGCGTGATAGGGCTCAGCGTGGCTTGGCAATACAGAATGAGGAGGGAGGGAGCGGAATACCCTTGCCGGGGGCACCGATCATCGAGCAGGCAGAGCGCCTTGAGCATGCAAGCATCGGGTGGCGGCTAGCGGCGAGTGAGGTGTTCGATCTCGATAAGCTGACCCAGTGGCTGGATGGACTGCCGCGGGAATGGCGTGTGAAAGGGGTCTTTCGTGTGCAGGACGGCTGGCACAGTTATAACCGCGCCAATGGGCGTGCCGAGCTATCGCCGTCGAGCTGGCGCCAGGATTCGCGGCTGGAGCTGATAGCACCGCTCCCCGCAGTAGAGTCTCATGCGAGTGTCAGCACGGCTTCACCCTTCGCCGACATGCAGTCGCTGAATCAGGCACTGCTGGCATGTCGCAGTGATGGGGCGGCTGAGCCATTCAGATTCTTTGGCTAGGCGCCTGTAACGAAACAGGCGCTGCTGTCAGGTCAGGCGTTCCCATTCACCGATCAGGTGCAGTGCCTGTGCACGCGTGTCTCCGCACAATTCGTGGTCAAAACCGAAGTTGCCGCATACCGCTGGTCGCTCCGGCTGGCCGAATAACTTGCACAGGTTATCAGTATCGAGCTGGATGCAGCGCACCCCAGCAGGTTTGCCATCCGGCATGCCGGGAATGGCGCTCGAGATCGAGGGAGCAATGCAGCAGGCGCCACACCCGGCGCGACAACCGGATGTGGTGTCAGTGGTCGCGATGTGACTCATGAGCTCTCGCTGTTTGCCTTGTCTTCGCTGGGCGCGACTGCATCGGTCATGACCGTGGTGGGTAGAATCAGTGGCTGGCGGGCGCTTTCAGCAGTATGGCGTGCAATCGCGCCCTTGTTGATGCCTTCGTAGGCCTCTACGCGAATCGCATCGCCGCTCGCCAGTGCGATCTGGCGCGCCAGCCAATCGGCGATCCACTCGATGGTGGTCGGCGTTGGTAGCAGCCAGACCTGCTGCCGCGGCAGGCGGATGCGGAACTTGCCCTGCGGCGCTTCGTAGCTGAACACCATGTCCCGTCCCGGACGATCGACTAGATCCGCCTCTTCCGCCAGATAGCGGTCATGCAGCTTCTCGGCCCACTCTCGCTCAAGCATCGCATCACGTTCACCGTTGCGCTCGATGACAAGCGGCGAGCGATGGCCGTGTGCAATACGCTGACAGTTACCGGTGTGATGACGCAGGCCATGGCTGTAGGTGTAGGACGCGCCCTCGATGACTTCATTGCGCAACGTGACGCGAATGGCATCAACGCGTGGCGGAAGCCTGCGCATCAGCAACGTCTCGAAGTGCTGAGTCATGACTTCGTCGGTGATCTCGGCGACTGGCAATAGACAGAAGGCCTGACGCGGCCCGCGCACTTCCATGGCGTAGGGCTGGGTAAAGCGGAGCGACAGGCCTTCCAGGCAGTCGGTGACACTGATGCCCTCGGCCAGGGTCGGGACGATCAAGGTGTGATCGGCGTCCTGGTCGATCAGCGTCTTCGCCCACGGCTTTACATTCCCGAAGTCGAACAGCATGCCGTCATGGCCTACCTCGCCATCCAGTTCGATGTCGAGGTGCTGACTGATGCCGTAAAGGCCACGTGTGTTGCTCCAGGCGGAGGCATCCAGCGCCGTCAGTGCTCTGACGAACAGGGTCTTGGTTGTCATTGCCATCATCAATCGATACCACTGATTTTGTGAGTCTGTAGCGACAGCTGCCACTGAGGATTGGCCATGCAGTAATTGACGCACTGGGCCATGGGCGTGTCTCGTGCCAGCACTTCACGGTAATGCGTGAGTGCCGCGGCGGGTGCCGGTAGCGCATCGAGCGCGGCGGTATCCAGCGGCTGCAGATAAAAGTTCGCGAAATCCAGGCTGGCGAAGCGCTCTGGCAATGCTTCCGGCTGTGGGTAGACCAGCTTCAGCTCGTCACCCCTCTCAATTACCAGTGTGCTGGTGCCCTTGGGACTGACGCAGAGCCAATCGATACCCGCAGGCGGAATGACTGTGCCATTGGTTTCTACCGCAATTTCAAAGCCGCGAGCATGCATGGCGTCGATCAAGGCGCTATCCAGCTGCAGAAGCGGTTCCCCGCCAGTGAAGACGACATAGGGTGTCGCGATGCCTGAATGCTCTGGCCACAAACCGGTGAGGAAGTCGGCCAGTGCCTGCGCTTCGCGAAACTTGCCACCATTCTGACCATCGGTGCCCACAAAGTCGGTGTCGCAGAAACGGCATATCGAGGTGTCGCGATCACGTTCGCGGCCACTCCACAGATTGCAGCCGGCAAAGCGACAGAACACGCTGGCACGACCGGCGCGAGCGCCTTCACCTTGCAGGGTGTAGAAAGCTTCTTTTACCGTATACATCAGCGAGTGCCCGCATCCTTGGCTGAGACATAGCTCAGCGGATCGCTCAGACCGTGATGGGCAAATGCCTCAAGACGCTCACGGCAGCTACCACATTCGCCACAGGCCAGTTCACGACCTTCATAACAGGTCCAGGTCTGGCTGTAGTCCAGCTGCATGGCGATGCCGGCGGCCAGAATCTCGTCCTTGCGCGCATGCAGGAAGGGCGCGCGAATCTCGATGGGAGAGAAATTGGCGATCGCGGCGACCGCGTTCATCTTGTCGACAAACTCGGGGCGGCAATCCGGGTAGAGCACATGATCACCACCGTGGGCACCATAGAAACAGACATCCGCCTCGATGTTGACGGCCTTGGCGATCGCCAATGACAACAGGATCATGTTGCGATTGGGCACGACGGTCGAGGTCATGGAGTCCTCGTCGTAATCCGCCTTAGGCATCGCGTGAGCGGTATTGGTCAGCGCTGAATTACTGATGAGGCCATGAATGGCGCGTATATCCACGATTTCGTGGGAGACGCCCAGTGATTCACAGACCGAGCGAGCAACATCAAGTTCACGCGAGTGGCGTTGGCCGTAATGGAAGGAGAGGGCATGTACCTCGAAGCCTTCCTTCAGTGCCTGATGCAATACGGTGTAGGAGTCCATGCCGCCTGAATAGATGACGACCGCGCGGGGCGCAGCAGTAATGTCAGTGGCTGGAGTGCTGGAGGGTGTAGCGGAATTCGGGACGTGTTGAGTCATGACGGAGAATTTCTTTGACCGATGGATTCGGCGCCCGGGATCCGGTCCGGGCGAAACGGGCGCCTATCCTACTCTTCCCCATGGCCTGACGCCACTGAGGCAAGGCGTTGTAACACAAGTTATACATAGCTTTACACACCCTGGAATGTCATGGTCGAGATCCAAGCGTTGAGTTGCCAAGAAAATAGCCTTGGTACCTTCCCCACGGCTTGGCATAGACTCAAGCGACCATTGTTCGTTTATAGAGTTCGTGTGTGTGCTTTTGTATAGCGGCACTGAGTTCCTGTTGGTGTGTTCACCATAAGCTGGGTCATTTTGTCTCACGCTTGGTGGTGAAAATATAGCGCGCAGTACGCGTGCGCTGTTGAACAGGACCGAAAGGATTTTTCTTTGTCACCATAGGCGGGGTAAACGTGCCTCTCGATATCCTGATCAGACTACTGTCTTCCATTGAAGAGCCCTTGTGGATCTATGATCGATTCGGCCAGCTCGCCTGGAGCACTCCGCGTGCCCGTCAGGCAGAGAGCCAGCCAGAGCTGCCATTCCCTGTGCCCTTTATGCCCGAGCCTTGTGGGCTGAGTGGCCAGCCGGGTTTCTGGCTGGTCGGTATTACTGGCGGATTTGGTGATTGGCTGTTAGTGCAGCAGACCAATCTACCGTGGAGAATGGCGGTATTCGATGATGAGCAACTGGTCGCCAATACCTGCGGCTGGCAAGAACTCTTCGGGCTGGCGCGCCCACGCCTGGAGCCAGTGAGTGAGCGTCGTGTGCGTCTCAAGGCCCCTTTCTCGGGATTGGCAGAAGCCAGAGCGTCGGGGCTCGGAGACAAGGCACTGATTGCACTGCGTCGTTTGCAGCCGATCAATCTGTTATCACGTGACCGCTTTAATGCCCAGGTAGATGAGTTGCTGGTCGAGGAGGCTACCGACGGCGGCATCATCTATCTCTCCCTGACGCATCTGGAAATCATCAATTCAGCCCATGGTGCTGAGCGGATAGACCCGTTGTTGGAACGCATGGCAGAGTCCATGTCACTCCAATATCGTGATGCGCTGGTGTGTCGTCCGCTGGGTAATGCCTTTGCGCTGTTCTTCAAGGGAGATGAGGCCGCATTGATCACGCGAGCCAGCGAGCTATGCGAGCGTCTGACCACATTGATGCGCCTGGATGGCAAGACACTGCCGGTGACAGCCCGGGTCGGTATCAGTCTTGCGCCGCTACATGCGCGGCGTGCCCATCGTCTGATGCATCTAGCAGAGCTGGCCATGCTGCATGGCGAGAATGATGACCTTGATGTGTGTGGGGCGTTGCATGTGTTCTCGCCGGGTGCTCACATGCGTCATCTCAATGATTATCGTCTGACCAGTGACCTGCGCGAGCATCTTGAGGAACTGGATCTTGCCTTCCAGCCACAGTTTGATCTTGTCAGTGGCCAAGCGGTCGGGGTTGAAGTGCTCGTTCGCTGGGATCATCCGGAACTTGGCACCATCGGGCCAGGACGTTTTATTCCGCTGGCCGAGCAGTACGGGTTGATCGGTACGGTAGGTGCGCGTGTCATGGATACCGCGCTGCAGGCGACGCGGGATTTGGTTACGCCAGATGGCAAGCCGCTGTCGGTAGCGATCAATGTCTCTGCTCAAGAATTTCGTGACCCCGGCTTCCCGGCAAGGGTGTCAGAGGTATTGGCCCGACATGATTTCGCACCAGAGCGATTGGAACTTGAGATCACCGAGTCCTCACGCGTGCCGGATCTCGATAGTGTCGTAGAGCGGCTGACGGGTCTGATTGATCGTGGAGTGCGCTTGGCCATCGATGATTTCGGTACCGGTTTTGCATCATTGCTTTATGTACGCGACTTGCGTGCATGTCGCCTCAAGATTGATCAGCAATTTGTGCGTTGTCTTGATCATGACTCGCGGGATCGCGCTATCGTGTCCCATGCCATTTCCCTGGCAGATAGCCTTGGGATGGAAGTGTTGGCAGAAGGTGTCGAAACGGCTGAGCAGGAGCGCCTGTTGATCGAAATGGGCTGTCATCTGGTGCAAGGTTTTCGCTATGCACGCCCCAAACGTCTTCCAGAATTGATTGAATGGCTGAATCGCAAGCCGTATATCCGCCCGTGCGCCGAGCTCCGTGGAGAATGAACGGCGTTTGCAGGACATCATGATGTAAAGGAATACGACGTGAGACATTGAAACGCCCGTCATGCATCTGCATGGCGGGCGTTTCGGTGCTTGGCCTTGATACGCGTTCTAACGATATCAGCCGCCGCAGTCCTTGCCGTAACCGTACATGCTATCGAAGCCCGGAATTCGCTGCTCCCAGACCGGCGGCGTTCCCACCACTTCCTGCAGGCAATCGCTGAAACGACGCGTCTTCTGCGGCAAGTACTGGCGATGCGGATAGACCAGATGGATCGAGGGGAGCGGCTTCATCGGGACATCGGTCAGCAGCGGGATCAACTCGCCGGTGAGTATCTCATCATTGAGGTTGATGGCCGACACCATGCCGTAGCAGGCGCCTGATTTGATCGCACTGAGCAGGACTTCTCCGTCATTGACCTTGAGGCGTGAGTCCAGCGAGATCTTTTCCTCGACGCCACTTTCGCTGCATACCCGAATGCGATCAAGAATGAAACCATCCCGAGAATAGACGGCCGCTGGAAGGCCTGAAAGATCTTCGGGCGTCTTCGGCATCCCATAGCGCTCGATGAAGGCTGGAGATGCACAGATCAGGTGGCGATGCGCTGCCAGCGGACGTGCGATCAGGTTGGAATCTTCAAGTTCTGACATGCGGATGGCGAGATCATATCCACCGCCGATGATATCCGTCAGATGGTCTTCCAGGCGAACTTCTACCTGGGTATCCGGGTAGCGCTCCATATAGAGGCGAACTGCTTGGGCCACATAGGTGCGGCCGAAATGACTAGGGCTGGTGATCTTGAGTACACCGCGCGGCCCATCCTGATAGGCACCCGCTACATCGTCGGTATCTTCCAGGATTTCACGCAGCCGCAGTGCATGCTGGTGAATTTCACGTCCGGCATCAGTCAATGCCAATGAGCGGGTGGAGCGATTGAACAGGCGAATCTGTAGCTCTTCTTCCAGACGGCTAATCTGCTTGGAAACCACCGAGCGGTTGACCTGGCGATGATCTGCCGCCTTGGAAAAACTATGCGTCTCCACCACATCTAGAAACAGCAACAAGCGGGATGCTTTATCCACGGTCTGACCTCTCGTGATGCAATCGGGAAAGTGGCCACTCCGCCAGTTGTCTTGGTAGCAGGAAGTGGCGTGCCTATCGGTCTCGCAAGGTGTGCGTCGACGGCAAGATTGTATGATTTGCAAAGCTTAGCACGACGACTGTTTCCTCTAAAGCTACGTATCAACCTATTTTATCGCCTTTTATGTTGCCGATAATGCATCAAAGTCATGTTTTCTTGATGCTATCGACATGCCATGCAAAGCCCTAGAATTGTCCCTCTAGCCACAAGGGTACTGCCCTTGGACCCTTGTCATTTTCTGACCAGCGATGCCTGGCATGCTGGGAGTGAGTCGATGTCTTCGAGAATTACGCCATCCCCATCCTCGTCATATGCTTGTCCAACGACGAGTGAGCTGCTGTCGCGGCTGTGGCGCAGTACCTTGCCCATGACGATCGGCATCATGGGGTTACTGGGCTTCAACCTGGTTGATGCTGCTTTTGTGTCTCGTCTGGGTACGGCGCCGTTGGCGGCGCAATCCTTTACCTTCCCGCTGACGTTTCTCATCATTGGTGTTCAGGTCGGGATGGGAATTGCGATTGCCGCCATTATCTCGCGTACGCTGGGTGCAGAAGAGGATGAGCGTGCGCGCCGCCTGGGGGGAGTGGTGGTACTCGCGTCTGGCAGTGTGCTTGCACTATTAATGCTACTGCTCTGGATTGTACGTGTGCCAGCCTTTCATTTACTGGGCGCCAATGATCAGGAGCTCGCGCTGATCGAGCAATACTGGGGCCCGTGGTTGATGGCAAGCTGGCTGGGGGCGATGGCCTATGTGTTCTATAGCCTGTTCCGTGCGCACGGTAACACTCGGTTGCCAGGTGTGATGATGCTGGTCACCAGTCTCTTGAATCTTGCGCTTGATCCGCTGTTGATCTTCGGGCTCGGTCCGATACCCGGTTTTGGACTGGCTGGCGCCGCTTGGGCGACGCTATTGGCGTTCGCCATTGGGCTGGCCATCACGCTGGTCAATATTTCAGGGCGGCGCTGGATCGAAACTCACGGACTGTTGCAGGAATGGCGCAATTCTCGTCGTCAATTGATGGGTATTGCAGCGCCTGCCGTGTTGTCGCAGATGATGCCTGCGCTGGCGGCCATGCTGGTCACGGCGATTGTCGCAAGTCTTGGGCAGACGCAGGTGGCAGCCTGGGGCATTGCCTCACGGCTGGAGACCTTCTCGCTGATTGTGGTGCTGGCCCTGACCATGTCGTTGCCACCCTGGTTGGGGCGTTGCTACGGCGCAGGCCGCTGGCAGGAAGTACGGCGACTGATGAATCTTGTCGCACGAGTCGTCATTGTCTGGCAGCTGATTCTGGGCGTGATCATGACCTTGCTGGCGTCGCCGTTGGCGAATGTGTTGGTGGGGAACAGTGAAGTGGCGGATGCATTGATGCTGATGGTGCCGTGGATGCTACCTAGCTATGCCTTTTTGGGTATCTGCATGCTAGTTGTTTCTGCTGCCAATGCGCTGGGTTGGCCATTGCGCGCAACGCTTCTGTCCTTCGTGCGTCTTTTCGTGTGTTTCCTGCCGGCGGTATGGTTAGGGGCGCAGATTGATGGACTGCGTGGGGTCGCCATCGGTGCCGCCATCGGTAACTTGTTGGCCGGTATCGTTGCCTGGCGATTGTACCGTCAGGCCATCGGTAACCTGGGAAAGTCTACGCGCGCTGCTTGCGCGGGCGCTTCTCCCTGAGCTTGATTGCATCGCGCAGCAGTATGCTCTGAGCGGTGAGCGAGACAGTATTGCTACGCAGTACGACAACAAAAAAGCGGCCATTCTAAAAATGGCCGCTTTTTTGTTGGTTAGCACTAGCATGCTGGCAAAATAACCTAGTATTTTTCTGATTAATGGCTAAACAACAGAATAATAGTGTTGAGGCTCGGCTCTATACTAGTGGTATTCAGGTCAAGCAGCTGCTGGTAGTACGCTACTCGGTGATGACCTCTCGGATTTATCCGGTGCTGATCAGTGCAGGATTTTCTTTTCATTTTCCGCAGAGTGCGGTTTGCAGTCACGGAGTAGGTCAATATGAAGATTCTTGTGCTCGGAAGCGGCGTTGTCGGTGTTACCAGTGCGTATTATCTGGCGCGCCAAGGGCATGAGGTGACGGTGGTGGATCGCCAATCCGGGCCAGCGATGGAAACCAGCTACGGTAATGCCGGTCAGGTATCCTTTGGTTTCTCCTCTCCCTGGGCGGCGCCCGGCATTCCGCAGAAAGCCATCAAGTGGATGTTCCAGGAGCATGCGCCGCTCAAGATCCAGCCGCGCATGGACCCGCAGATGGCCAAGTTCATGGTCAAGATGTTCGCCAACTGCAATGGCGATCGCTATACCGTCAACAAGGAGCGCATGGTGCGCGTCTCCGAGTACAGCCGTCTGTGCATCAATGCACTGCGTGACGAGACGGGCCTACGATATGAAGACCGTCAGCAGGGCTTGCTGCAGTTGTTCCGCACCGAAGCTCAGGTTGAATCCGTCCGCAAGGACATGAAGGTGCTGGAAGGCTGTGGCGTACGTCACAGCCTGCTGGATGCAGAGGCCTGCGCACTCGTTGAGCCCGCGCTGGCCCGTGTACCGGGCAAGTTCGTTGCCGGACTGCATTTGCCGGATGACCAGACGGGTGACTGTCACCTCTTCACCAATCGTCTGGCGGATTACTGCCGCGATACCCTTGGTGTGACGTTCGTTTTCGACACCACCATTCAGCGTATCCAGCGCAGCGGCAGCCGTATTGAAAAGGTCATCACCGACCGTGGTGAGATGATGGCTGACAGCTACGTCATGTGTCTGGGAAGCTACTCGCCCTTCCTGGCCAAGGATCTTGATCTTGATCTGCCGATCTATCCGGTCAAGGGCTACAGTCTGACAGTGCCGATCATCAACGCCGATGCAGCGCCGCAATCCACTGTCATGGATGAAACCTACAAGGTGGCACTGACGCGCTTTGATGACCGTATCCGTGTCGGCGGTACTGCCGAGCTGGCGTCATTCGATCTGTCATTGCTCGAGAAGCGCCGCGCGACCATCGACATGGTCGTGCGCGATATCTTCCCTGAAGCAGGCGACTATGCACGCGCCGAGTTCTGGGCTGGCCTGCGCCCGATGACACCGGACTCCACACCGATCATCGGTGGCACCAAGTATGACAATCTGTGGCTGAACACGGGGCACGGCACCCTGGGCTGGACCATGAGCTGTGGCAGTGCGAGTCTGTTGGCGGACCTGATCGATGGCCGCAAACCCGGTATCGATCCTAATGGCCTGAGTCTCGGTCGTTACGCCGCTTGATCGTCCTTGATGTTCGCCTATTGATGATACTTTCTTGAGGAATTACGTATGACCAAGCAGATTATCTCCACCGAATCCGCACCCGCAGCGATTGGCCCGTACTCCCAGGCTGTACAGACAGGGAATCTGGTCTTCCTGTCTGGTCAGATTCCGCTGGATCCGGCCACCATGGAAGTCGTGGAAGGTGGTTTTGAAGCACAGGCAGATCAAGTCTTCCGCAACCTCAAGGCAGTCTGTGAAGCGGCTGGCGGTAGTCTGGATCAGCTGGTCAAGGTCAACCTGTTCTTGACTGACCTGAGCAACTTTGCCGTAGTGAATACGTTGATGGAGCAGTATTTCACCCAGCCGTATCCGGCACGTGCCGCGGTTGGCGTCAAGGAGCTGCCGAAGGGCGTGCTGTTTGAAGCGGAAGGCGTGTTGGCGCTGTCCTGATCTGCCGATGTTCTGACGCCAGGATGGATTGATATCTCAGAGCCATTCGTGGCAAGTCCTACCACCACCCTCGCTGATTCGTCAGCGGGGGTGGTGTCGTTCTGGGGAGCTGCTTTCATTGCATGCGTGACATTTAGCTCCGGCATGATTAGCGTAAGGCTAAAATAGGCAGATGCCGCTGACTCGATGGCAGAGGCATGGCGGTCGATATCTCCAGGGAGCAACAAGATGGCGCAGTCAGATACCGGAACACGTGAACCAGGCATGCGGCTGCGGCAGCTGGAAATGCTGTGGGCGGTGATCGAGTGTGGTTCGATGAAAGGCGGTGCTGCACAGCTTGGGATCAGTGTGCCGGTGGTATCGCGCGGACTGGCTCAACTTGAGCAGACGCTGGGATATTCGCTGTTTCTGCGTGAGGGAGGGCGACTGGTGCCGACGCCAGAGGCCGAGCGGCTGACGCCCTCGCTGGCACAGATGTTCACTGCTCAATCGGAGCTGCGTCGTCTGGCATTTGGCCCCGGCAGCGGTAAGCGACCACGGCTGGTATTGGCAGTAACACCTGCGATTGAAGCCTTCAGTGCTGGATGGCTTACGCGTATCGCAGCATGTGAGGCGTTGAGTGACTGGCTGCCGGTTATTGAAGTGATGGCATCATCGCAGCAGGCAGAAGCCGTACGCGAAGGTCGGGTAGCGATGGCAGTGAGTCTGGACGCGCCCCCGGAGCCACAGGGGGGCAAGCGTGCAGCAACAGCAGCGGCACGTGCTCGTGAGCTCAATGCCAGCCTGCGGCAGCGTGCCCGTGAAGAGACCGTCTTGATAGAAGGCGAGGATGGCACTAGTGCGACAGCTACCATGCCAGAGCTTGGCGATAACCCGTCGCTGAGCGACTCGGAACCTGCCATCGAAGTGCCGGTAGCAGACGCACTAGCCGTTGAGGTTGCTGCTCATCAACCGCCAGCGCTGAGGTTACCGCTGATGCTGTTATGGCCGACGCGCTGGCCACTGTTGAATAAACCATTATGCCTGGCACGTCTCAACGAGCGTCCATTTGTTGACCTGCCGGAGAGTACTAGTCAGGGCCGCTTGATCCGAGGATTGCTCAAGCGTGAGCGAGTGACACCTGCTATCCAGGCTGAAGCGGCGACACCGGACGGTGCAGGACGGGTGGCGCGCTCAGGCGTGGCGGCCACCATCATCGATGTGCTTTCGGCTCGCCAAGCGCTGAGTGGAGCTAACGGCAGTTTGATCGGCATGGCGTTATCGATGCGTAGTGAGCGTTATCTGGAGTTGAGCTGGCAGCTACCGACGGTGGAAGATGGCAGTGGGGAGCAGAGGGTGCAAGCGTGGCTAATCGATTTGCTGGAAGCCGAAGTGGCGGCCTGTCTTGCTGAGCTTCCGACAGAGAATGATGAGCAGGAGTGAAATAAGCACACGCATTTTGACCTGAGCATCCTGGTGCATTTTCAAGCCACCTCCAGGCACAAGAAAACCCGCCATTTGGCGGGTTTTCTTGTGCCTGTCATCAAGCGGTTGCCTTGTGGCTTAGCCGTTGACGACGGTCGCGATGGCCTTGGCTACGTAGGGCAGGTTCTCGGTGGAGAATCCCGCCACGTTGGCACGACCAGAGCGCACCATGTAGATGCCGAACTCATCACGCAGGCGATCGACCTGTTCCGGGGTGAGGCCGGTGTAGGAGAACATGCCGCGCTGTTCGGCGATGAAAGCGAACTGCTCATCAAGGCCGTAAGGCTTGAGCGCTTCGACGAAGTCACGACGCAGGCCGTTGATGCGCTCACGCATCTCGGTCAGCTCGCTCATCCATTCAGCATGCAGCGCCTCGTCCTGAAGGATATCGATGACCACCGCGCCGCCATGGGCCGGCGGGTTGGAATAGTTCTCACGCGCGGTGATTGCCGCCTGTGAACGCACGTCGAGCATGCCTTCCTCATCCTTGGCGATCAGAATCAGGCAACCGGTACGCTCGCAGTAGATGCCGAAGTTCTTGGAACAGGAGCTGGTGATGATGGCTTCATCGACGTTCTCGGCCAGCAGGCGTACACCGTAGGCATCTTCTTCCAGGCCATCACCGAAGCCTTGATAGGCGAAGTCGATCAGCGGTAGCAACTTGCGCGCCTGAACGACTTCCAGCACCTGATCCCACTGCTCACGGCTCAGATCGAAACCGGTCGGGTTGTGGCAGCAGGCATGCAGCAGCACCACATCACCTTCCGGAATCGTCTTGAGCGTGGCCAGCATGCCGGCGAAGTCGAGACGATTGTGCTCATCGACATACGGGTAGTCGTGACGTGTCACGCCCGCGGCATCGAAGATGCCCAGATGGTTCGGCCAGGTCGGCGTGGAGAGCCAGATATCACGGCCCTTCAAGTTGCTGGCGATGAAGTCAGCCGCCAGACGCAGCGCACCGGTACCACCAGGTGCCTGGGTGGCGCTGGCGCGGTTGGCGGCCAGCACCGGAGACGTGGCACCCAGCACCATCGGCAGCACGGCCTTGCCGAAGCGCGGATCGCCATGAGAGCCGATGTACGTCTTGGTGACCTCGTTGTCGACCAGACGACTTTCGGCCTGCTTGACCGCGCGCATCACCGGCGTGTTGCCGTTCGCGTCGCGATAGACACCCACACCGAGGTCGACCTTCTGCGGGTTGGTGTCCTTGTTGAAGGCCTCGATCAGGCCGAGGATGGCATCCCCGGGTACACGCGCAATCTGCTTGAACATCTTATTTCGCTACCTCGTCGGTTCTGGCGGCCATGATGAAATCGTTCTTGTGCAGACCCTTCATCTCGTGGGACCACCAGGTCACGGTGGCCTTGCCCCATTCGGTGAGAAGTGCCGGGTGGTGCCCGACTTCCTCGGCAATCTCGCCTACGCGATTGGTGAATGCCAGTGCCTGCTTGAAGTTGGGGAACGTGAAGCAGCGCTCCAATTGCATGATGCCATCGCGCTCAAGCAACTGCCACTCAGGAATGGCGGCTTTGAGCGTCTCGATTTCGCTATCGGTGACCTTCGGGGCATCGAAACTGCAGGCTTCACAGGATTGATTGGCAAGATCGGTCATGAGCAAATCTCCATCGTCAGGAACAGATATGAGGGATTACAAGAATAGATGTGATCGCGCTTTTCAAGTACGGGTGATGGCGGTGTCTTTCGGTGTAAAGCATGGCGCTTTCAGACCAAGGCGCATGGCTTCACGCGCTAATGCCATGATGTCGCGGCCTGCCAGCTGGTGAAGGTCATCCAGCGATGCCAGTACATAGTAGAGCGGCTGCAAGATATCGATGCGATAGGGTGTGCGTAGCGCTTCGACAGGATCAAAGTCGAGATGCTCCGGACAACCGAGCGTGTCACCTGACTCACCGAGCGCGTAGCGCGTCTCACGGGGTGAAGAGATGATGCCGCCGCCATACAGGCGCAAGGCGTTGCTGCCATCAGGCTGGCGTTCGCGAAGCATGCCGAATTCGACTGTCATCCAGTAAAGGCGTGCCAGATAGACGCGCTCTTCCTTGCTGGCGGCCAGTCCAAGGCGCCCATAGGTGGCGGTAAATTCGGCAAAGGCCGGGTTGGTCAGCATCGGGCAATGACCGAAGATTTCGTGGAAGATATCCGGTTCCTGCAGATAGTCGAGTTCCTGCGGGCTGCGAATGAAGGTGGCGACAGGGAAGCGCCTTGCGGCCAGCAACGCAAAAAATCGCGTAAAGGGGATGAGTGCCGGCACACGAGCGGTCTGCCAGCCGGTAGTCGCTTCGAGTACACGATCAACTTCGCCTAGTTGCGGGATGCGGTCATGAGGCAGGGCAAGGCGCTCAAGTCCCTGCTGATACTCGCGACAGACACGGCCATCTACCAATGCCATCTGGCGCGTCATCAACGTCTGCCAGGTGGCATGCTCCTCCATGCTGTAGTCGATGATGCCATTGGTATCGGGCTCGCGTGCCACGTAGCGAGTGCCATTACCTTGCGTGGCTTGAGAACCAGCCGTGTGAGACGTGCCACTGGACGATGTCATGACAGTGGACTGAGTGTCAGGCCATTGCCGACCTTGTGAAGCGTTCATGCAACCTCCCATGCGGACTCGATACCGCAGCGCTGCGTGCGCAGGCATGTTGTTTTTTACCGCCGTTAGCTGTGTATCGCCGTATCGTGCGCGGTGCATCAAGGGTCTCTTGCACGCTTGGCATCTTCCCCTACGCTAGGCGTGAACGATGGGTTTTGGCTAGAGGGAAATAGTGGCAGCGAGTACTGTTGGGAAGGCAGTGAAAGCAAATATCGTCACGTAAACCTGACAGTCGGTGAGTAATAGCGCCATGTGGCGGCTTTGCTAGGGGTGAAGCGGTGATGAGTCACGCCTTTTGTAAAGAAGACTTTACGACGATCTCGGCAATGCTTACGTTAATGCCATGTCATGGAGTGGCGCCTGATCTTGGCAAGCCTTTCTGACGACTCCCTACCTGACAACAACAATGCTGAGACACACATGCGCCTCAAACTGACCTGCCAGAATCGGATTGGTATTCTGCGTGACATCCTTGCGCTCTTTGCCGACTACGGACTCAACGTGCTGCGTGGAGAAGTGGGTGGTGAGGCCAACAACACCATCTATCTGCATGTGCCCAACATGCTGCGTATGCAGCTCTCTACCTTGAAGCCAGCGCTTGAAGAGATTTCTGGGGTATTCAAGGTCACGCGCGTCAGCTTGATGCCTACCGAGCGCCGTCACCTGGAGCTCAATGCCTTGTTGTCGTCGCTATCAGATCCGGTGATGTCGATCGATATGGATGGTCGCGTGGTGGCGGCTAACCGCGCGGCAGGTAAGTTGCTGGGCGTACGCATCGACGAGGTCCCTGGCCTGGCACTTACGCGCCATATTCAGGATGTTGATCTGCCGGATCTGATTCGGCGTAACAATGCCCGCGTCAATGGCCTGCGGCTGCGAGTGGGAGAAGAAACGTTTCTGGCCGATATCGCGCCACTGCATACCGAAAACGAAGATGTTGCCTCGCTGGCGGGCGCAGTAGTGACCCTGCATCGTGCAGACCGTATTGGCTCACGTATCTATCAAGTCCAGCGTACCGAGGTACGTGGTTTCGAGGCTATATTCCAGTCCAGTCGCCAGTTATCAGCGGTGGTAAAAGAGGCCAGGCGCATGGCGCCTCTGGATGCTCCGTTACTCATTGAAGGCGAGACCGGCACTGGCAAGGAGCTATTGGCGCGCGCCTGCCACCTGGCCAGCCCGCGCGGACTGGCGCCGTTCATGGCGCTTAACTGCGCTGGCCTGCCGGAATCCATGGCCGAGACCGAGCTTTTCGGCTACGCCCCTGGAGCCTTTGAGGGCGCGCGCCCCGAGGGCAAGCTTGGTCTGCTGGAGTTGACCAGTGGCGGTACCATCTTTCTCGATGAAGTGGGTGAGATGAGCCCGCGCATGCAGGTCAAGCTATTGCGCTTCTTGCAGGATGGCGGTTTCCGGCGCGTGGGCAGTGATGAAGAAACCTTCCTTGATGTCCGCGTGATCTGCGCTACTCAACAAGACCTGCCGGCGCTGTGTAGCGAAGGACGCTTCCGTCATGACCTCTTCCATCGCCTCAATGTGCTCTCGGTGCAGATTCCGCCGCTCAGGGAATGTCTGGATGGTCTTGAGGAATTGGCACGCCACTTTCTCGAGCGTGCTGTGCGACAGATTGGCGCTCTCGTGCGGGATATTTCGCCAGAGGCGATGGCGCGTCTGCGTGGCTATCACTGGCCGGGCAACGTACGTCAGTTGGAGAATGTACTGTTCCAGGCGGTGTCGCTGTGCGATGGCGATGTAATCGAGGCAGTGCATCTGCGTTTGATCGGCGTGGCGCGAGAAGATGGCCTTGAGAGCATCGATCTGGCGGGCAGCCTTGGTGATATTCATGACGAGGTAGAGCGGCGGGTATTGGCGCGCCTGTATCCGGACTTTCCCTCCAGCCGCCTGTTGGCGAAGCGGTTGGGCGTTTCGCATACCACGATTGCCAACAAGCTCAAGCGACACGGTATTGGTCAGGAATGAGTGTCGATGAGGTCATCTCGGTAGCCGTCAATTGTTTTGCCCGCTAATAAAGGGTATTATTCCTCTCATTGTTAGCACGCTAAACTATAAATCAGGCGCTCGTGACCCCTCTCGGATAGGTGGCACGAGCGCCTGATGCCGAGAGGATGGTCATGCACGAAAATTCACCGGTGGCTGTTGTCGAATCTCAATCTGTTGCTCAGCCCCTGCACGAAACGCTCAAGCCCTCATTGGGAGGGCAGGTAGGGCGTGTTCATCGTCTGTGGCGAACGGCCATTACCACCGCCGTGCACACGCTGGGCATGACCGAGGCGCGCTGGACAGTGATGATGCAGCTGGAGAAACTCGGTGAGGGCTGTACTCAGCAGATGCTGGCCGATGAGCTGAGTATCGAAATGCCCTCGCTGACGCGCACACTCAAGCAGCTGGAGGCTCAGCAGTTGATTTGCCGCAGTACGCATTCCGTTGACAAGCGTGCTCGCTGCCTGTGGTTCACCGATGCGGGCCATGCCTGCCTTCAGCAGCTGTCCGAGCGCATATTGCGAGTGCGTAGCGAGCTGTATATCGGTTTCGACGACGCATCACTTGATCAGTTTGCCGAGATGTTGCTGGCCCTTGAAGCCAACGCGCGACAGAGTATCTGTCGCCTGCAGGCTGACGCTGCGAGCGAGTCGGGCTGCCCGACGTCCTCTGCCCTGACGAACGATAAATCGGGTCTGGCAGGGATTGACGAAGCATGACAGCGGATCAGCGCTTCAAACGTTGGGTGCATCGTGCTCTCGCCATCTTTGCCGTGTGCTTCGTCTACTTCCTGTGTGCTGACCTTTGGATGCCGCTCACGCCTCAGGCCCGCGTCATGCACCCGGTGATCAGTGTCGCTCCGCAGGTCAGCGGTCGGGTCGAGGAAGTGCGGGTCTACAACAATCAGCACGTTGAGGCGGGGGAGGTCTTGTTTCGCATCGACTCTCGCCGTTATGAGCTGTCGGTCAGCAAGGCCGAATTGTCGCTGGTTTCAAGTGGACAGGATAACGAACAGCTGGATGCTTCCGTGGCTGCCGCGAGGGCGACCGTCGCGGCGAGTCAGGCGACGGCTCATGAGCTGGGAATAGAGATGAGTCGTGCGGAGACGTTGATCAAGCAACACAGCATCTCGCGCCAGAAATATGATCAGACACGTGCCGAACGTGATTCAGCCAAGGCACAGCTGGCAGTCGACAAGGCCAAGGTCAATGCGTTGCTGGTACAGCGTGGACTGTCTGGCGATGACAACCTTCGCCTGCGCCAGGCGCAAAATGCACTGGAACAGGCCAGATTGGATCTGTCCTATACCGTGGTGCGGGCGAAGGAAAGTGGCTGGGTCACCAACCTGCAGCTGAGCCCTGGTAGTTATGCGACCGCTGGACAGCCGCTGGTGGCCCTGGTCGCTGACCGTGCCGATGTGGTGGCAGACTTCCGTGAGAAGTCACTGTCGCTGACGCAAGCCGGTCAGCCAGCCAGCATCGTGTTCGATGCACGCCCTGGTGAGGTGCATGAGGCGTTGCTATTGAGCGCCGATGCCGGGGTGTTCGACGGTCAACAGTCGCCCGATGGCAATCTGGCAGCTCCAGTTGCCACGGACCGCTGGGTGCGCGACGCCCAACGCATGCGTGTCCATCTGGCACTGAACGAGGATGAGCACGCGCTGCTGAATACGTTGTCTACGGGCGCGCGGGCCACCGTGCAGCTCTATCCCGTCAGCGGTCTGGCTGCCTGGCTTGGCCATGCTCAGGTGCATCTGGCAAGCCTCGTGCATTACATCTATTGAGGTGACCCATGCCTGACAATGTCTACGATGATGGCGTGGCGGTTGCTCCAAAGCGACGTCGATTCGGCTCGGCCATCGAACTGTCACCGCATCTTGTCCTGACGGACAATGATCTTCAGCAGTGTCTGCGCATCGCCTTTGGCGGTGTGCTGGGTTTCATGCTCTGCAAGTTGATGAACTGGAATTACGGTACCTTCTTCTGCGTCAGCCCCATTCTGCTACTGGGGCTGGGGCCGGTACTCAATGCACGTATCGTCTGGCAATTCATCGCCAGTACGCTGCTGCCATGTGTGTTCATATTGGTCGTGCACGGAGTGCTGGGGGATCACCCCGGCGCGATGCTGATCGTCGTGATCGGAATGCTGGCCGCGTTATTCACCTGCATGACTCGCGGGACACTGTTCCTGTTCGGGGCGATATCGATCGTGATGATGCAGGTGATGCTCAACTTCGCCAGCTACCCGTCCACCGATATCGGAGATCTGGTTGCCAGCAATCTGATGGCGGGTGTCACGACTCTGGCGATCGCGATGCTGATGCACACCGTGTTCCCGGATCGTGCCCCCCGCGCTTTTCGCCCGCCGATGGACAAGCCGCTGACCAATCAGCGTCACGAAGTCATCCTGGCCACCAGTGTGGCGACACTCTCGTTTCTCGTGTTCCAGAGCTTTGATCTCAAGGGCTCACTGTCAGCACAGGTGGCGTCAATCCTGGTACTGTTTCCGCTCAATTGGCACGGCGCCGGCAATGCTGCGCTCAAGCGTGCCTTCGGGACGTTGGTGGGCTGCAACGTCGGATTGTTGATCCAGTTTGTGTTGCTGACGCACTTCGACGTGCTGGGGTTTGTCGCGACAGGTTTGTGGGTGAGTCTGATGTATTTCGCGCGTCACCATATGCATGAAGGGGGTGTCTCTGGGGCGGGCTTCGGGGCGATCACGACCCTGGCCATTTTGTTCGGCCAATATCTGTCGCCCACCTCGGATCTTGTCTATAGCGCCCTGTATCGCACCAGTTCTGTCGTGTTCGCCGTGGTCTGCTCGCTGATGGCGATCTATCTGATGCATCAGCTGCTCAATCGTTTCGCCTCGACACGCCTGATGATTGCTCGACCCTGAAATCCAGCGGAAGGGAATGCTTTGCCCCTGCAGCATCGATGACAAGCGTCACCAGTCGCGCCTCACCGCGAAGATGGCGTGGCAACTGAGCCGTCAGCTAGCACCAAGCCGTCAGCGGGGTGCGTCGTAGCGCCCCGGATTGCCATGGGTAAACACCACCTGCCATAGCTGGAGCTGTCGTGCCCGGAAGGCGCCGGCACAGGCGCCGAGATAATATTCGAACATGCGCTTATCACGTGGTGAGTAGGTGTCGGCCAGTGCATGCCAGTGCGTATCGAGATTCGCCCGCCAGGCCATCAGCGTCGGATCATAGTCGGCGCCGAAGTTGTGCCAGTCTTCCATGATCAGATGGTCTTCGCTGGCGCGGATAAGCTGACTGGCGCTGGGTAGAACGCCATTGGGGAAGATGTAGCGGTTGACCCATGGGTCGGCTGAGATATCGCTCTGGTTGGAGCCGATGGTGTGCAACACGAAGCGGCCACCGGGACGCAATAGGCGCGCGGCATGGGTGAAATAGGTGGCGTAGTTCTTGTGGCCGACGTGTTCGAACATGCCGATGGAGACGATGGCATCGAAGGTGCCCACCTCGCGGCGGAAGTCCTCATCACGATAGTCCTTGAGCAGAATGCTCACGGGCAGGCCACTGCAGTATTCCTGCGCAAGTGCCGCCTGCTCGGCGGAGATGGTAATGCCGACGACTTCCACCCCATAGTGACGCGCGGCGTAGGCGGCGAAGCTCCCCCAGCCACAACCGATATCCAGCACGCGCATGCCGGGTGCCAGTCCGAGCTTGCGGCAGGCCAGATCGAGCTTGGCTTCCTGGGCCTGCTGAAGGTTGTCAGGTGTGGTCGCCAAATCCTTCCAGTAGCCGCAGCTGTAGCAGAGGGTTGAATCCAGCATACGAGTGAAGAGGTCGTTGCCGAAGTCGTAATGCACCTTGCCGACGACCCCCGCACGACGCCGACTCTGGAGGTTGATGACTCCCGCCTGAAGACGATAGGCAATACGCTCGCTGAAGGTGTGCGCACGTGATCCGAGGCCATGTTTGAGTAGGCGATGGATCATCTCGTCGATCTGCTCACAATCCCACCAGCCTTCCATGTAGGCATCTCCCAGGCCCAGACTGCCTTGGCTCAGGATACGTCGGAAAAGATCCGGGTGGCGGACGCATATGTCCCAGGGGCGATCACCATTGAGCCTGACTCCGGAGCCTTCCAACAGGCGTTCAGCCACCTGTCGGTGTCGGGTGTCAGGCAAAGCGGTAGGGGCCAGGCGTTGCTCGATGGTCATGGGTAGCCTCCTTGACGGCGCGCGAGCGCAAAGGGTGTCCTGATGGTTCGTCATGGCATGTGGCAGCCAACATGTGTCTGGTATGTCTTGTCACAGACAGGCATGCAGGGCCGTCGTGGTGTTTGTTGTTATATAGGCGTGTTAGAAGATGGCCGCGGCCGAAGTATTGCTCCCAGCATAGACAAGCGATGCCTGATATGGCGGGATAATATCAATAATCCATCGCAACAGATCGTTGCGCCGGGTGTTGCGCTGCGTGACGTGAAAGGTAGGAATCGACATTGCTCAAGAGCAGGAGAAGTCATCAGTGATGTTGGGGAGCAGCACGCTTCTACGCTAAACCATAATAGATTTCGCCCATGAAAAAGCCGCCCAGTGGGCGGCTTTTTCATGGGGTTTTCCGTACATCGATGCTACCTGGAGCGCTTAACGGCAGCGCACGGTCCATACGACCTTGTAGCCTTCGCCTTCGTGGGTGGCTGCGGCCATTTCGGTGTCTTCATTGACGGTGCCACCTTCCAGTTGACGGTTGCCGTCGGCAGTCTTGGCAGTGGCATCTTCCGGGCCAAACACGCGGGAATCAATCACGTCATATTTGTCGCGATCCTGCTCTTCGCAGACCTCTAGGGCGCGCTCCTTGACCTGAGCAAGCGCATCGTCACGGCTCTCATCGACAGCACTGACCTCGTAGCGGGTGTCCTGTTTCTCGATCACGCTGGTATTACCGCACCCAGCAATGAAGGCGGAGCCCGCAATGGCCAGCGTCATGAAAGTCGTACGCACTGCAGTGGAAGTCATGGTCATGATCTCTCCTTGAGGTAATTGATCTCTGGCTGCCCGTGAGTCGTAGCTCAAGAGGTTGGCTGGACAGCACAGCAGCACAGTGAACTTCGTGACAACTTGTTGCCATGATAGTGAACCTTGGGGCATTGGAAGGGGCTTCAAGTGTCGAGATGCATCGACGTGCGCTGTCTGTTGGCGGCAACAGGTGGGAGGTGATGTGACGTGGTTATCCATATGTCCTGTCTGTTGAGCTAGCTTGCCTTGCTATAGGAGGTACGTGACGGAGCGGAGCCTGGCCTGCCACTTTGGTCGTGAGATGTCTTGAATAGACATGTCGATGCCTTATCTGGACTGCCTGCGAATGCTCACCGGCCTACGCTGCGAGCATTCCTCTCTACCGGACGCCATACCGGTAGTCGGATTCCATGCGCTCGGTGTCTCAAGCGCCATGCACGCAGCACCGCCATCTACGCCAGTCAGGAGCATGACATGTCAGCCAATGCCAATCGTGGAGTCGTCTATCAGGGCGGCGGAAAGGTCAGTGTCGAGTCACTGGATTATCCGACACTCGCACTGGGAAATCGCAAGTGTGAGCACGGCGTCATCCTCAAGGTTGTCTCGACCAACATCTGCGGTAGTGACCAGCACATGGTGCGTGGCCGGACGACAGCACCCGAAGGACTGGTGCTGGGGCACGAGATCACTGGGCTTGTGGTCGAGGCTGGACGCGATGTGGAATTCATCAAGGTTGGTGACATCGTCTCAGTGCCGTTCAATATTGCCTGTGGCCGCTGCCGCAGCTGCAAGGAAGGCAAGACCGGCATCTGTCTCAACGTCAATCCAGCGCGTCCCGGTGCGGCTTACGGCTATGTCGACATGGGCGGCTGGACGGGTGGCCAGACGGATTACGTCATGGTGCCATATGCCGATTTCAATCTGCTCAAGTTCCCCGATGCGGATCAGGCGATGGACAAGATTCGTGACCTGACACTGCTCTCCGACATCTTCCCGACGGGCTTTCATGGCTGTGTGACGGCAGGTGTGGGCCCTGGCTCCACGGTGTATATCGCGGGAGCCGGGCCGGTCGGACTGGCGGCTGCCGTCTCCGCGCAACTGCTCGGTGCCGCCTGTGTCATCGTAGGTGACATGATTCCTGAGCGTCTCAAGCAAGCCGAGAGCTTCGGTTGCGAAACCATCGACCTGCGTCAGGAAGGCTCGATGGAAGACAAGGTCGAGGTGATTCTGGGCGATCGCGAAGTCGATTGCTTCGTTGACTGTGTCGGCTTTGAAGCCCACGGCTGTGGTTGCGACCACGGACGCGAGCAACCGGCGACCGTCCTGAACTCGGCGATGGCACTGACGCGCGCGGGCGGTCAGATCGGCATCCCGGGCCTTTATGTCACCGAAGACCCGGGTGCCGAGGATGAGGCTGCCAAGGTCGGTGCACTTTCCATGCGCTTCGGGCTCGGTTGGGCCAAGTCGCACTCGCTACATACTGGCCAGTGTCCGGTGATGAAGTATCACCGCCCGCTGATGCAGGCGATTCTGTTCGGGCGCGTCAACATCGCGGATGCCGTTAATGTGCAGGTCATCAGTCTGGAAGAAGCCCCGCAGGGTTACGCTGATTTCGATGGTGGTGCTGCCAAGAAGTTTGTCATTGATCCGCACTCCATGGTGCGTAACGGCCGCGCTGCCTGACGTTCTCGTTCGGATGTCGTGAGACATGCCAGCATCCAAGTCTCAAGCCCCGCCGATTGGCGGGGTTTTTGTTTGTATGCTGATGTGTCGTCTGATGACGGTAGCCTCTTGCTGCCCGTCATGTGCTGCGTTATACCGATGTGCATACGACGTCGTTTCTCAGCAGCGGCGCTCACCTGATCAGACCACTACAGGAAGGCTCTCATGACAGCAGCCAGTGTAGCGCCAGCGTTTCAGATGCCGCGTCAGGCCGATTTTTCCGACTGGCCTGATAGCCATTGCTGGCTTTCGCACCTCGTAAGCTTCAATACCGTGTCACGCGAGTCGAACCTGGCGCTGATCCATTGCCTGCGTGATGCACTGGAAGTGGCCGGTGTGAGTGCGGAAGTCATTCACAACGACGGCGGCGATAAGGCCAACCTGCTGGCGGTGATTGGACCTGAGGTCGAGGGCGGCGTGGTGCTCTCTGGACATACGGATGTGGTGCCGGTGGAAGGACAGGCCTGGGACAGTGACCCGTTCACGCTGCGCGAGTCCGATGGCCGACTGTATGGGCGTGGCTCTGCTGACATGAAGGGCTTCATTGCCTGCTGCATGGCAGCGGTGCCAGCGTTGGTCGGCGCTCAGCATGAAGGCAAGCTGATGAAACCTGTCATCTTCGCTTTTTCCTACGATGAAGAAATCGGCTGTCTGGGCGCGCCGCGCATGATCGCTCGCCTGCGTGATCGCCTGCCGCGCCCGGCGGCGGTGCTGGTCGGTGAGCCGACCATGATGGCAATCGTCGACGCCCATAAGGGCATCACGGATTTGCGTACCACGGTGACGGGCAAGCCGTCGCATTCCAGTCAGGTCTATCAGGGCGTCAGCGCGATTCATCTGGCGGCGCGCATGGTGACTTTCATCGAAGACCGCATGCAGGCGCGTATCGATTGCGGGCATCTTGACGAGCGCTTCGATGTACCGCATGCCAGCTTGCATGTCGGGCGTATCGAAGGGGGGACGGCGGTCAATATCACGGCGGGCGAGTGTATCTTCGACTGGGAGTTACGCCATCTGCCGGGAGAGGATGTCGAGGCGATGCTGGCGGAGATCGACGGCTATGCTGAGCGGCTGGTAGCGCCGTATCGTGAGCGAGCGCCGCAGGTAGGGATCCACAGTGAGCGCACGGTCGAGACAGTGCCATCGCTTGGCCATGGTGATCGTGACCCCGCCATTCGCCTCTGTCAGCGATTGCTGGGCGATACGCGTACCAGTGAAGCGGTGACCTACACCACGGAAGCGGGCCAGTTTCAAAGCGAAGGCTGGCCGACGGTGGTCTGTGGGCCGGGCTCGATTGGTGTCGCCCACCAGGCTAACGAGTATATCGAGCTGACGCAGCTGGCGGCCTGTGATCGCTTCCTCGCACAGCTCGTGCGCGAGCAGCAGGCCGGTTGAAAGTCACCCGGCCTGGCTAGTGCTAGCGCGTGAATGTAAATGTGAGTGGAATCGTTGCTGCTAGAGTGTGCCGGGGCGGGGTGGGTCTTGCTCCGGCATAGGCAGTAGCAATGACTGGCAGTGGCGCAGAAGGTGATCGGTCAACCGTTCCAGCGTTTGGCCACCATGTCGCCAGTGATGCCAATAAAGCGGAACCTCGAGCGCATGATTCGGCGCAATGTCGATCAGCGCGCCGCTCTCCAGCAGATAACGGGCCTGTTGCTCGGGAATCATGCCGTATCCCATACCGCTTGATGCCAAGCGTACGAAGCCTTCTGATGACGGACACAGATGATGGGGGAAGGGCTCGTCAAAGCCCATGCTGGAGAGCAGGCGATGTTGCAGCCTGTCATCACGGCCGAAAACGATGGCCGGCATGCGGCGCAGTGCTTCGTGGGACAAGCTTTCGGGTATCTCAAGTGCAGTGTTTTCTTGCTGAGAGAGCGTCTTGCTCTCCTGTCTACTCGTTGTCTTGCTGTCTGGAGATGGCACCTTCTCGGGCATCAGGTATCGCCGTACGAAATCCGGACTGGCCAGTGCGCGATAACGCATGCTGCCGAGTGGATGGGAGCGTGCGCCCTGAACAGGACGCGGGGTGGCGCAAATACAACCGGCGACTTCGCCATCGCGCATGCGCTTGAGCGCGACCTCCTGATCCTCCACCAGCATATCCAGCAGAAGATCGCGCTCCTGACAGAATCTACCGGTGATTTCTGGCCACCAGGTGGCCAGCGAATCTGCGTTGATGGCGATGCGCAGGCGTTGCTCGCTCTCGCCAAGCGCGGGGATCTGATCGAGGAGATCGTGCTCCAGCAGACGAACCTGCTGAACATGATTCAACAGTCGTCGCCCTAGTGGTGTCGGCCCTAGGCGGGGAGTGCGCACCAACACTGGTTGCCCCAGTCGTGCTTCCAGAAGCTTGATGCGTTGCGAGACCGCCGATTGGGTCAACCCGAGCGCGCGTGCGCCACGTTCAAACCCAGCCTGGTCGATGACTGCCGCCAGTGCTTCCAGCAGTTTGTAATCGAGCATCAGAAATCCTTATGAGTCATTCCCTGAATCAATTTCCTTGATAGAAACATCCTAGCGTACTCTGCCTCTGGCTGCATGAAGGAGTTACGTGTGGCACATCGTGAGTGGACGGAACAAAGATTGGCAAGTCGTGTGGCGGCACACCGTAGATGGGGAAGGCAAAGAGTCGATAACGCACCCTGAAGCTAAACATCATGCATATCACCTCATCAGAGGCGTCAGAAAGGGGCAGAACATGTGGTTGTCATTTTTCAATGGGGCTGGCGTCGGTGCGGGATTGATTATTGCCATCGGTGCTCAGAATGCCTTTGTACTAGGCCAGGGTCTCAAGCGTGAGCACCAGTGGTGGGTCGCAAGTATCTGTGCGTTGTGTGATTGGCTGTTGATCGTGGTGGGTGTACTGGGGTTGGGCACACTCATTCAACAGTCCCCGCTACTGATGAGTGCGGCACGCTGGGGTGGGGTCGCCTTCCTGCTGTGGCAGGCGAGCAAGGCGATAGGGCGCATGCGCACCGGTGGCCGGCTAACGGTGAGCAGTGGGCTCAAGGCAAGCCTGGGCAAGGTGGTCGCGACAACGTTTGCCATCACGTTGCTCAACCCTCAAGTCTATCTGGATACGCTGGTGATGCTCGGAGCTATCGGGGCGCAGCAGCCCTCGCCCAGTGGTTTCATTATCGGGGCTAGTCTGGCGTCGATGGCTTGGTTCTTTGGTCTGGTTGCCGGCGCTGGATGGTTAGCGCCGCGCCTTACCAGTCGACGTGCCTGGCAGGTCATCGAGGCCTTCATTGCGACGATTCTACTGTGGGTCGCTTGGCAGCTGGGAAGCGGTGCCTGGTTACACGGCTGATCTAGAGTGACAGATGATATGGTAACCAAGGCGAGTTCGTCGATCAGGTGGATGTGACAGCAAGAGAGGCTGTAAAGAAAGGTTGACGCAGTGTCATGCTGCTGCACCGCTGTAATGACCCCAGCATACTGGCTTTTCTCGCTGGCAGGTTTTCGTTACATGTGTCGAGTCGTAAAGCGTGTGAGGGACGAGAGAGTACTGGCTGGCGGGCATGGGCAGGGCGACTGGCAAGGCCTAGATTAGGGGCAGTGATTTAGCACAAGTAGAGCCGTCAGCGACCACGCCTGATCTGACGACTGACGCGATAGCCGTCTTGCTGGCTTCGTTGATGACTCACTTGCCACCATTGTGCCTTTCTCTTCATCCTCTGCCGGCTCATGCCTCGGCAGCCTGACACTTGGAGCGCCTGTCATGAATGCACCGGCCCGCATCGAACAGCATAATCCCATCGGCACTGACGGCTTCGAATTCGTCGAGTTTACGGCACCAGATGCTGCAGGCATCGAAGGGCTGCGCGCCTTGTTCAACCAGCTCGGATTTACCGAGGTGCGTCGCCATCGCTCCAAGCAGGTTTTCCTATTCCAGCAGCAGGGTATCAACGTGGTGCTGAACGCTGAGCCTGATTCCCCCGCCGCAGCTTTTGCTGCCGTGCATGGCCCCAGCGCCTGTGCAATGGCGTGGAGAGTCACGGATGCCGAACAGGCGCAGCGCTATGCCTTGGCCCACGGTGCGCGCAGTGTGGTGCATCCGGTCGGGCCTGGTGAAGTGGGTATTCCTGCGGTGGAAGGTATCGGTGGATCGGTCCTTTATTTTGTAGATCACAATCGTGAGCAGTCGATTTATGAGACTGATTTCGTTGCCATTGAGGGTGCAGTGCCCAATAGCAACAGCGTCGGCCTGCATACGTTGGATCATCTGACCCATAATGTCGGCCGTGGCCAGATGGACGTCTGGGCCGGTTTCTACTCCAGCATTGCCAACTTCCGCGAAATCCGTTACTTCGACATAGAAGGCAAGATGACAGGCCTGTTTTCACGCGCCATGACAGCGCCGTGCGGCAAGATGCATATCCCCATCAATGAATCCGCTGATGACAATTCACAGATCGCTGAATTCATCCGTGAGTACAAGGGTGAAGGCATCCAGCATCTAGCGATGGCGACTGATGATATCTACGCTACCGTGAAGGCGCTCAAGGCCAATGGCGTGACATTCCTGACGACGCCGGCGACCTATTACGAGAAGATTGATGCGCGGGTGCCGAATCATGAGGAGAAGGTCGAAGACCTCAAAGCGCTCAGCTTGCTGGTAGATGGTGCGCCAGGAGAAGGTGTATTGCTGCAGATTTTCACTGAGACGGTGATCGGGCCGATCTTTTTCGAGATCATTCAGCGCAAGGGTAACGACGGCTTCGGCGAAGGCAATTTCAAGGCGTTGTTCGAGTCCATCGAGGAAGATCAGATTCGCCGTGGCGTGATAGGTGGCGAGTGATACTGACGTCTTCTCGAGACTCCTGAAGGCTATCTGTGAAGATCTTCAGTCTGAGCGATAATCATCAGTAGCGCTGATAAACGACAACGCCTCACCGGGCCCCGGTGAGGCGTTGTCGTTATGAACCTGTCAGCTAGCTGGCAAACAATCGGGTGAATGCTCAGGACGTCGTCGGTACGCGCTGATGATCAATGACCTGACGCAGCACGAAGCTTGAATGCACACCGGTGACGCCTTCGATACGCGTAATCTGCTTGAGTAGCAGATCGTGGTAGTCATCCATGTCCTTCACGACCACCTTGAGCTGGTAGTCAGCTTCCTGGCCAGTGATCAGCAAGCACTCCATTACCTGTGGCAGGTTGGCGATCGTGTTTTCGAAGTTGGCGAAACGCTCCGGTGTGTGTCGATCCATCGAGATATGCAGCAGGGCCATCAGGCTCAAGCCCAACTTGCGAGCATCGATCTGAGCACGGTAGCCCATGATCATGCCGCTTTCTTCCAAGGCACGTACGCGGCGCAGGCAGGGTGACGGTGAGAGACCAATGCGCTCGGCAAGCTCCTGGTTGCTAATACGTCCTGAGTGCTGGAGCTCATCCAGGATGCGACGATCAAAGCGATCCAGTGTAGGGAAAGTGATGTTCTGGCTCATTTTCGCAATCCATTGGCGGTAAATATATGAATGGTGAAATAATCTGCTGTTTAGATGGCGATGTCATGTGATTTTCGCAATCGTCCGCCCTGATATGCGGCATATACTGTAATCACTGCATGGCGACCCCTTTCGGTCACTAGGCAATGTAAGCTACCGGCGCTGGCCACACGCCTCTTTCGTCCGGTAATAGCGGTAAAGCAGGGTACTTCTGATCGAAATGGCCTTGCTGACATGAATAGTGCGGCCATCCCGTCATTTCTGTCTTGTCCGCTGATGGCGGCCGTGATCCGGCGCCGTGGCTTGAAGCAACCGAGCGGTTCGGTCCCGATGTATTCTGACTTGCTTGCCTGCGACGCTAACGGCAAGCTTTCACATACGGGACCCATAAGGCCCTCGTTATTTACATTCACTCAGGCGCCCCGATTGGGACACTGCTGAGCGCGAAAGGTGCCATCGAATCACCATAATCAGGTGCCAAGACGCTATCTTGTTCCCGCGACCAGACCGCCAAGGATACGATCATGACTGCTGCATCCACGCCAAGTGCTGCGTTCGACCACACCAAATATCGCCCAGTGACACCTGTGGCACTGACCGACCGCCAGTGGCCGTCGCGCACAGTGACTCAGGCACCGCTATGGGCCAGTGTCGATTTGCGCGATGGCAATCAGGCACTGCTGGAGCCGATGACGGTCGAGCAGAAGAAGCTGATGTGGAAGTTGCTGGTCAAGATCGGCCTGAAGGAAATCGAAGTGGGCTTCCCGTCCGCCAGTCAGCTGGACTTCGATTTCGTGCGCTGGTTGATCGAAGAAGATCAGGTGCCGGAAGGTGTCAGCATCCAGGTGTTGGTGCAGGCGCGTGAGCACCTCATCGCGCGGACTTACGAGTCGCTGATCGGTGCACGTGACGCTGTCGTCCATGTCTATAACTCCACCTCTACCGTGCAGCGTGAGCGCGTATTCGAGATGGATCGAGATGGTATCAAGGCCATTGCAGTAGACGGCGCGCGACTGGTCAAGGAATATGCGGCACGCTATCCCGAGACGCGTTGGGTGTTCCAGTACTCACCGGAGAGCTTTACCTCCACCGAGATGGATTATGCCGTCGAGGTGTGCGATGCGGTGATGGATGTCTGGCAGCCGACGCCGGAAAATCGCTGCATCCTCAACCTGCCTGCCACGGTAGAGGTGGGTCCGGCCAATCATTTTGCTGATCAGGTCGAGTACTTCATCAAGCACCTCTCGCGTCGTGACTGCGCGATCATTTCTCTGCATACCCACAACGACCGAGGTGGCGCAGCGGCGGCAGCCGAGTTGGGCTTGCTTGCCGGAGCGGACCGCATCGAAGGCACGCTGCTGGGCAATGGCGAGCGTACTGGCAACATGGATCTCATCACGCTGGCGATGAATCTCTATAGCCAGGGCATCGATCCGCAGCTGGATCTCTCCAACCCGGACGAGATCATCCAGGTCTATACCGAATGCACCAATCTCCCGGTGCATCCGCGTCATCCCTGGGTCGGTGAGCTGGTCTATACCGCCTTCTCCGGCAGCCATCAGGATGCGATTCGCAAGTGCCTCAAGAAGCAGCAACCGGATGAGCCGTGGCAGGTCGCTTACTTGCCGATTGATCCGCAGGATCTGGGTCGTGACTTCCAGGCGGTGATTCGCGTCAATAGTCAGTCCGGCAAGGGCGGTATGGCCTTCCTGCTCGAACGTGATCATGGCATCAGTCTGCCACGCTGGATGAGCCTTGAACTGGCACCGCACGTTCAGAAGGCCACTGAGCAGGTCAGTGGTGAGCTTTCGAGTCAGCAGATTCGCGATATTCTCGATGCCAGCTTCAAGCGCGAGGCACCATTGAACCTCAAGGGCTATCGTCTGGATCGTGATGGCGCTGAGCAGCTGACCGCGACATTGTTCAATGCCGACGGTGAACAGATTTCACTGGCAGGCGAGGGCAATGGTGCCATCTCGGCATTCATGGATGCGTGGCAGCGCCACACCGGGTCCACCGTCAGCGTGGTGGATTACGGTGAACATGCGCTCGGTGAGGGTAGTGATGCCGTCGCGGTCGCTTTTGTGATGTTGAATCTGGATGGCAAGCGCGTCTGTGGCATGGCCGAAGACGGTGATACTGTCAGCGCATCGCTCAAGGCAGTGCTCTCGGCGATCAATCGTGGCCTGGAAAGCAGTGCGCGCAGTGAAGCCGAGCGTGCTGAAGAAGCGACGCCCGTCGCCGTATAACGAATCTGCACACTGCTTTCTTGTGCTGTATTCGAGTGATGAGTTCCTATGATGATTCAGGTGATGCACCACGAGATGTACGAAACCTGACGCTCATTGCGACATCCGTCACACGATGTCTGTGAAATACGTGCTGAAGGCGCCTACAACACCCCCGCTCTCTCGAGTGGGGGTGTTGCGTTTCATGGTGCAGGTGAGCGGCCTTGACGTCAGTTGTGGCGGGGGATGTGGCCTGTTTTCAGGTGCGAAACAAGAACGCCCTCCGAGCAGGGGTGGTATAGACTTTTGTCGGAAGCTGTCTGGCTGTTCAACATCCGCCCTTGCACCGGTGTAAACCCTGCGTATCATCGCAGCACCCGCATAATGATAACGATCTGGTGGCAGACCGGATTCGAGAACACAACAATTCCAAGCGGTGCAAGGGTAATTTTCCTGATTGGAGAGATAATGGATGCGTCCCAATCCTTCTTCTGATCGGGTATCGCCAGTGCACCTCTCGTTCAAGAGGTCCGCTATAACAACCCACAATCACTCATCGGTATCGCATGATCCAACTTGATGCAATCACCACCCTGCTGCTGGCGGCACTTGTCCTTGTCGTCGGTCATCTCATTGTCGAGCGCGTACGCGTGCTGCGAGAATTCAACATCCCCGAACCTGTTGTCGGCGGTCTCATTGCCACTGTCATCGTGACCAGCCTGCGTGGCCTGGGTTACGAATTTCAATTCTTCGGAGGGCTTCAGACACCCTTCATGTTGCTGTTCTTCGGATCCGTGGGGCTGTCTGCGGACATTCGCATGATCCGTGCCGGAGGCAGTAAACTCGTTTTGTTCCTCGTGCTCGTGATCGGTTTGCTTATCCTGCAGAACCTGCTTGGTGTAGCGGTCGCCAGCCTGTTTGGTCTTGATCCGGTTCTGGGTCTGCTGGGCGGTTCCATCACCATGTCGGGTGGTCACGGTACCGGTGCCGCATGGGCCAATGTCTTCTCGGAGCAGTACGGTATCGATGGTGCCATGGAAGTCGCGATGGCCTGCGCGACCTTCGGTCTGGTATTCGGTTCACTGATCGGTGGTCCGACGGCGCGTTACCTGATCAAGCGCATGAAGCGTGAAGGCCAGGACATCAACGCCCAGACCAGCGAGTCTGAATACGACGAGAGCGAAGTCCAGCATCCGCTCACTACCTCCACTGCGCTGAAGACGCTCTTCATGCTGCTGTTGGGCGTGGTCTGCGGTCAGCAGTTGCAGAATCTTGCAGCCGGCACTGCTGTTGAGCTACCGACCTTCGTGTGGGTGCTGTTCAGCTGTATCGTGATCGGCAACGTAGTGCGTGCCTTCGGTGACAAGCATCTCAATAGCCATGCGGTCGACGTCCTGGGCAACATCTGTCTATCCGTCTTCCTCGCGCTGGCATTGATGACACTGAAGCTGTGGGATCTGGCCAATCTGGCACTGCCGATTCTGGCCATCCTGCTGGTACAGGTGGTGCTGGTCTTCGTCTACACCACGCAGGTGACTTTCCGCCTGATGGGCAAGAACTACGATGCTGCGGTACTTGTCGCGGGTAACTGCGGTTTTGGCATGGGCGCCACGCCGACGGCGATCGCCAACATGCAGGCGGTCACCCAGCATCATGGCCCCTCGCGCCTTGCCTTCATCATTGTACCGGTGGTGGGTGGGTTCCTGATCGATATCGCCAACTCTCTGATCATCAAGGGCTTCCTGAGCTTCTACTGAGTCAGTGAGCACGGTGTCTGAGCGTGCTCCTGATTCAGTCTCAGCATCGGATCCTGATCTCCCGGAAACGACAACGCCGGACCCACATGGGTCCGGCGTTGTCGTTTCTGTCATTCATGCAACGAGATATGCAGCGAGACGACCGCTTACATCCAGAAGGCCACGATCAAACCGTACGCCATCAGCGTGACGATCACGGTACCTGCCAGGTTCAGGAAGAAACCTGCACTCATCATGGTCTGAATCTTCAGATGTCCGGTGGCGAACACGATGGCATTGGGTGGTGTAGCCACTGGCATCATGAAGGCACAGCTCGCGGCGATGGCGGCCGGTACGGTAATCAGCAGCGGGTCGATATCCAACGACAGTGCCAATGCGCCGAGCAGTGGCAGGAAAGCCGCAGCGGTAGCAGTGTTGGAGGTCACTTCGGTCAGGAAGATGATGACCAGCACGACGATGCCTACCAGTCCGATGATCGGCAGTATGCTGAAGACCGAGAGCTGCGCGGCGATCCACTCCGCCAGACCAGAGCTCTTGATGACACCCGCCAGGGCCAGGCCACCGCCGAACAGCAGCAGTACACCCCAGGGCAGATCACGTGCATCTTCCCACACCAGCAGTCGACGCCCGCGCGAGGTGCCGGAAGGAATGGCGAACAGCGCCACGCCAATGGCCATCGCGATGCCGGTATCCGACAGCCACTCAAGGCCCACCTGGTTGATCAGCGGACGGAACATCCATAGCAGCGCTGCGGCGAGGAAGGCGATACCGACGCGTTTTTCTGCGCTGCTCATCGTGCCCAGGGCGCCAAGTTCACGCGCGATCATCTCGCCGCTGTCCTTGTTTGCCTTGAAGGTGAAGGGCGTGCGCGTTAGCCACCACCAGGTGACGACACACATGGTGATCGCGATCGGCAGACCGACCACCATCCACTGGGCGAAACCGATCTGGATGCCTTGATCACTGGCCAGGTAGCCTGCCAGCAATGCATTGGGCGGTGTGCCGATCAGCGTGGCGATACCCCCGAGACTGGCTGAGTAGGCGATCGCCAGCAGCAGGGCGGCGGCGTAGCGCTTGAGTTCCGGATCTCCGCTATCACGCTCGTCCTGACCGCTGGACATCAGACTGACCACCGACATGCCGATCGGCAGCATCATGATGCTGGTAGCGGTATTGGATACCCACATGCTGATGAAGCCGGTGGCGATCATGAAGCCTGCGATCTGACGACGCGGTGAGTGTCCCGCCAGTTTCAAGGTATGCAGAGCCACGCGACGGTGCAGGTCCCAGCGCTGCATGGCGATACCCAGCAGGAAGCCACCGAGGAACAGATAGATGGTCGGGTTGGCATAGGCAGCCGTGGTGCTCTTGATATCACTGATGCCAAGTGCCGGTACCAACACGATGGGCAGTAGTGACGTCACAGGGATGGGCAATGCTTCCGTTGCCCACCAGGTCGCCATCAAGAGTGCCAGGCCGACACATACCCAGGCAGTGTCAGGCATCCCGCCCGGAGGAGGGGTCAGCCAGGTCAGCAGCAGGAACAGTGGCCCCAGGTAAAGCCCGATACGTGCGGCCAGGGGCGTCTGCGGAGGTGTGGGTGATGGATCGTTGGCGTGATCTACAGAGTGCTCAGACATGTCGACTCCAGAGAAGCCGGGCAATATCAGGCTTCCTTGTCATGTTGTTTGTATAGGTCATGGTAGGTGATGGCGATGTGTTGTGTTGGTGTTGTAGTGAGACAATGGGATTTGCATCCGTCCGACACGAGGTGCAGGCAGGCGCTGCCGGTCGGGGAATCGGCGCTATTGTCGCAGTATTGGGCCGGCACCCACTACCTAATGTTCTGTCTTTCGACCATGTAGAATGCCGAAATATTGACGCCGCGCAACCGTAACGCTTCACGCAGGTGTAGTGCGATGACGCAACATGACTGTGTCTGAATTCGGTTGCTGTCTGGCGACAGACGCTGTCGGCCCTTGTGGACTTGTGAGGCCGTGAGGCGAAAGGTAGGGTTAGCAGCCATGATGAGGGCCGACACTGGGCATGGTGTTCGGCTCATGAGCGTAATTCAGCACAAGGAAGAAGATTGATGATTCTGGTCACGGGTGGTGCAGGCTATATCGGGTCCCATACAGTACTGGCACTCATGGAGGCTGGCCATCAGGTGTTGGTGCTGGACAACCTTTCCAATGCCAGTGAGGCGTCGCTGGCGCGAGTAGCGACGCTGGCAGGCCGTGAGGTGCCTTTCGTTGAGGGTGATATTCGCAATGGTGCGCTGCTGGATAGTCTGTTCGAGCGTCATGATATCGAGGCAGTAGTGCACTTTGCTGGCCTCAAGGCGGTCGGTGAGAGTGTTGCCAAGCCATTGGCTTATTACGACAACAACGTCACCGGCACGTTGGTGCTGTGTGCCGCGATGGCACGTGCTGGCGTCAAGCGTATCGTGTTCTCGTCTTCTGCCACGGTGTATGGCGACCCGGCTTCTACGCCGATTCGTGAAGACTTCCCGACATCCGCCACCAACCCCTACGGTCGTTCCAAGCTGATGGTTGAGGAAATGCTGCGCGATCTGGCGATTGCCGATGGCAGCTGGCGCATCGCCCTGCTGCGCTACTTCAATCCGGTTGGTGCGCATGACTCCGGTACCATCGGTGAAGATCCCAACGGTATCCCCAACAATCTGGTGCCCTACATCAGCCAGGTCGCAGTGGGTCGTCTGGAAGAGCTGGCCGTGTTCGGTGATGACTATCCGACCCCGGACGGCACAGGCGTGCGCGATTACATCCATGTCGTTGATCTGGCTGATGGACACCTCAAAGCGTTGGATTACCTGGCCGGTGATGCGCGTGATGGGGTGCATACCTACAATCTGGGTACCGGTACCGGCTACAGTGTGCTGGAGATGGTCAAGGCCTTCGAGAAGGCGAGCGGTCGCCCGGTGGCCTATCGCATCGCGCCGCGCCGTCCCGGTGATATCGCCGAATGCTGGGCGAAGCCTGACAAGGCCTTCAATGAGCTTAACTGGAAGGCAGAGTTGGGACTGGACCGCATGATGGCCGATAGTTGGCGCTGGCAGTCAAATAATCCTAACGGTTATCGCAAATCGTAACAGGCTGACGGCAGTCATATTCACCGTGTGTAGAGCGGTCGCGGGCAGCACCCGCGGCCGCTTTTGCGTACTATATGCCACAGAAGTCTAATGAGTATCCCCTTTGATCCGCAGCGAGATTTGTCATGACACAGCCCGTCCTATCGCTCGATCAGCCCATCGACCTGGTACTGCTTGGGGACGTCGAACGCCTTTGCCGCGAGGCCGGTCGTGCCATTCTTGCCGTCACTCAAGGTGGTGATCTGGAAACGCAGTACAAGTCTGATAATAGTCCTGTCACTGCGGCTGATATGGCGGCGCATCATCTGCTGGTCGCGGGACTTGCTGAACTGACGCCAGAGTTGCCAGTACTCTCCGAGGAGAGTGACAAGGATGAGATTGCCGCACGGCATGAATGGCCGCTGTTCTGGTTGGTTGATCCGCTGGATGGTACGCGTGAATTCGTCAGTGGCAGCGGTGAATACACGGTCAATGTCGCGCTAATCAAAGGACACCGGAGTGTGCTGGGCGTAGTCGATGCGCCGGTACTTGGCGTGACCTGGAGTGGACTTGAGGGTGTGGGCGCTTTTCGTGAGGATGAGGCGGGACGTGTGGCGATACAGGTAAGCCCGGCTGCTGATGTACTGCGTGTCGTGGCAAGCAAATCGCATCTTGATGAGCGTACCGCTGGATTGATTGAGCGATTGGCACCGGTGGAGGACATCAGCTGCGGAAGCTCGCTGAAGTTCTGCCGTATCGCGGAGGGTAATGCGGACCTCTATCCACGCTATGCTCCCACCAGTGAGTGGGACACGGCGGCTGCTCAGGCTGTGCTGGAAGCTGCCGGCGGTCAGGTCTTCGAAGCCGAGTCACTGCTGACTCACCACCCTAAGACATTGAGCTATAACGCTCGGCCTACACTACTGAACCCCTTTTTCATCGCCTGCGGAGCGGCCGATGGTCGCTGGCGTAAAGTGCTGGAGGGCTGAGCCATGAGATGTGATGAGATGCTCCATGCCTACTGATAGCGACCGTCGCGCAAATGCTACCGATGGCCGAATGAAGCGCGTTTTCAGGTGTCTGCGACGTGGACTGTTTGGCGTTCGCCCTCAGGCAGGCGTCGCGGGTGGTCTGCTCGCCACTGTCGTGATGTCGTTACTGGCGAGTGTGGTGCCACTGATCTACCACGGTCTGCTGGAAGGTGGCCTCATCCTGATCGGCAACTTGCTGCTGTGGCCATGCTTGCTGGCGGGCGTGCATCGTCGTGGTTGGCGTTGGCCGACGCTAGGATTGATGGCGGCGCTGGGCGTTAACCTGTCAGCCAGCGTGGTCAGCGCGGTCTATTATGACTCACGCTATGGACTGGCGTTTGCGCTGAGCTCACTCGACACCAGTCGTAGTGAGTCAATGGCGATGCTATTCAAGTTTCCGTTGGCGCTTATCGTGCCGCCGGGCTTCTTCCTGCTGGCGCTGTCACTGGCCAATCGCCACGGTGCGGGGCTTGCGCGGGCACGGCTGGCCAGGCGCAGTGGTATTGCCTTCCTCGCCTGGATGTTGATGTTGCTGGCAGGCAGCTGGCAGTGGGGACGCGCCAGCGTGCCACTTCCCATCACGATGCTGGCGGTATCTCCGGGCTGGAATCTGGCGACTACTTCGCATGCCTGGTGGGAAAAGGAGCGCTTCAAGGCACTAATGGCGGATGACTACGACTTCGGCAAGGTGACTCGCAGTCCTCGAGTGCCGGATGATGCAGTTTTCGTATTGGTGATTGGTGAATCTCAGCGGCGTGATCAGCTGTCCCTGTATGGTTATCCGCGTTCGACGACACCCAATCTTGAGGCGCGTCGCGACCAGCTGGTCGTGTTCGACAAGGCGATAGCACCGGCCCCGCAGACCGTCTTGGCAGTCCCGATGTTGGCGAGCCTGACGGACCCACGGACGTTCTCACCGCGCTATCTGGATGCCAATCTGATTGCGCTCGCCAATCAAGCCGGATTTCATACCGAATGGCTGTCGCGGCAGGGGCTTGATATCAGCTCTGAGCACACTTGGATAACCGCGATCGCTCAACGTGCAGACGTCGCGAAGACCATCATGAGTGATTACGACGATGGCCTGCTGGATGCGCTTGATGAGGCATTGGCGCGTGACGTCAAGGGGCCCAAGCTGATTGTGCTGCATCTCTATGGCAGTCATCCACCGGCGAGTCTGCAGTATCCAAAAGCGTTACGGTATTTCCTGACGCCAGACAGCACAAAGCCGCTGACCGATGCTTACGATGACAGCATTCGCTTTACCGATCAGGTACTGGAAGGCGTCTTCCAGCGCCTGGAAGGACGCCCGGCGGGCGTGCTCTATCTCTCCGATCATGGCCTGGAGCATGACCCGCTAAGCGATGCTTACGTGCATGGCGGCGATCGTCCTAGTCAGGCGCCATTCCGTATCCCCCTTTGGCTGTGGCAGGCAGGGCAAGGGCCTAATCCAGAACGTGAGATGACACGATTGCGCAGTCATGCCGACGAGCCCTTTGCCAGCTTTGACCTTCCCTATCTCGCCAGCGATTGGATGGGCATACATTTTTCGGGCAATAAGCCTTGCCTGTCGCCTTGGTCGTCGTGTTACCACCCGCGTGCACATCATCCCGTACTGGATCAATTGGGCCGCTTGAACTTCTTCGAGAGTCTACCGTCCGATTATCTTTCTCGCCCGCTGGCGCCAGGGGCTGAAGAACTGGAAGAGGCGGTTCAGGCGACGACACGACTATTGGAAAATCCTGGTTTCATGCCTGATGAAGACTCCGGATTTGCTATGCCGGACAAGGTTCCCGGGGCTGTCCTGACGCCGTCGAAAGTCTCGGAACCGATCATGCTGTCACCCCCTTCATTACCCTCAGAAACTCTCAAGGAATGACATGAACATCACTGTCTTCGGAACAGGCTATGTAGGCCTGGTAACTGGCACCTGTTTGGCCGATGTTGGCCATGATGTGATCTGCATGGATGTGGATGAAGCCAAGATCGATGGTCTCAAGCATGGTGAGATACCCATCTATGAGCCGGGCCTCGAGAGCATGGTGTTGCGCAATGTCGAGGCGGGGCGACTTAACTTCACGACTGATGCCCGTCAGGCGGTCGAGCATGGCACCTTGCAGTTCATCGCTGTCGGTACGCCGCCGGATGAGGATGGTAGTGCGGATTTGAAGTACGTGCTGGCAGTTGCGGGCACCATCGGTGAGTTCATGGATGGCTATAAGGTCATCATCGATAAGTCGACCGTTCCCGTCGGCACTGCCGACCGCGTCACTGCCCGTGTCGCCGAGGTGCTGAACGAACGTGGTGCGATGCACGATTTTGATGTCTGCTCCAACCCGGAATTCCTCAAGGAAGGTGCGGCACTTGAAGACTTCACGCGCGGTGCACGTATCGTCGTCGGTACTGACTCCGAAGCCGTGCGCGAGCGCATGCGTGAATGCTATGCCCCCTACAACCGCAATCATGAAAAGCTGATGTTCATGGATGTGCGTGCTGCAGAGCTGACGAAGTATGCTGCCAACGCGATGCTGGCGACCAAGATCAGCTTCATGAACGAGATTTCCAATCTGGCTGAGCGTCTCGGGGCAGATATCGAAGAGGTACGACGCGGTATCGGCAGTGACCCGCGTATCGGTTATCACTTCATCTATCCCGGATGTGGTTATGGCGGCTCCTGCTTCCCGAAAGATGTGCAGGCGCTGGCACGTACCGCGAGCCAGGTCGGTTACAACGCCGAGTTGCTGCAAGCGGTCGAAGCCGTCAACAAGCGTCAGAAGGTTACGCTGTTCGAGAAGCTCTCGCGGGCCTTCGATGGCGATCTCGCCGGCAAGACCATCGCCGTCTGGGGCCTCGCTTTCAAGCCAAATACCGATGATATGCGTGATGCGCCAAGTCGCACGCTGATGGAAGCGCTGTGGGCTGCAGGTGCCACGGTGCAGGCCTATGATCCAGAGGCGATGAAAGAGTGCCGTCGTATCTACGGTGAGCGCGATGATTTGGTGTTGGTGGCTGACAACGTTCAGGCCGTCAAGGGGGCAGATGCATTGGTGATCTGTACCGAGTGGAAAGAATTCCGCACGCTGGACGGCATGTGGCTCAAGGCCCAGCTCGGCTTCCCGGTGGTTGTCGATGGCCGTAATCTGTTTGAACCGGCAGCGATGAAAGCTGCGGGCCTGATGTATTACGCCGTCGGGCGTGGCGATTCCATGGTCGCCGCGCAGGAGGCCTCGTGAACGAGGGGCAGTCTGGAGCCGGCAAGCTTGCGGCTATCGCCATTCGTCAGGTCGAGAAGAATACTGGCGCCAGTCGCAATGCGTTTGAGCAGGCCGATGCCCTGCGTGCTTTGGGCTATCGTGTCGTGATTCTCGCCGAGCGCGGCAAGTCGGAGCTGGCGGGACAGCACGGCGCTGATCTGGTGCGCCTTTGGCGCTGGCCGCTGAAAGGAGCGTTTCGACGTTTCTGGTTCAATCGGCGTGTACAGGCGTGGGCCAAACGCAATACGCCGAATCTGTTGATCAGTCATGGTGATTGCGAAAGTCCGGATACGGTCTATCTGCACAATTGCGTGCATCTGGCCTCGCAGTGCATATACGGTCGCGAGCTGCCAGACGATCATGAGGTCGCGGCGATACATGATCATGTGCTCAAGGGTGGCAAGTTCCGTCAGATAGCGGTCAACTCACGCATGATGGGTGAAGATCTGATCAGTCGCTACGGTATTGCCCGCGACAAGATCGAGATCAGCTATCCCGGTTATGACCCAGAGCAATTCACGCCTGAGCGGGCACGTGTCGGGCGCGATGCTCAACGTCAGGCGCTCGGGGTCGGCGATGATGAACGGCTGATTGGACTGGTCTCATCCGGTAATTTCATCAAGCGTAACGTGACACTCTTCGTGGCCATGGCAGCACTGATGGAGCAGGCCTCACCGAGCCGCTACCGCTTCCTGGTCGTCGGCAAGGACGATGCAGCCCCTTATCAGCAGCAAGCGCGTGAAGCCGGCGTGGAGGGGCGTATACAGTGGCGCTCGACCATTCCTGAGGTCGAGACGCTCTACGGTGCGTTGGATCTCTTCGTGCTACCGGCGCATATCGAAGAGTTTGGCCGTGTTGCACTGGAAGCGATGGCCTGTGGTACACCGGTACTGTTGAATGCACGGGTCGGTTCTGCAGAGCTATTGCACGAGCATCCCTCGTTGGTGATGGGAGCTGAATCCACCCCTGAACAATGGGCCGTGCGCTGTTCGCATTTGCTGGAGAGTGATACCCAAGCGCTGGGAAACACTCTGGCAACACTGGCGAAAAGCTACTCTCATCAGGCGCAGAACCTTAAGCTCAAGGCCAGTTTTGAGGCATTGATGAAGGGGCGTTGATAGAGGCCTTGTGTTGTAAAAAAGCCCTGTATCCATAGTGATGCAGGGCTTTTTTAGGCCCAATGATAGTGTTCTGAATGAGACGGATTGATGGCGAGCATACGCTGATGTTGGCGCTTGCCATGACACGATATCGCTACGTCACCATGCCGGCTGCCTGTTACCTGATCACCTGTCAGGCGCCTGCACCTTGGGTGTCACGCATTCAATCCTTATACTCGTGACTTGTTTCCTGCAGGAGAAAGGCATGTCCTTGATCAGTAGCATCATTCTGATAGTCACCGCTCTCATCATCATCGTGAGCCTTGCTGTGTATGCCCTCAAGCTGCGTCGCAAGGTCAAGGAGCGTGAAGCTTTACGTGAGGAAGAGCTTACGCGAGCGCGGGCCAATTGCCTGGAGAGTCTCGAGACAATCGCACGTGCCATGCAAGCAGGGCAGGTTGATCTGGTCGAGGGGGGGCTTCGCTGCAAGGTACTGGTCGAAATTCTCGATACAACGCTTGCCGAGGATGAAGTGTTGTCTGCCTTCGGCATTCTGCATGGCCGTGTGGCGCACCTGCACACTCATTCAGCTCGCAAGGCACTGAGTCCGCGTGAGCGTCTTGCCGAGGACCGCGAGCGTATCGCCGTTGAGGAAGCGCTCACTGAGGCGCTTCAACAGGCCGCTGATCGTGTGCTTGAGAATATGGATGTTTGGCATCAGCACTATCTGGGCCGCAACCGGCCGGTGGTACCTGCTGACTTGGGCAGGGCCGTCTAGTGGTGTGAGGCTAATCCTTGTGCGCTCTTGTTGACCATTGTGAGGCGATCATGAACATAACACTCCCTCTGCTGGGGACTCCGCTGGTTGAACTGCGTCACGCACTGCATCGCGCTCCGGAGCTTTCAGGCCACGAAGCCGCGACAGCGGCCTGTATTGCTGGCTGGATGAAAGAGGCAGGTGCTGAAGTGGTCACCGGGCTTGGTGGGCATGGTCTGGCGGCTATCTTTCGCGGCGTCTTGCCTGGCCCTCGTATCATGCTGCGCTGTGAACTTGATGCCCTGCCCATTGATGAGGTGCCGCGAGGGGACTGGTCGTCATGTCATCCGCACGTGGGGCACCTGTGTGGCCACGATGGACACATGAGCTGGTTGCTGGGGGTAGCACAGCGCCTCGCTGAGTCACCCGTCGCACAGGGTGAGGTGGTGTTGTTATTCCAGCCTGCAGAAGAAACCGGTGAGGGCGCGCGAGCAGTGGTGCGAACCAGCGCATTTCAGTCCATAAAGCCAGATTATCTCTATTCCTGCCATAACTTGCCTGGACGTCCTCTTGGGGAGGTCAGTGTGCGTGACGAGGCCTTTACTTGCGCCTCGCGAGGGATGATCGTGCGACTTTCCGGTTTGTGTGCCCATGCAGCACATCCTGAAAATGGTCGCAGTCCTGCGATGGCCATGTGCCGAATCATGCAAGGGTTGTCACGATTACCGCTTCAGTTTGCAGATGAAACTGGGCTGGCGATGGTCACATTGATACATGCGCGTCTCGGAGAGGTAGCGTTTGGCACATCTCCCGGGGACGCCGAGGTAATGGCAACGCTGCGCACCGAAAGCAATGACATGATGAAAGCGCTCGCTGAAGCAGCCGTTTTTCTTGCGCGTAGCGAAGCAGAAGAAGACCGGCTAGGCATTGATGTCGACTGGTGCGATACCTTCGAGGCGACCTGGAATTCGCCGCAGGCAAATGCCGTGATTCGCGAAGTGGCTGCACAATTGGGGCGTGATTGTGTCGAACTTTCTCACGCTCACCGATGGTCCGAAGATGTCGGTGTACTAGGCCGCGAGTGCCATGCAGCCATGTTCACGCTCGGTGCTGGTGAAGAAATACCAGGGTTGCACCATCCGCAATATGATTTTCCTGATACCCTTATCTCGCTCGGCGTTGATCTCTTCGAGGGACTGGTTCGCCAGCACCTTGGGAGCAAGTGAAACAGGCCTTTTACAGCGTCTCTATAAAGATACAGGTAGTGTCAAAGTTTTTCGACGTTGCAAAAAACACTGTTTTCCTTCAACGTATGCACAAGGATCGGTACTGTTTTCAAGGGAACAAGGCCCGATCAGAGCTGGAAGGACGCACCTACATGTGCTTTCTTCTTAAGGGATGATGTCGCATAAAATTCCTTTCACCGTGACGAGTTCGGCTCTTATACTCGGAGCCGCTGCGTAACACCCTCGTTACATATAGCGCTGTGTTAAGAAGGAGTCTTACATGAAAAGATCTACGACTGGCCTGATTCTGGGTTCTGCATTGGTTGTTGGCCTGTCTGGCTGCGCAAGCTCTGCTTCCCAGTCTTCATCTGCTGAGAAGCCCTGGTACAGCCAGCCGTTCGTCTGCGGTCTGGCCGGCGGCCTGATCGGTGGCGGCCTGGGTTATGGCGTCTCTGGCAACAAAGATGAAGATACTGGCGCTGCACTGGGTGCTGTTGGCGGCGCGACTGCCGGCGCACTTCTGTGTGCTGACGATGCTCCGAAGTCCATGGACGACGATGGCGATGGCGTGCCGAACGACCGTGACGAATGCCCGGGTACTCCGGCAGGCGTTGCTGTTGATGCGAAAGGCTGCCCGCTCGACACCGACGGTGACGGCGTTGCTGACTACCAAGACCAGTGCCCGGGTACTCCGGCCGGCGTCACTGTTGATGCGAAAGGCTGCCCGCTCGATTCCGACGGTGACGGCGTGCCGGATTACCAGGACCAGTGCCCGAACACTCCGGCCGGTGCCAAGGTCAACGCTCTGGGTTGTGTCGCCGATCTCGTGCTGCGTGACGTGAACTTCGAGTTTGACTCCGCCAAGCTGACTGCCAATGCCGAGAAAGTGCTGAACGGTGTTGCTGCGAAGCTGGTCTCCAACGAGAACGTCCGCGTTCGCGTCGAAGGTCACACTGACTCAGTAGGTTCTGATGCCTACAACAAGCAGCTGTCCCAGAAGCGTGCTGATTCCGTGAAGGCCTACCTGGCTTCCGAAGGCGTTGGTTCTAGCCGTATCGACTCCATGGGCTACGGCGAAGAACAGCCTGTTGCCGGTAACGATACTGCTGCAGGTCGTGCAGAAAACCGTCGTGTTGAGCTTGCCGAAGTTAAGTAAGCCATACGTCGCATGTTGAAACAGACAGGGCGCCTTCGGGCGCCCTGTCTGCGTTTATGCATAGTGATGGAGACTGGCCTGTCAGCAGTGCCTTTACGACTTTCTGAAGGGCTGCTAAGGTCGAGTACGTTCGTGACCAGACGGCTCTCGAGTCTCGCATTGAATGCAATGGTTCTGGCTATTGCAGCAGCGGCGGGAACTGACTCTCCAGGCATTGTAGGCCGGAGACCGCGGGAGCTGAGGACACGTGATGTGTCATACCCTTTTCGAGCTGACGCCGATGGCGTTCGGCTAACACCCGTTTCACGTGACCCTTGGTAAGGGCCACCACTGAACGCAAGGAATTCTTCATGCCTATCGTTACTCTGCCTGACGGCAGCCAGCGTACCTTCGATACTCCGATTTCCGTGATGCAGCTGGCCGAGTCCATCGGTCCTGGTCTGGCCAAGGCCTGTGTCGCTGGCAAGATCAATGGAGTCGAAGTCGACGCCGCCGACATGATCACCGAAGACGCCAACGTTGCCATTCTTACGGCGCGTGATGCGGAAGGTCTGGAGGTGATTCGTCACTCCTGCGCCCACTTGATTGGTCACGCCGTCAAGCAGCTCTACCCTGATGCCAAGATGGCCATTGGTCCGGTGATCACCGATGGTTTCTATTACGATATCGATTTCGGTCGCTCGGTAACGCCGGAAGATCTTGAGACCATCGAGAAGCGCATGAAGCAGCTGATCGATACCGAATATGATGTAGTGCGCGAATACGTGTCCCGCGATCAGGCCATCGCCGCGTTCGAGGCGCGTAATGAGCCCTACAAGCAGGAAGTCATCGAAGGTATCGGCGAAGGCGATACCATTCGTCTGTATCACCATGAAGAATACACCGACATGTGCCGCGGCCCGCACGTGCCGAATACCCGCCATCTCAAGCATTTCCAGCTGCTCAAGCTGGCGGGTGCCTACTGGCGTGGTGATTCCACCAAGCCGATGCTGACGCGCATCTATGGCACCGCATGGCCGGACAAGAAGCAGCTGAAGGCCTATGCCAAGCGTCTTGAAGAAGCTGAAAAGCGCGATCATCGCAAGCTGGCCAAGAAGCTCGACCTGTTCCACATGCAGGAAGAAGCCCCTGGCATGGTGTTCTGGCACCCGAATGGGTGGACCATGTACCAGGTGCTCGAGCAGTACATGCGTCGTATCCAGCGTGCCAATGGCTATCAGGAGATCAAGACGCCGCAGGTGGTTGATCTTTCGCTTTGGAAAAAATCCGGACACTGGGGGCATTACAATGAGTTGATGTTCACCACTGAATCCGAGAAGCGCGAGTACGCGATCAAGCCAATGAACTGCCCGTGTCACGTGCAGGTCTTCAATCAGGGCCTGAAAAGCTACCGTGACCTGCCACTGCGTCTTGCCGAGTTCGGCTCCTGTCACCGTAACGAGCCATCTGGTTCTCTGCATGGCCTGATGCGTGTGCGTGGCTTTACTCAGGATGATGCTCACATCTTCTGCACTGATAATCAGGTGCAGGCTGAGGCAGAAGATTTCATTCGCTTGACCCTCGAGGTCTATCGTCAGTTCGGATTCGAAGACGTTGAACTGAAGCTCTCTACTCGTCCGGAATCCTACATTGGCGAGCCGGAAGCATGGGACAAGGCTGAAGCAGGGCTGCAGGCAGCCCTTGATGCTACCGGCCTGCCGTGGGACCTTCAGCCGGGTGAAGGCGCCTTCTATGGACCAAAGATTGAATTCTCGCTACGAGATTGTCTGAATCGTGTCTGGCAGTGTGGTACTCTACAGCTGGACTTCAATCTGCCTGAGCGTCTCAGTGCCCAGTTTGTCGATGAAAGTGGAGAGCGTCGCACGCCGGTTATGCTACACCGCGCGATCCTCGGCTCTTTTGAGCGCTTCCTCGGTATACTGATTGAGCACTACGCAGGCGCGATGCCATTTTGGCTCGCCCCGGAGCAGGTCGTCATACTTAACATCACGGATTCCCAGGCAGAATATGCCAAGGATCTGGTCTCCCGCCTCGAGAAACATGACATCCGTGTCAAAGCAGACTTGAGGAACGAGAAGATCGGCTTTAAAATCCGTGAGCATACTCTGCAGAAGGTCCCTTACCTTATCGTCGTAGGCGACAAGGAAGTGGAAGCTGACGCAGTAGCTGTCCGTACTCGTTCTGGTGAAGACCTCGGTACCATGAGTGTTTCAGCATTCGTGGAACACCTGACGGAAGAACGAGTCTGACAGTAATGATTTTCAGCCAAACGGAGACGCAACGATCAAGCGGAATAATCAGCGCGGACGCCCCCAAGAAAAGCGGGCTCCCATCAATGACCGTATTCGTGCGGACGAAGTCCGCCTCATCGACGCAGATGGAGAGCAGGTTGGCGTAGTGCCAACCAAAGAAGCGCTCACCAAGGCCGAAGAGGCAGGGCTTGACCTCGTCCAGATTTCTAATGCCGACCCCATCGTCTGTAAGATCATGGATTACGGCAAGTTTCTTTTCGATGAGAAGAAACAGAAAAATCTGCAGAAGAAGAAGCAGAAGCAAATCCAGGTCAAGGAAGTCAAATTCCGTCCTGGTACCGATGAAGGCGATTATCAGGTCAAGCTGCGTAACCTGATTCGCTTCATCGAAGGCGGAGACAAGGGTAAGGTAACCTTGCGCTTCCGTGGTCGTGAAATGGCGCATCAGGACATCGGCCGCAAGCTGATGGAACGAATCGCCGGCGACCTTGGCGAGCTTGTGGTCGTCGAGTCCTTCCCGAAAATGGAAGGCCGTCAGATGATCATGATTCTCGCGCCGAAAAAGAAGTGATCCATAGGCAGTAAAACGGACATTTCAGGGTCACGCCTGCGGGCGTGATTCTGTCTTTGTCGGCCTTGGATTTTCTCAAGAAACCGAGCGGAGTTAAAACTCATGCCGAAGATCAAGACTAACCGCGGCGCTGCCAAGCGCTTCAAGAAGACTGCCAATGGCTTCAAGCACAAGCAGTCCTTCCGTAGCCACATCCTGACCAAGAAGTCGACCAAGCGTAAGCGTCAGCTGCGTGGCATGAAACAGGTTCACGCTGCAGACAAGGCGCTCATCCGCCGTATGCTGCCGAACCTGTAAGCCGTCCTTACCTCGGTCTACCTTTCTTAATATCAGGAGTACGCTATGTCCCGCGTCAAGCGTGGCGTCGTCGCACGTCGCCGTCACAAGAAGATCATGAAGCAGGCTAAAGGTTATTACGGAGCGCGTTCACGCGTCTTCCGCGTAGCCAAGCAAGCTGTCATCAAGGCCGGCCAGTATGCTTATCGTGACCGTCGTGTCCGTAAGCGTCAGTTCCGTGCTCTGTGGATCGCGCGTATCAACGCTGCGGCCCGCATCAATGGCATGTCTTACAGCCGCTTCATTGCTGGCCTGAAAAAGGCCAATATCGAGATCGACCGTAAGGTCCTCGCCGATATCGCGGTTCACGAAAAAGCTGCCTTTGCTGCTATCGTTGAGAAAGCAAAAGCTGCCTAAGTGACCGGATCAGATGCCATCGGCATCCTGGCAGTATCTTCGGGTACTGTCTTGGTAAGGCCGGCCAGGTGTACGCACCGGGCTGGTCAGATGGCATCACGATGACGTGTTACGTCACAGGGGAAGAGCAGCCGCTCTTCCCCTGTTTTTGTTTGGCACCCTCGGAATGAATAGTGGTACTCGCTGAGTGTGCCAGACATTTATATTGATGAGGTTGGTTCCTGTCGGGAGCCAGCCTTTTGGCAAGGGCGTGATCGCCGACGTGTTTCACCGTCGACGAGGCGCTCTCCCTGTCGGCCTTATGGTCGGCGCGACTTCCGCTGATGGTGGGGCGACTCCCATCAGTGACTCAAGCGATCGGAGCTGAACGGATGGAACATCTTTCCACCCTGGTGGACGAAGCACGCACCGCGATCCAGGCGGCCGGAGACGTCCAGACCCTCGATGAGGTTCGGGTACGCTTCCTGGGCAAGAAGGGCGAGATCACCGCATTGCTCAAGGGATTGGGCAAGCTGTCTCCCGAAGAGCGTCCCAAGGCCGGTGAGACCATCAACGAAGCCAAGCAGCTGCTTAGTGGCGAGTTGGATGCGCGGCGCAATACGCTGGAAACGGCTGCACTCAATGCACGTCTGGCCTCGGAGCGAATCGACGTGACGTTGCCGGGACGTGGTGAGCCGGTGGGTGGTCTGCATCCGGTCACGCGTACGCTTGAGCGTATTGAAAGTTTCTTCTCGCGGATTGGTTATGGTGTCGCGGAAGGTCCTGAGATTGAGGACGATCATCATAACTTCGAAGCGCTGAACATTCCGTCGCACCATCCGGCGCGCGCGATGCACGACACCTTCTACTTTGATGCGACACGCCTGCTGCGCACGCATACGTCACCGGTACAGGTACGTAGCATGAAGGCCAGTGAGCCACCGATACGTATTGTGTGTCCGGGCCGTGTCTATCGTTGTGATTCTGATTTGACGCACACGCCGATGTTCCATCAGGTCGAAGGCCTGCTGGTCGACGAGAACGTCAGCTTTGCCGATCTCAAGGGCACGGTAGAAGAATTCCTGCATACCTTCTTCGAGCGCGATGATCTGGAAGTACGTTTCCGCCCGTCCTATTTCCCATTCACCGAGCCGTCCGCTGAAGTCGATATCCAGTGCGTGATGTGTGCCGGTGATGGCTGTCGTGTCTGCTCCCACACCGGCTGGCTAGAGGTGATGGGTTGCGGCATGGTGCATCCGGAAGTCTTCCGTCACTCCGGTATCGATAGCGAGCGCTTCCGCGGCTTCGCCTTCGGCATGGGCGTGGAGCGTCTGGCGATGCTGCGTTATGGCGTCAACGACCTGCGGTTGTTCTTCGAGAACGACCTGCGTTTCCTTCGCCAGTTCAGCTAGGCACTCATTCACGTATCGCGCCGTGACGGCGTGAACTTACGGAACAGGACAGCAAGATGAAATTTTCCGAACAGTGGCTGCGTGAGTGGGTGTCGCCGGAACTGAGCACCCAGCAGCTGGCCGATCAGGTCACCATGGCCGGTCTTGAAGTTGATGGTATCGAGCCAGTCGCTGGTGAGTTTTCTGGTGTCGTCGTGGCTGAGGTCAAGGACAAGCAGTCGCATCCGGAGGCCGATCGCCTCAATGTTTGTCAGGTCGATGATGGTTCCGCCGATCTGGTGCAGGTCGTCTGTGGCGCGCCAAACGTCGCCATAGGCCAGAAGGTGTTTTTCGCACGTGTCGGTGCGAAGCTGCCGGGCGACTTCAAGATTCGCAAGGCCAAGCTGCGTGGTGTCGAATCCCGCGGCATGATCTGCGGCGCCTCCGAACTAGGCCTTGAAGATGATGCCTCTGACGGCATCATGGTGCTGCCGGCAGATGCGCCTATCGGTCATGACGCACGTGAGTGGTTGAATCTCGATGACAATGCTATCGAGGTCGATCTGACGCCCAATCGTGGCGATTGCTTGAGCGTCAAGGGACTGGCGCGCGAGGTCGCTGTGCTCAATCGCCTTGCCGTGACGGCGCCGACCATCGCACCGGTGACAGCTGTCATCGATGATACCTTCCCTGTGGCCGTTAGTGCGCCGCAGGGTTGCCCGCGCTACCTGGGTCGTGTGGTCCGTGGCGTCAATGTGGCCGCGACGTCTCCTCTGTGGCTGGAAGAGCGTTTACGCCGCAGCGGCATTCGCAGCATCGATCCAGTGGTCGATATCACCAATTATGTGCTGCTTGAACTCGGTCAACCGATGCATGCCTTCGATCTGGCCTGCCTGAACGGTGGCATCGACGTACGCATGGCAAAAGCCGAGGAGCCGCTGACGCTGCTCGATGGCCAGGAGATCGCCCTACGTAACGATACCCTGGTCATCGCTGATGAGAATGGCCCGTTGGCCATTGCGGGCGTGATGGGTGGCAAGGGTAGCGGTGTGAGTGCTGATACTCAGGATATCTTCTTCGAAGCTGCCTTCTTTGCTCCGCTGACGATTGCCGGCAAGGCTCGTAGCTATGGCTTGCATACTGACAGTTCGCACCGTTTCGAGCGTGGTGTTGATGCCCAGTTGCAGCGTGACGCCATTGAGCGCGCGACTGCTTTGTTGATCGAGATTGCCGGTGGCCAGCCGGGTCCGGTCATCGAAGTCGCCAGCGACGCGGAGCTGCCCAAGGCTGCGGTAGTGAGCCTGAGTGCTGCCAGTGTCGAGCGTACGTTGGGCATGGCGCTACCGAATGACGAGATTGTCGAGATTCTTGAACGTCTAGGTATGCAGCTGACTGCCAATGGCGAAGGTCACTGGCAGGTCACGGTGCCGAGCTGGCGTTTTGACGTCAGTATCGAAGCTGATCTGATCGAAGAGCTGGCGCGTATTCACGGGTATAACAACCTGCCCGTCAGTCGCCCCAATGCACGTTTGACGCCTGCGGTTTCTCACGAGGCGACACAGCCGCTGACGAGTCTGCGTCGTCAGCTGGTCGCGCGTGGGTATCAGGAAGCGATCAGCTACAGCTTTGTGGCGCCGGAGCAGCAGAAAGCACTGGACCCAGAGGGTGTGGCACCGTCACTGGCGAACCCGATTTCCAGTGATATGGCTGTCATGCGCAGCTCGCTGTGGCCGGGACTGGTCAAGGCGCTTAGCCACAACCTGAATCGTCAGCAGTCGCGCGTGCGCTTGTTCGAGACAGGCCTGGTATTTCGTGGTGAGCTGGATACGCTCGACCAGATTCCGATGGTGGGTGGTCTGATCAGTGGTACGCGCGTGCCGGAGGGCTGGAATGGCGGTCGCGAAAAGGTCGATTTCTTTGATCTCAAGGGCGATGTCGAAGCACTGCTGGCGCTGGGTGGCAATCTTGACGCATGGCGCTTTGAGGCTGCTGAGCATCCTGCGCTACATCCGGGGCAAAGTGCTCGTTTGCTACTGAATGGCGAACCGGTCGGCTGGATGGGTGCACTGCATCCCGCTACTCGTGCGGAGCTGGGTCTGAAGGTTGAGGTGTTCGTCTTCGAGATGACACTCGCCGCTGCCTGTGCCGGACGTCTACCGCGTTTCGCGGCGCTGTCGAAGTACCCGGAAGTGCGTCGTGACCTGGCGTTTGTGGTAAAAGAGAGCGTGCATGTACAGTCATTGCTCGATGCTATCCGGGCTCAGGCCGGAGAATGGCTGACTGATCTGCGTCTATTTGATGTTTATCAGGGCCAGGGGGTAGCCGATGGTCACAAGTCGCTCGCTCTGGGCTTGACCTGGCAGCATCCTTCGCGCACGCTCAATGATGATGAAATCAATCAGTTAGTCGATGCGATCGTCACCGATGGCCATACACGCTTCGGGGCGGCGCTGAGAGCATGAGTCGCCACTTGAACGAGGGAGCGGACATGGGAGCGTTGACCAAGGCGGAACTCGCCGAGCATCTGCATGCAGATCTTGGCATGTCCAAGCGTGAAGCCAAATCGATGGTAGAAGTCTTCTTCGATGAGATTCGCGGCTGTCTGCGTGAGAACGAACAGGTGAAGCTGTCCGGATTTGGCAACTTTGACCTGCGTGACAAGCGTGAGCGTCCTGGGCGTAACCCTAAGACCGGCGAAGAGATTCCGATCTCTGCGCGTCGCGTGGTGACCTTCCGCCCTGGCCAGAAGCTCAAGGCTCGTGTGGATGAGTACGACGGCGAAGGCCATACGCATCAGCGCCTTGAAGAGCATGACGATCACGACGAGCATGATGATCACGATGATGATGATCATTAGAATCGTTGACTAGATCTGCTTGCCGCTTCACGGTGACAGATTCTGTCGGCTTATAGCATTCAAAAGCCCTGGCGCATTGCGTCAGGGCTTTTGTCGTTTCAAGGTATGCTGCCGTGTTGTTTCAGCGCTATCTCGGGGGCTGTTGTAGAGAGTGATGCAGAGCATTGTAGATACGATACCTGGTATCCCTGAAGCCTCCCGGTGATAGCCATCAGCCAATGGAAAGCTCTGTGCGAGCATAGTTGATGCCATGATGCTTGCGTGTCGCCAATAGATAGCCCAGTGCCAGCGGGCCGGTACGCCCTAGCAACATGGTGATGATGATGATCAGCTGCCCGGGCGCCGAAAGCTCTGGTGTCAGGCCCCGACTCAGGCCCACGGTGCCAAAGGCAGAGACTATCTCGAAGGCGAGTGTCAGAAAGTCGTGGTCTGGATCAGTGATGGTCAGCGCAAACAGCATGGTGAAAATCAGTAGCAGGGCGGCCAGCGCCACGGAGATCGCCTTGAAGATGGTCTCATCACCAATACGTCGGCCATGCAATGAGGGGGACGCTTCTCGGCGCAAGAAGGAGCGAGTGGTCAGCAGCAGTACCACGAAGGTCGTCAGCTTGATGCCGCTGGCCGTTGAGCCGCTGCCGCCGCCGATGAACATCAATGCCATGGTCCATAGCGTGCTGGCGTGAGTCATCGCAGAGGTGTCAATGACGCTGAATCCCGCAGTGCGTGGCGTGACCGCAGTGAAGGCGGCGGCCAGTATGCGTTCGCCCTGAGTGGCCATCCCGCCCAGTGTGCCGGGGTTTCGCCATTCCAGTGCCAGAATCACCACCAGACTTAACAGGTTAAGTATGACAGTGGCCTCGAGAATTAGCCGTGTCTGCACTGAGAAGCGAGATGGCTGAAGGAGTACACGCCAACCATATTCGCGGCGTCGCTCGCGGAGCTCTCCAATGACGGCAAAGCCAATGCCACCGGTCATGAACAGCACGCTGATCACGCCAGTCACCAAAGGATTGGCGGCATCGCGAATCAAGCTGTCTGGCCATAAGGTGAAGCCAGCATTGTTGAACGACGATATGGAGTGGAAGAGGCTCAGCCACAAGCCTTGATACCAGCCATGACGTGGCACCCAATCAATGGCCAGCAGCAATGCCCCGACAAGCTCGAGTGTCAGTGCGAAAACGGTAATCATCTTGAGCAGACGGCCAATTTCGCGAGAGCTGCTCCGGTTCAGTGCTTCGCGGACCAGACTGGTTTGATGCATCGGCAATCGCTGTCCCAGCATGATCAGCGAAAGAGCGGCCAGTGTCATGAAGCCAAGGCCGCCCAGCTGGATCAATACCATCACGACTGCCTGACCATAGACAGTGAATTCGCTGAGGGGCGTGACGGACAGTCCTGTCACCGTGACTGCCGATGTTGCGGTGAACAGTGCTGACAGCCAGCTCAGGCCTTCATGGTGCATGCCAGGTAGCTTGAGCAGGCAGGCGCCAAGCAGGCTCAAGCCAAGAAAGCCACCGAGCAGTATTTCTGGTGGTGACAGGTGAATGATCGGGCCGCGCGGTGAGCGTGTCAGTGGACGTAGATAGCGCCGATAATGATGCCTCACAGATGTGACCCTAGCTTGCGCAAGGCGCTTAGCTCTCCAATCAATACAAGATGGTCGCCATGATTGAGAGGCGTGTCGGGAGCTGGCGAGCGGTCGAGTGTCTTACCCTTGCGCAAGGCAACCACGCTGATGTCATCGCCCAGTGGTAGCTGATCGAGCTGCAGGCATTCATCACATAGCCGCTCACTGACTTCCAGTTCAACCACAAACTGATGATCTCCAAGATGGATGAAGTCGACCATTGCATGGTAGGCAAGGCTTTCAGCAACCCGTACGCCCAGGTCATATTCAGGATGTACGATGTGATCGACACCCAATTTGCTGAGTAGCTTGTGGTGGGCATCGGACGTGGCCTTGACCCATAACTCCTTTGCGCCCAGCTCACGGGCAAGCAGGGCACAGGTCAAGCTTTGCTCCATGGAGTCGGAGAGGTCAATCAGTACAGCGTCGAATTGATCTAGCCCCAGCTCACGGAGGGCATGTTCATCCGTTGGGTCGGCGATGACCGCTTGATTGAGAAGGTCAGCGACAGCGTTGAGGCGTTTCTCATCAGGATCGACGCCCAGTACCTCATGTTCGTGACGCCTGAGCTCACGGGCAACCGTAGCGCCGAAGTAACCAAGTCCTATGACCGCAAATTGACGATGCATGATCTGCTCCTTCTCACGCTATAGCTGCTGTAGTTGACTGGCTGTGTGTCTGGTGCGCGATCTGTCTTTGCATCTCTCAACCTGTTCTTTCTGAATTTTCTACCCTATGCCGTCTGGCATGTCGGGTCGAGTGGCAGACTAGCCTGACAGACTGTCAATGAGGTGTGCCACTTATCGATTATAGAGAGGACAGGAAGAGAAAGTAGGCCTTCCAAGGCTGTGATAGGCATCGTATGGTTTCATATGTAACTTGCTGCCGTTGGCAAGTTTTCAGAAGAATTTGCTGTGCAGTGTCTAGGCACTATTTTTTCTTATAGATATTCATGTCTTTGGCATGAATATCGCGGACGAATCCTGCTGATATCAGTAAAATACGCCAGTGAGTCTCGGGAGGCGGCGGATGTCATATTCAGGACATCATTGATTCACAACAATAACTCGCAAGGTATTCCATGACGGCAAGACAGCAACCCAAGAATCTCTGGATCAGTCGTTGGGGCTTTATCCTCGCGGCCACCGGCTCCGCTGTGGGGCTGGGTAATATTTGGAAATTCCCGTATATCACCGGTGAATATGGTGGTGGCGCTTTCGTGCTGGTCTATCTGGCCTGCATTCTGGCGGTAGGCGTGCCGGTCATGATGGCCGAGATCGCCTTGGGGCGTCGCGGACGCGGTAGTCCGATTGATGCGATCGCGACTCTGGCCCGCGAGTCCGGTGCTAGTCCGCTATGGCGAGTTTTCGGCTGGCTGGCGATGTTGGCCGGCTTCATGATCCTGTCGTTCTATGTGGTGGTAGCGGGATGGTCATTCAGCTACCTGTGGAAAATGGCCAGCGGCGCGCTGTCGGGGCAAAGTGTTGCTGAACTGGGCGTTATTTTTGACGCTGGCAATGCCAGTCCCTGGGCGCTGGGCGGCTGGGCTACTCTGGTCACCATCATCACGATGCTGATCGTTGGGCGTGGCGTTCAGGAGGGCGTCGAGAAGAGTGTGCGCTGGATGATGCCGGGCATGGTGATCATGCTGATGATCATGATCGGGTATGCGCTGACCTCGGGTAACTTCTCGGCAGGTTTCCACTTTCTGTTTGATTTTGATATGACCAAGCTGACCAGTGAAGGCCTGTTGGCGGCGCTGGGGCATGCCTTCTTCACGCTATCACTGGCCTCTGGTGCCATTCTGACCTACGGCTCCTATCTGCCGGCGGGTACGTCGATTGCACGTACCACCTTTACGGTCGCGATCGCTGACACCCTGGTGGCGCTGATGGCTGGGCTGGCGATCTTCCCGATCATCTTTGCCAATGGCATGGACCCGTCCTCCGGCCCTGGGTTGATCTTCATGAGTCTGCCGGTGGCCTTCAATCAGATGCCCTTTGGTCAATTTTTTGGCGTACTGTTCTTTGCCATGTTGTCGATCGCGGCACTGACCTCGGCGATTTCAATGATTGAGGCTACGGTTGCCTGGCTGACCGAGAACCGCAACATGAGTCGCATAAAGGCTTCCTGGATCGCCGGTGTAGCACTGTGGCTTGTCGCGATGTTTGCGATGCTGTCGTTCAATCTGGGCGCGGAGTGGAAGTTTGCTGGCAAGCACTTCTTCGATTGGCTTGATTACTTGACCTCACGCTGGATGATGCCGATCGGAGGCATCGCCATGGCGGTGCTGGCTGGGTTTGTCTTCAAGAGCAGCATGATGCGTGATGAACTGGATCTGAGCGCTGGTGGTTATCGTCTTTGGGTGTTCATGATTCGCTATGTCAGCCCAGTATGTATTGTCGCAATCTTTGTCGACGCGCTGGGCCTCGCGAATCTGGAAATTGGCGACTGGCCCTATTTCCTTGCTGCAATCTTGATCGCCTGTCTGATCGGAGAGATGCTTTCACCGCGTTTACGTGAGCGAGCACCTGCAAGATAATGCCATTGCGATAGCAGACTTGATGGCATGAAAAACGCCTCCACGGCATTGGCTGTGGAGGCGTTTTTGCGAGCACTGTCGTCAGGGTGTACAGCACTGCTCGATACGACAGTGAGGTTGTGATGCAGGGCATCGCGAGAGTGCCCTGAACACGCAAGCGCAGAGAAAGTGAAGAAAGAATCTATGGGTAATGGGTAACAGATAGATAATAGGCAATGGCCAGCGCTACTCGCCTTCAAGGCCTGTAATCGGCTTGACAGTCCCCCAGTGACGGCACTTGGGGCATTGCCAGATCAGCAGTGAGGCTTCAAAACCGCAGCGGTGACAACGATGGCGCGGGCGTGCTTCGATCAGCTGCTGAGTATGGCGCTTGAGTAGATTGAAGCGCTCTGTCTCGCGCTCGTCGGCATCCAGCAGGTAGAGATCGAGCAGATAGTCGACCCCACGCAAGCTCGGGTGTCGATGAAGCTGTTGGCTGGCAAAACTGGCGGCTGCCTCGACGCCATCACGGCGCTCGATTAACTGGGCCAAGCTGATGACGGTCGTGGTGTAGGGGGCACGCTCGACTTCTTGATGAAGATGGCGCACCAAGCCATTTTCATCATCAAGCATACGAAAGGCATTGCCGAGCGGTTCCAGGGTAATGGGAGTGAAGCCGGTATCCTGGCGTGGAATACGTTGCAGCAAGCGGATGCTCTGTTTGTAGTTGGCATGATCAAATTCGATCTCTGCCAGCATCCAGTTGGCACGCACGCACTTCTCGTCGGTAGACAGTGCCTGCTTGAGGCGCTTGCGGGCGAGCGCCAAGCTACCTTCTGCAATATCGAGAGCGGCTAGCTCACAGTGCCAATGTGCCGCTGCACGGCGAACCCCGCCTTCCTGTCGCAGAATAGAGTGTGCGACTTCCAGGGCGGCTTCCCACTCGCGTTCGCGTTCCAGGAGGTCAATCAGCAAACGCCTGCCATCGCGGCGATGGCACTCGTTCTGCGCCTGTTTGAGCAGCGCTTCAAGCAGCTTCTCGGCACGATCGTAAACCCCTGAGCGCATGAAGTCGCGGGCGAGCTCCAGTTGAACTCGTTCACCCTGGTCACTGTCGAGTGCCGGGCGTGCCAACAGGTTCTGATGGATCTTGACTGCCCGATCGACCTCACCGCGACTGCGGTAAAGATTCCCCAGTGCGATGTGGGTATCGACCGTATCACTGTTGACTTCCAGTGCCTGAACGAAGGTTTCAATGGCGCGATCAGGCTGCTCATTGAGCAGATGATTGAGGCCAACGAAATAGTCGCGGGATAAAGAGGTCGGCGCTGGAGTCTGTGTCTCGGGGCGACGATCACGTCGCCCCAGCCAGAAGCCAATGGCGATGGCCGCCATCAGTATTCCCAGCATCATCAGATCAGGCATTTATGCCACTTCCTTGATCTCCTGGATACGCAACTGGTCCAGTTCCTTGCGTTGCTGCTGATTGCGTCGCTGCGCACGAGTCAACAGGGTGCGCAGACGCAGGTACATACCCGTCATTGCCACCATGCCAAGTACCACTCCGATGGCCAGGGAGAATAGCAGCCACATGGAAAGAGAGGCGGCGGGAAGTTCAACCCAGATAAGATCGAGGGGCACGGCTTGCTGATTGTGAACGGCAAACAGAATGCCGACCAGCAGGACGATCAGCAGGATCACGGCCAGAACGAGACCTTTTAGCCAACGCATAACGGTTTCCTTGTCATGAAATGCAGTCGTGAATCATCACAGGGCGAGTGTATCACTGGCCAGCGCCCGAGTCTTGACGCCGCCAACGGGATAGCGGCTCACATGATGAGTCGTTCAGTAGCCAAGCGCGCGACTTGCGTCGACTTGTTCGCGGAGCTCCTTGCCCGGCTTGAAATGCGGGACGAACTTGCCGTCCAGCTGCACCGGCTCGCCTGTCTTGGGGTTACGTCCCAGACGTGGCTCGCGGTAGTGCAACGAGAAGCTGCCAAAGCCACGGATCTCGACTCGGCCACCATGGGCCAGTGAGTCGGTTACATCATCGAGAATGATGCGGACGGCGGCCTCTACATCCTTGAGCGACAATTCAGGCTGTCGCACTGCTATCTGCTCGATTAGCTCGGACTTGGTCATCGGATCTCTCCATGCCTGCGCCTTCAGAAAAGTAAGGCGTTCGTGATGCGGCAGTCGGGCAACATCTTGTCACCGGACAGGCGCACGCATCCTTGTGATTGTTATCACCTCAGCATAATGGGCAAATCCTGAGAAAACAACGCACTACGGACATCATTGCTGATCAGGACTCGGATTGCCAATTCATCATGAGGTAATGGGTCAACGGATGCCGCCGCCAGCCCCCTCGGGTATACTGCGGGTATTGATGTGACGACAGGGGTTCAGGCAATGGAAGATGTGATTCGTAAGCGGCTTCACTGGCATTCGCGTCGCGGTATGTGGGAGCTGGATCTGTTGCTGCTGCCTTTCCTGGAACAACGTTATGATGCGTTGAGCGACCAGGACAAGGCGATTTACGTGGACTTGCTGGCAGAAGAGGACCAAGACCTCTTCGTCTGGCTGATGAAGCGTAACCCGTCGGGTAACCCGGAGTATCAGCGTCTGATCGACATGGTTATTGCCAATGCCGAAAATGCCCACCGCGATCAGTTTAAAGGCCTCTAAACAGGCTTCCCATGTTCAGGCTGGCCTGCGACTGGGTTTGCTGGTGGCGAGTATTGCCTCGACGGCCTGTCTAGCTCAACTACTCAGCGTGTCTTTCGACATTCCCCTGTCATTGAGCTGCATATACAACGCCTTGTCTTTCGAGACAGGGCGTTGTGCGTTTTGGGCGGCCGCCTCTGTACCCTGGATGGTTTGGCTAGCTCTCGGGCTGCTGACACTCTGCGTATTGTTGCAGCTGATCGAGTCTCTATGGTGGTGGCGACGAGCGTATAGAGAACGCGTCAGTGGCAATGAATACTGTTGGCTAGCCCTTGGAGGGGAGTCTTTGGGTGATGAGCCATCGGGAGACACTGGCCTGTCTGGCGCAGCCAGTCGTGATATGACAGAGATGACATCGCTACTGACGGTAGGGGTTCTCGAGGATATGTCCGAGGAGAGTCGTGGCGACGATCAAGAAAGTGATCAAGAAGACGTTGGGCAAGCAGGTGGTCGCGACAGCGTTCGAGGCGGCGTTCCACAAGGTGACGGTGACGAGGGAAGCAAGTCTGCTCGTCACCGCCGACCTGGCATGCGGCTTTGCTGGTGGTGGGCAGATACACAGTCGACTACCTGGCGTGCTGTCAGCGTGCACTGCGTCTGGTGCTCACCACGCTTGATCGGTCTGCGTGTGACGCCTGCGGGTGAGCCGTCTCGTACGCTGTGGTTGTGGCCCGATAGCGGTAATGCCTCTGATCTGCATCAGTTGCGCCTTTGGTTGCTATGGCCGCCGCAACCTCACGATATGCCCCGTCAGCCACCCGTACTTGAGGCGATACGGACAAGATGACGTATTCTCGAGCTGGATAGTTGATGTGTCAGCGTCAGACTGACAAGCGAATGATACTGTCACGAGCACGGGGAGCCGGCATCGGGTAATCACGCACGAAGTGTAGCCCGCGCGACTCATGACGCTGATGAGCGCTGATGAGCAGAAGCGGTGCCAGTGTCAAGGCCTGATAGAGCGATAGATGGCTAAGGCTAGCGGTATGTTGCGGTAATGTCTCGCGACCGCTGGTGTCTGTTTCGGCGCTGTCGCTTGCTGGCGTTATCCAGTCCATCATCTGCTGAAGCGCCACGTCCAGGCCTCGCTGACTGCGCTCAATACCCGCCCGCAGGCTCATGAGTTTGCGCAGGGCATCGAGTCGTTCACGTGCCTCATCGGCGCGTAGGACAATGACCCGTTGCCACACACTGCGATGATCTGCCAGGTACTGCAGAAGCTGCGTCTGCAGGGATGGCAATGCGCGTAGTGTCGGCTTGCGTGGTGCATCGATGGCTTTGCGGGGTGCACCCAATGCCTCGCCACAGGCCCGCGCCTGCACTAGACATTCCAGTAGTGAGTTGCTGGCCATGCGATTGGCCCCATGCAACCCCGTGCAGGCTACTTCGCCGATCGCCCACAGTCCGGTCAGATCACTTGCCCCGTCGAGTCCGGTTGCAATACCACCACAGCTATAGTGCGCCGCGGGTACGACGGGGATCGGTGTGCAGGTGATGTCGATGCCACGCGTCAAGCAATGCTCAGCGATTGTCGGGAAGTGATGGCGAATGGCGTCCGCCCCCAGTGCGCTGATATCCAGATTCACATGTGCGAGATCATGGGTGCGCATTTCCGACAAGATGGCGCGTGCCACCACATCGCGCGGTGCCAGCTCCAACCGTGGGTCATGATCGAACATGAAACGATGGCCATCGGGGCGTATGAGAAGGCCGCCTTCTCCGCGTACTGCCTCGGAAATCAAGAAAGGCCCACCTTGTGGGTCATACAGGCAGGTGGGGTGAAACTGCTGGAACTCGAGGTTCATCAGGCTGGCACCCGCGCGTGCGGCCATTGCCATGCCGTCGCCGACACTGGCGCTGGGGCTGGTAGCATGCGCGAAAAGGCCACTGGCACCACCGGTAGCCAGCACCAGGTCATGGGCTTTCAGCAAGCATTGCTGCCCCTTGTCATCCATCACCCATAAGCCATCGACTCGCTTGTCCGTCACGGCAATATCGACCGCCAGCAGATCATCTAGCACCTTGATGGCAGGGTGCGCCTCAACATGCGCACTGAGTGTCTCGAGCAAGGCGCGCCCAGTAGCGTCTGCCGCATGAATGATGCGCCGCCTTCCGTGTCCACCTTCCCGTGTCAGATGATAGGGATAACTTGCATCTGCCTCAGCGGGCGTAAAGGGTACGCCAAGCGCGATGAGCCATTCGATGGCCTCGCGGGAATGACTGACAGTGAAGCGAACTGCGCGCTCATTGCATAGTCCATCACCGGCAATCAAGGTGTCGGCCACATGTGATTCGACATCATCTTCAGGTGCCAGTACTGCGGCAATCCCGCCTTGTGCCCAGCGACTGGCACCTTGCGCCTCGCGAGCGGGACGTAGCAAGGTGACGCGTCGTGCAATAGGTGCCTTGGAAAGGTTATCGGCGAGACTGAGTGCCAATGTCAGGCCGGCAGCACCACCACCGACGATCAGCACATCATGTACATCCTGTTGATGCTCTGAGAATGACTGGCTCATGAGTCTCTCCGTGACGAGGGGCTCGAGGAGGCTGGTCCAGTTGTGTCAGTAGAAGCGTGTGGAGTCTCTGGCGTCGTACTGGCTTTCTCACCCGGCGTGTCGGCGGGCCTTGTCGGCACCGCGGTGTCGCCCGGAGTCGGGTCTTCCGGCAAGAACAGGCGGCGAGCATCGCTGATCAACCCATGCCCTGGCAGGCGCTGTTGCAAGCGCTGGCTAGGCAGGCGTTCCAACAGGCCCAAGCGCTCCGCCAGTGCTTCCGTCAGACGTGCCAGTTCACGATTCAGCCACAGATAGCCTGCAGGACTGAATAGCGCGCGTCCCTTGTGGCTTACGACGTTACGGACATCGGCATAGCGTTGTAGATCAAACGGGGTGACCGTGAGCTCAATCGACTGTCCGGTACGCACCTGGAAGGCCAATGTGCCGAGTGCACGCGCCAGACGATGTTGCGCATCGCGGAGCCCCTCCAGTCCCTCGATGAATTCATGGCCCTCGCGGGTATTCCAGTGTGTTTCCTGCAGCAGTTCAATGGTCGAGATCATGCGACGCTCGAATGACAGAATTTCCTCGATTGCCCCGCGATCGATGCGGCCCTCCTGAGCAACGGCGTCCACCAGTCCCCGTTGCTTGACCAGCTGGGCCGAGGTGGCACGCACCAGCGCCAGGGCTTCATTGGCACCTTCGCGCTCTGCCTTGGTATGCCCATGATAGAGGCGTGCCAGCTTGTCGAGGTTGTCAGCCAGCAGGAAGCGGAACACGTCCGTGGCTTTCTGTGGCAACAGCACCACGCTGACGACGATGCTGACCAAGGTGCCGAGCACGACATTGAAGACACGCCACAGGCCGATGCCCAGGTCGTGATTGCCATCACCGATCACCATCAGAAGCGTGACGCAGAACAACAGCGAGCTATAGCCATAGCGATTGCTGAAGGTGGCATTCAATGCCAATGCGATACCGACAATGCTCCAGAAGGGCACCACGCCGGGAAGTGGCTCTGCAACCAGAATCAGGATGAGCCCCCATAGCCCGCCCAGTAGCGTTCCGACGAGACGTTGCCACCCCTTGTCCAGCACGCCGCCGACGTGGGGCAGGTTGCCCATCACCATCACGGTGCTGACCAGAGCCCAGGAACTGTGCGGCAAGTTGAACAGCTCGATGATCGCGAAGCATAGCGTCAGTGCCACGCTAACGCGCAGGATATGCAGCCGCTGGCGGTGCAGATAGGTGAAATAAGGATTGAACGAGAGCCATTTCATCGGAGGTATCTCCCTTTGGTCGTCATGAGGAAGAGACCACTCGATACAGAGAGATTTCGGTGATCGTGATCAAGAATGAGATGAGCATCTAGAGCGAAGGAATCCCGTTGATGAATGAAGGTAACTGGCAGACCGTGACGACACGTCCGCAATGATGTGTCACGACGGTGTGATGATGTGTGATCGAGATGTCGGTAAATATGGACAAGACGATTCTTGGTCAAGTTCGACGCGCCTCTTTGAAGGCAGACGCGTCGTGATGCAATTCCCCAAGACTCGTGATGCCATATCGGGATTGTGCACTATGGCATCACGCGCCGCATCGCCAAGCTGAATGGCGATATCTCAGAGGGTCATCAACCCAGCTGCTTCAATTCGGTGATGATATCTTCAGGTTCCGAGCGTGTTCGATAATCGACATCGACATGACGCCACGTCACCGTACCCTCTCGATTGATGATGAATGTTGCCGGGATCGGCAATATGCTGCCATCACCGTTGTTGATGGCAGCCAGGTCCAACCCACGATCTACGCGCATGTGTTCTGCAAGATATTCCGGGACTTTCCAAGCGACGCCATAGCGAGAGGCAACTTTTGCATCCTGGTCCGACAATACCCAGAACTTCATCGCGCTGATGTCATTCTCGCTCAAGGAGTCATCAGGAACCTGCGGACTGATGGCCACCAGCTGTGCACCTAGTGCGTGTATATCATCGAGTCGTGCATTCAAGGCATTCAGTTGCAGGCTGCAATAGGGGCACCAGTCACCACGATAAAAGGTCACGACCACCGGACCGGATTTCAGCAATTCCTCGAGTGACACCAATTGACCTGATGCCGCAGGCAACGAGAAGTCGGGTGCCTTGTCGCCTGAAGCGATGGCATCGGCACCTTGTTGAAAGGCCTTGGCTTGATTGAGGATCTTATCGACATTTTTCATGAAGTCAGGTTTGGCTCGTCGCCCAGCTTCGATTTTTGCGTCTGTCTGCTCTTTCAGGCTTTTCATGTTTTCCTCTCAAAGGTGGTAGTGAGAAGCTTGAGTGAGTCGTGCACTCGTGAATGGTCAGTAGTGTAACCGAGGGTCAGTCTTGCGAGACAGAGGATTGGCGAGAAGCGGCCTTGCGAGCGTGCGGCCCCGCTGCTGCAGTGGTGAAGGTGGAGGGTTCTGGCGATCGATCAGTGATTGATATTGATAATCACTACCATCAAGTGACTTGATTGGAATCCTTTCCGGCCCCACATGATCATGAGGACATTGAAGCATCAACGCATCGCCTATCAACGTCTATTCGGTAGCGCCTTCACGTGGAGGTGGTGCCCGCATTAGTACAGGGAGCAATCGAATGAGCAGCCAGACTCGCCGCGAACGTGACAGCATGGGTGAACTCGACGTACCAGTGAGCGCGCTTTACGGCGCCCAGACCCAGCGGGCGGTCGATAACTTCCCGATCAGCGGTCAGCCATTGCCAGCCGCCTTCATTCGCGCCGTGGCGCGTATCAAGTTGGCCGCTGCCGAAGTGAATAATGACCTGGCGCTGCTGGATGACACCCGCGCGAAGGCGATTGTGCAGGCAGCACGTCAGATCATCGACGGCGAGCATGCCGATCAGTTTCCGGTTGATATCTTCCAGACGGGGTCTGGTACTTCCACCAACATGAACGTCAATGAAGTGCTGACCCATCTGGCCAATGAGCATCTGGCGAAGTCTGGCAGTGATGTCAATGTGGGTGCCAATGATCACGTCAACATGGGACAGTCGAGCAATGACGTCATCCCGACGGCCATCCATCTTTCAGCGGTGTTGGCGGTCAGCGAGTCACTGCTCCCTGCGTTGCGTCACCTCCATGAAGTGATCGCCCGCAAGGCCGATGAGGTAGATCACGTCATCAAGACCGGTCGTACCCACCTGATGGATGCGATGCCGATCCGCATGAGCCAGGAATTGGGTGCCTGGCAGTCACAGGTGGCTCAGGCCATCGAGCGCTTTGAGGAAGTTCTGCCGCGTCTTGAACGCCTCGCGCAGGGCGGTACCGCCGTCGGTAGCGGCATCAATGCTCACCCGGAATTTGCTGAACGCATCGCTGCGCGTCTATCGCGCCAGACAGGTCATGCCTTCCGCCCGGCAGATAGCTTCTTTGCGGCACTGTCATCGCAGGACACCGCAGTGGAGCTTTCCGGACATCTGCGCACCTATGCAGTGGCGATGATGAAGATCAGTAATGATCTGCGTTGGATGAATTCCGGCCCGCTGGCGGGGCTGGGTGAGATCGAACTTGCAGCCTTGCAGCCCGGTAGCTCCATCATGCCCGGCAAGGTCAATCCTGTGATTCCGGAGGCGGCGGCGCAAGTTGCGGCTCAGGTAATGGGTAATGACGCGGCCATCGGCATTGCCGGACAGAGCGGCAATTTCCAGCTCAATGTCATGCTGCCACTGATTGCCAGCAATCTACTGTCGTCGATCACGCTGAGCACCAACGTCAGCCGCCTGCTGGCGGACAAGGCCATCGCCACCTTCACGGTGCGTGAAGACAACCTGCAGGTGCCGCTGGCGAAGAACCCGATATTGGTGACGGCGCTCAATCCTGTGATCGGTTACAACGAGGCGGCGCGCATTGCCAAGCAGGCCTATCAGGCGGGTCGTCCGATTCTCGATGTCGCCGAGGAAGAGACCGATATTTCCCGTGATGAGCTTGCACGCTTGCTAGACCCTGCTCGCTTGACTGCAGGCGGTATCCAGTAACACGGGGATAGCCTGATCGATCGCAGGATTCCAGCACGACATGCGAAAACGCCCGCGACTCATTGAGTCGCGGGCGTTTCATTGGTGCTGATCCATTCGAGCCCATCAGCACCTCTCGACAGCTACCTGTCTCAGGCAGCACGCGCCAGCAGACGCTGCTGTAGATACTGACCGATACGTGCCTTCTGCTCGTCATTCAGACGTAGGGTCAGCTTGGTCCGGCGCCAGATGACATCCTGCACCTCACGAGCCCACTCACGCTCGACTAGATAATCCACTTCAGCTGTCGTAAGCCCGGCACCAAGCTCTTCGCCCAATTCGGCTTCGCTCTTCTTGCCGGTGAGGAAGTGCAGGCACAGGCTGCCATAGCTGGAGGCCAGGCGTCTGGCGCGTGCTTCCCCGAGGAACGGGAAGTCACGAACCAACTGGCGGGTAAAGGCGCTACGGCTTTCGATATCGCCACCCGGCAGCGGCTTCTCATGAGTCCAGGGTTCGCCCATGCTCGGCAGCAGCGGCTTGAGGTCTTCAAGTGCAGACTCGGCCAGCTTGCGATAGGTAGTGATCTTGCCACCAAAGATTGACAGCATTGGCGCACCGCTGTCGTCCAGATGCAGGGTGTAATCACGCGTCATCGCTGATGGATCAGCAGATTCATCATCACATAGCGGACGCACGCCGGAGAAGGTCGAGATGACGTCTTCGCGGCTCAGCTTGCGCTTGAAGTGGCTATTGACCACATCAAGCATGTAGTCGGTCTCATCGCTTGAGCAGGCCACTTCGGACGGATCACCCTTGTAGCGCACGTCAGTGGTCCCGACCAGACTGAAGTCATCCTGATACGGCAGCACGAAGACGATGCGCTTGTCCTTGTTCTGCAGGATGAAGGCACGGTCATCGGTGTTGATGCGCGGGACGATCAGGTGGCTGCCTTGGATCATGCGGATGCCATAACGCGGTGTTCGTTCGGTGGCGCCCTTGATGAAAGACTCCACCCACGGGCCGGCAGCATTTACCAAGGTGCGCGCATGGCGTACGAATGTCTCACCGCTGTCGATATCTTCCAACGTCAACTCCCAGCGGCCTTCGACATCGCGGGCACTGACACAACGTGTACGCGTCATGATCTCAGCGCCTTGATCACGGGCCTGCAAAGCATTCGTGACGACCAGACGAGCGTCATCGACCCAGCAATCGGAGTATTCGAAGCCTTGGGTAATGTCGCTGACCAGAGGGCTTTGTTCACCGAACTTGAGCCCCTTGGAGGCCGGCAGCGTTTCACGTTTACCGATGTGGTCATACATGAACAGGCCCGCGCGAATCATCCACGCCGGACGCAGATGCGGCTGGTGCGGGAGGATGAAGCGGAGTGGCCACACGATGTGCGGTGCCTTCTTGAGCAGTACTTCACGCTCTTGCAATGCCTCACGTACCAGACGGAACTCGTAATGTTCCAGGTAGCGCAGGCCGCCGTGGATCAGCTTGCTGCTGGCGGAGGAGGTCGCGCTGGCGAGGTCGTTCTGCTCGCACAAGGCAACGCTCAGACCACGGCCGCTGGCATCATTGGCGATACCGGCGCCATTGATGCCGCCGCCGATGATGAAGAGATCAAGAAGTGCGTCGTTGTCGCGGGACATGGGCTGCTCCTGCACGTGCCCGGCGCTACCGGGGAGGTCTAAGAAGGTTTGCACCGCCTCGGTGCAAGAAGAATAAGGTTTCGAAAGTGAACATAGCTTAGTAAAAGTCGAACATCAAGGCGATTTTTTGGCGTCATTATCTTTCGCAACTGCACATTATTAGTGATGGAGTCGCAACTGTTGATGGCTGGGGGGGCAACTTGTTGTCTGCACCGATCTTTCTTTGAGTCTCTTGGCGCAGCATGACATTTTCATGAAATCGTCTCGGCGTAGAGGCCGCTGGAAAGTAAAAGAGGTCTCCTGACTGAAAGGGTAGCGAGTAGTGACAGACAAGATGGTGAAAGCCCCAGAGATGGGAGTAGCAGGAACGTGACAAGGCAATGGAGGCATGATTCAGAAGAGGGAAGCCAGAAGCCTGTCAGAAGTGTCAGTAGGCAAGAGCAAAGGTAACCAAGAGTAAAGGTTACCGAGCGCCTGCCCACTGAGGAGCCAATAAAGCCCGCACGCGGGTATCGCACTGCCACGTGTTGTGAGGCTACTGATCTGTGGTGATACCGGCGGCATCAGGATAGCTATCCATCGCTGTCACTGGCCAGGTGAAGGGCAACTTCATTGTTGCGCATCAGCGTAAGAATGCTTTCCGGTGGCTGGATATCCGTGAACAGCGCATCCAACTGACTCAGATTGCCCTGACGGACGACTGCATTGCGCTGAAATTTCGAATGATCTGCGATCAGGAATACCTGGCGCGAGTTGCGGATGATCGCTTGGGCGACGCGCACTTCCTGATAGTCGAATTCCAGTAGCGAGCCGTCTTCATCGATGCCGCTGATACCGATGATGCCGACATCGACCTTGAATTGATTGATGAAGTCGATAGTGGCCTCGCCAATGATGCCGCCATCGCGGGAGCGCACCATGCCGCCAGCCACGATGACATTGAAGTCTTCCTTATGCTGAAGAATGGCTGCGACATTCAGGTTGTTGGTGATGACCTCAAGGCCGTGATGGTCACATAACGCCTCTGCCACCATCTCGTTACTGGTGCCGATGTTGATGAATAGCGAAGAGTGGTTGGGGATTTCACGTGCCAATGTGCGTGCAATGCGACGCTTGGCATCGAGATTGAGCGTCTTGCGGGTGCTGTAAGCCGTATTCACCGTGCTTGATTCAAGCCCTGCGCCGCCATGCACGCGCTTGAGTGCACCTGCTTTCGAGAGCTGGTTGAGGTCGCGACGTATGGTCTGGGGTGTCACGTCGAAATGACTGGCCAGCTGCTCGATGGAGGCATAACCCTGACGAGTGATCAGTTCGATAATGGCGCGATGGCGCTTGGGCTGCATCATCCTGCTCTCTTGTTGTCACCGGCTTGCGGGTCGTGAACGCACTTCATGTAAAGAAGTGCTCTTCACGGCTGCTGGTGGAGGGTGTGTCGTTGGATAAGGCTACATCCTAATCCAACAGGGGGGCGTCAGCGCAATTTGCCTAACGGCATCAGGGTGTTGCGAACCGGCAACAGGTCATGTCGGCGTCACTGTGATGAGACCAATGTACAATGACATTGGCCAGTAATACGTTTGTGATAACGCGCATTTGACGCTAACGTTTGCAGGAGATATTCGAAGACGAACATTATGATGTTCGGTTGTGATGGTTTGAGAGGAAGTGTCCTTGCCGCGCCTGCCAAGCGTGACAGGACAAAGCCAACCCGCTTTCTCTTGCCGCCGTCACTGATGTCCGAACGCTACCCAAAAGAGTGAAGTACCGTAGCCCCCTGCTGACGCGTACTCTCAGAAGCAGCCTCGAAGCCAAGGACAGTGACAATGTCTACCCCTACGCCAGTGAAAGCCTCTCGCGTTGATGGACCCACGCGTATTCTCGCAATCGACCAGGGCACCACCAGCTCTCGTGCCATTTTGTTCGATCGTGAAGGTACGGTGACGGGACTGGCCCAAGAAGAGTTTCCGCAACATTTCCCCGACAGCGGTTGGGTCGAGCACAACGTTGACGATATCTGGGGATCGGTGAAACGCACCGTCCGTCAGGCATTGATCAATACCAATGTCGGCGCCGAGCAGGTTGCCGCGATCGGTATCACCAATCAGCGTGAAACCACGATCGTCTGGGACCGCAATACAGGCATACCGGTCTACAACGCCATCGTCTGGCAGGACCGTCGCACCCACGAGTATTGCCGCAGCCTGAGTGATGCGGGTCATGGCGACATGATTCAGCAAAAGACAGGCCTGCTGATTGATCCCTACTTCTCTGCCACCAAGTTGCGCTGGATTCTCGAGAACGTCGAAGGCGTGCGAGCGCGTGCCGAGAAGGGCGATCTGGCCTTCGGTACTGTTGACAGCTACCTGATCTGGCAGTTGACCGGCGGCAAGCGCCACGTCACCGATGCCACCAATGCCTCGCGCACCTGTTTGTTCAATATCGTTGATCAATGCTGGGACACAGAGCTGCTGGAGCTGTTCGGGATTCCGGAGAACATGCTGCCAAACGTACTGGATTCCAGTGATGATTTCGGTACGACAGATCCGCAGCTGTTTGGTGCAGCAATGCCGATTCGTGGTGTTGCAGGTGACCAGCAGGCCGCATTGGTGGGGCAGGCTTGCTTCGCGCCGGGCATGAGCAAGAGCACCTATGGCACTGGCTGCTTCATGATCATGAATACTGGCGAGAAGATGGAGCTCTCCAAGAACCGTCTGCTCACCACCGTGGGCTATCGCCTGAATGGCAAGCCGACTTTCGCCATGGAAGGCAGTATCTTCGTGGCCGGTGCGACGGTTCAGTGGCTGCGTGATGGCTTGAAGCTATTCTCCGACGCCTCCGAGACTGAATCGCTGGCGCGGGCTGCCAAGGTTGAGCATGGTGTTTATATGGTGCCGGCCTTCACGGGACTGGGCGCACCGCACTGGGACCCTCAGGCACGTGGTGCGATTCTCGGTCTGACTCGCGGTACTGGCATCACCGATATCGTGGCAGCGGGCCTGCAGGCGGTCTGCTACCAGACGCGTGATCTGCAGGAGTGCATGTTGCGTGATGTCACCATCAACTGCGCTAACCTGCGTGTGGATGGCGGCATGGTCAGCAACAACTGGGTGATGCAGTTCCTGTCCGACATGCTAAACGTGAAGGTAGACCGTCCGCGCGTGCTTGAAACCACTGCGCTGGGTGTGGCTTATCTGGCTGGCCTGCACATCGGCTGGTACGAGAGCCTGGAGCAGATCAGCGAGCTATGGCATTGCGAGCGTACCTTCTCGCCACAGATGGACGAGGCGCAGCGCGAGCGATTGTATTCAGGTTGGTTGGAAGCCGTCGAGAGGGTGAAGAGCGACGGAGGTAACTGACATGTGGACTGATGTCATGACAGGCGAGTTTCTCGGCTGTCTATTCCTCATCCTGTTTGGTGGTGGTGTCGTCGCCAATGTCGTGTTGGCGGAGACCAAAGGCAATGGCTCAGGCTGGATCGTGATCACGACCGGCTGGGGCTTTGCCGTGATGATTGGGGTATTTGTAGCGGTGTCTACGGGCTCTCCTCAGGCCGACCTGAATCCGGCGGTGACCCTGGCCAAATATCTGCTGGGGGTCCACGCCCACCTGCTCGACGTCGCGCGGCTAGTCATTGCACAGATGCTGGGGTGTTTCATCGGTGCCGTACTGGTGTGGCTAGCGTATCTGCCACACTGGAAGCGTACTGGTGATGCTGGTCTCAAGCGAGCCGTGTTCTGTACCGATCCGGCAATAGAATGCCGAGTGGGTAACATGCTCAGCGAGGTGATTGGTACTGTGGTGCTGATCTTCGGTATTGGTGCCATTGTGGGGTCCGGGAAGATCAGTGCTGGCTTGTTGCCTTATCTAGTGGGCATGTTGGTGTGGGCCATTGGACTTTCATTGGGCGGCACGACGGGTTACGCCATCAATCCGGCGCGTGATCTTGGGCCGCGAATTGCCCACGCAGTACTGCCGATTCATGGTAAGGGCGGTTCAGGTTGGGGCTATGCCTGGGTGCCGATCGTCGGCCCTCTGGTGGGTGCTTTGATCGCCGCTGCCATGTGGCACCTGTTGCTATGACTTCTGCCTGAAGCCCCTCTGGAGCGTCTCCCCGAGTTATGGCAAAGTATGCCCTCCATCGCCCCGTCAATCGACGGGGCGATGTGTTTGTGGCGATAGGCCAATGGGCACGTCATTGATGACACAACATGAATGGCGGAGGTCGGGACGCATGTGGACTGACGTCATGACAGGGGAATTGCTGGGCACTACCTGCATGATATTGCTGGGAGGGGGAGTCGTGGCCAACGCCATGCTCAGGGGCACCAAGGGGGCCGGTTCCAGCTGGCTGATGATCAATGCGGGATGGGGATTTGCAGTGATGGTGGGCGTGCTGGTCTCGACGTCGTCCGGCTCACCCTTTGGTGACCTCAACCCTGCGGTGACGGTTGCCAAATACCTGCTGGGGATTCATGACACCGTCCGTGAGGTGCTGGAAATGATGGCAGCGCAGATGATTGGCTGCTTTCTGGGCGCGGTACTGGTCTGGCTGACCTATTTGCCTCATTGGAAGATCACACGTGACGGGCAACGCAAGCGGTCGGTCTTCTGCACCGATCCCGCCGTGACGAAGTGGTGGGCCAATATTGCCACGGAGGCGGTGGCGACACTGGTGTTGATCTTCGTCATCGGAGCGTTGGTCAACAATGCCCTGATCAGTGATGGCTGGGTACCCTATGCCATCGGCGGTATCGTCTGGTCGATCGGGCTCTCGTTGGGTGGCCCGACGGGCAATGCGATGAATCCGGCACGGGACCTCGCACCTAGAATCGCCTACTGGTTGCTGCCGATTCCTGACAAGGGGAGTTGCGGTTGGCAATATGCCTGGATACCGATCGCGGGACCGTTGCTCGGTGCGAGTCTGGCGGCAGGTCTGCGCGCGCTGCTCTGGTGAGTGACGAGTAGTGGCCGGTGATGGGTGATGGGTGATGGGTGATGGGTGATGGGTGAGTAGCAAGAGCATCGCAGACGGCTGATGGCAGCTGGAGGAGAAGGTTGAGGCCGTTGGTCTCTCAGGACGGCTGTCATCGGGGGTAATGAGTCGAGAATTTTTTTATCATCAAGGGCTTGCATCAAAACGGGAGATAAGTAGAATACGTCCTCGCTGACAAGGCAAAGCAGTTTGTAGTGCACTGCTTGGCACGTTCAGCATGCTGACATAGGACCATAGCTCAGTTGGTTAGAGCGCCACGTTGACATCGTGGAGGTCGGCGGTTCAAATCCGCCTGGTCCTACCAGCATCGGCAGTGATGACATCTTCACCGCCACTTGATTCAGGACCATAGCTCAGTTGGTTAGAGCGCCACGTTGACATCGTGGAGGTCGGCGGTTCAAATCCGCCTGGTCCTACCAAGCCGTGATTACGGTATTTCAAGTGACAGTTTGTCTGATCGCCACATTTTAGGACCATAGCTCAGTTGGTTAGAGCGCCACGTTGACATCGTGGAGGTCGGCGGTTCAAATCCGCCTGGTCCTACCAGAATTTAGAAAACGCCCGACTCATTGAGTCGGGCGTTTTCGTATGCGTATAAAAAAGTGCTCGGCTTGCGCAGAGGGCGGCGAGAGTGATGGCCTGTCTGATGCTGTGTCGAGATAAGGTCAGACTGTAACGTGTTCTGCCAGTGTCGTTTCCACGAACTGACCAGCTTCTTCCAGCGCGGCATTGGCAGCGGCCAATAGCGGTGCAAAGCCGACGAAGACATGCGGCATGTCCGGCCAGAGGCTGAGCGTGACGGGCGAGCCACAGTCCTGTGCCTGGGAGGCATAGCGACGGCTGTCATCGAGCAGAACCTCTGCTTCCCCACATTGAATCAATGTGGGTGGCAGACCAGACAGGCTGCCCTCCAGTGGCGAGATACGTGGGTCGCTCATGTCGGTGCCGTCCTGCACATAAACCATGCTCACGAAAGGCAACAGGTTGGGATCGAGAATCGGGTCTACCTCGGCCTTGCGCGACAGCGAGGCGCTGCCCCAGCTGAGGTCTGTGGCGGGTGAGAAGGCAATTACCGCATTCGGCAGTCGCTCTTCCGTCAATTTGAGCACGTTGAGGGCAGCGAGGCTGAGGTTGCCGCCTGCACTGTCACCGGCCAGCAGCAGATGGTCCTCCGGGTACTCGGCGCATAACCAGCGCCACGCGGCAAGCACGTCCTCCAGACCCGCCGGAAAGGCGGCTTCCGGCGCAAGGCGGTAATCCAGCGTATAGGTCTCGGCGCGTGCCGCACGGCCCAGGCGACAGGCCAGTGGGCGGTGGCCGGCAGGTGAGCCAGCGAACCAGCTGCCCCCGTGAACATACAGCAGGCGGCGTGGGCGAGCAGGTGCATTGTCTGGTGCAGGCAGCACCTCACAGACACGCTCTCCGTCACCACCCGGCAGCAGTGTCAGCTGCACGGACACCCCCGTATCAAGAATGCTGGCATCGGCTGCAAAGAAGGCATTCATCAACGTGCGCTTGCCGCCGAGATCATTGCCGGTGCGGCCGGTCAGGGCCTTGAAGTGTTCAAGATGCGTGATGACCTGTTCGAGTCCGACATGGGCATCATCGTGATTTTGGAGAGAGGCTTCTGCATGAGGTGGCACGTGAGATGACATGTTCTGCTCCAGTCGCGTCATGGGAGTCTTCACGTTACACCTCGCTGCGTGTAACGAAAATAGCCCACTGCTCGCAAGTTGAGCAGTGGGCTATCGGTTCATCAAGGCGCTGTCATCAAGGGGCGGCCATCAAGGTACTGCGTCGATGACCTATGCTGGCACGTTAGCTGGGAACGCTGTCGAAATCACTGGAAGCAATGAAGATTCCAACCAGACGTTCAATGCCGGCCTGATCTTCAGCATCGAAGCGCCCTGGGCTGGGGCTATCCAGATCCAGCACGCCCCATAGTACTTCTTGCTCATCTTGCGAGACGATGACCGGCACGACCAGCTCACTACGAGAGGCGGCATCGCAGGCGATATGCCCGGGGAACTCATACACGTCTGCAATGCGTTGCGTGGTGCGTTGAGTTGCTGCCGCACCACATACGCCCTTGGTGAAGGGGATGGGGTGGCAGGCCGGCTGACCCTGAAAGGGGCCCAGATGCAGTACCTTCGGCTGACGCTGGACATAAAAGCCGGCCCAGTTGAGATTCTCCACCGTCATGTTGATGAAGGCAGCCGTCTGTGAAGCATTGGTCAGCCAGTCGCGAGTGTCGAGAATGGCGTCCAGCTGGCGGGCCAGCAGTGAATAGTCGGGGCGAGCGGCCATGATGGCTCCTGAAGTGCGTCATGATAGTGAGGTGTTGAAAGATGCAGCCATTGGGGATGGCTTTCAAGCGAATCGCTTGTCTGTGTCCATCGACAGAGCGATTCATGCATCAGATACGAAAGCGCCGACCAGAGGTCGGCGCTTTGCGTTCACAGGTCTTTCACAGGCATTGGGGGAGGCTACTTCCAGCCCGGTACCGCAGCGCCCTTGAACAGCTCATCTGCCTTGGCTTCGACTTCTGGTGTCTGATAAGCCTTGACCAGGTTCTTGACCTTTTCGCTGTCTTCATCACCCTGACGAACCACGATCAGGTTCACGTACGGAGAGTCGGCACCTTCACGAATCAGTGCATCCTCCGGCTTCAGACCAGCAGGCTGAGCAAAGGTATTGTTGATGAAGGCCAGATCGACGTCAGGCAGGATGCGCGGCAGCTGGGCGGCCTCGATTTCCTTGAACTGGTAGTCATGAGGATTCTTGGCGACGTCGATCGGGGTCGCTTCGAGGTTGTCCTTGTCGGTCAGCTCGATCATGCCCAGATCGTGCATCAGGATCAGTGAGCGGCCTTCGTTGGACGGATCGTTCGGCAGCGCGATGGAAGCGCCGTCCGGCAGTTCACTGATGTCCTGATACTTCTCGGAGTAGGCGCCGATCGGGTATACGAAGGTCTTGCCGGCACTGGCGAACTTGTAGCCACGCTCACGCACCATGGATTCCATGTACGGCTGGTGCTGGTAGGCGTTGGCATCCAGTGAGCCATCGGCCAGAGCTGCGTTCGGAGACACGTAGTCAGTGAACTCGGTGATCTCGACGTTCAGGCCGTATTTTTCCTTGGCGATGCCAGCAGCGACCTTCATGACTTCGGTCTCGGGGCCTGCGACGGTACCCATCTTCAGGGTATTTTCGTCAGAAGCGTCGTTGCTGCAGCCTGCCAGTAGCGTGGCGCCCAGCAGGGTAGCAGCGCCAGCCAGGCGCAGCGGGGTAGAGAGAGTGGCCAGCATGTTACGCATCGATGTTCTCCTTGTGACCCAGCGTGACCGACGAGGTCCGTGGGGTATTATGAGTGACGACTCATTCAAGTGAGTCGCCACGATACCGAAAATGTCTGCTTCATTTGAGCTTGGAACTAAGCACCTGGTGCTTGTTACTTGTGATCAGACTTGCGCACCAGATGGTCGCCCAGGCTCTGGAAGCCCTGCACCATGACGACAAGGATGATGACGGTCACCAGCATCACCATTGGGTCGAATCGGTTATAGCCGTAGCGAATGCCAAGGTCGCCCAGGCCGCCGCCGCCGACAGTGCCGGCCATCGCGGAGTAGCTGATCAAGGTCACGACAGTAATGGTGAGGCCATTGATGATGCCACCGCGCGCTTCTGGCAGTAGCACCTTGGTGATGATCTGCAGTGGTGTCGCGCCCATGGCCTGTGCGGCTTCGACCAATCCCGGACCCACTTCATTCAGCGCGCCTTCGATCAAGCGGGCGACAAAGGGGATCGAGGCAATGGTCAGTGGCACGATGGCGGCGTTGGTGCCGATGGAGCTGCCAGCGATAAAGCGCGTCAGCGGAATGATGGCCACCATCAGAATGATGAAGGGCACCGAACGGCCGACATTGGTGATGATGCTCAAGATATTGTGGAGTATCGGACGCTCCAGAATCTGGCCTTGGCGTGAGGTGTAGAGCGCCACGCCGAGCGGAATACCGAGTGCCGCCGAGATCAGGCCGGCAATCGCGACCATATAGAGCGTTTCGAGGGTCGACTCGAGAACGAGATTAAGCAATGCGGGTGACATGACCGAGCACCTCCACTTTCAGATCGTGGGATTCGAGATAGTCCAGCGCCTGCTGGGTCTGGCGGCTGTCGCCCATCAGTTCGGCGATCATCAGGCCGAGCGTGCGCTCCTGAATGGATTCCACCTTGGCTTGCAGGATGCTGACATCCACCTGACATTCGCGTGCCAGGCGCGAGATCAGCGGCGTTGAGACGGCATCGCCACTGAAAGCCAGGCGTACGACTGGATGGGTATGTGGGCCAGGTGTCGCCTCCAGGCGCTCAACAAGTGCGCGCGGCGGTTCCAGCTGGAGGAAGTCGTTGAGGAACTCGCGACCAAGACGAGTCTTTGGCGCGGTGAAGAAATCACCGACTGCCGCAATCTCGACCAACTCGCCGTCACTGATCAGCGCGACCTGATCGCAGATGCTCTTGACCACTTCCATCTCGTGGGTGATCAGCAGGATGGTCAGACCGAGCTTGGTATTGATGTCCTTGAGCAATTCAAGGATAGAGGCTGTCGTTTGCGGATCGAGGGCAGAGGTTGCCTCATCACACAGCAGTACCTTGGGCTGGCTGGCCAGCGCACGGGCGATGGCGACACGCTGTTTCTGGCCACCGGAAAGCTGGGCAGGGTATTGGCTGGCCTTGTCGCTCAGGCCGGTCAGTTCCAGCAACGGCTCAACACGCTTCTGGATCTCGGTCTTCGAGATGCCCGCCAATTCCAGTGGCAGTGCCACATTGGAAAATACAGTGCGTGAGGACAGTAGGTTGAAGTGCTGGAAGATCATGCCGATTTGATGCCGCGCCTTGCGCAGTGAAGCTTCATCAAGGGCCGTCAATTCCTTGCCATCGACCACGATACTTCCTGCAGTAGGACGTTCGAGAAGATTGACGCAGCGAATGAGAGTCGACTTACCGGCACCGGAGAGACCGATGACACCGGTAATGGCGCCCTGGGGAACCGTCAGACTGGCATCCTTGAGCGCGACCACGGCCTTGTCACCACTGCCGTAAGTCTTGGAGACGTTCTTGAGTGTGATCATGGGGGTCCGAATGGTTGAGGCACCAGCCGGAATGCGGGCGAAAGTCTGCGGGGAGCAGAGCGTTCTGCGCAGAAAAACAGAGGAGTGATCCAGTGGGTAAAAAAGACCACCCAAAAAGGGTGGCCATCAACGCTGGACACACCCTTTTAGCAGAACTTGCACCTCGTGAGACAAGCTCTCGGGGTGGGCGCCCGCAATCCGGGTACAAATCGGCGCCAAACAGATTTGAGGCGCATTCTATCAGTCAGCCCCCTGCTGTCAACGACTTTGGTCGGGCGTCAGGAGTTTGACGCACCCGTCAGCTTGCACGGCAATTCACTGATACTTCTTGCAAGAAATACCTTACAAGAATCGCAAGGGCAGCACTGCACGTTGACAGTTGACAACGCTAGTGTGGTTCCGCTGCCTATCGCGAAGCGAACAGCCGATGTCCTGAGTATCACGGCTGCCGTGATTCGGCGCACCGTGCTAGGATTTCACTCTGGCATGTAGAGAGTCATCTTGATGCGACATGTCGTTCATATCCACCGCTTCCGCACTGTCGGGGGCACTGTTGTCGAGGAAGGCTCGCGGATGTTCACCGGTATCGTACAGGGCATGGCCGAAGTGGTGGCCATTGAAGAGCGCTCCGAGTTTCGGACTCATCAGGTCAGGTTACCGCCGGGACTGGAAGTCGGGTTGGCGCTAGGTGCCTCAGTGGCGCATAACGGGTGCTGCCTGACCGTGACCCACCTCGAGGGGCAGTTGGCCAGCTTTGATCTGATGCGCGAGACCCTGCGTCTGACCAACTTGGGCGAAATTGAGAGTGGCAGTTACGTCAATATCGAACGTGCAGCGCGTTTTGGTGATGAGATCGGGGGGCATTCCATGTCGGGGCACGTGATGGCAATGGTCACGATCGATGCCATCGAGGCGACTGCGGATAATCGCCGCATCTGGTTCCAGGCGCCGGCTGAACTGATGCGTTTCCTTTTTGACAAGGGTTATGTGGGTCTTGATGGCGTCAGTCTGACCATCGGAGAGGCGCGGGGCACACGCTTCTGCGTCAATCTTATCCCCGAGACGCTTGAGCGTACCCTGATGGGCATGCGCGCAGTTGGCGATCAGATCAATCTCGAGGTAGATCCGCAGACTCAAGCGATTGTCGAGACGGTTGAGCGAGTGATGGCATCGCGTCTGGCATGAGATTTGCAAGTTTGCAGTGGATCAATGCAGAGCCCTGATACCAATAGTCGTCTGACTGGTCAGGAAATATGCCAGGAAGGCTCGATTCGCTGCAGCCCTTTGGGTACCATGTTGCGCCTTTCGATGCCCTGCCGCTGGCGGGGCATCGTGGTTCAGGCAGGCTGCACGGATGATGAGGCAGTGATCATCATCCTGTGAAGCATTCCTGTCCGAGTGAATGAGTTCGTGTTGATCCACCATCTGCGAACATCATCAACGACTTCGCCTTGCCGGACAGGCACTGCCAAGGATAGAGGCTATCAACAATGCTGGAACGTGTTTTCAAGCTCTCAGAGCACGGCACCAACGTGCGCACCGAAGTCATCGCCGGATTTACCTCCTTCCTCGCGATGGCCTACATCATCTTCGTGGCGCCCTCGATGCTGGCCTCGACGGGCATGGATCATGGCGCGGTTTTCGTGGCGACCTGTCTGGCCGCCGCGATTGGCTGTCTGATCATGGGACTTTACGCCAATTATCCGATTGCCCTGGCACCAGGCATGGGCTTGACGGCGTTCTTCACCTATACCGTGGCCGGCCAGATGGGCGTGCCTTGGCAGATCGCTCTCGGCGCAGTTTTCCTGTCAGGTGTCAGCTTCTTCCTGCTCTCCGCCTTCAAGATTCGCGAGTGGATCATCAATGCCATTCCCGCCTCGCTCAAGACGGGCATCGCTGCCGGCATCGGCCTGTTCATGGCGATCATTGCCCTGCAGGGCAGTGGGATTGTGGTTGATGCACCGGGGACGCTGGTCACACTGGGGGATCTGTCCTCACCGGCCGCCATGTATGCGCTGTTGTCATTCTTCCTGATCGTTGCATTGTCTTATCGCAAGGTGATCGGCGCGGTGATGATCGGCATTCTGGGTGTCACGCTACTGGCCACTCTGACGGGCAACAATGACTTCCATGGCTTCGCCTCCATGCCGCCAAGCATGCTGCCGACGCTGGCGCAGCTCGATATCGCGGGTGCCTTCAATCTGGGCATGGTCTCGATCATCTTCGCCTTCCTGTTCGTGGACCTGTTCGATACTTCCGGTACGTTGATCGCTGTCTCCCAGCAGGCAGGACTGACCAATGAGCGTGGTCATCTTCCGCGTCTTGGACGCGCCTTGATGGCAGATTCCAGCGCCACCATGGTCGGCTCGGTAATGGGCACATCCAACGTGACCAGCTACATCGAATCTGCCACTGGGGTGGCGGCAGGTGGGCGTACCGGCCTTACCGCGGTAGTGGTGGCTGGCCTGTTCCTCGTCAGCCTGTTCCTGTCGCCGCTGGCGACCTCGATTCCGGCCTTTGCTACCGCCGGTGCGCTTCTCTATGTTGCCTGCCTGATGACGGGTGGACTGGCGCGCATCGACTGGAATGATATTACCGAAGCGGCACCTGTGGTGCTTGCCACCCTGGTGATGCCGCTGACCTACTCGATTGCCAACGGAATCGCGCTGGGCTTTATCAGCTACGTCGTGATCAAGCTGTTCTCTGGCCGCTATCGTGATCTGAGCCCGGGGCTGGTGATTCTCGCCATCCTGTTCGCCTGCAAATACCTGTTCCTCGACGGAGCCCTTTAATGAGCATCTACAGCGACTATATCAAGTCTGTCATCCGCACTGTGCCGGACTGGCCCCAGAAGGGCGTCAACTTCCGTGACATCACGCCGGTACTGCAGAACTCGGCGGCATTTCGCAAGTTGATCGACTCCTTCGTGCATCGCTATCAGGAGATGGACATCGACGCCATCGCCGCCATCGATGCGCGTGGTTTCATCATCGGAGCGCCGTTGGCATATGAGCTGGGCTGCAGCTTCGTGCCGGTGCGCAAGAAGGGTAAGCTGCCGTTCAAGACCATCAGCGAGACCTACACGCTGGAGTACGGTGAATCCACCGTCGAACTGCACTCCGATGCCTTCCGTGAAGGTGATCGCATCCTGGTGATGGATGATCTGATCGCCACTGGCGGCACCATGCTGGCCGCGTGCAAGCTGATTGAGCGCAGCGGCGGTATCGTGGTCGAGACGGCAGCGATCATTGATCTGCCCGAGCTGGGTGGTTCTGCCCGGATTCGTGAAGAAGGTCACAGCGTATTCGCGGCCTGCAGCTTTACTGAATCCGAGTAAGCCTGCGCCATGACGATGGCCCTGCCCTTTGGCAGGGCCATCGTCGTTGGTAAGCGCCTTTCAGTGGTGAGAGCCGTGGCCTGAGTTGCCAGTGCGGCTCGATCTCTACCTTGTGCGGTGGTGAAACAGCCACCATGCTTCAATTCTGTCCTGTCATTGCGAGTGACTCACATGTCTTCCGAACGCTACCACGACCACTTCATCGTCTCCTGGGATCAGCTGCACCGCGACGTGCGCGCACTCTGCCATGATCTGAGTGGACGTGACTTCAAGGGCATCATCGCCATTACCCGCGGCGGCTTGATCCCGGCGGGTCTGATTGCCCGCGAGTTGGGTATTCGTCATATCGATACCGTCTGTATCAAGAGCTATCACGACCACATGGAGCAGGGTGGACTGGAAGTGGTCAAGGGCGTTGATCATGATGGTGACGGCTGGCTGCTGGTGGATGATCTGGTCGATACCGGCAACACTGCTCGCGCCGTGCGTGAGATGCTGCCCAAGGCGCACTTCGTGACTGTCTATGCCAAGCCGGAAGGTCGCCCGCTGGTCGATGGCTTCATCACGGAAGTGCCGCAGAACTGCTGGATCCAGTTCCCGTGGGACATGGGGATCGCCTACGTCGAGCCGATCTCCGAGCAGCTCAAGAAGCAAGCGAGCGATAGCTGACATGCCGCTGGAGACTGCCACTTCCGGTAGCTCCGAGGTGCTGCCTGCCGACTGGCAGGCGCATCTTGGGCAAGAGTTCCACGCCGACTACATGCAGCGATTGAAGACGTTCCTGCGTGCCGAGAAAAATGCTGGCAAGGTGATCTATCCGCACTCTGATGACTGGTTTCGTGCCTTCTGGCTGACACCGCTCTCCAAGGTCAAGGTGGTGATTCTGGGCCAAGACCCTTACCACGGACCTGGCCAGGCACATGGGCTGTGCTTTTCCGTGCGCCCCGGCGTGCGTCCCCCTCCCTCGCTCAAGAACATCTACAAGGAACTGGCGACCGATGTCGGGGTCGAACCGGTCGATCACGGCTTCCTGGAAAGTTGGGCACAGCAGGGCGTACTTCTACTCAACAGTGTGTTGACGGTAGAGCAGGCCAAGGCCGCTTCGCACCAAAAGCAAGGTTGGGAGATGTTCACCGACCGTGCCATTGACGTGATCAATCAATACTGTGAGGGGGTCGTCTTTCTTCTCTGGGGCAGTTACGCCCAGAAGAAGGCCAGCGCCGTGGATAGCCAGAAGCATCTGGTCTTGCATGCCCCGCACCCCTCACCGTTAGCGGCTCACCGCGGCTTCTTTGGCTCGCGTCACTTCTCACAGGCCAATACCTGGCTGCAAGCACGTGGCGAGATATCCATCGAGTGGCAGTTGCCATTGGTCCATGCCTTAGAGTGAACACGGAATACCACAGTGACGGATTTGACATTGAAAGGGCCTCGCACCGGCCATCTGATAAGCCTCAAGAATCTGGGAGGTGCCGAGCGCACCTTCACCAACTTCTTCAAGATGGCCGTCAGGGAGCGAGATCATCATGTCCTGCTGCAGACACCCGTCATACATTCCATGTTGCAACCGGTCTATGCCGATCATTCTGATCGAGTACATGACATAAAGTGCTATCGGGGCGTCAAGATACCGCGCCAGATTCGGTGGCTGCGCAATACCTGTCAGACGCGATTGCTTGAAGAAGAGGGCATTCAGGCAATCGTGGTGTGGAACAAATTCCGTCACCATCCGCTACATTTTCCTGAACATATCAGCCTCATCCATTATGAACATGGTGCTGCCTGGTTCGTGGAACCTTCCCCCGATGTCCATGAGTACCTTTCCCGGGTCGATGGCATCATCTGCAATTCACATGCGGCCAGTCGCATGCTTCAGTTATCGCTAGGAATCAGTGAGTCGCTACCCTGCAAGGTTGTACGTAATTCAATCGTGCTACCTGAGGTATCTTCAGATCATCCTGAAGGTCGCTTCAGGATCGGCTTTGCGGGCCGATTGACCGGTCTCAAGGCGCCAGTGATCGCCATCGAAGCCTTGCGGGAGCTCAAGGCTCGCGTTCCCCATGCCGAACTGTGGATCGCGGGAGAGGGCGTGCTGGAAAGCGCACTCAAATCCCTGGTCGCCGATTGGGGGTTGGAGGACAGCGTGCGTTTCTGTGGCTTGCTGGACGACATGAGCGAGTTCTATTCCTCGCTGGATGCCTTCGTGTGTCCTTCCTGGCGTGAACCCTTCGGCAATGTGGTGCAGGAGGCACTGGCGCATGGTGTCCCCGCCATCGTCGGTAATGTGGATGGACTCCCCGAGCAGATCACGCCTGGCGTCAATGGTGAAGTGCTTGCTCCACGCAGAAGTCGAGAGGTACTGGCTATCTACGGCAAGGATTTTACTCAAGGACCTGATCGCGTCTATAGCCCAGCGCAGGATGACATCGTGGTTGCCAAGGTGCTTGAGCCGACAGATATCGCCGGTGTGCTTGAGTGGTGGGCAGCATCCCCTCAACAACGTCGTGCCATGGGCGCGGCAGCACGGGATATCATCGCCAAGGACTTCTGCCAGCAGAATTACTGTGAGGGGATAGGGGAATTCATCGAGCATGTGGTCGGTGGTTGAAAGCCTCAAGCCGATAGCGTGAGGTCCATTACCTGATGCAATATCAATCAGTAAGCGATTATTGATGTTGGATTTTCAGATTTTTCTCATAAGTTTGCTTCCATCATTTTTGCATCTTCTCTGTGACATGATGATCTTTGCTTTCATTTTCTTCCTCTAGACTACTGACACATTATATAGGTTACATAACTTGTCATCGCAGCCGCTTGAGTGCATTGGAGGGCGGCTGCCTCTAGGCCTAGAGTGCTAACATGTGGCGAAGAAAAGATTTTCCGTATCGAAAGCATTTTGTTAAGCATAAATGCATCTTTGTACATATTCCCAAGGCTGCAGGCACCTCGGTGCTGGCGGCATTGGGGAAAACGCAAGAGAAGGGTAGAGACCATATTTCTTGGCAGACCTACAAGAAATGTAGCAGTCGGAAATTCAATGCCTATTTCAAATTCTCTTTTGTAAGAAACCCTTATGATCGTGCTCTTTCCGCGTATCGTTATATATTGAGCGGTGGTAACCAAGGAGCGCAGGATTTATCTGTGGCTCAAGAGATAGCTCAATACTCAAGTTTTGATGATTTTGTCGAGCGCGCCCTTTGGAAGGGAGCCTTCCGGAGCCATCTTCTTTTTTTACCTCAATCATCCTTTATCATGGATGCCAATGAAGTGCTGATGGTGGACTTTCTAGGATATTTTGAAACTCTCGAAGAGGATTTCAAGTTCATAGCAGAGACACTGGGAATTGAATCGCAGGTTGCACATCATAATAAGGGTAATACCCCCGCTTCTGCCGGTAACGTGGATATGGCGACTTCCACGCGAGAGAAGTTGGCGATCATGTATGCGCAGGATTTTGTCAATTTTGGGTATACCCCCTGATGATTGTCAGAATCGACGGTCTCTTCGCTTGAGGCTAGGTTTTGTACGAAAAGTCATTTTTGATAATGTGGCCCATGCACATCCAGCATAGGTGCGGTATGGCAGGACGTTACGAAATCTCTGATAGCCAATGGCAGTTGATCGAAGACATTGTGTCACCAGCTCAAGCGATGGGCAGGCCCAGGAAAGACGATAGACAGATGTTGAACGGCATCTTTTGGGCTCTATGCTCTGGCGCCAAGTGGCGCGACCTTCCCGAACGTTATGGCCCTTGGAGCACTGTCTACGCCAGGTTCCGCCAATGGCGTGATGACGGTACCTTTGAGGCGGTCTTGTCGCGCCTTCAACTTCGGCTTCGCGAAGATGGCCTAATGGATCTCGAGACCTGGATGATCGACTCAACAGCCGTTCGTGCAACACGCGCCTCCGCTGGTGGAGGCAAAAAGGGGGATCTGAAGAACCCTTAGACCATGCAATGGGCCGGAGTCGTGGAGGCATCACGACCAAAATTCATTTGATCTGTGATCGCCTTGGCTGGCCCATCGCTTTCACACTGTCGGGAGGGCAAGAGTCGGATACCCGGTACTTCATGCCCACCCTGGAAAAAGTTTATCTACCGGGGAGTCTTGGTCGGCCACGAAAACGTTGCCGCTACATCGTGGCAGACAAGGGCTATGACAGTGATGAGTTGCGCCGTTACTGCGACCGCGTTCGAATCAAGCCGATCATCGCTCAACGAAGGATCAAGCGAAAACCCCGTCCAGGTCTCCCACGGGGTTTTGATAAACCTATGTACCGTCAGCGCAATATCGTGGAGCGTTCTTTCAGTTGGCTGAAAGAGTTTCGTCGTATTGCGACGCGATATGAAAAGCTGGCCCGTAGCTTTTATGCGATGGTATGCGTAGCTTGCATACGCCGCTGCCTACGAGCCGACTTTTCGTACAGAACCTAGTCACGCTTTGCACCAGAACCAGTAGCAATTGAGCCAGTAGCAGCAACAGCTAAAGCGATGACAACACCCATGATGCATGAAAGCTGTACGTTTTTGTCATCAAGAGATCGAAAGAGTGGATGTCAGTCGTCCGCGCATTTCGAGAGCCTCGTCTTATCCTGCCACGAATCACGTCTGCACCACGGATGGTGCAGAAGCGTTGCCCCCCCTGCAAAGCCCAGCCTCTCGATGCAGTCGCAAGCCCTGTCGTTGGCCCTGCCGCATGTCTTTGCAAACGTGGAGAACTGACCTGAAGTCACCCACCTCACGCTAGCCTACTACGCCCAGAGGAATGTTTCCCCTATGATGGTTCGCGAAGTCGAGCCGCCTAAGGAATATCAACAAAGACGCGTCACCAAAGGCATGTTCGAACGAGAGCAGTACTGACAGGATAGTACCGACAGAAGGGTAGCCCTTGCTCTCTTCCCATTGTCATGATGAGGCGATAGTATGCCGTCAATATAAGTAATAAATATATTACGTAATGACTACCATCGGCGGTATTGAGCTTGCTTACCTGGTAAACCTGCTTGCCTGATAAATCTGCTTAACTGAAAAATCGCCTGCCTGACGCAATTATTAGTCTCTCTTGAACAGCGCGAGAAAACGCTGTCACGACATGATTTCCCTGCAATGGCAATTATCAGTGTGGGTGCTCGGTCAATCTACATCTCAGGGAATGACATGCAAAGACAGCCTAGAACCGGACATCTGGTCAGCCTCAAGAATCTTGGGGGGGTCGAACGGCACTTCTCGCGTTTCTTGAGCTCCATGCTCAGTACGGGACACGATTACCATGTATTACCCATGACTACAGAGCTTCACCCGATCGTACAGGAAGAGCAGGAGCCCAATCTGGAACGCTTCCACTCGATCAAGGGGCCTTGGGGTATCAGTCTCCCGCGTCAGATACCGGGTTTGCGCAAGGCCTATCAGAAGACGCTGTTAAAGAAGCTCGATCTTGATCAGCTTGTCGTGTGGAACAAATACACGAACATGCCCCTCGCACTTCCCGCCGAGTTACCCATCGTTCATTTTGAACGGGGTAGTGCCTGGTTCATCGACCCCACCCCTGAAGTACAGCGCTATCTATCGAGATGGTCGGGCGTGATCTGCAATTCACATGCTTCTCTTCGTGTGCTGCAGTTGAAGCTCGGGTTGTCTGTCGATTGTCCTGCACTAGTTGCACGCAATGCGATGGCGCTTCCACCAGCGATGGCAACACATGACTCTTCGATCTTTCGCCTTGGGTTTGCCGGGCGCTTGACGGCATTGAAAGCCCCCGTGGTAGCGCTGGAAGTCATTCGTCTGCTGCGTGAAAAGTGCACGAATGTACAGCTTCACATCGCGGGGGATGGGCCCTTGCGTGATCCGCTTGAAAAAATGGTGAAGGCGTGGGGATTGGATGAGGTCGTCCACTTCCATGGCATCGTTCAGGACATGTCTCTGTTCTATCGTCATCTTGATGCGTTCATTTGCCCTTCATGGCGTGAACCCTTCGGCAACGTGGTGCAGGAAGCGCTGGCACATGGTGTCCCTGCCATCGTCAGCAACGTGGATGGCTTGCCAGAGCAGGTGACGCATGGACACAACGGTGCGGTACTCCCGCCGGAGCGCTCGATCGATACGCTTGGGGATTACGACTCGGCCTTCGTCGGCCCCAAGGTCTGCGTTTATTCTCCTGAGCAGGATGCGATGGTGGAGGCAAAGGTCATGTCCGCTGAATCCGCAGCTCAGATTTTGCGGGAGTGGATGAATGACCCTACCTCTCGTCAAGCAATGGGAGCGCGGGCGCGTACGACCATACTGGAGCATTTTGATTATCCGCAATATTGCGCAAGTGTCGGCGAATTTCTTGACCGCTTGGCCAGCGAGAGAGCTCAACGCGCTTAACATCAATGGCATGCTCGGCTAGAATACGCCCAATTTGCCAGCCTCCCTGTTGCCCTCGTCCCGAACCGGCGGGGTAGCTGCGCATCGCGAGCACCATCTTCTGTCCCAAGAGGTATATCCATGAGCGTCCATGCCATCAATCATCCACTGGTCCAGCACAAGCTTGGCCTGATGCGCGCTGCAGGCATCAGCACCAAGAGTTTTCGTGAGCTGGCCAGTGAGGTCGCCAAGCTGTTGACCTATGAGGCGACCCAGGACTTGGAGCTCGAGACCACCACGATTGATGCTTGGAGCGGTAACGAGCTCGAAGTGCAGAGCATCAAGGGCAAGAAGGTCACCATCGTCCCTATCCTGCGCGCTGGTCTTGGCATGCTGGATGGTGTGACTGACTTGATCCCCAGTGCGCGCATCAGTGTGGTGGGCCTGTACCGTGACGAAGAAACGTTGGAGCCGGTACCATACTTCGAAAAGTTCGTGTCTGATCTCGATGAGCGTCTGGCCATCGTGATTGATCCGATGCTGGCGACTGGCGGCTCCATGATCGCCACGCTGGACATGCTGAAAGCAAAGGGATGTCAGCAGATCAAGGTCATCGTACTGGTCGCGGCGCCAGAAGGTATTGCCAAGGTGCAGGAGTCCTATCCTGACATCGAGATCTATACGGCCTCCGTCGATGACCGTCTCGATGAGAGTGGCTACATCGTGCCGGGTCTCGGTGATGCCGGTGACAAGATCTTCGGCACGCGCTAAGCGTCACGCGTGAATACCAAAACGCTCCACGTCTCCTGCGTGGGGCGTTTTTTGTATCCATTCAACCTGTCTCTGCTGACAGGTCATGTCTTTATCCTGTTCCCTTGCTGAAAAGAAACCATGTCCATGCAGCCTTCTTCATCTGATCTTGAAGCATCGCCAGGCAAAGAACCTTTTACGCTGATGACCCTCGTTACCGGTGCTCAAATGCTGTTCGTGGCATTCGGGGCACTCGTGCTGGTTCCTCTGCTGACAGGACTTGACCCCAACGTCGCGCTCTTTACGGCAGGCATCGGCACGTTGGTGTTCCAGTGCGTCACCAAGGCCAGCGTGCCGGTGTTCCTCGCATCGTCGTTCGCCTTCATCGCACCTATTCAGAGCTCGGTGGCAAGCTTCGGTATTTCGGCCACCATGGGAGGCTTGTTCGTGGCAGGGCTGGTATATGCTGTGCTTGCACAGATCATTCGCCTTAAGGGAGTCGGTATCGTGCATCGGCTTCTGCCAGCGGTAGTGGTTGGGCCTGTCATCATGGTGATTGGTCTTGCGCTAGCCCCGACGGCAGTCCAGATGGCAACTGGTGAGTTCAGTGACATCATCACTCATGGCCAGGCCCTGATACTGTCTTTGTCAAGCTTGGGAGTGACGCTGTTCCTGTCGATATTCGGTCGTGGAATCTGGCGTTTGATTCCGATACTGGGCGGGATTTTGACTGGCTATCTATTGGGACTGGCACTGGGAGTTATTGATCTTGCCCCGATACATGCGGCCAATTGGCTCGCACTGCCGAGTTTCACGACTCCGACTTTTGAGTTCTCTGCCATTCTGTTCATGATCCCGGTGGCCATTGCCCCTGCGGTGGAACATATTGGCGATATGGTCGCGATCGGATCTGTCACTCGGCAGAATTATCTGAAAAAGCCGGGCCTGCATCGCACGCTGCTAGGAGACGGCTTGGCGACATCGGTCGCTTCCATGTTCGGAGGCCCGCCAAATACCACCTATTCTGAGGTGACCGGTGCCGTCATGCTTACACGTAACTTCAATCCGCGGGTGATGACCGTCGCTGCCTGTGTCGCCATCGCTCTGGCCTTTGTTGGCAAGGTCGGCGCCATTCTGCAAACTATCCCCACACCAGTGATGGGCGGAATCATGTGTCTATTGTTCGGCTCCATTGCCGTGGTCGGCATGAATACGCTGGTACGCTCCGGCGAGTCGCTGACTGCGCCACGCAATCTGGTGATTGCCTCATTGATCCTGGTATTCGGAATCGGTGGCATGCAGGTTGGGGGCGGGCAATTCACGCTCCAGGGTGTCAGCCTGGCTGCGATTCTAGGAATCGCGCTCAACTTGATACTACCCCCCGCAAGAGAAGGAGAATGAGGCATCGCATCAGCATGAAGTTTCATGCGGTCTAGTGAAATCTCAATATCAATATTCTGTTTTTTAAAGTCGTATACCAAAGTGATAAATTAACATGACATTACTGGACAAGTGGGACGACAATACTCATTGGAAGAGTCCACAGTGGTTGCTGATAATTGGTGTTTTATCATTACTGACGTATGCCTTTGGCAAGGTATTGCTAGGAGATGTCGCTAAGCCAGCAGAGCTCATGCTGGCACTTTCGGGATTGGTGGCATTCTGTATTTGGGGGAAGGAGCTGCGCCGTAACGTATTGCTGCTGCTGGGAGCCGTCATTCTCGTGCAATTGTTATCCTGGGGCATGGGACGCTTGCACCATCCTGAGTGGACGAATGCATCTCCTAGTATCGATCGTCTTGCCAAGCTATTCATCTTTATCAGCATTGCATGGTGGTTACGGGGGAGTACACGTAATACCTTGTTGATCTGGTCTCTGGCCACCTTTGGTGTACTGTTGGCAACGGTGATCAATGCGCCTCCTGGAGATGGCTGGATAGCAGGTTTCAGTGGTGAACGAGTGGGTTTTGGAGTCAGAAACCAACAACATGCCTCGATGCTTTTTGGCGTTATATGTATTGGTTTGATCATCTTTGCCAAACGATGTGTCAAACCTGGCCGTGGGCAATTCATTCGAATGGTAACTTGGCTAGCCGCGCTGTCCATGATTATCGCAGGCCTTGCGATAGGACAGACTCGCGCGGTGTGGGGTGGAGTATTCGTCGCGCTGATAGTCGGACTTTGCAGCTGGTGTCTCTATGTACTGACGCGCGACGGTGTCAGGTATTTGCTGAAGCCCCTCGTTGTCATCCTGCTGATCGTCATGGCAGCAGCCACGATATTGTATTGGTCGTTTGGTGAAGTGTTACATGATCGTTTCGAGATGGAAGGTCAAGTGATAGGCCAGATATTGCACGGTGATGTGAGTCAAGTGCCTTATTCTAGCCTAGGCGTACGAATTCATAGTTGGGTAGCGGCTACTCAATGGATTGCAGAGCGTCCATGGGTTGGGTGGGGGGCTGAAGGACGAAGTCTAGTCATGGATGAAACTCCTTGGTTGCCTGAATGGGTCGCGCAAGAATTCGGGCATCTACATAACTTCTTCATTGAAATATGGGTGGGGTACGGAATATTAGGCCTTCTAGCAATTACTGCACTTGCTTGCTGGATTGGTTATGCGACATGGAAGGCTTGGCGCTCAGGAGATATGCCTGGCGATATGGCATTGTTTGGTACCTCATTTTTTGCTTATTGGATGATAGTCAATCAAATGGAGTCCTATGACTCTTTTTGGACGGGAGTCTATGTGCATAATTTGATTGTGGGTGGTTTGATAACACATTACTGGAAGTCATGTGTTATCAATAAAGATTGAGTTGATAAATGACAAGATGTCGCTGCAAGGATTGAAGATGATTTTCGCTACCGATCAGGCTGCTTTATTTTGTGATCAGAGTGTATTTATACCAAAGTCATTCTTTGAAGCAGTGCTTGATTCAAGAGAGTTACCATGAAGAGTTTACAAAATCACAAGGGCAAACTGGTATTTTTATCTACCTTGTGTGCACGCGGCGTTGGTGCAATAGGATCAGTATTGTTGGGAATCATTCTAGGGCGACTCCTCGGGGTTGCTGGGTTAGGTATTTTTTCGATTATTCAAGGAATTCTGCTAGGCGCGGCTATCTTTGCCAGATTTGGAATGGATAACGCCTTGATGCGTTTTGTCGGTATATCACCAGAGGATGTAAGGAATATTGGATACTTGAAGTTGGCATTGTATCGAGCATTAATGTATTCCTTAGCAATCGCTATTTTAGGTTTGACTGCCCGCTATCTTCTGGGAGATATTCTGTCAATCGATATGCAAAATATGCTGGTCTATGTCGTGTTGGCTATTCCAGCCATGACAGGCGTATACCTGATGTCAGGGTTCATGAAAGGGATGGGAAGGCCCGCAGCTGCTTGTCTCTTGGAGAGTGGCTATATTTCTCTACTGACAGGTTGTATTTTGCTCGGATGCTATCTGGTCTATCAAGAGTGTCGAATAGAGTGGACTGCTGTTGCGCTGATGATTGCCTGTTGGTTGGTCTTTCTACAAGGTGCTATCCAGATTTTTTATATTATCAATAAGGCTAAATACAAGACCACCGATAATAAAGATATTGATCAACCTGGTTTTTTGAATTCATCCAAAGATTTTTTTGTCATGAGTCTTGCGGAATTCATGCAGAATGTCGCAGGGGTGCTGATAGCAGGCATGCTGTTGAATACAATAGAGCTTGGTCTTTTCAAATCAGCAGAAAGGATAGCGCTGATTATCGGATTTATCTTGATGCTGATTTCAGCCATTTACCCCCCCAAATTCGCCAAATATTATTATGAGAAAGATTTTGAAGGATTGAAGAGTGCCGCCAGGCGTAGTTCATTGGTAGGATTGATGATGAGTCTGCCATTGCTGGTGGCATGTTTGTTATTTCCTGAGTATTTGCTGAGCATATTTGGTGATGAATTTACGAAAGCTGCTGATTACCTACGAATTCTGGCGGTGGCGCAGACCTTCAATATCGTGACAGCGAGTGTCGGTTTCATGCTTAACATGACGGATAATCAGAAGGTCATGCGAAACATCTCAGTGGGATGTACGCTTCTTGGGCTTATGCTGTTTGTCATATTGATCCCCTTATGGGGAGCATTGGGGGCAACGCTGGCATTGGCCATCGTGTTAACGTTGCAGAATTCTATTGCTATGATAGCTGTCAGAATTCGTCTCGGATTTTGGATATATCCTTATTTAAGCGGGAGGTCAAATGTCAATGTTGTCTAGATGTGTTATGCGCTATTCATTGTACAAAATTAATTTATGGAAATTATTGATTTTCGTATCTCCGATTATTTTCTCTATTTTACCATCTGGAAAATTGGCAGGTTTTCCTATTAAATATATCTTTGCTGGTTTTGTGTTGGTATTATTTTTGACAAAGTTGAGTTCAATAAATGGTGTCTTTTTAAAACACATGGCTGGTGTTTCCGTTTTTTTAACTTTACAGTTATTTCATGGCTATTCTGAATTTGGAAAGATGGCGATATCAGAATTTTTATTAGCTTCAGGAGCAATATTGATAGGTATGATTTTAGTTCATTTGTTCGAGGTCTATAAATGGGGGTTACATGAGCTGTGTATGGTTTATAAAGTAGTTGTTATATTTTCTTTGTTGTTCAAGGCTGTGATTATAGCCTCGTATTATTATATAGGTAATTATCAAGATTTTATTGATGTCTTCCTTACTGAATACGTGAGCTTTTTTGGCGCTGGATTCATGACAATGCAACTACCAATGAATATGATTCGAGTCTTTATTCAAACGGATTTAGTTGTAGCGTTATTTCCGCTTGTGCTTTTGATGTCGAAGAGGGAATGTTGTTTCAATTATATCAATAGAATACTTGTTGTAATTTCTAGTATAGTTGTTATTTTAGGCTTTTCTCGATATAATATGCTAGTTTCAGGATTGGCTCTCTCTATTTATTTTTATAGAGATAGGGATATCTTCTGGATAAAATTTGTTTTTTTATTTTTAATTTTTATTGCAGCTTTAGCGTTTTCAGATGAATTGATTGAATTTGTGAAACTACGGTTTCTATCTCCTCAGAACACAGCGTCGGATGCAATTAGATATAATCAAGCAGGGGCGCTTTGGAATTTGTTTGACCAAAACTATTGGTTTGGTGGTGGCTTTGGAGCTTATAGTAAGGAAGTTATTCGATCATTCTCGTCTCCATTTTCCTATGAGCAACAAATGCTTTCTTTATTGGCTAAATGGGGTGTGATTGGCTTCGCTATATTTGTATTTTACATATTTTATATAATTTATTTCGGCGCTATTAAAAAAGGATATCTATATGTACTATTTCTTTTGCTTTTTTTATTAGCTTCGTTATTCAATCCATATCTTTTCAGTTCAAATATGGTTATGATTTACATGACTTTATATTATATTTTATTTTACGAGGTGTCTGTGCATGACCAATCGTTTCAAAAAAAATAAACCGTCTCTCATTTATGCCGTGATCGTCACTTACAATCCAGATGTGGCTAGAGTCAAGGAAATGGTAAAGACACTTTCTAGTCTGGAACTCCGTGTCATCGTTGTTGATAATACCGAGTCTCCAGATAAGGCGTTATCATTTGCGTGCTCAGAGGCTATCGCTCTAGGCTACAATAGTGGCATCGCCCATGCACAGAATATAGGTATTGCTCAGGCCTTGAAAGACGATGCTGATGCGATCATATTCTTTGATCAAGATAGTCGAATTGATGAGTTAATGATCAAGCAACTGACACTTGCACTTGATGTGCCAAGCCCCTTGATTGTGGCCCCTGTGTTTTACGATGAGAAGAATAATTTTGAGTATCCCGCAATACTCGTTGATCAATATGGTTTCCGAAAAAAAATATATCCTTCTTTCTGTCACCATCCGGTCAGTGTCGATATCGTGATTTCGTCGGGTACGATGGCCAACCGTCAAGCGTTGGAAAGAGTTGGGTTGATGAATGAATCTCTCTTTATCGATTATGTTGATACAGAGTGGTGTCTGCGTGCACGTTCACTTGGGGTTCCGATAAAGGTGATACCTGGCGCAGTAATGTTACATTCTATCGGTGATAACTCACTTGACTTGAAGTTTTTTAAAGTCCCTGTGCACAGTCCTGCTCGACGGTACTATAGGGTGCGTAATTCTTTTTATCTACTTGGAATGAAACATGTCCCGAATCTCTTGGCCATGAGAGAGATAGTATTCGCCTTCATACATCAAATCGTGATTCTCTGTGCTGTGCCAGGACGACGTGAATACTTACGTTTTTTCTATAAAGCGCTTAAAGATGTTGTCTGTAAAAAGAAAGGTAAGATATCCCTATGAACGCTGAAAATTGCTTGGTGGTAGTGCCAACGTATAATGGTTTGAAGGATCTGCAGCGACTCATCGACAGCTTGCCATCCAATGCCCATTTTTTTGTCATTGATTCGTCTTCCAGTGACGGCACTGCCGACTATCTGACAGAACATGAGGTTGATCATCTGGTGATACCGACATCAGAATTCAATCATGGAGGAACTCGGCAAAGAGCGCTTGTCGAGCGTCCCGGCTACGAAATCTATATTTTCATGACGCAGGATGCTTACCTTGCCGAGCCAGAAGCGATCGAATATCTGATTCAGCCCTTCGAAGATCCGATGGTTGGCGCAGTGTGTGGCAAGCAATTGCCACACTTGGAGGCAAGGCCACTGGGCAGACACGCACGTCTGTTCAATTATCCTGTGGGCTCTCGCACCAAGACGATGGCAGATGCTTCAGTGCTTGGAATCAAAGCGGCGTTCATGTCTAATTCTTTTGCTGCCTATCGTTCGGAATCGCTGATGTCTGTTGGAGGCTTCCCAGGCCATGTCATTCTGGGTGAGGACATGTATGTTGCGGCACGTATGTTGATGGCGGGATGGAAAGTCGCTTATCAGGGATCAGCCAGGTGTCATCATTCGCATGATTATACTTTGCTTGAAGAGGGCAAGCGCTACTTTGATATCGGGGTCTTTTTATCGCGTGAAAATTGGATTCAGGAAAGTTTTGGCAGTGCGGGTGGTGAAGGGATGCGGTTTGTGGTTTCAGAATTGAAATTTCTTGCTCAGCATGGGAAGTTCTACATTCCCGATGCGCTTGTAAGAAATGGTATTAAAATGTTGGGTTTCAAATTAGGCAAGCAGGAGAGACGTCTGCCGATTAAATGGAAACGAAAACTGAGTATGCACAGACGTTTCTGGAATTCCTCCCCATAGCGCAAATTTTTTCTATATTCAGATGGTGACCATCAAGAGCCATTTGTCGATATCTTATAGAGGTATTAATGAGTAATATTGATCGGTCCATTAGTGGTTTTGGTCCTTATACGCATATGTTGGTTCGCGCGGCCGATATACTTGTTGTTGCTCTGGCGGGTTGGTTTGCCTATTGGCTTAGATTTGATAGTGTTTTCATGACGGAGCGCTATCAGTGGGCTCTGGTTATTGGTATGTGTATAGCTTCATTGATCTTGCCTAGCTTTAGCCTTTATAAATCATGGCGTGGCAAACTTCGTGTCATTCTTGCAATGAAAGTCGTTGTGGCTTTCTTGTTTGTGGGTAGTATTTTGTCAGTTGTCGTGTTCTTCAGTGGTAAAAGTGTGGAGTTTTCCCGTATCTGGGTCATGAGCTGGATGATTCTTTCTGCTTTATTTTCGGTAGTGATGCGGGGAATCGCCTATCCTCTTCTCAATATCATGCGCATGAAAGGTGCCAATCGCAAGACTGTAATGTTGATTGGAGATGCTCATTCCTGTGCTACAGCTTATCAACATTTACAGAGAGTTCCTTCTGCTGGATTTGATGTGGCACGTATTTTGGTTGTGGGTGAAGATGAACATGGAGAGCTTGCGGATCGTGAGTTTGAGATTCATGTGCCGGGCGAAAAAATCACAGATCATGAAGCCGAGATCTGGATTTGTCTTCCGATATCCGAAGGGGCGACTGTCAGAAAAATTCAAAAGGATTTAAGCTTTTCGACAAGTAATTTACGATATATGCCTAACTTGTCGGATTTGAGATTGATCAATCATAGAATATCCAACGTGGCCGATCTTTACATGATGGATCTAAGCTGTAGTCCAATGACGGGTTGGAATTCGTTCTGTAAATCGATATTGGATCGATCTCTAGCTTGCCTGATTTTGCTGATGATCAGTCCGGTGATGCTGATCGTTGCGATCGGCGTCAAGATGTCTTCCTCAGGGCCTGTTTTTTATCGGCAGGAGCGTGTGGGGTGGAACGGAAAACCTTTTGATATTTTAAAGTTTCGATCCATGCCGATGGATATTGAACAGTCTGGCGTACATTGGGGAGGGGCGAAGCACAAGAAGCTCTCTCGCTTTGGTAAGTTCATTCGTTCTACCAGCCTGGATGAGCTACCTCAGTTCATCAATGTCTTCAATGGTAACATGTCCATTGTTGGGCCTCGTCCTGAGCGCACTGTATTCGTGGAAAAATTCAAATCTGAAATTCCAGGGTATATGCAAAAGCATATGGTAAAAGCCGGGATTACGGGGTGGGCACAGATCAATGGATGGCGAGGAGATACTGATCTCGAGAAAAGGATAGAATGTGATCTCTGGTATATAGAGAATTGGTCAATCATTCTGGATCTGAAGATAATCTTCATGACTATATTCAAGGGGTTTGTGCACAGAAACGCTGCGTGACCTGTTTTTGGTATAGCCCCCCATTACCCGTTCAGCATGTCGCTGAACGGGTAATGGAATCGTGAAAGTACTAATCAATCGAATTTTCTTGCATCACCGAACGTAGTACCCGCTTCATCCTTGCCGGACAGCTGAGGCGCTTCTCCATTGACCAGCGGCCACTCGATACCCACCGTGGCATCGTCCCACTTCATGGAATATTCATCGCCGGGCGCGTAGTAATCGCTGCACTTATACTGGAATTCCGCGGATTCACTGATGACGTAGAATCCATGGGCGAATCCCGGTGGTACCCACAACATCTGCTTGTTGTCTTCGCTCAACAGTGCACCGACCCACTGGCCGAACGTAGGGCTGCTCTTGCGCATGTCAACGGCCACATCGAACACTTCACCCTGTGTCACACGTACCAGCTTGCCCTGCGGCTGATTCAACTGGTAATGCAAGCCACGCAAGATGCCTTGACGAGACTTGCTGTGATTGTCCTGCACGAAGGTGTAGTCACCGCAGTGCTCGACGAATTCGCTATGACGAAAGGTTTCCATGAAGAAACCGCGCTCATCGCCAAAGACTTGCGGAGTCAACAGCACGACATCGGGGATGGCGAGTTTTTCGTAGTTCATGCGGGGCTTGCTCCTGAATGGGGCAGTGATTGATTCGACGACAATGACTTCGATGGCAGATCAAGTTTGTCGCGTTCTCTCATGAAAATTCCCGCAGTCGTCATCAGCAATGAGACGACTGCGGGAATATAGACACTAGCATTGCCTTCAGCTTGTTCACACTAAAGGACTAGGCGCGCCATGTCTCAGTGATTGCCACTGCGCTTGTCTGCAAGACGCTTGAGCAGGTACTGGCCATAGCCGGTCTTCTTGAGTGCGGAGCCCTGGGTTTCCAGCTGCTCGTCGCTGATCCAGCCGTTGGTCCAGGAAATCTCTTCCAGGCATGCCACCTTCAAGCCTTGACGGTGCTCGATGGTCTGCACGTACTGACCCGCTTCCAGCAGGCTGTCGTGGGTGCCGGTGTCCAGCCACGCAAAACCGCGGCCCAGACGCTCGACCCGCAGGTCACCGCGCTCCAGATAGGCATTGTTGACGCTGGTGATTTCCAGCTCACCGCGCTCTGACGGCTCAACCTGCTTGGCGATCTCGACCACATCGTTGTCGTAGAAATAGAGACCGGTCACCGCGTACGGTGACTTGGGCTTGAGCGGCTTCTCTTCAATGGAAATCGCGGTGCCTGACTCGTCAAACTCGACCACACCGAAGCGCTCCGGGTCTTGTACCAGGTAGCCGAAGACGGTGGCGCCACTCGGCTGGTCTGCCGCGCGCTTGAGCTGCTCGGAGAAGTGCTGGCCGTGGAAGATGTTGTCACCCAGCACCAGGCAGACCGGATCATTGCCGATGAATTCTTCACCGATGATGAACGCCTGCGCCAGGCCATCGGGGCTTGGCTGCACGGCATACTCGATGCGCACGCCATACTGGTCGCCGTTGCCAAGCAGCTTTTCATACTGCGGCAGATCTTCCGGGGTGGAGATGATCAGAATCTCGCGGATACCGGCCAGCATCAGTACCGATACCGGATAGAAGATCATCGGCTTGTCGTAGATCGGCAGCAGTTGCTTGGAAACACCCAGCGTGATGGGGTGCAGTCGTGTGCCGGAACCGCCGGCGAGAATGATGCCTTTACGCGCCATATCAAATGTCCTTGTCGAATCGACGTGTTATGTAGTGCAGAGAAAGTCTGATGCAGAAAGTATGTAGTGCACAGACAGTGAGCCGCATGGCGCTGACCAGTTCACGAAGCCATTGTTCATGAAGCATTGTCAGCGCCAACGGCTGAAAGCCTCAGTCGGAACCAGCAAGGCTCAGCGATCAAGATGTTCTTTCAGGGTCAGTGACAACTGTGCGTCCCAGCTCGGCAGCGAATAGCCCAATGCCGCTTCCAACTTGCCCAATGCCAGGCGCGAGTTCAACGGGCGCGCAGCGGGTGTCGGGTAGTCGGCGGTCGGAATGACGTCCAGCGTCTCAGGGTCAATCGCCAGCGTCTCTCCCTGCTCGATGGCCTGGCGGAAGATGGCCTGGGCGAAACCGTGCCAGCTGGTAGTGCCTCGCGGGGCCAGATGATACAGACCACTCGCGACATTCTGGCGCAACGCCTCACAGGTCAGTTGCGCGATCAATCGGGCGGGGGTCGGTGCGCCGATCTGATCGTTGACGATGTTCAGCGTGTCACGGTCACGCCCGAGCTTGAGCATCGTTTTCATGAAGTTGTTGCCGCGCGCGGCGTACACCCAGCTGGTACGCAACACCAGATGACGGCACTCACTCGCCATCACGGCATCATCGCCGGCCAACTTGCTCTCACCGTAGACCGAGAGCGGCGCTGTCGGGCTGTCCTCGCTCCAGAACTGCTCGCCATCGCCCGGATAGACGTAGTCGGAGGAATAGTGCACCAGCACCGCGCCCTGGGCGCTTGCTTTCTCCGCCAACAACGCCGGTAGCTCAGCATTGAGCCGCATGGCGTCTTCGCGTTGCGCTTCGGCCTTGTCGACGGCGGTCCAGGCGGCAGCATTGAGAATCAGCTGTGGTTGATAGGCATCCACATAGGCGGCCACCGCGTCCAGATCACTGGCATCCATGTCACTGCGGCGCGGGGCACGCACTTCTCCGAATGGCGCGAAGCTACGCTGCAACTCGAACCCGACCTGGCCATTGCCGCCAAGAATGAGAATTCTGCCGAAACCGTTGTTCAACGGCGTAGTGCACGATGCCATCTTGTCCGCTGCCATGATCAGCTCCCGGTTCCGAGGCGCTCGCCACGGTAGCTGCCGTCCTGTACACGCTGCCACCAACTTTCATTGGCCAGATACCACTCGACCGTCTTGCGCAGGCCGGTCTCGAAGGTTTCCTGTGGCACCCAGCCCAACTCACGCTCGATCTTGGCGGCATCGATGGCATAGCGCACATCATGGCCCGGTCGATCCGTCACATAGCTGATGAGGTCTTCATAGTGGGCAATGCCAGCCGGCTTCTCGGGCACTAACTCTTCCAGCAGTGCACATAGTGTCTTGACGACCTCGATGTTCTGCTTCTCGTTATGGCCACCGATGTTGTAGGTCTCGGCAATCTCACCCTCGGTCGCGACCTTGATCAGTGCACGTGCATGATCTTCCACGTACAGCCAGTCACGCACCTGCTTGCCATCGCCATACACCGGCAGTGACTTCCCTGCCAAGGCATTGAGAATCATCAACGGAATCAGCTTCTCGGGGAAATGGAACGGGCCGTAATTGTTGGAGCAGTTGGTGACCAGTGTCGGCAGGCCATAGGTACGCTGCCAGGCCCGCACGAGGTGATCCGAACTGGCCTTGCTGGCCGAGTACGGAGAACTCGGGGCATAAGCTGTTGTCTCAGTAAAGAGGTCTTCTGGCCCTTCCAGATCGCCATACACTTCATCTGTCGAAATATGATGGAACCGGAAACCGGCAGCCTTCTCGGCATCGGATGCTTTCAAGTCTTTCCAATAGTGACGTGCCGCTTCCAATAACTGATAAGTGCCGACGATATTCGTCTCGATGAAATCTGCCGGGCCATCGATGGAGCGATCCACGTGACTCTCGGCCGCCAGGTGCATCACGATATCCGGCTGAAACTCCGCGAAGACAGCCTTCATCTTCTCGCCGTCACAGATATCGGCTTGCACGAAGTGATAGCGCTCGGAATCAGCGACATCAACTAATGACTCAAGATTACCGGCATAGGTCAGCGCATCAAAATTGATAACAGTGTGCCGGGTAGAACGGATCAGCTCACGTAGGACCGCAGAGCCAATGAAACCGGCGCCGCCGGTGACGAGGAAGGTTTTAGGCATTGAATGTTCCACTTGATTGTCATTAAGGGCTTTTTGACGCTAAAAGAGTGCCACGTGATATGAATCTTACAGAATTTTACTTTATATAGTGACTGATATGGACGCGGTGTTGTGTAGAGTCACAACCGTATTTTTATCAAGGATAACGTGGGATCGTTGAGTGAAGCCAACATTGATATGACGGATCCTCAGTCGAAAAATGATATGGACTTGCTTCCTCCGTGGAGGTCGCATGCTTGCGAAATCCTCCGTAGGATAAGGCTCAAACGTGCAACGTGAGGACTCGATCTTGCGCACACTGGTAGTGGTGAGAAGCCTGAAAATGGGTGGAATGGAGCGGGTCGCCGTTAATCTGGCCGACAGTCTGGCGGCAGCTGGTCATGAGACGCATATGGTGACCTGGCGCCAGCGTGATCAGGTATTGGCACCTGATCACGGGGCAGTTCAGTTGCATATGGTGCCTATAAAACAACGAGTCCGTCGCTCAGTGAGTGGGGCGGTGATGGCGTTTGTTTCTCGTCTGTTACTGAATCCGCTGATTCGCCGCTCTCATTTCGTATGGGTCGGCAAAGCGGGTGGCGAAGAGTTTTCTCGCTGGCTGGAGGATTTCGAGCGGGAGCACGGCGCGGTCGATCGAATCATCTTCCGCGGTCTGGGTACCTTCGAGCTGGTCTGGGGCTTTCAAGATTCGCGCGCGCGTTATGTGCTCGAGAATCGTATCGATTTCAAAGGACCGCACTGGAAGCAGCGTTTGTTTGCTCGTTGCCTGCTACAAGGCAAGCATCTAGTCGCTGTGTCAGACGATGTGGCTCAGGGTGCGCGGGAAATAGCGTCACGACTGAATGTGAGGCCAGCGCACGTCGAGACCATTGTCAATGCGTGCCCGATTGCCCAGATACGCCAACAGGCGATGTTGGACGAGCCGGATATCCCTGATGAACCGTTCATTCTCAATGTGGCACGGCTGGTGTGTCAGAAGGATCATGCGCTCCTCTTGCGGGCCTATGCCTTGGCGAATCCGCAGGAACGTCTGGTCATCGTCGGTGCTGGCCCCAAGCTTGAAGAATTGCAATCGCTGGCCGAACAGCTCGGGATCTCCGAGCGCGTCATCTTCGCAGGCCAGCGCGCCAATCCCTATGCATGGATGCGAGCCGCCAGGCTCTTCGTACTGAGCTCACGTGTGGAAGGGATGGGGATCGTGCTGATGGAGGCTCTCGCCTGTGGCACGCCGGTGGTCTCGGTGGACTGTCGTGGCGGCGTTCGCGAAATACTCAAAGGCGAGCTGGAGCAGGCGATCGCCCCCCATTCTGCAGAGGGTCTTGCGACGCGCATGAACGAGCTGCTGGCGTCTGGGGGATATTCGGTTCGTGATGAATGGCTGGAAGATTTCTGCCCTCAGACCATGGTCAGGCGCTTTTTGGCAGACCCTGCTCGTCCTGTCGACCCCGTGGAGCACGAAGCCTCACCTTGCTAGCGCCATTCCTTGTAACCAGCTGTGTAAAGCCATCAGCGTACCGGGCTCATGCTGACCCAACGACAGAGATCGGAGGCGGTATCATCATTGCCTACAGGCGAGGATTCGCCGGTGGCTGATCTGTCTACTGTCGCTTTCACGTCTGGCCTCACCACCTTCGACGCGCTCACTTCCGGCGCGTCTATCACATGATGCAGTCGATAACGTTCGCCAGCGAACAGGCGTACGGCGTCATCAGGCCGCAGCCGTGTATCGAGTGGCTCACTCCCCGTCCCAGGTATCTCGATGCGCAGACAGCCCTGCGTGACGACCAGCAAGGCGTCGTGGCTCGCTTGAAGGCTAACGCTGGTGCCTGGCGTCAGACTGCCAAGGCTGAGATTGGGAAAGAGTGTCTCGTGATCGCCACTGGTAGGCCAGGGCGCCAGGTGTTGGAGCGTCATGCCGGTAGCACATTCCTGTGCTTGCTCATGCTCAGCTCCGCGCAGAATGCGGGCTGGAGGCTCAGGGATCTCATCGCCGAAGAAGTCGCTAAGCGATATCGGGAATACGTCGAGAATCTTGTTGAGTGAGCTGACGGATGGGCTGACCGCATCCTGCTCGACCTGAGAAATGGTGGAGTTGGTCACGTGAGCGCGCTTGGCAAGCTCACGCTGTGAGAGTCCATGTCGGGTGCGCAGCGAGCGAAGGCGTTCGCCCAGAGTGCGCTCTGTCGTGTGACTCATCGGCAGGGGCGGTGAGCTATCGTGCTGCATGGCGTAAAGCCTTGATCAAAGATAATTGAAAGATGCGTGGTCCGACAGAAAACAGGGTGAGCGTCTATCGTCAGTGAGTGCGGCTACTGCCACCGGCACTCAGTGTCTCAAGCAGATGGCGGCCTTGATTATCCTCGTGGTGACGCCGGGCGATGCAGGGTAGCCATAGGCAGAACGTAGCGCCGCCACCCGGTGTGTCTTCGAGCCACAAACGGCCGCCCAGCTGAGTGATGAGGCCTGACGAGACTGACAGGCCGATGCCGGAGCCATTGGCCCGCGTGGTGAAAAAGGGGGTAAAGATACGCGTTTTCAAGTGCTCCGGCACACCGTTTCCGTGATCCATGATGCGAATCTCGACGCCCGCCACGGTCGTGCCAGAGGGCATCTCGTTCCGCTGCTCCGTCGTCAGGTTTGGCACTGGGGCAGATATCATATCTGTTGCCAGGTCTGGCATCAGTACGTCATCGCGGTCAGCGCTGGTGATACAGAGCGTATCGGGCACAGGTGCCATTTCGATGGCATTGATCAGCAGGTTGACCAACACCTGCGTGAGTTGGGCGCGGTCAGCCTCGATGCGGCGTGTGGCCGTCAGCTCATGCACCAATTGATGGCCCTGATGGTCCAGCGCATGGCGTACCAGCACCTCGATACTGTGAATCGCCTCATCGGGGTGGATCTGACTAAGCACGGGAGTGCCCAGTGCCCCCGGTGAGTCAGAATCACCAGCAATCGGGTGTGGGTCACGCGCGTACTGGCGCAGGTTGTCGACCAGCGCGCGGATACGCTCCACCTGATGGATGATGGTCGAGATTTCTTCTCGCACTGGCTCGGCCTGTTCCCCCAGGATGACCTCGATCAGTTCAACGTGGCCGAGAATGACAGCGGCTGGATTGTTGATCTCGTGGCCGATGCCTGCCGTCAGTTCACCGAGAGCGGCAAGTTTCTCGCGCGTCAATAGACGCGCTCTCGCCTCACGCAATAGATGGACGTGCTCTTCCAGTGCCTGACTTCGTTCGCGTAACGTATCGGTTTGCGTGCTGAGGTCCCGAGTGCGGTCTTCAACTTGGGCTTCCAGCGTGCTGGCCGCTGCCTGAATCTCACGCCGATGCGCTTCCAGGCGTTCCAGCATGGCATCAAACTCTTCGGCCAGTTCATCAAGCTCATCACCGCGACGCTGTGCCGGCCCCAGTGAGGTGAGTGTGCCAATCCGAAGGTCATCGCGTGATGGGGTGTCGCGCACGGCGTGTACCACGCGACGAATCTGACGAATCGGCTGCATCAGATGCTCGATACCACTCCAGACTAGCAAGACGCCGAGTAGACTGACCGCCAGCAGAATGAGGCTGATATGCAGCAATGTCTCGCGATAGAGCGTGGCGTAAGGCGCTTGGGGGTAGCCTGCGTAAATCATGCCGATTCGCTGGCCATCAAGTGCATCCAGAGGTGCATAGGCGGCGACGAACCAATCCCGTACCACGAAGGCGCGATTCACATAGCGCTGGCCAGTATCGAACACCTGCTGAGTGACTTCGGATGAGGCACGCGTCCCCAGTGCTCGCTCGCCAGTGCTGTCGGTGACATTGGTTGCGATACGCACATCACCGAGAAACAGCGTGATAGTCCCGATGCCATCCTCTGGCAGTGTGCCGGGACCATAGAGCAGGTCACGTATTTCATCGACCAGGCGTGGGTCGCGATTGAGCAGACGGCCAGCATCGAGCACCCCAAGCAGTTCGCCTTGCGCATTCGTGACAGGCACCAGGGCACGTAGCAACATGCCGCGATTTTCTTCACGGCGTGCGCTGGGTTGGGCATGTGGCGTCTGCCGCAGTGCCAATCGCGCGCGCTCGGCAAGTGTCGGGTCCAATGAGGCCAGTGAATCGGCGCTCAAGACGTCGAGGCCACCCAGGCTTTCGCCGTGCGCCAGTTGAGGAACCAACGCGGCCACTCCTGGTGTCTGGAGTAGCTGATCGGCAGGCAGCCAGCGTAACCAGTCGGCGTTCAATGTCTCACGCATGGCATGCAGTCGCGGTACCAGTCCTGGCAGCAGTCGTGAAGCCTCATCCGGGGTGGTTGATGTCTGGCGGATGTTTCGCCGCATGGCCTCCAGCCCGTCACGGAGCCGCTGGTGCTGCCCCTGCAGAACACGACTGGCGACATCCAGGTCACCGCGTACATTCATATACAGCTGGCGGTCGGTATAGGCCGTGGTCCAGTAGGCAGTCAGGCCGACCAACGCCAGTAGCAGTATCACCAGCGGGGCGAGGGTCAGCAGTAGCAGACGCCGCCTCAGCGAGCTGGCGAAGTAATGGCGCAGTCCGTGGATCATGCGTTGTCGTCGTCAGCGGTCACGTCAGCATTATCGTCATTGCGCCATGTCGTCAGCTTGCGATCCAGCGTCTTGCGCGAGATACCCAGCTGACGCGCTGCGGCTGACTTGTTATTGGCGTGACGCTCCAGCACGGCACACAGGTGCGCTTGCTCCACGGCATCGAGTGACCACTCCAGCGGATAACCACTGCTTGACGATGTGCTGGCGGTGTTCTCCCCAGTGTCCGCCGCGGTGGAGAGATTGACGGGTAGCGTATCTCCCGGTAGACGGCCGAGCAGTAGCGAGCGCTCGATGACATTCTTCAGCTCACGGACATTGCCAGGCCAAGCATAACGACACAGACGAGTGAGGTCTGCGTGGTCCCAGGGCACTGGCGACAGACCCAGTTCACGGGATAGCTGTTGAGAGAAGTGCTGGGCTAGCGCGGGGATATCTTCTGGTCGCTCACGCAGTGCCGGCAATGTCAGGCTCAGCACGTTGAGGCGATAGTAGAGGTCTTCGCGGAAACGGCCTGCAGCGACTTCTATTTCGAGTGTACGATGCGTTGCAGCCACAATGCGCACATCTACGGCCTGTTCCTGCTCACCGCCGACCGGGCGCACGCGGCGGGTTTCCAGCACGCGTAGCAGCTTGGCCTGCATCGCCAGTGGCATCTCGCCAATTTCATCGAGAAACAGTGTGCCACCATCAGCAAAGCTGAACAGCCCATCACGGCTGCGATGCGCACCGGTAAAGGCTCCTTTCAAATGGCCGAATAATTCACTTTCGAGCAGCTCCGGGCTGATGGCGCCGCAGTTGATAGGCACAAAGGCCCCTCGACGTCCGGAGAGGCGATGCAAGTCACGTGCGGCCAACTCCTTGCCGGTTCCGGATTCGCCGAGGATCAATACGGGAGAGGGTGCGGGGGCCACGCGAGCGATGATCTGGCCCAGCTCGCGCATGGCCGTGCTTTCCCCCTTGAGACTGGCTTCTTCTGATTGGTGACGAGCATTGTCGCGACGCAGCAGGAAGTTCTCGCGTGCCAGTTGCCGGCGCTCCAGGCAGCGATCCACTGCGGCATGGAGCTGTTCAAGCCGGAAAGGCTTGATGATGAAGTCACTGGCACCGGCACGGAGAGCGCGAACGGCAGTATCAAGGTCGGCATAGGCGGTCATGAAGATGACATCGCTGACTGCATCAGCCGCCAGGGCTTCATCCCACTCCAGCCCATCGCGTCCCGGGAGACGGATATCGAGCAGGATGAGATCAAAATGCAGGCGCGAGCGCAGGGCTTCTGCCTGCTCGACGCTGTCGGCGCACTCGATCAATGCAAAGCGTGAGGACAGCGCTTTTTCCAGATAGCGGCGCATGCCTGGTTCATCATCGACGACCAGTACCGAGGCAGTGGGCAGTCGTCGATCGTCGCTGGACCGGCGAGAATCTCGCGGGGGAGAGGTGGCGTAGGCGGTCATGACGTTCCTCTGGCCTGCATGGCGAGCGGGCGGGTATTGATATCGGGCATGCGAGTCGTGTTTATGCCGAACAAGGCGTGCCGAGCACGCTGCCTCGAGAAGCGAGTTATCACGCATGCGAGCATTGCGGTGCTGAGTATTGTGGTGCTGAGCTCAGAGCTTATCCAACCATTGTCTCGTCAATGACAGTAGACGGCTAGCGGCTAACCGTATCGACATGGCGTAGCGTGATGACGCAATCCCTTGCCAATGTGTGTCGAAGTGACGCTATTTCTTGGGCGGCCAGCGTTATGGTGTGTATTTTTCTGGACGAAATAGCAGAGATACCGTCAGCTTGTCGGCTGGAGGGACACACACAATTCGCGGCAATACCGTTATTATTCGCGTTTTGTCAGGACATCGTTCGCGGTGAGGCCTAGACAAGGATTCCCGAAGGCTGGTTGGGCACACGCCTTGCACTGATATGGCGCGAGCCTGGCGGGGCCAGCATGACGTCATGATACGCCATTCAATGCCGTGCCACGTCAGACTCCACAGGATCTACCTGACAACATCGATACGCCAAGGGAGCTTTACCATGTCGCACCGCCATTCAATTACCGCCCATCGTCTATTGGGTGCCATCGCCGCGCTATCACTTGGTGCACTGAGCATTCTTCCGGCTAATGCCGCAGACAACATCATTCGCCTGGCGACAACGACCAGCACCTACAACTCTGGCCTGCTGGATCACCTGCTGCCGCCGTATGAGAAGGCGCATGACGTCACTATCCAGGTCATTGCCGTCGGTACCGGCAAGGCGCTGCGCATGGGACAGGATGGCGATGTTGATCTGGTCATGACGCATGCACAGGGGGCTGAGCGTAAATTCGTTGATGCAGGCTATGGTGTTGAGCCACATGGCGTGATGTACAACGACTTCGTGTTGCTTGGGCCGAAGACTGATCCCGTTGCCGTCAAGGGCATGAAGGACGTGGATGCGGCACTGGGCAAGATTGCGGCTGACAATGCCGGCTTTGTCTCGCGCGGTGATGATTCCGGAACTCACAAGAAAGAACAGGCACTGTGGCAGAGCGCTGGAGTTGTGCCTGAGTTCTCCGGCTACAAGTCGGTCGGCCAAGGCATGGGCAAGGTGCTGAGCATGGCCAGCGAGCTTCAGGATTATACGCTGAGTGATCGTGGTACCTGGCTTGCCATGGAAGACAAGCTCGACCTCTCAGTGCTGGTGGAAGGCGATGCACGGCTCTTCAACCCGTACCAGGTCATTCTGGTCAACCCGGCCAATCATGAAGGCCTGAACACCGAGGGTGCCCGCGAACTGGCAGAGTGGTTGATCTCGAAAGATGGCCAACAAGCGATCAATGACTACCGTCTCAAGGGCAAGGCACTATTTCATGCCAGCCACGGCGAAACAGGTTTTGATGCTCAACAGACCGCTGACAGCACCCCCCAAGGTGCGGTGACCAGTGACGAACAGGCCGAGCCGCGCTCGTGAGTCTATGGGAAACGACGCAGGAGGCCATGGGCCTCCTGCTGAGCATGGATGCCGCGCTATGGGAGATCATCGGTGTGTCATTTCGGGTGTCACTGCTGGCAATGCTGGCGGCGGTGCCACCGGCGCTATTGATCGCCTTTGTCTTGGTGCGGTGTGCCTTTCCCGGCCGTTGGTTGCTTATCTCGCTTGTGAATACGTTGATGGCAGTGCCTACCGTAGTCGTGGGGCTGCTGCTCTTCATCCTGCTATCGCGCGCCGGGCCGCTCGGGGATTGGCGGCTACTGTTTTCGCAACCGGCGATGATTCTCGGTCAGATCCTGCTGGCTTTGCCGATTCTCGTGGTGATGCTACATGCCGCGCTGGCCAGTGTGGATCGCCGTGCATGGGAGACAGCCTTGCAGCTGGGCGCCTCACGTCCGGCGGCGCTGTGGCGGCTGGTCATGGAGGCGCGTTTCGGAGTGATGGCGGCGCTGGTGGCAGCGTTTGGCAGAATCATCGCTGAAGTGGGCTGCGCCATGATGGTGGGCGGTAACATTGCCGGCTTCACGCGCAACATCACCACGGCCATTGCGCTGGAAACGCTCAAGGGCGAATACGCCCAGGGGGTTGCGCTGGGCATGGTGCTACTGGTGCTGGCGTTGGCGCTGAACCTGCTGCTGGGGTTGCTGCGTGGTCGTGGTCAGCTGGCAGTGCAGGCGTGATCGTACGTCGCGATGACCTCGCGACTTGCGGATTCATGCTTGAGGGGTGATGTAATACAATCGCCGGATATCATCGGGCCTGAGATCGAATTGGCCCTGTAGCGTCTGACCCTGTAGACCTGAGTCGCGCACGTCTGAATTGTCGTATGGAGTCATGATGTCCCCCCCAACTTCTTCGTCCTCGTCTGCCACGACGGACGAGCCCTCTTCTTCGACAGCCACGGCTGCTGTGACGCCGTGTGCACGTCAAGCATTGCTATGCCTGCGCGACCTTCAATATCGTTTACCACTAGCTGCGTGCGGCACTGCTGGCGCTGCTTCAGATCAGGGTCGCTTGTTGTGGCGAGTGTCATCGCTTGATTGGCGACCTGCGCATGGCAGCGGCTGGGTGCATCTGAAAGGTGACAACGGGAGCGGAAAGACCACCTTGCTGAGAGTGCTGGCAGGAATGCAGTCACCGAGTGGTGGTGAGCTACAGTGGGCAGATAGCACCGCCAAGCAGGTACGATATCTACACCAGCAACCCTATCTGTTTGATACCAGTGTCTCGGGCAATCTTGTGCTGGCAGCCCGCTGGCAGCCACAACGTCGTTCTCCGGGGCAGCAGCGCGACCAGGTCGAGGAGATGCTGGCCTGGAGCGGCTTGAGTGATCAGGCCCGTCAGCCCGCACGCTCGTTGTCAGGCGGCGAGCGTGCACGACTCGCATTGGCGCGCGCCTGGCTGTCACGCCCTCCGGTATTGTTGCTCGATGAGCCGGCTGCCAATCTGGATCAGGCGGCCGTCGAGCAGCTGGCAACGCGTCTGGTGCAGATGTGTCGCGAGGGGTGTGCAGTGATTCTGTCATCGCATCAGGACAACGCCTTGAGTGAAGGCTGCAGCGCGCGCTGGACGCTGGCTGAGGGCAGGCTGCACACTGAGTGTCTGACCTGATGTACCAGCGTGCAGCATTCGCTTGATACGCCTGCTGGGTCAGCTTGACGAATTTATCTTTATTCACGCGCTTGCCGCGCTCGATCGGGACACGCCTGCATGTCGACATCGAATGAACTCCCCTCCGTGACAACACTGCCGACCAGCGGTGAGCAACTGGCCGCCTCACTGACGCCTGCCAACATCACGGGTGTCGTATTGGCGGGAGGGCAGGCACGTCGCATGGGCGGCGTTGACAAGGGGCTCGTACTGCTGGATGGCGTACCGCTGATCGCTCACGTGTTGGCGCGCTTGACGCCCCAGGTGGGCGAGGTGTTGATCAATGCCAACCGCTCACACGAGGAATATGCAGCTTACGGGCACACGCTGGTAGCGGATCGTGAGCAGGGGTACCACGGCCCCTTGATGGGCATGGCGAGTGCGCTGGCCGCCGCGCGCACTGAATGGGTAATCGTCGTTGCCTGTGATGTTCCGCATCTGCCCATCGAGCTGATTGATACCTTGAGCGTCGCGCTGATAGATCACGCCAATGGCGATAAGCTCGCAGGTTTCAGCGTGCAGGGCGATACCTCGCCCGAGGCACTGGCATTCTTGGCGGTCGCTGCCGATGACGAGCGCTACCACCCGGTGATTTGCCTGATGCATCGTGGCTTGCTCCCGTCGTTAGAGGCGGCACTGGCTGCCGGGGAGCGCAAGATTGATCGCTGGTTCGATCAACACGCCTGGCTCTCGGTGCAGGCAGGGGATGCTCATGCCTTTGCCAATCTGAATACTCTTGAGGAATGCCGTGAGATGGAATCCGGCTCGCGTTAGCAAGAGCTTGCTCCTCAGTGTTGATAGTGAGCAATGCGTATCATCAAGAAGCAGCTGGCGGCGATAGGCGAGTCAAAATGATGCACCGCCTTTGGGCCGCCACTGTGTTTGTCGGAGTCTGTCAGTCTATTGTCTTTCTCTGGTGAGGTTTCACGGCCTTTGATTTGCAGCGTTCCCCCTGCTTGTCGTGTCTCACCATCGCCCCCATCTGATGAATATTGTTCACAGCACATGTTCACAGCACACGGATCCACGTGCTGTCATGACGGTATGCACGCAGGAATTACCAAGAGAGTTTTCATGTCCGAGTTCCCCGCGAATGCTTCACGGCCTGCTACCTCGTCGCGCGAATCGTCGTCGACCTCTTCCGAGGGTGGGTCAGGCAGTGGTGAGGAAGACAAGAGCATGTCGTCGGCATGGGCGGCGCGTCTAGCGTCTGCTGCCTGTCCGTTGCTGGGAATTGCCGCCTGGAGCGGTACGGGCAAGACCACGCTACTTGAACAGTTATTGCCCAAGCTGCGTGAGCGCGGACTCAGAGTGGCTGTGATCAAGCATGCGCATCATGCCTTTGATGTCGATATTCCCGGCAAGGACAGCCACCGTCTGCGCGTGGCAGGGGCTGTGCCCATGCTGGTCGCTTCAGCGAAACGTTTCGCGCTGATGATGGAAACACCTGACCAGCAGGAGGCAGACCTCGAGCAGCTAGTGGCACAACTGGATAGTCTGGAGGTGGATCTGATTCTGGTCGAAGGCTTCAAGCAGTGGCCGTTACCGAAGCTAGAACTTTATCGTAGCGCCGTCGGCAAGCCATTGCGTGTACTGGAAGATCACTGGATTCATGCGTTGGCCACACCGTCAGCCACGATTGACGTGCAAGACACGCTGCCGGTGGGCCTGAAACAGCTGGATCTCGACGATATCGAGTCACTGGCTGCCTGGGTGTCGGCATGGCCGGTACATTGGCGTCTTGAGGGCGGCCAGCCGCGTCGGGAGGTCGCGTCATGAGCCTCTCGTGCTTTGATCCGATGTTTGGCGAACGAATGCTGAGTGTCGATGAGGCATTGACTGTGTTGGGTGAGAGCCTTGACGCCATGCCACGCACTCGCCCGACCGAGCGAATCACGCTCGACAAGGCGACCGGACGAATTCTGGCCGAGACGATTGTGTCGCCCCTTGATGTCCCCGCGCAGACCAATGCGGCGATGGATGGAATTGCACTGGCGCATGCATCTCTTGCACGTATCACATCGCAGGATTCGGCGAGTGATGTATGTGAGCTGCGTGTGATCGGTAGCTCGTTGGCGGGTCATCCGTGGCAAGGGCGCGCACTTGAAGCAGGTGAAGCGCTGCGTATCACGACCGGTGCAGCACTGCCGGCGGGCGCGGATAGCGTCGTGATGCAAGAGCAGTTGCAGTATTTTGCTGCTGCGCTTGTTGATGCTCCCACTGACGTATTGCCGGCGGCTGGCGCGGGCGATGCTGAGCGAGTCGTGATTGAGGGCGCGTCCAGCGTCCGCCAAGGCCAGAATGTACGCCAGGCAGGGGAAGATATCGCCTGCGGTAGTGATGTCATGTCATGCGGGCAGTGGCTGACTCCGGCCGCTATCGGCGTGCTGGCTTCCCTTGGGCTGGCTGAGGTCACGGTCTATCGCCCTGTTACCGTGGCGGTATTTTCCACTGGCGACGAGGTGACGGCACCCGGAGATCCCTTGCCGATGGGCGGTATCTTTGATGCCAACCGCTATAGTCTTTCTGCGCTTTTGGCTGAACAGGGTATCGACGTGCTGGACCTTGGTATCCTGAGTGATGACCGCGATGCGTTGATAGTGGCATTGCAGGAGGCCGCCTCGCGCGCTGACATGGTCATCACTTCCGGCGGTGTGTCGGTTGGTGAGGCAGATCACGTACGTGCTGCGCTGGAAGCCTGTGGTCAGTTGGCGCTATGGCGTATTGCCATGCGTCCTGGACGGCCACTCGCGTTTGGCACGCTGTCGGCGAGAGATGACAGCCAGCAGAGAGATGGCCAGGTGCCGTTCTTCGGTCTGCCCGGTAACCCAGTGGCGACCATGGTGACCTTCCTGCAGTTCGTGCTGCCTGCCTTGCGCCAGATGTCAGGCCAGCACCCGCTGATCGCGATGCCGTCGACTGGACTCACGGGCACGCCCATGACTGTCGAAAGATCAACGGACGATACGTCGCCTGATGAACAAAGCGCTAGCCCGTCACTGGCCTGCTGGCAGTCCCCCCGCCTGCAGCTGATTGCCGGAGAAGCGATGCGCTCGCGTCCAGAGCGGGTCGATTATCATCGTGGCCGCCTCGTGCTTGGCGCTGATGGTCGTCAGGTAGTGATGACCACCGGGAAACAAGGATCAGGCATTTTGACGTCCATGCTGGCCGCAGAGTGCCTGATCGAAATTCCCGCTGGTTGCGCGAGCATCGAGGCCGGAAAGCCAGTCATGGTGCAGTGGTTGGGGCGATACGGTGTTGCCTGACCCGCATGCAGTGATTGGCAACACTGGCCGCGTGAATACCTGCAATGGTAGTCTGTAGAAACGATAGTCTGCTAATATTTTTAGGAGAGGGGTAATCATCCCCTCTCTAGCCTGCCCTGCGGACCTCCATGCTTTCTGGAGGCCCTTGCCATGACAGGCAGACCTGAAACGGATATGAGACAGCCCATGAGCCTTACCCATCTCAATGCACGCGGCGAAGCCCACATGGTGGATGTTGCGGACAAGCAGGAAACCCGTCGCGAAGCACGTGCGAGTGCTCGCGTCAGCATGCTGCCTGCTACGCTCGCACTGCTGGCGGAAGGTGGGTTGCCCAAGGGCGACGTGCTGGCAACGGCGCGTATTGCCGGTATTCAGGCAGCCAAGCGCACGCATGAGCTAATCCCGTTATGCCATGCCCTGATGTTGTCAAAGGTCACGGTCGACTTCACGCTTGATGAAGTGAATAGCTGTGTGAATGTGCAGGTTTTCTGCCGCCTAAATGGGCGCACCGGTGTAGAGATGGAAGCACTGACGGCCGCTTCGGTGGCTTCACTGACGCTTTATGACATGTGCAAGGCAGTGGACAAGGGCATCGTGATTGGTGATATCCAGCTCGAGACCAAGACAGGCGGCAAGAGTGGTGACTGGCAACGTGATAGCGCACCTGCGACCTCTGCATCTGCTGTGCCTGATGAGCCCGTCCCGGCGGCTGCCAGTACTCAATCCATCACTGCAGCGCCGGTCGGTTCGGCACCCACCATGGCAGCGACTGCTGGCAATGCTGCTGAGGGCGAGACGATACACGTACTCTTCCTTGCCGAGCTGCGCGAGCGTTTGGACCTCGAGTCTCTGGTGCTCAATCCCGACACATTGACGGATGCGACTGTGGGCGGTCTCAAGCGAACGCTATCACTGCGTGATCCTCAGCTGGAGGCGCTGAACGATACACGTGTGCTATGTGCCGTCAATCAGGACATGGTGCGGGATGATCACCCGTTACGCGCTGGGGATGAAGTCGCCTTCTTTCCGCCCGTGACAGGGGGATAGATACGATGCCTTCTTCAATCGACAAGTCGTCATTTTCGATCAGCATTCAATCTGATGATTTTGATATAGGCGCGGAGCAGTCATTTCTGACCCGTACACAGGGGCGGGTTGGCGCCGTTGTTGCCTTTACGGGCCTGGTGCGCGACTTCAATCAGCGTCCTGATGTGGTGGCGCTGACGCTTGAGCATTATCCGGGCATGACCGAACGCAGTCTCGAGCAGCTGCTTGATGAAGCGAGGGAGCGTTTTTCTCTTGATGGTGCACGTATCATCCATCGCATTGGACGGCTCGAACCCGGCGACAATATCGTGCTGGTGGTTGTCGCGAGTGCCCATCGACAGGCCGCCTTCGCCGCCTGTGATTTCCTGATGGATAACCTGAAGTCGCGTGCGCCATTCTGGAAAAAAGAGCATACCGCTTCTGGCGATTACTGGGTGCGTGAGCGCATCAGTGACCGTGATGCTCTGATGCGTTGGCAGAGACCAGTATCAGAGGCCGCTTTAAACATGACCGAGCATCCTGACAAGCATGACCATTCACCGCTCGGCGTGTCTCAGAACTCAGGAGAAGCGTGATGGAAACCCTGGTCGATGACTTCGGTCGTCGCATCCGCTATGTGCGTTTATCTGTGACTGATCGTTGCGACTTCCGCTGTGTCTATTGCATGAGTGAGGAGATGACGTTCCTGCCGCGCGATGAGGTGTTGAGTCTCGAGGAGATCGCGCTGCTGGCACGTGCTTTTGTAGAGCTGGGTGTTGAAAAGATCCGTCTGACGGGGGGGGAGCCTCTGGTACGCCGTGATATCGGCACGCTGGTCGAAGAGATTGGCACGCTTGAGGGACTCAAGGACTTCTCCATGACGACCAATGGTTCCGGGTTGGTCAAGCACGCGGCACGTCTCAAGGCGGCAGGTATGAGTCGCCTGAATATCAGTCTTGATTCGCTGGATCCTGAACGCTTCAAGGCGCTGACGCGGACGGGAGAGCTTGCCAAGGTGATTGCCGGTATTCGCGCGGCGCGTGATGAAGGCTTCCGGATCAAGCTCAATGCCGTCGTGCTCAAAGGCCGCAATGATCATGAGGTTGTCGACCTGGTTGAGTTCGCTCGAGAGGAGGGGCTCGATATCAGCTTTATCGAAGAGATGCCGTTGGGGCAGGTATCTGATCATGGGCGTGAAGAGACGTTCTGTTCCAGTGACGACGTCCAGGCCCGGATTGAGGAGCGCTATCCCCTGGTAGCAACGCTTGAGGACAGTCTTGGGCCTGCGCGATATTTTCGCATGGCAGACAGTGAGTCTCGTGTCGGCTTTATCTCGCCGCACAGTCATAACTTCTGCTCGACCTGCAATCGCGTCCGCGTCACGGTAGAAGGGCAGTTGCTGCTGTGCCTGGGTAACGAGCATTCATTGGATCTTCGCGAGATAATGCGTCGTCTCCCCGGTGAGATCGAGCCGATCAAGGCCGCGATTATCGAGGCAATGCATCTTAAACCCGAGCGGCATCACTTCACGACTGACGGTGATGTGCAAATTGTTCGCTTCATGAGCATGACAGGTGGATGAGTTTGCATACACGCTTGTTCTGGCCTTGTCGGCATCTCTCATGACGTACGAGCATTGATAAAAACCTCGCCATTGAGCGGGGTTTTTTTGGTCTATCCTGTGGAAACACAGCCTTGCTTTTATCAAGACTTGTTAGTTCACATTTAGGGCTTATACTTTGCGGTATTAGCCTATTTGATGCGGTATTGCGCATTGATTTTCAGCCTGGCTCATACCGACGGAGGTAGCAAAATGACAGCAGATTCTCTGGAAAAGATTGCTCGTAACAAGAATGTTGCTCGTGCAGCTGCCCGTCAGCTGTCCATGGAGCAACTGCATAAACTTTCTGAAGTCATCAATGAAGTGATCGAGCAGAAAGCAGAAGAAGATGAGCAACGCCGTGAAGAAGAAATTGCCAAAGAGCGCAAGTTGGCCGAGATTCGCGATGCGATGATTGAAGCAGGTCTTTCCGTGGATGATCTTGTAAGTGACCAGCCGAAACGCCGTGGTCGCCCACCGAAAAACAAGACTGCCGGATAAGCCATCGCCGGTTCATGTGTTGGCGGAAAATAAAAAACCCGTTTGGATATCTCCGAGCGGGTTTTTTCATGCAGTACGTTGGATGTCTACAGCCAGTGCTGATGGCGCGACGCCGTCCGTGACCTGAGTTTACGTCTCACTCATGATCATCACGTGCAGGAACAGTACAGGCTCATGACGTAAATGATTGCGTAGCCAGCGATTGATACGGTTATCCAGTTGTTGTTTTAGTTCCCGCTCATTGGTGGCTTCAAGGCCTGCAAGCGTATCGTCCAGCCATTCTGAAAAACTGTCTTCATCCAGGCTGGATGTGCCGCTGATATCCAGCATCAAACGACCGATACGCACCCAGCCGGCTTGTTGAAGCGTGACTGGTAGCGCGAGTGAGACGCTGCCATGACGACCGAGCCGCGCGCGTGCACGTCGGTCCATTGAATCCAGTGGTCGTACCTTGTCGTGCTCAATGATGCGCTCGTGCAGCGTCAGCCGTTTTTCTACTGACAGCCCCTGGGCATCGAGACGCATCAGGTCCCCATTGACGGGGATCAGTGGCGCCTCAATCCCCATCGACTGTGCGACCTGTGTATGTGCCAACTGATGGCGATACTCGCCATGTACCGGTAGTAGGCGCACAGGCTTCAACCAGCTGTAGAAGGTGCGCAGTTCTTCCTGTGCCGGGTGCCCTGAGGCATGCAGGTCCGGGAACTGTTTCTCTTCCATGATACCGACACCGAGGCGCGTCAGCCCATTGTGTAGCTTGCCAATCGCCAGCTCATTACCGGGAATCGCTTTTGAGGAGAAGATGACGGTATCGCCAGCCGCGAGTTCAAAATCGGGATGGCGTGAGTTAGCGAGGCGTGACAGGGCAGCGCGTGGTTCGCCTTGGCTACCGGTCGCGATCACCATCACTTCTTCCGGCGGGAGGTAGCCGAGATCTTTTACGGGTACCAAGGGAGGGAAATCCTCCAGATAGCCCAGCCCGCGTGCGACTCGCACCATGCGCTCCATCGAGCGGCCCAGCAGCGTGACCCGGCGGCCATTGCGCGCCGCGGCACGGCCCAAGGCGAGAATGCGCGCTAGATTGCTCGCAAAGCAGGTCACCACGACACGCCCGCGACATCCCGCCAATGTCTTCTCGAGCGCGCGTGCGACTTCGCCTTCACTGCGGGAATGGCCGGGCAGAGGGGCGTTGGTGGAATCACCGACCACCAGATCGATCGGGGCCAGTGCCTGATAGCGCTCCGGATCAGTCGGCTCGCCGATCAGCGGCTCCGGGTCCAGCTTCCAGTCACCGGTATGCATCACGCGGTATTCCGGCGTGACGATCAGCAGCGAGCAGCTTTCGGGGATGGAATGGGTCAACGGCAGCAGGCGCAGCGCGAAGGGGCCTGATTCGAAGCCCTCATCAACCTCGATGATCTGCAGGCTGGAGGTTTCGAGCTCCCGCTCGGCGAACTTGGCACGCAGAAGGCCTGCTGCGAGAGGTGTAGCGACGATCGGACAGCGCCACTTCGGCCACAGCCATGCGACGGCACCGATATGGTCTTCATGGCCATGCGTGATAACCAGCATTTTCGGACAGATGCCCAGTCCAGCCAATGACTCGATATCAGGGACCTGCAACGGCCCATCAGGAAGGTCCTGGCGGATTATCATGCCGCAATCCACGGCAATCCAGTGATCCTGATAGCCATACAATGTCAGATTCATGCCGATTTCGCCGCAGCCACCTAGCGGAAGTAGATGCAGCGGTGGGCGCTGTCTCTGACGGACTTGAACACGGGGTTTCAACATGGATGTCATGCCATCAATAAAATGTTGCTCAACTATACGGGAATCCCGCGAAGCGCCACAAATGGCGAGGCGTGTTAAGGATGGCTGATAGATGGCTCAAGGCTGACACCGAGGTCTAATTGACAGGTAGCGCAAATCACGTAGAGACGCTGTTCCCGTGCATGGGATCCGCTACAATAGTCCGCCTCCGCCGAGCAGCGCGCTGTCATATCAGTGCTCGTCTTCTCGTGCTGGCCGGTGTTTGTTGCCGGATCATCATCATTCCTCGCTTTCACAATGGTTGAACTTACGATGTCTCACGCCTATCGCCTGGTGGTGTCCTGCCCTGACCGGGTCGGAATTGTTTCCCGAGTCTCTACCTTTATTGCCGAGCAGGGTGGCTGGATCACCGAAGCCAACCAGCATTCTGATCTTGGTGCTGGTCGTTTCTTCATGCGCTATGAAATCAATCCTGAATCTGTCGGTTTGAGTGCCGAAGAACTTAGCAGGCGCTTTGTCACGATTGGCGAAGAGTTCGGCATGCACTGGAGAATGCATGACACCGCTACCAAGAAGCGCGTCGTTTTGATGGTCTCCAAGGATTCCCATTGCCTGGTCGATTTGTTGCATCGTTGGCAGTCCGGGGATCTGGAGTGCGATATTCCATGTGTCATCTCCAATCATGACGACATGCGTTCGCTGGTCGAGTGGCATGGGATTCCGTTCCACCATGTGCCCGTCGACAAGCACGACAAGGCACCGGCCTTCGCCGAAGTCGAACGTCTGGTGGCAGAGGCTCATGCCGACTGTATCGTGCTCGCGCGCTATATGCAGATCATTCCGCCAAGTCTGTGTGAGCGCTATGCGGGTCGCCTGATCAACATTCATCACAGCTTCCTGCCGTCCTTCGTCGGGGCCAAGCCTTACCATCAGGCGTTCGGTCGGGGCGTGAAGCTGATTGGCGCGACCTGTCATTACGTGACGGAAGAGCTGGATGCTGGGCCGATCATTGAACAGGACATACACCGCGTCACACACTGCCATACCGCAGAAGATCTGGTGCGTCTCGGGCGTGATGTCGAGCAGAAGGCCCTTGCAAGGGGTCTGCGCTGGCACCTTGAAGACCGCGTGCTGATTCACGGCAACAAGACCATCGTCTTTGCCTGAGGCTTTTGGCTGCCGTCATCTGAGATGAGACGTCAGCCGCCTCGATCCATCGCCGGTACCTGCCACAGCAGGTGCCGGTTTTTTTCGTCGGGCCGTTATCGATACGTCGTTGTTGTATAAGATTCATCTTGTTTGTATATGACCCTTTTTGACTAGAATAGTCATTATAAGAGATTAGTAATTCAGCATTCTACCTACCAGCAGGTATGGAGTTGCTACCAAAGTCGTTATTGGTGGGCGACAGGCGTGAACTCGGGTGTACAAGGCTGGTCCATGAAAGTCTGAATCAGAAGCCGGCATGCAATCGCCAGACTTTCCATCTTCCTGGGAAGTCTGGCGATTGCATGCCCGTCACACCTCATGGGAAGCCTTGTCATGCGTATAGCTGTTGTCGGTCGCGCTGCGACTCCTCCCCTTGAAACTCATATCGAGCAAGATTCCTTGCTTGAAGCGCTTGGCCAGCCAAGTGATCCGGGCCATGCCCAGGCTGCGACGCCACCCCCGAGCGAGCAATACTCCGCCATTCATCTCTTTTTCGAAGAAGCCAGTTCAACGGGGCTGCGACAGCTCGATAGCCTGCTCTCGGAGATACGCGCCACACCGCATGGGGCGTTGATCCCCATCATCGTCGAAGGTGCGGTCACACCCCATGTGCAGGCATTGGCCAATCAATGGCCGGGTAGCTGAGCGATGAATCTGGAGGCGGTGATCGAACATCGTGAGGCACTTGAGACGAGTGAAGCGCGTGATTATCAGGCGCTTGCGCCCTTCGAGCGGTTGATGCGGTGGTGGAGCCTGTATCCAGAGCATGTACTGGCCGTGTCTCTTGCCGCCGAGCTGAAAACTGGATGCCATTGGCCGTTGTTGTCAGCGTGGGGACTCGACGCTGAGGCTCAACGCACTCTGCTGGAGTTGTTTGAGCACCGTGGCTGGCTTGAGGAGAAGACGTTGGTCACGCGTACTCGCCACTGTCGTCAGTGTCGAAGCGTGCATCTCAATTATGTGGATGTCTGTCCGCGTTGTCGTCACCTGGATCTCAAGCCGCTGGATGGTCTGCACTGCTTCGCCTGCGGCCACGTGGACCGCATGGACCGCTTTACACAGCACGACCAGCTCAGTTGCCCGAAATGCCGGGTTCGTCTGCGTCACATTGGCGTGGATTACGACCGTCCTCTGGAATCACTGGCCTGCGGGAAGTGTGATCTCTGGCTGGTGGAGGGCGAGGTGGAGGCCCAGTGCCTGGATTGTGGTCAGACTCAACAGCCCGGTGAGCTCGTACAGCAGCGCATTGCCTCATTGCAGCTGAACGCCGAAGGACGCATTGCCGTGGCAGCCCCCGACAGGGCAAGTGTTTCGACACCATTGCCCGGGCAGCGTGTGGTGCCGTCTGATTTGCATCACATGCTGGACCTGCTGGTGCCGCTGGCACGTCGTCACTCTCATCGTCATCTATTGATGGTGCTGTCTCATGATCGTGACGATGAGCACGGCCTCCTTGAAGGAATGGCTCAGCGTCTGGGTAGTCTGCTGCGTGATACCGACCTCGTCTGCGAATACACCGCGCAACAGTGGCTGTTCCTGTTGCCGCATACGCCGCGGGAACGTTTCGAGGATGTCGCGCTGCGTATCCAGTCATTGACTGATCTCAAGCATCTCGATGGACAGCTCAACATGTCGCTTGAGATGCACGAGCTACCGAGTGAACACCACCGTGGCAAGGCATCCCAGTGGCTCCCGAACCTGCTGGTGGACACAGCTACACCCATTATGGGATCAGTATGAGGAGAGCCACATGAATGGACTGGATCTCTTCATCTCCCAGGTACTGTGGGAAATACACTCGACAGTTGAGTGGATGCTGCATTCCTTCCGGGGAACCGTTTTCCTGTTGCCGTTGCTTATCCTTTTCGAGCTGCCGCTGGCAGTCATCGTGATTACCGGCATGATCGGTCATCTTCGCAATCGTGGACACGGTGGACCACATGACGCGGATGCCATGCCGCAGCGCTATCCGTCAGTCAGTTGCCTGGTGCTGTGTTACTCGGAGGGGGAGGGCGTCGCCGAAAGTGCCGAGACCTTGTTGCATCAGGATTATCCTGGCCATGTGGAAGTCATCATGGTGATTGATGGCGCGACGGCCAATCAGGCCACTCTGCTGGCAGCGCGCCGCCAGGCCGCGGCATTTCGTCGACTGCCCAACCGCACGTTGCGGGTGGTTCCCAAGTGGCAGCGGGGTGGGCGGGTATCCTCACTCAACACGGGTCTCGGCTTTGCTACCGGTGAGCTGGTGTATGCGCTGGATGGTGATACCGGCTTCGCCCCGGACATGATCATGCGTAGCGTGGTGGTCTTTGAAGACCCTGATGTGTTGGCTGCTGCGGGCAACCTGCGTATCCGCAACCGCACCAGGTCGCTGGTCACTCGTCTTCAGTCACTTGAGTATCTGCTGTCCATTGAATATGGCCGTACCGGCCTTGCCCGCTGGAACCTGATCAACAATATCTCGGGGGCCTTCGGTATCTTCCGGACCGACATCGTGCGCCAAGTCGGCGGCTGGGACACCCACACTGCAGAAGATCTCGATCTTACCCTGCGTCTCAAGCAGTACCAGCGTCGCCATCCGCACATGCGTTTGGCATTCATCCCGGATGCCATCGGTTATACCGATGGCCCAGAGACGGTGCGGAGTCTGGCCAGTCAGCGCATGCGCTGGGAGGGGGACCTTTACTTCGTGTACCTGCGCAAGCATTGGCGGGGCATTCGTCCGCGTCTAATGGGATGGGCAGGCACGCTCTTCACGCTGACCTATGGGCTGGTTCAGAGCGTGGCGCTGCCCTTCGTCATCGGGGGGTATGTGGTGTGGTGGTACGCCACTCAACCGGCGGTGCATGCAGTGGCCATCAGTGTATTGCTGTACTTGATCTATCTCGGGTTATGCAGTTGGTACGCCCTGGTGGGCCTTTTATGCGTCAGCCGAAATCCTCGCGCGACATTGCGCGACATGGCCTGGTTGCCGGTCATGCCTCTGTATCAATTGGCGCTACGCCTGCTCGCACTTGTCGCGATTCTCAATGAAGTGCTGCGCCGCAGCCACGAAGAAACCAGCATGGCCCCATGGTGGGTCCTGCGCCGAGGAAACCGTTTCTGATGGATATTCGTTTCGACCCTGAAAAATCCCGCCATCCTGATCAGCAGAATGGCCTCAAGGTACCTTATGCGAAAGCACACCGGGGAGGTGGACGTTGGCGCTGGTGTGGCCTGATGGCATTGATTCTGGTGCCAGTGATCGCCTTCGGCTGGTATGCGCTACGCGATCGCGTGTTGTTGGTGGCACCCGCGGTATTGACCCACTCTCCGTTGGTGATCACCAGTCCGCGTGATGCTCGGGTCGTGTCAGTTCCGCAACGGGCGGGTGAGAGGATAGCTGCAGGCAAGCCATTGTTCCTGCTGGAGGACTCAGCGCTCATCGCGGACAGGAAAGCCCTCAAGGACATACTCGCGACGCTACCCGCCAAAGGCGCCCAGGAGCAGAGTGAATCGTTGATCGATACCGCCCAGCGCCGTGTGGCAAACGCGCAATCTTCGCTGACGTTCCAGACGGGCCTGGCTAACAAGTTCGATGCGTTCAGACGTCAAGGCGAAGTGCCTCTGACGGATCTGGCGAGCATCCATGTGTCGCAGGCCAGTGCCCGGGATCAGCTGTCGCAGTCTCAGGAAAACCTGTTGATACAGCAGCGCGAAAAACTACGTGCCGAACTTGCTGGGCCCGTCGTCCAGCGTCGTCAGAATCTGACGCGGCAACTGGCGCAGTTGGAGGCCACCATTGCCGAGCTGAATATTCAGGCCCCTCAGCCGGGGCTGTTGGCCAAGACGTATGTGCAGGGCGGTCAGCGAGTCAGTGCCGGTGAGTCATTGGGCGTGCTGGTACCTGCGAATGCGCCGGAGTTACATGCCTATTTCTCCCCCAAGTATGTGGGCAAGGTGGCAGTGGGCCGGATTGCGGAAGCGCATTTTTCCGATGGGCGTAGCGTATTGGCGCGTATCGTCGCACCGCCTGAGTTGACACAGAAGCTGCCATCGCAACTGGCAGGGCCTTTCGATGGTAACCAGGCGATGCTGGAAGTGCGACTGAAGCCGCTTGAGGAGATTGACCTTCAGCATGATGTAGAAGGGTTACCGCTGGAGATTCGGCTACGCTCACCCTCGGCCTTGTGGGGCAGCTGGGGAGATGATGCGGCGGAGGAGACATCCGCTCAGCGATGAATTACGGAAAAAGCCCCAGCTGCTGAGTCTCTTCGATCGCCTTGAGGCGCACGCCTACGCCCAGCAGCCTGACGGGCCGTTGACCACGTCGCCAGGCTTGCTCAAGCAGCGTCGCGAAGCTCTCGACCTCCGGCAGAGAAGTGCGGGAGGTCGGCAATACGCTTTCCAGTGTCGTGCTGGTGAAGTCATTGAAACGCACCTTGACGAACTGCTTGGCCAACACCGGCGTGTCATTGCGGACATGACGGCGGGTCAGGCGCTCCATCAGCTCAGGCAGTCGCGTAAGACATGCGGCAAGATCTGGCAGGTCATGATCGTAGGTGTTCTCTACGCTGATGGATTTTCGCTCTCGCTCAACCCTTACGGGACGGTCGTCAACACCCCGTGACAGCTCGTGCAGGCGGGTACCGAACTTGCCGAAGTGCTCGATCAGCGTGGTCAGTGGCACACTGCGCATGTCTTCGCAGGTCTCTATGTTCAGGCGTGTCAGGCGGGCGAGCGTTGCCGGGCCGACACCGTGCAGCTTGCCGACCGGTAGCTGTCGAATGAAGGCATCGCTGGTCTGCGGGGTGATGACGGTCAGGCCATCGGGTTTCTCCCAGTCGCTTGCGATCTTGGCTAGAAACTTGTTGGCGGCCACGCCAATGGAGAGGGTGATGCCGGTGCGTCTGAGAGCTTCTTCCTTCAACCAGCGCGCCATCCAGGTGGCGCTGCCTTGAAAGGCCGTCACGGCACTGACATCCAGATAGGCCTCATCCAGTGATAGAGGCTCTATCACGGGTGTCAACTCGAGAAACAGGGCTTGAATCTGTTCGGAAATGGCGCGATAGCGCTCAAAATCCGGCGGCACCAGTATCAGTTGTGGGCACAGGCGCAGGGCACGTGCCGTCGACATGGCCGAATGGACACCGAAGGCGCGAGCAGGGTAGTTGCAGGTAGCGATGACGCCACGTTGCTCCGTACGGCCACCGATGGCGATCGGCACGTCGCGCCACTCGGGGTGGCGAAGTATTTCGACGGCGGCATAGAAGCAATCGCAGTCGGCATGGAGAATCTTGCGCATTGGCGCATCATGCTGAAAGACTGGATGCTTGTCCAGTAACTGTCTAGTGGTGACGCCGTGTTCTGAGGTATTGCTGTCTTGTTGCCACATGATTCAATCACCAAGACAACGACAACGCCCGCCAAGGAGGTAACTCCTCCTTGGCGGGCGTTGTCGTGTCAGTCGTGTGGCGACTCATGGAGCCGTATGGCGTATTACAGCGTCATCGCGGCGATCCAGCCAAAGACAATAAGCGGGATGTTGTAGTGGATGAAGGTCGGCACCACGCTATCCCAGATGTGGTCATGCTGCTGATCGACATTCAAACCGGATGTTGGCCCGATGGTTGAGTCAGAGGCCGGTGAGCCGGCATCACCCAGCGCGGCAGCCGTGCCGATCAATGCGACGGTTGCCAGCGGTGAGAAGCCGAACTGCAGTGCAAGCGGTACATAGATGGCGGCGATGATAGGAATGGTCGAGAAGCTGGAACCGATGCCCAGCGTGATGAACAGGCCGACCATCAGCATCACCAGTGCAGCCAGTGGCTTGTTATCACCAATGATATGGAAAGATGCATCTACCAGTGTCTGGATATCACCAGTGGCCTTCATGACCGAGGCGAAACCAGCAGCGGAGATCATGATGAAGCCGATCAGCGCCATCATGCGCATGCCGGAAGTGAAGAGGTCATCCGCCTCCTTCCACTTGAACAGGCCGCCCAGTGACAGGATGGCGAAGCCTACCAGGCCTCCCAGGATCATGGAGCCAGAATAGAGCTGAATGACCAGCGCGGCGATGATGGCCACGACGCCCATGATCAGGCCACTACGCGTTGGGGTATGGTCTGGGGTGTAGCCCGGCACGTTGGTGGATTTGATCTCGCGGGTCGCATAGTCACGCGGCTTGCGGTAAGAGACGAAGACGGCAGTCAACAGACCGAGGAACATGCCGCCGACGGGAATCGCCATCGCCATGGGGACCATGCCACGTGTCACTTCAAGGCCCATCGCCTGGCCCGCCTCATTGATGTTGGCCAGCAGAATGTCGTTGAGGAAGATCGAACCGAAACCGACCGGCAACAGCATGTAAGGAGCCGTCAGGCCGAAGGTCAATGCACAGGCAATGGCACGGCGATCGAGACGCAGACGGTTCATCGCTACCAGCAGGGGCGGAATCAGGATCGGGATGAAGGCGATGTGCACCGGGATCAGGTTCTGGGAGGAAATTGCAACCAGTGTCACGCTGCCTAGCAGACCGTACTTGATGGCGGCCTGGCGGCGCGGAGTGCTCTCGCCATTGAGCATGCCCACAAGGCGTGCAGCGAGCATGTCGGGCAAGCCAGAACGTGACAGGGCCACGGCAAAGGCGCCTAGCGTGGCGTAGGCCAAGGCGACCTTGGCACCACCGCCAACGCCATCATTGAAGGCTGTCATGGTGTCGGTCAATGACAGGCCGCTGAACAGGCCGCCGACCAGTGCGCCGGCGACCAGAGCAAAGACGACCGAGACGCGGGCAAGGGATAGACCGACCATGACCAGGACGGCCAGAATTACCGCATTCATGCGAGTACCTCAAAAGATGTGAGTGCCAATAGCGAAGATCGCCAGGGTGCGTGGCCACCCAATCTCGGGCAATACCTCGCATGATGTTCGCCGGATGTCTTCATCCTGAAAGCCATCAAAAAACGGCGCGCCATCGTACCAGATGGAGGCATCAATCTGAATGATTGATGAACGATGGAGGCGGCATCTGGGCCAGGTTGGCGCCGCTTGGCAGCATTTTGTAGAATGCCGTGCTGTCCGGCGGCTGCAGTCGCAGGCGTTATTCAACAGGAGTGCGCATGCTGGAGCTGGAAAATGCCCGCGTCATTGGCATGGGGAATGATCGGCGCGTCTATCAAGACCCGCAAAATCCACGCCGCTGTATCAAGGTGCCACGCTATCCCGATAAGGGAAGTCGTCAGAATCAGCGCGAGCAGCGCTACTTTGAAGGACTTGTCAGGCGAGGAATGCGTGATTGGTCCCATGTGCCGGCGTATCACGGCAGCGTGGCGACCCCAGAGGGGCTGGGGCTGGTGTTCGATCTGATTCTCGATGGTGACGGCACCACCTCACGGCGCCTGCGTGACGTCTGCAATGACGATCCTGCATCGCTGAGTGGTAGCGAGTTGAGAGAGCAACTGGCCAGTCTCTATCACTATCTGGATAAGCGCTGGTTGATTCCATCAGACTTGAACGATCGCAATGTCGTGGTGCAGTTCACTCCCGGCCAGCCGCCACATCTATGGCTGATTGATGGCATCTCCAATCCTGACTTTCTGCCATTGGCCACAGGTGTTGCCTGGCTGGCTCGGCGCAAGATTGCGCGCCGCTATCGTCACTTTCTCAAGAAGCTGCTCAAGGGCGGGCAGCTCACGGCGGCGGACCATCAGCAGCTTGAAGTTCGGTTATGGGGTGTTTGAAGAATAAGCGGTCGCACCTGTTCCATCCGTTTTCCTATCTCGAACATACATCACGCTCGCCTGGTGCGATGTATGTTCGAGATGCAGGTGTCAGCTCATTGGCTCGGCGCGCTAAAGTGACTGGTCATGGCTCGCGTAATCTGTCGCAAATCCTCATGTGACGTGATGTAGGCGGGCATTGTGTATAGCCAGCGTCCGAAGGGGCGTAGCCAGACACCTTGCTTGCGAGCATGCACTTGTGCCCCTTCAAGACTCTTGGCGTCATGAACTTCAATGACTGCAGTGGCACCCAGTACACGAATATCGCGAATGGCGGGATGGGAAAACTCAAGCAACTCTTCGCGCAGTACCTGATTCAACTCTGCAATCCTGGCCAGATAATTGTCTTCCTCAAATACCTTGAGGCTTTCCAGTGCGACGCGGCAGGCCAATGGATTACCCATGAAGGTGGGGCCATGCATGAAGGCGTTGTCAGCATCCTCGCCATCGAAGGCATGAAAGATATGGCTCTGTGCAATCGTTGCCGCATGCCCTAGATAGCCGCCGGTCAACCCTTTGGACAACACCATGATATCGGGCGTGACATTGGCGTGCTCACAGGCAAAGAGTTTTCCGGTGCGGCCAAAACCAGTAGCGACTTCATCGAAGATCAATACGACGCCAAATTCGTCACATAGCGCACGTGCTGCTTCAAGGTAGTAGGGCGAGTACATATTGAGCCCACCAGCAGCTTGCAGTAATGGCTCCATCAACAATGCGGCTATTTCATGGTAGTGGGCTTCAAGGCTCCTTCTTAGACAGGCAATATCAGACGCAACCTCTTCCCGCGTTGCTGTGAAGCCTGCCGTGGGTGCGGGCGCAAAGTAGTGCTTGGGTAGAAAATCGGCGAATAGTGAGTGCATGCCTTCTTCGGGATCACACACCGCCATGCAGCCTGCGGTATCACCGTGATATGCCTTCATCAGGGATAACATGCGTGTACGCCCCCTGGTGTCATCACGATCTTTACGCTGCTGCTGATATTGCACAGCCATTTTCATCGCGACTTCCATTCCGACGGAGCCGCTGTCCGAGAAAAAGACATGATTCAGCCCCTGCGGTGTAATGCGCACCAGTGCCTCGGCAAGCTCCACTGCGGGACGGTGCCGTATGCCACCCAGCATGACATGACATAGCTCAGCGGCTTGTGCTTGGATGGCAGAGACCAGCCGTGGGTGACCATAACCATGAATCATGCACCACCAGGAACATGTGGCATCCAGCAATGTTTCGCCACCGGCGAGCGTCATGCGTGAGCCGGTGCCGCCGACGATATCAAGAGGCGCAGGCATGGCCTGCATCTGAGTATAGGGATGCCAGAGCGCCTGCTGTGGAAGTGGTTCAGAGGTGAGTCGAGTGCAGGACATGTGAATTCTCCAGCAGGTAAGAGAGACGGAATGCTCTTTGTTAACATTTTTATTCTATCAGGTTGACTACTAATGATAAACGACGCTATATGGCGAAAAACACGCTTCGACGTAAGCTAGTTTGCTCATTTTTCTACTTTAGAAATTCTTGCTGTTGTAACGAAGAATATCTGTTTTGCATGAGCTGCAAAGAAAGCCTCGGACTTTGTATGAACCGTAAATGAAGAGGGGCCTCTCATGAAGTACTGCAACGCTCGACGGAATGAATGCCCCATGAACAGGTATTGTGAATAACCCGTGAACTTTTAGGGCCGAATGCGCTCACAGGCTTAACGTTGGGAGTCCAGGCGCAGTACAATATCCTCTCTATCAAGGTAAGCGTCTTGTAACCAATGAGATTGATGCTAGTGCTTAATGATGTCAGTAGGTATTGAGTATTGTTTTTAAGCAGGGTGTTGCAATATCATCAAATATTGCATATTTTTGAAACACGCTATTTAACGCTTCACGTTGCCGGTATCTCTGGTCTATAATCGCTCCTGTCCTTGTGCGGGTGCTTAAATTGTCCCGAGTGTCCTGCACAGATCTTATGGGTGGGTAGTGATTTGTTTGTCAGGCAAATGAATATTTTCCCGACTGATTTCAGCGCAACCTTCCTGTGCCTTAATTGCCTGTCCCGATAAACTGGAGATGTCCATGTCCCTGCTAACTGACTTCATGCAGAAAGAACAAGAGCTCAAGAAGCTTCAAGAGCAACTTGAAACGCTGCGCAATGATGACCGTTTGAAAAATGAGCTGGAATTCAAGGATAAGCTGGATGCCTTGATGAGCGAGTACGGCAAGTCCACTCGTGATGTCATCTCTCTGTTGGACCCGAAAGCGTCCCAGTCTCCGGCTGCCGCTTCTGCTGGCGAGAACAAGTCTGGCGGCGTGCGCCGCAAGCGTAAGCTCAAGATCTACAAGAACCCGAACACCGGTGAAGTGATCGAGACTCGTGGTGGTAACCACAAGCAGCTGAAAGAGTGGAAAGAAGCTCACGGTGCTGAAACCGTTGAAGCTTGGCTGGAACGTACTGAAAGCTAAGTGATACGCGTCTTGAGGTGTGGCCCAGGCTCCACCCGCGCTGATACCTGTAAAGATGTCGCTTCAGGTATAAAAAAGCCCCGCCAATGCGGGGCTTTTTGCTGTCTGGCGTTTCGCCAGTAGGGTCATCACCACTACAGGTACAAGGAGCCCCTGGCGGCATTCACGCTTTCAGGGGCGCCTGTAGCGTGCGACGGCTTGTTCGTGGCCGCGTAGCTGATGAGTGCTGTGTCTAACTGTCGAGCTGATTGAGATCAACCAACCGGCCAATAGCGAGGACCTTGCCCGTCGGTTTGCCCGTCGGCGAACCGCCATCAGGTTCAAGCGTCATCTCCAGCAGCTGCCCCGGATTCATGCTGCCAATTTGCGCAGCGCTTAGTTCGATACCTGCTACGGCGTCTACCAGGCCCAGCGAGCGTGGACCTTCGGCTGGGTCGGTTAGTGTCCACAGCTCGATCACACCGTCAGAGGGCTGCGCTATGCTCGTCTTGGGCGTCAGCTGAAGCCCGCCGCTGGTGGTGACATGTGCCACCCACGTTGGCGTACCCGGGTCTTCCAGCGTCTGCAGAACGGCCACCATGCGCTGTTCGGCGGAACTGGAGGGTTGCACTGCCATGTCAGGCGCACGGGTGTCAGCGCCGTCCTGAGGGGCGAAGGGGCCGATCTGCATCGCGAGGGCAAGCGCCAGACCTGCACCCAACCCAAGACCGATACCGCCACCCAGCCAGCGTACCAGCCACGATGGCTGGCGTCCCTTTTCACGGCTTGCTGAAGAAGCTGTCGGGGGCGCTTGCTTCAGACGTGTGAGACTTGCATCGATACGCTTCCAGAGCGAATCAGAAGCAGGCTCAGGAGGCAGGCGATCACTGACGCTCAGCCAGTGCTGTTGCCAGCGAAGGGCCATGCGGGCGGCGGCATCGTCGCGTGCTATCCAGGCACGTATCTCTTCCTCGCGCTCTGGGTCCAACAGGCCTAGCGTATGTTCACCGAGCAGCAGGTTCTGCTCTTCAGGTGATTCGGGGATAAGGGAAGTATTCATCGTGACAGGCACTCCTGCAGTAGCTTGAGTCCGGCGCGAATGCGTCCCTTGATGGTGCCGAGTGGTGAGCTCATCTTCTCTGCGATCTGCTCGTGCGTCAGCCCCTTGAAGAAGGCCAGCAATATGGGTTCACGGCGAGGCAGCTCCAGTTCACCAAGACAATCGCTGAGCTGATGCGCTGTCTGACTATCATCTGCGGCGGTTTCCGGATTGGCGAGTAAATCTGCCAGGGTATCGAGCGCATCGCTGTTACCCCGCGGTGTACGCCCTTGAGCACGCAACTGATCCAATGCGCGATAACGTAAGATGCTGAACAGCCAAGCGCGGCCGTTGCCCAGTTCTCGCCGATATTGTCCGGCATTGGACCACAGCTTGATGAAGGCATCGTGGACAGCATCTTCTGCTTGATCTCGACTCCCCAGCAAGCGCATCGCGAGCGCAAGCATACGACCCGATTCCAGATCATAGAGACTGCGAAAGGCGGATTCTTCACCACGGGCACAGGCTTCGATAGCGCTGGCGTGATCGAAGGTGTCTGATTCCTGCGGACTGGCAGACGGTGTGTGTGCTGGCATGGTGGTGCCGGCTCCTCTGGGTGGGGATCCATTGTTAAAGTGACGGTAGCCGGACCCTTGGGCGATGGCAAGCTGCATGAGCAAGTACTCCTGAAAGTAAGGCGCGGGCGACGGTGAGTTATCAATAGTCAGTGCCATCAAGAACAGGCTCGTCAAGAACCGGTTCGTCAAGAACAAGAGACGTAGAGAGTCAATGACATCGATAACACTGCCGCGCAGGACATGAGGGACTGACTGGTTTAACGCTCACGCGTGGAAGATGGATGTATGGGAGATAGATGTTATGCAACATCGTGTAGCGCCGATATGAGGTGATATGGGACGAAAGCCGCTACGAAAGTCGGGCGCATTGCCGGCTGTGCAGGGAGTCCGCATAATGGCCGTCATGACAGCCGGGGAGGCGTAATGGAGCAGAAATTCAATACGATCGGTGTGATCGGTCGGCTGGGCAGTGCTCAGGTGGTCGACACGCTCAAGCGCCTGATTCGCTTTCTGGATGCCCGTGGGCTCGCCATGGTGATCGAAGAGCGTACCGCTACGCTGTTATTGGACCATGGTTTGGAAGTGGCCAGCCGTCGTCAGATGGGTGAGCGCTGTGATCTGGTGATTGTCGTCGGTGGTGATGGCAGCCTGCTGGGCGCCGCGCGCGCGCTCTGTCGTAGTGGCACCCCAGTACTGGGTGTCAATCGAGGCCGGCTAGGCTTTCTCACGGATATTCGGCCCGATGAGCTGGAGCAGAAAGTTGAAGAGGTGCTGGGTGGTCAATATCTCAGTGAGCAGCGCTTCTTGCTCGAGGCAGAAGTCTTCCGTGATAACGAGAAGATTGGCGCCGCAGATGGCCTGAACGATGTCGTGCTACATCCGGGCAAGGCTGCGCGCATGATCGAGTTTGAGCTGTTCATCGACGGGCAGTTTGTCTATTCCCAGCGCTCGGATGGGCTGATTGTCGCGACCCCGACGGGGTCAACTGCCTATGCGCTGTCCGGTGGTGGCCCGATCGTCCATCCTCGCCTTGAGGCGATTACGCTGGTGCCGATGTTCCCGCATACGCTATCTAGCCGGCCGATTGTCATCGACGCGGCCAGTGAGATAACACTGCATATCAGTGCCAGCAACTCGACGTATCCGCATATCAGCTGTGATGGTCAGACGCAGGTAGTCGCCAAACCCGGAGATGTGCTCAAGATTCGTCGCAAGCGTGAGCGTTTGACGCTGATTCACCCACTGGAGCACAACTATTTCGAGATCTGTCGTACCAAGCTCGGCTGGAGCAACCGCCTCGGCGAATGACATCAAGGCTCACTGCATGAATGAGTTTGTGACGCCACAAGATGGCTATGATCTGATCGGTGATGTGCATGGCTGCGGCGCGACCCTGGCGACGTTGTTGGAGACGCTCGGCTATCATCTGATCGATGGTGTTTATCGTCATCCGACACGCAAGGTGATCTTCCTTGGCGATATCATCGATCGCGGCCCGCGCATCAGGTTGGCGGTTCAGTTGGCCAGTCGCATGGTCGATGCCGGAGAGGCGCTGATCGTGATGGGGAATCACGAGTACAACGCACTGGCTTATTGTCGGCGTGGGCGTCAGCAGAAGGGCGAGGAGCACCGCAGCTTCTTGCGGCCGCATACGTCACGGCATAATCGCATCATTCGCGAAACGCTGGAGCAGTATCAGCATCATCCCGATGAGTGGGACGAGGCGCTGCGCTGGTTCATGCGTATGCCGCTGTGTCTTGACCTGCCGCCGCTGGCGCCTGGCAAGAGCGGCCTGCGAGTGGTGCATGCCTGCTGGGATGAGCCGTTGGTGCGCGCTTTTCTTGAGCGCTGTCCTGATGGACGCATCGATGAGGATTTTCTACACGATTCCATTGATTCCAGCAGCTTTGCCTGGCGAGTACTGGAGCGACTGACACGTGGCGCGAGTCTGCGTTTGCCGGAAGGTGTCGAAATTCACTCCGGCGATGGCTTCACGCGACGTAGCTTCCGTACCCATTTCTGGGCGCGTGAACCGCGCACCTATGGTGATGTCGTCTTTCAGCCGGATAATCTTCCGGGCGAACTGGAATCCCGCTGGCTGAGTGATGACGAACTTGCCAATCTCCCCTATTACGGAGTGGAGCAACCGCCATTGTTCTTGGGGCATTACTGGTGCGAGGGCCTACCGGCGCTACCTGCACCTAACATCGCCTGTCTGGATTACAGCGCCGTCAAGTTCGGCCGATTGGTGGCCTATCGCTTTAGTGGTGAGGCAACCTTGGATGCTGAAAACTTCGTTTGGGTACCGGTGCCACGTGAACCCTCGCGGCGGCCACTGCCTGAGGAGCTACCTGCTGATGCACTATCGAGTCAGGAGTACACTGAGGGCCAGGGTAGTGATAAGCCTGTAGAGTAATCAGCGGCAGCAGCAGGTGTTGAAGTCGCCATATAGGCTTTGTTTAAAAATACGTTGATGGTCATTGGTTTTTTCAATCGAAGTGCGGTGAACCATTCGCCATTGGCGTACTCTGAGTAAGTGTTCCCTTGAATGATCCCTTGCTCAGTCCGGTGGCCCCCCACCGGGCTTTTTTTTATGCCTGTCTGATAGCCATTCGGGACGCCATGTTGATGTCCCGCCCGTCATGTCTTTCTTTTATGCGTCTCGGCAGCCTGTCGACGGTGCATTACTACTGCCAAGTACTGCTAGGGGCACTGCATGTTCAAGGTTCTGACGTTGCCAGAGGCGTTCGATAGCCTCCCATTGCGTGAAGCGCTATGGGCTGAGGGTATCGGTCATCAAATCACTCACGATGCGCCTGCCTCGCCAGATTCTGGCGAGGCAAAGCAAGTACTATGGCTGGCAGACCCTGAGAAGCTGTCAGTCGTGGTGGCCATGTTGGAGCGCCACTCGAACGGGGAGTCGCTGCGAGATGGTGGTGCTACGCCTGTGAGCGTGCATGGCGTGAATCCCGCTGGGCTCTGGCAACTCATACGTCTGACGCCATTGACCTGGCTTGTCGGCCTGGCTTGCTGCCTTACCGTGCTGGCACAGTATTCCCTCGGTCAGGCGGCAGTGTTCCAGTGGCTGGCGATCGTACCCTTTGAATTGATCGGTACACAGCATATCCGCCCCGAGACATTGTCAGCGACATTATCCGGTGAGTGGTGGCGGCTGTGGTCACCCTCGCTGATGCATTTTGGTGTGTTGCATCTGGTCTTCAATTTGCTGTGGCTATGGGTCTTTGGCCGTCAGATCGAAGCCATTGATGGTCCTTGGCGTTTTGCATTGGTGCTCTTGATCAGCGGCATTGCAGCCAATCTGGCGCAGTACGCGGTCGGCAGTGTGCTGTTCGGGGGGCTCTCCGGCATCGATTTTGCCGTTATTGGTTATGTGTTCATTGCTGCCCGTCGCCGTCCGGCGCTGGGTTACCAGATCCAGCGTTCGTTGATGATCTTCATGCTTATCTATCTTGTGCTGTGCATGACGCCGCTTTCGAATGCTATCGGGCTAGGTGATATTGCCAACGAAGCGCACCTGGGTGGTTTGATATCTGGCCTGGTGCTTGGCTTGCTGTTGCCAAGGCGCATGCGGCAGAAAGCGAATTAGGCAGCTTCAAGTGCTTTGCGACAATGCTTGCGAGATAGTGCGGCAGGAAAGCGCGATGGGTAGTTCACGAGATATCTCACCAGATAACGTCGTTGGATAGCTCCGTAGATGGCTCCGTAGGTAGAGCCCGATGGATCACCGATGAGTCGTCAGAGGTCGCATGCTGACAGCACCAGAGATGACAGTGATAGAATGGCGGCCATCAATCACGGACTGCGACGGCAGCCGTGGCCCAGTATCAGGAGAGAAGCCATGAGCAACATGACCTTTGACGGCATGGTGGGACAGATGACGCCCGCTATCTATGAGAGCCTCAAACAATCCATGCAGCTGCGGAAGTGGCCGGATGGACGAGTGCTGACGCCAGAGCAGGTTGCGCTGTGCATGGAAGCGGTTATCAAGTATGAAGTGCACAACAATGTAACGCCTGAGTCCCGTGTCGGCTTCATCGATAACGGTACCTGTGGTCCGCGTGACGAGACTGCTGAGGACAAGGCTGTCAAGGATGAGCCGGAGCAGATCAAGTGGGTCAATTGACACTCGACGCTACGCTGAAGGCCAGTGAAGATCAGGCCCAGCATACTGTCAGCCACGCTGAGTCTCGTACGCTGAGCGGTAATCTTGCCAAGATGTCGATAGAGCCATCCGGTGAGCCTGTCGTGATTGACACTTCGCCCGAGGCCGTTGCTGGACTGCGTGAGCGTGTAGAGGCCAACTATGCGTTGCGTCTTGGCGATAAGCGTCAGCCACTGAATGCCTATCTAGGCCAGCCGATACGTCTGACCTTCAGCGGTCAGATTCACTGTACACACTGCGGTCGCAAGACCAAGAAGAGCTTCGCGCAGGGCCATTGCTATCCCTGTTTTCGCAAGCTGCCGCAGTGCGATGGCTGCATCATGAAGCCAGAAACCTGCCACTTCGCCGAGGGCACCTGTCGTGACCCGGAGTGGGGCGAGCAGTTCTGTTTCCAGCCGCACATCGTTTATCTCGCCAATTCTTCGGGGCTCAAGGTCGGCATTACGCGTGCGACTCAGATGCCGACTCGCTGGTTTGATCAGGGCGCCATTCAGGCGCTACCGATTGTCGAGGTGTCCAACCGGCTGCAGTCTGGGCTGGTAGAGGTATTGTTCAAGCAGGCGGTCAATGACAGAACCAACTGGCGCGCAATGCTGAAAGGCGATGTGGCTGAGCTGGATCTGGAAGCCGAGCGTGATCAACTCCTCGCACAGATGGAAGACGGGCTGGCGGCACTGCAGGTGCATTGTGGTGAGGGTGCCATTCGCGTATTGAGAACGACGCCGCTGGCGTTTGATTTCCCGGTACGTACTGCGCCCACCAAGGTCACGTCATTCAACTTCGACAAGACACCGGTCGTGGAAGGTGTGCTCGAGGGTCTCAAGGGACAGTACCTGATTCTCGACACTGGCGTGATCAACCTGCGCAAGTTCACCGGCTATGAGATTGAGGTCACGCTGGGCGAGTAAATACTGTCGTCACACTGGCTCTTCTGTCTCAACAACAACGCCCGCTCCCTCTTTGCAGGAGGAGCGGGCGTTGTTGCATTTGGCGCAAAGGATGAAATCTTTATTCCTTTTTGTTATGGTGTTATCTTAATTAAGTTATAAATAATTATATAATATTAATAACAAAAGGATGGCAGCATGATCAAGAGAGCATTATTCGGCCTGCTAGGCGCTGTCGCATTGAGTGCGGCGCTTGGTCAAGCGCAAGCCTCTGATGACCGTAAGGTGATTCTCGGTACCAATAATTGGGCTGAGAATGTGGCTGTCGCCAATATGTGGAAACTGCTGCTAGACACGCGAGGCTATGACGTCGAACTGAAGTCCATTGGCAAGAGTGTCTTGTTTGCCGGGCTTGCAACTCGTGATATCGATGTCACGCTGGAGTTGTGGCTACCTACGTCAGATGCACCGTTTCTAGCGCCCTATGATGACGATATTGAAGTTCACGACATCTGGTACCGCGGTACTGGGCTTGGGTTGGTAGTGCCAAGCTATGTGGATATTGATTCCATTGCAGACCTCAAGGGGCGTGAAGATGAATTTGCCTACAAGGGTCGGCCAACGGTGCTAGGCATCGATGCCGGGTCTGCCATTGCTGCCTTGACCGATGATGCGATTGATCGCTATGAACTCGATATGAAGCAGGTCAATTCCTCGGAGCCCGCGATGATGTCGGCATTGAGTGATGCATATTCACGTCAGGCGCCGATGCTCGTGACGCTATGGAATCCTCATTGGGCATTCGCCAAATACGACCTCAAGTATCTGAAAGACCCTGAAGGTATTTACGGCGATAATGAAGATATCCATTGGATGTCGCGCCTCGCGTTTGGCGAGGACTTTCCGAAGATCACACGGGCCTTGAATGCATGGGAAATGAGTGATGAAGAACTTGCCACACTGATGGCAGGGATCGAATCACGTGGTGACCCGGTGGAGGGCGCGCAGGCTTGGATTGATGAGCACCCTGCACAGATTGAACGCTGGTTGACGGCAGGTGGCCTCTGATGGGCCCGTCAGCATGGCTTGGCAGCATGGCCTGACATCACCGAAAGCCTGAACGCAGCACGCCCGCCTGTCTAACATGGCGGGCGTGCTGCGTTCAGGCAAAGGCACAGAGTCGTTATCCTGAGTCATGATGGCCAAAGAGGCTTGGCCTACCTTTAAAGCCAAGGGGCGGGTTAGCTACGCACGAGTTAGCCAAGTACGGGCTGGCGGCGCGCCTGCATGCGCACCAGGAAGACTTCCATCACGCGACGATAAAGCTCGCGGCCCAGCACCATATCCTCAACGCCTGCATCCAGGTTCGGGTTGTCGTTGACCTCAATCACCACCACCCGGTCTTCCAGCTGCTTGAGATCGACACCATAGAGGCCATCACCGATCAGGCGTGTCGCCTTAAGCGCAGCCTTGATGATCGCGGGCGGCACCTCACTCGGGTCTACCGTGGCAAAGCCTCCGGAGCGAGTCCGGTTACCGCTGTGATCGTAAATTTGCCAATGGCCACGGGCCATATAGTAACGACTGGCATACAGCACCTTGCCGTCGAGCACACCGATGCGCCAATCGAATTCCGTTGGCAGCCATTCCTGCAGCAGCAGCAACGCGGAATCATGGAATAGAATCTCTGCTTCGCGCACCAGTGCTTCCGGCCCCTCAATCTTGACGATGCCACGCGAAAAGGCGCCATCTGGCACCTTCATTACCAGCGGGTAGCGCATGTGCTGGCCACGCTCAGCCAGTTGGCGTAGTTCGCCGCGATGAATCAGGCGACCCTGTGGTGCACTCAGACCACGTGCCTTGAGTAGCTCATGCAGGAAGACCTTGTTGGTGCAGCGCAGGATTGATTGACTATCATCCATCACCACCAGCCCCTCATGCTCGGCACGCTTGGCCATACGATAGGTGTGATGGTCGAGGCTGGTTGTCTCGCGAATGAACAGGCCATCGAATTCAGCCAAACGCCCTTCGTCACGGCGCGTAATCAGGCTGACATCAATACCCAGTCGACGCCCTTCACGAATGAAGTGCTTCAGCGCGGTACGATTTGACGGCGGTAGCGCTTCGTCTGGATCGACCAGCATTGCCAGATCAAAGCGATAGTGATGACGTGCTTTGGGCGTCCGCCAGACCTTGCGTGAGTGGCGGTTGATGGCCTGAGCAAATCGGTCCTCGTCACGTTTTGCCAGATGGCTCAGTGATTGAGGGCGAATACGCTTGAGTGTCCAGGTATCGCCACGTGCTTCAAGGCGTACCTCCAGCAGCGGGCAGGGCAGGCGTTCGAACAGCTTGCGGCCAAGACGTGACAGCGCGGAATCATCGCTTTCCCCAAAGGCCAACAACAGATCAATACGCGGACGCTTGCCATCGACAAGCGGCAGGTGACTCGGTGCTGGTAATGAACCTTTACGCGTGAGTTCTTCCAGCAGCACACGGATGCCGCCTAGCTCCATGTCGATCAATGACTTGCGCGACAGCAGGTTTAGGGTTTCGACAGTCGGCAGCGCTTTTTGCCCGCGCGCCTGTGCCAGCAGCGAGACATAATAGCCGATACCCAGATAGTCGAGTCCGCCGCACAGGTTGATGACATGAGTCGCAGGCTGCGGCGCATCGTCACCAGTCGCTACGGTGGGTGCATCATTGGAGAGCTCTGAGAGGAAGTCATGCGCACTGACGACATCGTCACTGGGATAGAAAGCGCGCCAGTCGGAAACACGGTCAACCACAATACGCAGACGTGACATTTCAGAGCCTTAAAGGGCGGGCACCGAAGCGATGCCTAATATGCGCATCATGAAAAACAATCCCCGTCATCGCAATAGGCTGAAAGGTGAAATAATTTCATGCAATCAGGCCAAGACAAGACACGCCTGCATGGCCAGAATGCAGCGCATCCAAACGCGCCATTTCAAGCTGTCTGTCAATGCAGCTTGCGGGCACTGCCAAGCGAGAGAGCCTGCACCATGACCCCTATTTTGCGTCCTGCCATTCGAGCTGATCTCGATGCTCTTGTAGAGCTAGAGGAAGTGAGCTTTGACAGCGACTGGTTTAGTCGTCGTCAGTTGTCTCACCTCATTCTGCGTGCCAATGCGCGCACGTTGGTGGTCATTCAGCCCGATGAAGAGACAACCTCGCCTCTACAGTCCTCAAGCATGGCGGCGGACTCCAGCAATGTCATGGCTGCCCTGTGGCCGACAGGCAGTATTGAGCAGGATGACGCCACGCCGCTACGTAGTGTGCTGGGTTACGGCACCTTGCTGTTTCGACGCAATTCACAGCGGGCACGGCTCTACTCCTTTTGCTTGCATCCCGATGCACGAGGGCGTGGCCTGGCGCAACAGTTGCTGAGTGCGCTTGAATGCCTGGCCTGTGAACAGGGTTGTCAGCAGCTGGATCTTGAGGTGCATACCGGTAATGCGCCTGCGATCGCGCTCTATGAGCGGCATGGCTTTGCCAAATACGGTCGTCTGACGGATTACTATGCAGACGGCGCTTCGGCCTGGAAGATGCGCAAGACGCTGACGGCACTTGTCGATGCCAACGCCGTCTGAGTCAGACTCCTTGCGTGCGGGCATGGCGCGACACGCCTTCATGGGCTAGGATGCGCTGTTCTTTATGGCACTTTCGTTCTAGGGTGCTTTCGCGTCAATGCGCTATTTTTCAAGGCTCTAAAGGAATCACTCCATGCCGTCATTCGATATTGTCTCCGAACTCGATAAACACGAAGTTCAGAACGCCGTCGATCAGGCCAATCGCGAACTCGCGACTCGCTTCGACTTCAAGGGCGTGACTGCCACCTTCGCACTCGAGAAGGAAGAGAACGTCAATCTTGAGGCAGAGGCTGATTTTCAGCTGCGTCAGATGATTGATCTGCTCAAGGGACGTCTGATTGCACGCGGTATCGACGTGCGCTGTCTGGAAGAGAAAGATCCTGAAAGTGGTGGAGTACGTGCCCGCCAGCAGCTGGTGTTGCGCCAGGGGCTCGATCAGGCGAACGCCAAGAAGGTCGTCAAGGCGCTCAAGGATGCCAAGCTCAAGGTGCAGGCGCAGATCCAGGGCGAGAAAGTCCGTGTGACCGGCAAGAAGCGTGATGATCTGCAGGACGCCATGGCATTGCTCAAGAGTGATGAAGGCATTGAGCTGCCGCTGCAGTTCAATAATTTCCGCGACTGATTTTCGCTGCGCAAGCGGCAGATATCGTCATGCTCAGCACCGCACGCTCCCGGCGTGCGGTGCTGAGTTCGTTTGACTCGCTTTGAAAGCGTAATGTCTCATGTCCAGGCGCTACGCTATCCGTGGTCCAGACGCTACGCTTTCAAAGCGCTTCGCAATTTTCATTTGTTATGTCTGCGCTGATCGTGCCCCAGTGGCATGGCAAGCGCAAAGAGAGGTTACATGTCTGCTCCGCTCGCTATCGGCCAGCGCAATACCCTGACGATCACCAAGCGGGTCGGCTTCGGCGTCTTCGTCGATGGCGGTAGTCATGGTGAAATTCTGCTACCGACGCCCTTCATTCCCCCCGGCTCTGACATCGGCGATGCCGTTGAAGTCTTTGTCAGCCTGGATGACGAAGACCGTCTGCTGGCGACCACGCGTTATCCGCGTGCCATGGCCGGTGAATTTGCCGCACTCAAGGTGGTCGAAGTCAATGATATCGGTACCTTCCTCGATAACGGCCTCAGCAAGGACTTGTTGCTGCCCTACGGCGAGCGCAAGCGCGAGTTGAAGGCCGGTCAGTTTGCGATGGTGCACGTCGGACTCGACAAGCACAGTGACCGCATGGTCGCTTCGATGCGTCTTGATCGCTGGTTGGATAAGGTGCCAAGCGAGTATGCCGCAGGCGAGGAAGTCTCAGGACTGGTCGCCGCGCGTACGGAGCTGGGCATGAAGATCATCATCAACAATACCCACTGGGGTCTTGTGCATCACGACCGGATCTTCACACGTCTGCGTATTGGCAATCGTCTGCGCCTGTGGGTATTGAAAAATGATGGTGATGGCAATATTGATCTGACGCCGCAGGCGCCGGGTCCGGCTGGGCATCAGCAGCTGGCGGATCGTATTCTCGCGAGCCTTGAGGCCAGCGGTGGTGTGCTGCCGTTGGGCGACAAGAGCGCGCCTGAAGCCGTCAGCGAAGCCTTTGGCGCCAGCAAGGCTAACTTCAAGCGCGCGTTGGGCCATTTGAAGCGCGAAGGCAAGGTCAGTCTGGCACCGACAGAAACACGTCTGGTGAAGCCAGCTGAGTAATGTCAGTAACACGTCACTGAATCACTGAGTCAGTGACCTTCAACTGCCGTCCGTCGGGCTTCCGACGGGCGGCAGTTGTGTTTGTGGCCGATGCATGTCGTTGGTAAGGATGAGCTGTCATCCGATTTGAGAAGAGTCGTTTGTGCCGTGGCTGTGTACTATGACACTCATCCTCATTGCTACTCTCGACAAGGAAAGTACGGATGCCCCTTCATGGATCTGACGCAAATTTCGAAACAAGTGTTGATGCAGTAGTGTCTTCATCATCTGCGCCGAGAATTCTGCTGGCCCCGGATAGCTTCAAGGAAGCATTGGCAGCCAGTGAAGCGGCTGAAGCCATGGCCGTCGGTATACGGCGTGTCTTGCCTGATGCCGAGTTGGATCTCTGCCCATTGGGAGATGGCGGGGAGGGCACGTTGGCCGCACTGTTGGCAGCAGCGATTGAGTCAGACCCTATCGAGGCACGTTGCTGTCAGGTACAGGATCCGCTAGGACGCAAGGTCAGCGCACAGTGGGGGTGGCAGCCGGGTAGCCGCACCGCCATTGTTGAGCTAGCTGAGGCCAGTGGTTTGCACCTGCTGACACCGGACGAACGCGATGCGCGTATCGCCAGCACCTATGGTGTCGGTGAGCTGATTCTGGCTGCGCTGGACGTGGGTGCCGAGCAGTTGATTCTGACGTTGGGTGGCAGCGCGACCAATGATGGCGGCAGCGGCATGCTCAAGGCACTTGGCCTGCGCTTGCTGGATGCTCAAGGCGAGGAATTGCCGCCGGGAGGGGCAGCCTTGGCTCAGCTGGCTAGTCTTGACGCCAGCGGACTGGACGCACGTCTCGCGACGCTCAGTGTTGCGGCCGCGGTCGACGTCGATAATCCGCTGTGTGGTCCGCGTGGGGCTACCGCTGTGTTCGGGCCACAGAAGGGCGCCAATCCAGAGCAGGTGGCAGAGCTTGACGCAGCGCTCGCTCGCTTCGCGCGCTTGAGTGCCGAAGTATTGTGCGGCGACCAATCTACTCTCGCGGGTGCCGGCGCAGCAGGTGGCATGGGCTACGCGGCGGCAGCCTGGTTGTCTGGTGCACTTCGGCCCGGCATTGAGCTGGTGATGGAGCGCCTGAACGTCACTGCGCGACTTTCACAGTGCGATCTTCTGATCACCGGTGAAGGTGGACTCGATGGGCAGAGTCTGGGTGGCAAGACGCCCATTGGGGCCGCGCGTGCAGCCAAGGCCGCTGGTGTGCCGACCATCGTATTGGCAGGGCGTCTGGGTGATGGCTGGCAGGCTGCGCATGAAGAAGGCGTAGGTGCCGTCTTCACCTTATGTGACAGTGCCATGCCATTGGAACAGGCGCTGGCACGTACGCCTGAGCTACTGGCAGACCGTTGTGAGGCCATCATGCGCCTGTGGTTGATGGCGCGTAACGCATAAAGAGAGTGCTTCGCCGCACATCAGGTGTGGCGTTGTTGCGCACGTGTAGCCTTTCGTGACTTCGGCAAGCCCGTTACCATGCAGCGAGTGCTATCAAGTAGATAGCGATAAAACACTTCCCCCCGAGACAGCTTGCCGGTTGACTGGTGGCAGGTAGCACAAAGAAATGTGCGGCCAAAGGTGACGAGGACCCGACATGATGATCTTCCGGCGCATGAAGCGTATTTGCTGGCTTGGCTTGGCTTGGCTGTTTTTCGCCATCGGCTTTGTCGGGATGTTCTTGCCTCTGCTGCCGACGACCGTATTCATGCTGCTGGCGCTGGCATGTGCCAGCAGAGGCTCTCCCCGCTTCGCGCGTTATATTCGCGAGCATCCCCAGATAGGGCCGACACTGGTTGCCTGGGAGCAAGAACGCGCCATCCCGCTGCGCGCGCGCATCATGGCGGTAAGCATGCTGGCTGTCTCGATGCTGATCATTCTGTTCACGGTATCGGTGCTGGCGGTAAAGCTGTCGTTGCTGGTCTTCCTGACGTTGCTGGCGATATGGCTGGCGACTCGGCCTGAGCCGAAGGGCGGGCGTGGCGTGGCATCCGTGGACAGCAGTACTCCCGAGGCTACCGCTGTCGATACGCTTCCACGTGAATGAGTGTCTCGCGGGTGTCAGATACGTGCTGTTCTAAGAGCATCTGAAGTGAGCGGTCGCTCGGTGCCCGATTCTTTTTTGTCGCGCGGAGCTATCTTCCTTCGCCGGCGTTGATTGCGGAGATTTTCATGTCACAACCTGCAGCCATTCATCTTGCCGATTATCAGGCCCCGGCCTGGCAAGTGCTTGAAACGCGTCTGACTTTCGAGCTTGAGCCTTCTGCCACACGTGTGACTACCGTGTTGACGCTTGAGAGCAATCCCGATGCTGCCATCGGCAGTGATGCGACACCGCCGCTGGTGCTCAATGGTGAGCACCTGACACTTGAACGCGTGAGTGTCGATGGTCGCATATTGGCCAGTGATGAATTCAAGGTGAGCGAGACGCATCTGACTCTCGATGGCTTGCCGGCACGCTGTGAGCTTGAGACGGTTGTGGTGATTGATCCTGCCGCCAATACCGCGCTTGAAGGGCTCTACGTGTCCTCTGGCATGTTCTGCACCCAGTGCGAGGCCGAAGGTTTCCGTCGCATCACTTATTACCCGGATCGTCCAGACGTGATGTCCGTCTTCACCACCCACGTGATTGCTGACAAGGCGAACTACCCGATTCTGCTTTCCAATGGTAATCCCGTTGAGCGCGGCGAGCTGGACGGTGGCCGTCACTTCGTGACCTGGCAGGACCCGCATCTCAAGCCCTGCTATCTGTTCGCGCTGGTGGCAGGTGATCTGGTCAAGCATGCCGATAGCTTTACCACCATGAGCGGACGCGACGTGGCGCTGGAAATCTGGGTCGAGCCGGAAAATCTCGACAAGACCCAGCATGCCATGACCTCCCTCAAGGCCTCCATGAAGTGGGACGAAGAGGTCTATGGTCGCGAGTACGATCTGGATATCTTCATGATTGTCGCCGTCAACGACTTCAACATGGGCGCGATGGAGAACAAGGGGCTCAATATATTCAACAGCTCCTGTGTGTTGGCCAATCATGACACTGCGACCGATGCTGCCTTCCAGCGTGTCGAAGGCGTGGTAGCGCACGAATATTTCCATAACTGGTCGGGTAACCGCGTGACCTGCCGTGACTGGTTCCAGCTGTCGCTGAAGGAGGGTTTCACGGTCTATCGTGATCAGAGCTTCTCGGCAGATATGAACTCGGCGCCGGTCAAGCGTATCGAAGACGTGGCCATGCTGCGTACCGCGCAGTTCGCTGAAGATGCTGGCCCCACGGCCCATCCGGTCCGCCCGGCCTCCTACATCGAGATATCCAACTTCTACACCCTGACTATCTATGAGAAGGGCTCGGAAGTGGTGCGCATGGTCGCCAACCTGTTGGGCGAAGAGGCCTTCCGTCGTGGGAGTGATCTTTACTTCGCACAGAATGATGGCCGTGCAGCCACGATCGAAGACTTCATCAGCGCGATGAGTGAAGCTTCTGGACGTGACTTTACTCAATTCATGCGCTGGTACGCTCAGGCGGGTACGCCTGACGTGGCCGCCAGTGGTGCCTTCGATGCTGACGCCAGGGCCTACACGCTGACCCTGCGCCAGACGACGGCGCCGACTCCAGGCCAGAGCGAAAAGTTACCGCTGGTCATTCCGGTGCGCATGGGATTGGTGAGCGCTGACGGACATGATCTGCCGCTTGTACTGGAGGGTGAGTCACTGGGTAGCGAGAGCGTACTGGAGTTGACGGAAGCCGAGCAGACCTTCGTCTTCACCGGTATCGAGCGTGAGCCGGTGCCGTCGTTGCTACGTGGCTTCTCTGCACCGGTCAAGCTGGGCTTCGATTATAGCCGCGAGCAACTGGCTTTCCTGATGCAGCATGACAGTGATGGCTTCAATCGTTGGGATTCTGGTCAGCGCCTGGCGCTGGCAGCGCTTGAAGACTTGATGGCTTCCTGGCAGCGCGGTGAGAAAGACGCTTGCGTTGATGAGCGTCTATTGGCCGTGTATCGCTTCCTGCTGGCAGGTGAACCCACGGATCGCGCTGTACTTGCCGAGATGTTGACGCTGCCATCAGAAGCCTATATTGCCGAGCAGCAGACCGTGGTCGATGTTGATGCCATCCACTGGGCGCGCAAGACAGCGAAGGCTCAGCTGGCAACGGCACTGCGTGATGACTTCGTGGCGCTTTATCACGCCAACGAACAGCAGGGCGAATACGCACCGACCTTTGAGCAGATGGCGCGTAGAAGTCTCAAGAATGCCGCGCTCAGCTATCTGATGAGCATCGAGGATGAAGAGGGTGTGCGTCTGGCCGAAGCTCAGCTGGCAGCAGCACACAACATGACGGACGTACGCGCAGCACTGACGTTGCTGGTGCACTCCTCACGCACTGAGCTGGGGGATCCGGCACTCAAGGCCTTCGCCCAGCGCTGGTCTCACGACCCGCTAGTGATGGATCAGTGGTTCTCTATTCAAGTCACGCGTCCGCAGGTTGATGTACTGGACCGTGTGCGCTTCCTGATGGAGCATCCAGCCTTCTCGCTGACGAATCCCAACAAGGTGCGCGCATTGATTGGTACCTTCGCGGGTCAGAATCGCGTCAACTTCCACCGCCTTGATGGTGAAGGCTATCGCCTGCTGGCAGATGTGGTCATTGAGCTGAATCGCCTGAACCCGGACATTGCCGCGCGTATCATCACGCCGCTGACCCGCTTCAAGCGTTTCGATGCCACTCGCCAGGCGCTGATGAGAACAGAGCTCGAGCGTATTCGTGCCGAGAAGCTGTCGCGCAATGTCTACGAGGTCGTAGAGAAAGCGCTAGCCTGATCCCCAGGAGTCGCCAGGCCCTGAGCGGTCTGGCATCTCCTCCAGAGACAAAAAGCCCTCGCCAGTTGGCGAGGGCTTTTTGTCGAGAGTGTAATGCGATAAGCGCAATTTCCCAGTCGCTGTCGATAGCTCAGGTGATCAGCCAACCGAGGAATGTCAGGCCGATGAAAACGAGCAGTATCCCCCCGACGATCGAGCCTCTGAGCAGTGCCGTGACGCCTTTGAATAGCAGATAAAGGCCCAGGATCAGCCCCAGCAGACTGAAGATCGAAGTGCCTATGCCGAGCTCGCCGGCAAGACCGCTGAAGAAGCCTTTTAGCGCATCGTCAAAATTAGCGAAAAAGCCACCTAGCCCCTCGACGATAAAACGGATGGCAGCACCAAGCTGAGCCCCGATCCAGGTAAAGAAGTCTTCCATTGCGTAGGTATTCCGGACAGAAAAGAGCGCACAGTGTGCCATGAATCGGCAGGGCTGCGCGCCTCGGATGATCAGATAGTGATTGAGTCAACATCAGGCCATGTTCATGACAGCGCCAGCGTCACCCTGCAAGGGGTGTCATGAGCCGCCATAACGTTGGATGAAGGCATCGACTGGCATCGGCTTCGCCAGCAGGTAGCCTTGGATGACGTCACAGCCCATGGCGGTGAGATGATCAAACTGGCCTTGAGTCTCGACGCCTTCCGCGACCACACGCATCCCTAGTTCGTGGCCCAGATGGATGATGAATTCGACCATGCGGAAATCCATCACGTCGTGCTCGAGATCACTGATGAAGCTTCTGTCGATCTTGATTTCGGAAAAAGGCAGATGCTTGATATAGGTCAGCGAGGAAAAGCCGGTGCCGAAATCGTCCAGTGATAGGCTCAAGCTCAGCGCATTCAATTGATGCATGCGCCCCACGGTGGTGGGCATGTCATTGACGAAGACGCTCTCTGTCAGTTCAAGCTGCAGGCATAGCGGAGAGATATCATGTCGAGTCAGGGTCTCAGCCATGCTATCGACATAGCAGGGGCTGTCGATCTGGCGTGTACTGACATTGATCGATAGATGAATGTCAGCCAGTGCAGGAACGCTCTCCCATGTCTTGAGTAACGTACAGGCTTCTTCGAGCACCCAATCACCTAGCCTGTCGATCAGGTGGCTTTTCTCTGCCAGCGGAATGAATTCGAATGGCGAGATCATGCCGTACACCGGGTGTCGCCAGCGCATCAAGCACTCTGCGCCGAGTAACTGCTGATGCTGATCAAATTGTGGCTGCAGCACGATCCACGTTTGATCAAGCTCAATGGCGCTGCGTAGATCGTGTTCCAGCTGTACGGATCGCTCCAGCTTCAATCGCATGCTGGGGTCGAAACTGATTCGCTGATTGCGACCCGCTTCCTTGGCGCAGTACATGGCAATATCTGCACGGTGAATCAACTCTTCGGCACTTAGGCTGCGGTCATGAAACATGATGCTGCCCATGCTGGCTGAACTGTGATGCTCCAGAAGCTTGCCCGAGGGGCCTGTCAGTGAGTAGGTCTGGTTGAGGGAATGCTGCATTTTCTCCATTACGTCTTCGAGCTCGCGATTGGCGTCGATGGCGTACTCGCTCAAGGGCTGAAGCAGGATGACAAATTCATCGCCACCGAAACGGGCAACCATGTCAGTGCTACGGGCTTGACGGCTCAGGCGATGAGCGACTTCGATCAGCAGGTGATCACCGGCAGTATGACCGAGCAGGTCATTGATTTTCTTGAAATGGTCCAGATCAATGAAAATCAAGGCAGCATGGCCACCCCGAATATCAGTCGTGATGATGGTTTGTTGCAGCAAGTCGATCAACGAGGATCTGTTGGCCAGCTTGGTAAGGGAATCGAAACGATTGTGCTGATGCAGTAATGCCTCCGATTCCACGACACGGGTGATATCCGTGATCGAGCCAATCATCCGCAGAGGCTTTCCCTCTTTATCGCGCTCAATGACATCTCCCTTATCGATGACCCACAGCACTTTCCCTTGGCGATTCAGCATGCGGTGTCGATGGTAATAGGGTGCCTTGCCCGCCAGACAGTCTTCGATGGCAACCATGGCTTCTGGCATATCTTCTGGATGCAGGAGTGCGGCAAATTCCTCCAGGCTATTGCTCAGTTCACTCTCCGGTATTCCCAGTATCTGTGACCAGCGACGATTGTGCGTCACGGCACTACTTTGAATATTCCAGTCCCAGAAGCCTTCCAGTGACGTATCGTAGATATGATCAATCTGGCGGGTCTTGCGCTCGTGCTCACGTACTTCGGCGGTGACGTTGTGCGCCAGCACCGCGACTAACTCCTCGCCCTGTGTGCTGTGAAACGGCAGCTTGATGGAGCGGAAGTGCTTGATCTCCCCCGTCTCGGCATCGGTGGCGTCCTCAAAGACAAGCTCGCTTTCGAAGGTGTCGAGTACGTGTTGAACACTACGACGAAAGAAGTTCCCTTGTTCCTTGTTACCGGTGTAGTAGCTATCTTCACGCCCGATGATGTCTTCGAGTGTCGTACCGTAGAATTCTGTCAGAGTGCGGTTGGCGTAGCGGAATAGTCCTTGGGCATCCTTGATGAACAGGATGTCCGGATGGGCATCGACCAGCGTCCTCAATAGGTGGTTCTCTGCCTCGAGCGTCTGGAGTTGCAGCGTCAGACTTTCAACCGAGGCATCCGCTTTCGCATCAGACGACAAGAGATCCTTCGTCTCGGGTGGCGAAGGTTTCGGAGTATGACGAAGATGAGAAGGCACTGACATGGCAAGTCCTTGCGACCGTATTTATTGTTTACAGTCTACTGGGACTGCCGGTTGAAAGGAGAGAGTCTGATATTGGATGGTTAGTCAACGCTAAGGCTGCCAAGCCCGAGTGGTCTAGTTCTGTCAGGTATCCTTGATATGTCAGCGTCTTACAGGTCGACCTTATCCTTGTACTCACAGAGGTCTTCGATCACGCAGCTACCGCAGCGCGGTTTACGGGCCATGCAGGTATAGCGACCGTGCAGAATCAACCAATGATGGGCATCGACCAGGAACTCTCTGGGCACATGGCGCATCAACTTGTGCTCGACTTCCAATACGTTCTTGCCAGGTGCGATTCGGGTGCGATTGGAGACGCGGAAGATGTGAGTATCCACTGCCATGGTCGGCTGGCCAAAGGCTGTATTCAGCACCACGTTCGCTGTCTTGCGTCCGACACCGGGTAATGCCTCCAGTGCTTCTCGTGTCTGCGGGACCACGCTGTCGTGCTGCTCTATCAACATGCGGCAGGTCTTGATGACATTCTCGGCCTTGGTGTTATAAAGCCCGATGGTCTTGATGTATTCCTTCAGCGTATCGACGCCCAACGCCAGAATCGTGACGGGTGTATTGGCGATCGGATAGAGCTTGGCCGTCGCCTTGTTGACGCTGACATCGGTGGCTTGAGCTGATAACAACACCGCGATCAGTAACTCAAACGGCGTTGACCACTCAAGCTCGGTGCGAGGTTCAGGATTTTCCGCCCGCAGGCGCGTGAATATTTCGAGGCGTTTCTGAGCGTTCATGATCTCTCGATACGGGCAATGGCAATGGATTCTCGCGACGATTCAGCGTTGGATGATCAGAGCGCGATCATCACGATATCGTGCCGGTAACACGCACGCGCCGTGACACCTTCGGGGTATCTGCGGCAGCGGCCTTGCGTCGCTGTGCCAGCTGCTCATCGATGGTCTTCTTGCCCGCAATGATCAGTCCCATGCAGAAGAAGGCACCGGGCGGCAACACCAGGAACAGGAAGGAATAGTGGGGGAAGATGGTCATCTTCCAATCCGTCGCCATTGGTCCGAGCAATAGTTCCATGCCGGCAAACAGCGTGCCTTGACCAAATAACTCACGCATCGCCCCCAGTAGTACTAGCACGGCCATGAAGCCCAGCCCCATCATCAAGCCGTCGGTAGCAGCCGGGAGTACCGGATGCTTGGCAGCAAAGGCATCCGCACGGCCTAGAATCGCGCAGTTGGTCACGATCAGTGGGATGAAGATGCCGAGAATCTGATAGAGCTCGAAGGTATATGCCTTCATCAGGAGCTCAGCACAGGTCACGAACGATGCGATGATCATCACGAACGCGGGCAGCCGCACCTCGGCTGGCACCAGATTGCGTATCAGTGAAACGGCGGTATTCGAGCCGACCAGTACCAGGAGTGTCGCCAGCCCTAGCCCGAGTGCATTGACGACGCTCGCCGTTACGGCCAGCAGCGGACATAGTCCCAGCAGCTGAACCAATGCCGGGTTGTTATCCCATAGTCCGTTGCGACTGATCTTGCCAAGCGAGATATCACTCATGTGCATTGTCTCCGCTGTGCTCGGGGGAAGCGGAAGCTTTGGCATCGCTAGCCGTCTTCTTGGATGTCGCCGCGCCTGCAGGTATCGCGGCACCTACCGGTGTCGTGCTGTTTTCAGGCAGCGCAATGCCGTCGGGCGGTGATGAGGCCGTAGGTTCAGGTGCTTCTTTTTTGACACGTTTGGTGGCCGTCAGTGTCTCGCTGTCACCGGCCAATAGCGCCGTGCGATGCGCCATGAAGTAGATCAACGCCTGACGAACGGCACCCACGACGGCACGTGGCGTGATGGTGGCGCCGGTAAACTGATCAAAGTCGCCGCCATCCTTGTTCACTTTCCACTTCACCGAGCTGAGTGTTTGGTCATCGAATTCGTGAATCCAGCCAGATTTGCGTGCTTCGATCTTGTCGCCAAGCCCTGGTGTCTCGCTGTGCTTCACGGCGCGAACACCGGCAATGCTGCCATCTGCACGGATACCGACCAGCAGGCGAATGTCGCCGCTGTAGCCCTTGCCTGTCACGACTGGCAGGAGGATGGCGACTGTCTTGCCATCCATGGTCGCGCGCCAGCCAGTATCAGCGGTTGTCAGCCCCAATACTCGCGAGGGCGGCAGCGCAAAGGTGTCGTCGAGCAGTTCGTTGTCGTGAAGTGACGGCGGAATGATCTCGGCCAGAGCGGCACTCTGCGCCGCGCGCTCATTCTTGACAATCGTGTCTGCGGTCGTGATCTGCGTGACGGCCACTACCCCTGCGGTCACGATGGCAAATACCGCTAGTCCTAGTGCAGCACGGGTCATGTTCTGTTTCAGGCCGCGCGGTGCTGGTGATTTCATGGGCGTATCGGATGTCTTGCTCATGACTTGTCCTCCAGCGAGATGCCTCGACGAGGCTTCTTGTGACCATAGCTGCGAGGCTGAGTGTAGTAATCGATGAAGGGCACGCTGAAGTTCATCAGCAGTACCGCGAAGGCGATGGCATCTGGATAGGCACCGAAGGCACGAATCAGGAAGATCAGAATGCCGATACCTACGCCGTAGTAAAGCTTGCCCTTGTTGGAGGTTGCCGCCGTGACCGGGTCGGTGGCGATGAAGAAGGCGCCAAAGATCGCTGTGCCGCACAGCAGGTGGAACAGCGGGCTGGCGTACTGATCCGCGTCCATTAAGAAGAAGACGGCAGAGATCGCGGCAAGACTCCCCAGCATGGCGGCAGGGATGTGCCAGGTGATCAGACGTTTGGCGAGCAGCACGAGCCCGCCCAGCCCCCAGGCGATTGCCGACTGCTGCCAGGCAAGCAGATTGGCTGCCGGCAATGACGCAGGATTGGCCCAGAACTCCGCCGTACTCAGCTCACCCTTGTTGCGGAAGGTATCCAGCGGCGTAGCCCCGGTCAGCGCATCGGGGGTCGCGATAAGCCCGAAGAACTGCGCAAGACTGTCGCTGAAGCCGAGCGCGAACCCTTGTGGCGCTGACCAGCGCGACATTTCCACTGGGAAGGAAATCAGTAACAGGGCATAGGCGACCATCGCCGGATTGAACGGGTTCTGCCCCAGTCCACCATAGAGTTGCTTCGCGACGACGATGGCGGCGATGACTCCCGTCAGCACCAGCCACCAGGGCGCCAGTGGTGGCAGAGAGACCGCCAGAAGGACACAGGTCACCAGTGCAGAGTTGTCCTTCAGGAAGAAGCTGACCGGCCGTCCACGCATCTTGAGTAGCAGGGCTTCAAGACCGACCCCTGCCAGACAGGCAAAGGCCAGATTGAACAGGACGCCCCAGCCATAGTGCCAGCACAGCACGACGATACCCGGCAACGTGGCAGCCAGTACCCATGCCATCACGCGCGATGTCGCAGTAGGCCCGTGGGCATGAGGGGAGCTTGCATGCATCAGGCTCATGAGGCGCTCAAATTCCTTGCGGTGAACTTACGATGAAAAAGGGGCTGGCGTGGCGCTCGTAGCTTTGAATGCGTGAGATGGCGGGCATTCATCATTGAGCATCCACCAGTGCCTGGACTTCCGCGAGTGACTCGCGGGCATGCTCCAGATTGCGACGCGTACGATCAAGCTTGGTTTCAAGGCGAGAGCGGCTCTCATCATCGGCACTGGACAGTGCCGTTTCGGCTTTGCGATACGCCATCTCGGCTGCCTTGACGCCAATGGTCACCTGTTTGTGACGCTTGGCTAGATTCTCGGTACGGGCCGCTTCAATCTCGGCCTGCGAAAGCGTCACGTTGCTGGCCATGCTGCCACGCCCGACAGACGCTTCAGTCGCGTGTGCCGCTTCCGGCAGCTGTCCGGGGATGCGTTCAGGCGCTTTGCCTGCACCCGTGTCGTCTGTTTGGGCACTGGCCAGTCGTACCTCGGCTGCGCGCATATTTTCCTGCGCTGTTGCCAACAACGTCTGGAGATCTTCGATATCACCTTCGCCGCTCTCACTGGCGCGTGCGAGCGCCTTTTCGGCCTTCTTGACCGAAATGTTGGCGGCGGCACGCGCTGTCTTGAGCGCCTTGAGATTCGCGGTAGGTGCTGCTGCACCCGCAATGGCCGGTAGTGACACTGGAGCAGGTGCTGTCACCGGTACTTCGCTGGCAGCTTTCAAGGTAGTTTCAGCGCTCGCAAGCTTTGCGTGAGCACTGGTGATGGCCGCTTCCAGGGCGGCGATATTGCCTTCGCCGCTTTCGCTGGCAATCTTGAGTGCCTTCTCGGCTTTCTTGACGGCGATATTGGCGGCGGCACGCGCCGTCTTGAGCGCTTTGAGATTCGCGATGGCTGTGGCAGGTGTGCCGGGAGCCGTCGATGTGACCGGCACTGATTCTATCGCCTCACTGGCGGTTTTCAGCGCGGCTTCGGCAGTGGCCAGTTTTTCACGCGCACTGGTGGCGGTTGCTTCCAGGGCGGCGATATCGCCTTCGCCACTCTCGTTGGCACTCTTGAGTGCCTTCTCGGCTTTCTTGACGGCGATATTGGCGGCGGCACGCGCGGTCTTGAACGCCTTGAGATCAGGTGCGCTGGAGACAGCTGAAGGTTTGGCCGCAATAGAGGCAGCTACTGTAGAAGCGGTCGAGGAGGCGGGCGTTGCACTTGTCGCTGTCGACCCTGGGGTCTGGGCCCGCGCCGTCTGTGTGCGCTGCTTGCGCTTGGCGTCTTTTTCGGCATCTTCACGCGCAAGGCGTGCCTGCTTGAATTCAAAGCGATGACGGGCACGCTCGGATTTGCGCGCTTCATGCTGAGCACTGCGAATCTCGCCCTTGGCGAAACGATAGTACTGCACCAGCGGAATCTGGCTTGGGCAGACATAGGCGCAGGCACCACACTCGATGCAGTCGGTAAGATTGTAGAGCTCGGCCTTGTCGAACTCACGTGCCTTGGCGTACCAGTAAAGCTGCTGTGGCAGCAGGTCCGCCGGGCAGGCCTGCTCGCACATGCCACAGCGAATGCAGGGCTGCTCTATCGCCGGTGCCGGCAGTGCATCGTGAGAGGCTGCCAATAGACAGTTGGTCGTCTTGATGATGGGCATGGCATCGCTTTGCAACGTGAAGCCCATCATTGGCCCTCCCATGATCAGACGACCGATTCCTGCTGACGACGGTGCGGCAAGCTGCAATAGATCCCCTATCGCGGTACCCAGTCGTGCCTCGACATTATGCGGATGGCCCAACGCTTCACCGGTCAGAGTGATGACGCGGGAAATCATTGGCTCCCCAAAGCACACTGCGCGCTGTACGGCACGTACCGTGCCCGGGTTATGCACCACTACGCCGACATCGGCCGGTAGGCCGCGGCTGGGAACCTCACGATTGGTCAGCAGCTTGATCAGCTGCTTTTCACCACCGGAGGGGTATTTGGTCGGCACGACCACGACTTCAATACGTACGTCGAGCGCAGGCAGTCGGCTGTCAGCCTTGCGGACACGAATGGCCTGTTCGAGGGCGATGGTGGCTTCGGGCTTGTTATCCTCGATGCCGATCAAGATACATTCCGGCCCGATCAGACTGGCGAGAATCTCCAGTCCTTCGATCAATGCCTCGGGATGCGTGCGCATGGTGAGGTCATCGGCGGTGATGTAGGGCTCACACTCGGCGGCGTTCATGATCAGCGTATCGATGGCATGGCGTTCGCGAACGCGTGCCTTGACGGCAGCAGGGAAGCCCGCGCCGCCTTGCCCCACCACGCCGGCATCCTGCAGGCGCTGAATCAGGTCCTGACCTTCCTGTTCACGCCAGTCACGCCAGGCATCCATCTTGACCCACTCATCAATCTCGCCTTCGCGCGTGATCACGATGCACAGGTCTTCAAGTCCGGAGACATGAGGAATCTGGCGCTTCTCGATCGCCGTTACCACGCCGGTGATACTGGCGTGTACGGGGGCTGAAATCATGCCTTGGGCACGGGCAATCAGCTCTCCTGTGCGCACGCGCTGCCCAACCTCAACCAGCGGTTGGGCAGGTGCACCGATATGCTGGCTGAGGGGCAGCACGACTTCGTGGGGCAGTGGGGCTGCCACGAGTGGCGCGCGATTGGAGAGTACCTTGCGCTCCGGTGGATGAATGCCGCCATTGAAATCGAAGACTTTCGGGAGTGCATCGCCGCCGTCATGCTTGCCATCAGTAGCGCCATCAGTAGCGCCGTCAGGCGTAACCTTTGAGAAACCACCGGGCAATGCCCTGCGCGCGCTTGAGGATGTCACCATGGATTTAAGTAGCGAAAGAACCATCAGGCGACATCCCTTGCAGATGATGCAGAATCAGTCTTCATGTCGTCAGCAGCAGCGTCCGTGGCGATCAGACTACCGCTGTAGCGAACGTTGTCGATCGTCGGTCCTGCGGGCCTGGGCCAGTGCCAGCTGCGCACGTCAGTGGCCACCGGCACCATGTCGATGCAGTCCACCGGGCAGGGTTCAACACACAGATCACAACCGGTGCATTCATCAGCGATGACGGTATGCATGTGCTTGGCTGAGCCGAGAATGGCGTCTACTGGACACGCCTGGATGCACTTGGTGCAGCCGATGCATTCATCTTCACGAATGACAGCGACCTTGGGCGTGTTGTCTGTGTCGCCATCGAGTGGCGTGGCCTCACGACCCAGTAGATCCGCCAGTGCCGCAATGGTGCTCTCGCCTCCCGGTGGGCACTTGTTGATCTCGTCGCCATCGGAAATGGCCTGGGCATAGGGCTTGCAGCCCGGATAGCCGCACTGGCCGCACTGAGTCTGTGGCAGTAGATGATCGATCTGTTCGACGATCGGGTCGCCTTCGACCTTGAATGCGACCGAGGCAAAGCCGAGCAGGGCGCCGAATACAATTGCCATGGCTACCAGCGCGACGATGGCGGAGATCAGGGTATGGTCGTTGAGGAAATCGAGCATGTCAGATCTGCACCAGTCCAGAGAAGCCGAGGAAGGCCAGCGACATCAAGCTGGCAGTGACCATCGCGATAGCCGGCCCCTGAAAAGGACGCGGTACATCGGCAGCTGCCAAGCGTTCGCGCATGGCGGCGAACAGCACTAGCACCAGAGAGAAGCCGACGGCGGCGCCAAAGCCATACAAAGTGGCTTCCATGAAGCTGGAATTTCGATTCAGCGTCAGCAACGCCACGCCGAGTACCGCGCAGTTGGTGGTGATCAGTGGCAGGAAGATACCGAGTACCTGATAGAGCAGCGGACTGGTTTTCTTGACCACCATCTCGGTGAACTGAACGACGACGGCAATCACCATGATGAAGGCGATGGTGCGCAGATACTCAAGCCCCAGTGGGGCGAGGATGTAGTGATAGGTGAGGTAGGCGCACATCGACGACAGCGTCAGCACGAAGGTCGTCGCCAGTGACATGCCCATTGCCGACTCGAGCTTGTTGGAAACCCCCATGAAAGGGCATAGGCCGAGGAACTGCACCAGTACAAAATTGTTGACCAGGATGGTGCTGATCAGGATAAGAAGGTATTCACTCATCAGGGGCGTCGCTCGGTCAGGGTATTTCGAAGACACTCTTCTTTTCGCTGTCATGTTGCCGCACGTATTCACACGCGCTTGCATGCAATCACGATAGCGTATGGCAGTGCTCTGCTGCACGGGCAGTCGTCAGCGTTCAGGCTGCAATCATGTCACTGCTGATCTGCCGCACGCTGTCAGGAAGCGATCTGGCGAAGTGACTGCCAGCCGCGGCGTATTATACGCAAGATGTTGCGAGCCGACAGCCTGTAGCGTGGCAATCAAGGCGCACTGTTGCCAGTATGTGACAGCTATTGTTTCGCGTTTTGCTTGGCTCTTGAAGTAATAAAGAAGAATTCCTTTATTACTTTTTTATCATGGTGTGTGTCAGAAACTTTCCATCAGCAAGGAGTGGGGTATGCGTGGGTCAGGTTCACGGGGCAGGCGGCCGTTATGGGTCATCATTATCGTGGTCGTCATGGCGGGCATCTCCCAGCTGTCTGGCAATGGCAACTTCTCGCTCTCCCAGTTGTGGAGTGGCTTCCAGTCACCGAGCGCTGAGGTTGCCCAGGGTGCGGGCACCGCTACCGCGGATGAAAGCCGTCTGCGTCGCGCCATCAGCGCTCAGCAGAGCGATGTGCAGGTACGTGGGGAGGGCGCGGTGACACGTCTGCTCCGAGATGATCTGAAAGGCAGTCGTCATCAGAAATTCCTGATGCGTGTGGCGGGGGGGACGACCATTCTGGTGGCGCACAATATCGATCTCGCGCCGCGCATCGATAGCCTCAAGGTTGGCGATCGCATCAGTTTCTACGGCGAGTATGAGTGGAACGACAAGGGCGGCGTCATTCACTGGACGCATCATGATCCCGGTGGTCGGCATGTGGATGGCTGGCTTGAGCACGCGGGCCGCCGTTACGAATAGTCATCGTCGGTGCAGATGATGTATTTGAGTGATGAACGAAAACGCCCCGCCAAAGAGACTCTGGCGGGGCGTTTTACTGAAAGGCTCTCAGCTTTCGGTCATCAGTGGATCAGGTCACACGCTGCCCCGGCTTGGCACCAGTATGCGGTTCCAGCAGGTAAATGCCTTCGTCGTCACCGGCGGCCAGCACCATGCCTTCGGAGATACCGAAGCGCATCTTGCGCGGTGCAAGGTTGGCCACCATCACGGTCATGCGGCCTTCCAGCGCTTCCGGTGCATACGCAGACTTGATGCCGGAGAATACGGTGCGGGTTTCGCCACCGATATCCAGTGTCAGCTTGAGCAGTTTGGCGGCCTTCTCGACGTGCTCTGCCTTGACGATCTTTGCCACTCGCAGGTCGGTCTTCATGAAGGTATCGAAGTCGATCTCGTCCGCGATCGGGTCTGCTTCCAAGGCACTTTGCGCTGCAGCCTCTGCCTTGGCGCTACCGTCCTTGATCTTCTGCTCCTCGACCAGCACTTCGCGCGAGGCCTCGAGCATCTTGTCGATGAGCGCCGGCTCTACGCGGGTCAGCAGCGGTGTGAACTTGTTGATCGCGTGACCGGTCAGCACGACTTCACGGCTGGCCCAATCGAGGCTCTCGACATTCAGGAACTCGCGCGCCTTGTCGGTCAGCGTCGGGATGACCGGTGCCAGATAGACCATCAGCTGGCGGAACAGGTTGATACCCACGGAGCAGACCTCAAGCACTTCCTGCTCGCGGCCGTCTTCCTTGGCCATGGCCCACGGCGCCTTGTCGGCGATGTAGGTATTGGCTTCATCGGCCAACTCCATCACCTTGCGCATGGCGCGGGCGAATTCACGGGCTTCGAAGTCAGCCGCGATGCCTTCACCGGCGACGATGAAGCGGTTGACCAGCTCAGGCTCGGCACAGATCTCGGAGAGCTTGCTGTCGCCGAACTTCTTGACGAACCCGGCGCAGCGACTGGCGATGTTGACCACCTTGCCGACCAGATCTGAATTCACGCGTGCCGTGAAGTCGTCGAGATTGAGGTCAAGATCATCCACACCCGCCGTCAGCTTGGCAGCAAAGTAGTAACGCAGGTATTCCGGATTCAGGAACTGCGCGTAGGTATCGGCCTTGATGAAGGTGCCGCGCGACTTGGACATCTTGGCGCCATTCACGGTCACGAAGCCGTGGCAGTTGACGCTGGACGGCGTGCGCATGCCGGCGCCTTCCAGCATCGCCGGCCAGAACAGGGCGTGGAAATAGACGATGTCCTTGCCGATGAAGTGGTGCACTTCGGCGTCGGAATCGGCGTTCCAGTAGCTGTCGAAGTCGAGGCCTTCACGCTCGCACAGATTCTGGAAGCTGGCCAGATAGCCGATCGGCGCATCCAGCCAGACATAGAAATACTTGCCCGGTGCGTCCGGAATCTCGAAGCCGAAGTAAGGTGCGTCGCGGGAGATATCCCACTCGGCCAGGCCCGCCTCGAACCACTCCTGCAGCTTGTTGGAGATCTGGCTCTGCACGCGGCCGCTCTTCGTCCACTCCTTCAGGAAGCCTTCGAAGTTCGGCAGCTTGAAGAAGTAGTGTTTGGAGGTGCGCATTTCCGGTGTCGCGCCGGAGATGGCCGAGACAGGATTGATCAGTTCCGCCGGCGTATAGGCTGCGCCGCAGGCTTCACAGTTGTCGCCGTACTGGTCTTCGGTCTTGCACTTCGGGCAGGTGCCCTTGATGAAGCGATCGGCGAGGAACAGGCCCTTGACCGGATCGAACATCTGCTCGATGTCACGTGTGGCGATATGACCCGCGTCACGCAGCGCCAGATAGATACGCTCGCTGTGGGCGCGGTTTTCCGGGGAATGCGTGGAATGGTAGTTGTCAAAGCCCACACCGAACTTGGCGAAGTCGGCCTGGTGCTCGTCACTCACGCGCTGAATCAACTGCTCAGCGGTCACGCCTTCCAGTTCGGCACGCAACATGATGGCGGTGCCGTGGGCATCGTCGGCACACACGTAATGACATTCGTGGCCACGGCTTTTCTGGAAGCGTACCCAGATATCCGTCTGAATGTACTCAAGCAGGTGACCCAGATGGATCGACCCGTTGGCGTAGGGCAGGGCACTGGTGACCAGAATCTTGCGCGCTGACATGAGGCCTCGTCTTGATGGTAAAGGGCGCCTACTGCACGGACAGCAGAGGCTTGCCGGAATGACTCGTGATTCGGGCTGCCAAGGCTGGCCCGTCGGGATGCGGGTACTATATCGCGAAGGTGTAGGCGGCGCGAAGGGGTGTCGCGTAACCGGCAACGCCGGCATGCGCGACCCGTACTTCGAATCGCGCGCGAGGGCCCCCATCAAGAGAGTGGATCATGATGATTCAGGTCATGTTCGTTCAGCTCACGACAGTGGAGGTATTTCATGCCCAGCACGTTATCCGTCGCCGGCCAGATAAATCGCCTTATCCGCCAGGTGATGGCGCCCGGCAGCAATGCCACCCCCAATGATGTACCCGGTCCAGAGCTCTCGATGGCAGTGTTGCTGTTCGAGGTGGCTCATGCCGATGGTGTACTGGATGCCCGAGAACGCAAGGCATTGGCGGGTCAGCTGGCCGAGCGCTTTTCGCTCGCTGATGATGAGCTGGCCAGTCTGCTGGCAAAGGCTGAACACGATGTGGAGAAGGCGACTGACCACTATCGTTTCGTCAAGCAGGTCAATGACCACATGAGCCTTGAGGAGCGTACCGAGCTGATCGGCATGATGTGGGAGCTGGCGTACGCCGATGGCGAGCTGGCTGCTCATGAAGAGCACCGTATCCGGCGTCTCGCCGGACTGTTGCACGTCAGTCACAGCGAGTTCATTCGCACCAAGCTTGCCGCGCAGCCTGGCAGTTGATCAGTGGACGGTGCCATGAAAAAGCCCGCCATGCTTACTGCATGACGGGCTTTTTCATGGCGATTTGATGGCTAGTTGCGATAGAACAGATGCTGTCCGATACGTGCGGTGCGCACGAAACGCTTGGCCCAATAGGGCGTGGCGTAGCGTGCGTGGAAGTAGAGCGCGCCATCAGTGGTATCTTCCAGTTGCTGATTGAGCGCCTGGCGTGCCACGTCACGTGCCTGCGCGTAGGCTTCGAGTTCGTGTACGTCGTCCGAGCGACCGTCGCACCACCACGAGAACTGGCAGCTACCCGTTTCGCCGCCTTGCTTGACCACACCACACAGGCTGTCTGGGAAGCGTGGATCTGCGGCGCGGTTGATCACGACATTGACGATGCCCTGCATGCCGCTCTTGCCTTCGCCCTTGGCTTCCCAGTAGGCAGCCCGGGCCAGGCAGGTCAGTGGATCATCCAGCGGTCGTTGGCCGTTGGGATCAATCGCGCGTGCACTGGCCTTGGAGATCAGCAGGTCGTCGGGTATGTCGGACTGGGCCTCACCCTGTACCAACAAGCTTTCGAGGCGTTTTGCCTTGGCGGTAGCACTCACTGGCGTTGCGACCGAGAGCGTATCGGAAGCCTGCGGAGCAGAGCAACCGGCTGTCAGGGTCAGACCGAAGACCAGTACCAGGTGGCGTAGAGTACGAGTAGTGCATGACGGGTGGCGCATGAAAGGGGGTAGACGCATACGAATTACCTGTGAACATGACCTTAGGGCATGATTTGGGGAACATGACCTGAGGAACATGGAGAGATTTGGCGGCGCGCGATGTCTATTCAGATGAGGTGGAACCACTCATCCTGATGAATCGCTGGCCGATCGATCCGGCAGTCACCGCCTGTCTTCCACGGCGGCATTTTACGGACAAGTCCGATAGTCTGCCTGACTCCATGTCGGCATGACCCATGAATGGCTTCAACGCAGTTCTGTTAAGCACAGTTCTTGTTCAGCACAGTTCAACGTAACTCTGACGGTGTCCAGCGCAAAGGGTTCCGTGCTGCATTGAGCAGCGTTGTCACGTTGCGCACGCTGTGAGCGACCCGACAGAGTATCATTTCTCATGACAAGACGCCTACGACAGGTGTTGAGCGATCCCACTGCATCATCATTCGGCCGTGCCATCGTTGGCGCATGTCGTTATCATGGCCGGCTATTTGTGATCGCCCGTCAGGCATCCCCACCTTCTGCGTGTTTTTTGCGTTGCCGCTTTGAGAGTCTCCTCCATGACCGAACCCGTCCGTCTGTCCAAGTTTCTTTCCCATCAGCAGGGGATCTCGCGCCGTGAGGCCGAGCACCTCATCGCCTGTGGTGTGGTGCGTGTCGCGGGAGAGATTGTCGAAGCGCCGTTCTTCAAGGTCACCGATGAAGTGGTCACTGTCGATGAAGGCGCCAGCATGGAGCCCATCGAGCCCTTGAGTCTGGTGTGGTATCAGGCGCCTGGTGAAGAACAGGTCGATCCGCTGACGCTTCGCGATGGTGCGCCACGCAGTGCACTGGATAACAGCGGTGCAGACTGGCTCAAGGTACATTTCCTGTCGCAACAACCGCTGGCAGAGCTGGGCGAAGGGGAGTCAGGACTGGCAGTCTGGTCGCAGAATCGCGGCGTCATTCGCAAGTTGGGCGCTGACCTGGACCAGCTGGAGCAGGAATACATCGTCGAAGTAGAAGGTGAGCTGGATGAAGAAGGCCTCAGGCGCATCGGCTATGCACTGTGTGCCGACATTCGCGGACGCAAGCCCAAGGTCAGCATCAGCTGGCAGAGTGATATTCGCCTGCGCATCGCGATGAAGCGCGTGCCGCCGGGTGGTATTCGCGCGGCGGTTGAGGCGCAAGGCCTCAAGGTGAACGAAGTGCGTCGTTTGCGTGTCGGTGCCATCACCCTGGGTCGGATGGCACCGGGCGAGTGGCGCTTCCTGCCGGTCGATGTGCGCTTCTGATTTGCTCATCGCCATGCAGAGTCGATGCATCACTGGCATGCGACTGGCGCTGAAGAGTTGACGCTATCCAGACGGGTTGGCTCCCGTCGCGGAGGGCAGGCATACTGTGCGCATCGTATTCCACAGCTCATTTTCGCTGACAGTTCAGACGACCTGCGCCAGTCGTTCCTCCTCGCTATTGAAGCTCGGAGCGCGCGACGCGCAGGGCGTTACAGGAGTCTCAAGATATGGAAGGCATCAAGCACATCGTCGCGGTTGCGTCTGGCAAGGGTGGCGTCGGTAAATCGACTGTCACTGCCAACCTGGCCCTGGCTCTGGCCGCAGAAGGTCTCAAGGTCGGCCTGCTCGACGCCGACATCTATGGTCCGAGTCAGGCGCAGATGTTTGGCGTGCCGACAGGTCAGCGTCCGGAAATGGCCGGTGAGCAGGTCTTCAGTCCTATCATCGCCCACGGTATCAAGACCATGTCGATGGCCTATCTGGTCGATGTCAAAGACCCGATGGTCTGGCGTGGCCCGATGGTTGCGGGCGCCTTCCAGCAGCTGCTGAACCAGACGGCCTGGGGCGAGCTGGACATCCTGTTGATCGACATGCCGCCGGGCACCGGTGATATCCAGTTGACGTTGTCACAGAAGGTGCCGGTCTCCGGTGCGGTCATCGTGACGACACCGCAGGATATCGCCTTGCTGGATGCGCAGAAGGGCATCGAGATGTTCCGTAAGGTCAAGGTGCCGGTGTTGGGTGTGGTCGAGAACATGAGCACGCATACCTGCTCTCAGTGTGGCCATACCGAAGCGGTCTTCGGGGCGGGCGGCGGTGAGCGTATCGCCGGTGAGTATGAAACACGCCTGTTGGGTCAGCTGCCGTTGACCCTGAGCATCCGTGCCAATGCCGATGGCGGTCGCCCGAGCGTCATCGCAGAGCCTGACGGTGAAGTGGCCGCCACCTTCCGCGCGATTGCACGTCAGGTAGCCGAGGCACTGGAAGGTGCCGATGCCGAGCAAGGACCGAGCATCAGCTTCAGCTGAGCCGCCGGTTTCCAACGGCGTAGCGGTTTTCAGGCGCGTAGCGGGCCGGTATCATGCTGGCCCGCTTCTACATGACGCTCAGGCGTCTTTATCCCATCAGTCAGTCAGGTACGCTCGATGAGCATCAAATCCGACAAGTGGATCCGTCGCATGGCGGAAGGCCACGACATGATCGAACCCTTTGAGCCTGATCAGGTGCGCTTTCACGACGAGCGTCGTGTGATTTCCTACGGCACCTCAAGCTACGGCTACGATGTGCGCTGTTCGGATGAGTTCAAGGTCTTCACGAATATCCATTCCGTGATCGTTGATCCGAAGCACTTCGATGAGAAGAGCTTCGTCGATGTGAAGGGCGATTCCTGCGTGATTCCGCCCAACTCCTTCGCCCTGGCGCGTACCGTCGAATATTTCCGTATTCCGCGTAACGTACTGACCATCTGTCTGGGCAAGTCGACCTACGCGCGCTGCGGCATCATCGTCAATGTGACGCCACTGGAGCCGGAGTGGGAAGGCCATGTGACACTCGAATTCTCCAACACCACCAACCTTCCGGCGCGTATCTATGCCAACGAAGGCGTGGCGCAGATGCTGTTCCTCGAGTCTGACGAGATCTGCGAGACAAGCTACAAGGATCGTGGTGGCAAGTATCAGGGCCAGCGTGGCGTGACACTGCCGCGCGCTTGATCACGATGGCAGTGCAATGACGCGCCTCTTCGGAGGCGCGTTTTTTTATGCCCGAGATTCCGCCGCCAAGCCAGTCTCACATTAGTCTGAAGTCGTATGAAACAACCGATTCAATTGAATGTGTGGTGCCTATGCTGTGAGTGGGCCGCCTTGACGGCCTGCGCCAATAAAAATTCGAGCAAGGGGCACATCATGTCATCTGGATCACGCAGCAAGAGTCGTGGGTTCGCCACACACTTCACCTTGAGCAGCCTGGTGCTCGCCATCAGCAGTGCGCTGCTGGCCTCGCCAGCACAAGCCTACTCCAGCATCTATATCTTTGGTGACAGTCTGAGTGACTCCGGTCAGTTCCCCGACACGGATCTCGGGGGTCTCAATAGCCTGCGTTTCACCAATCGCAGCGGACCGGATTACGAGAATTCCTCCTACGGCAGCGTCTCGACTCAGCTTCTGGCCTCGGAGCTGGGCCTCGCGTCAGACCCCTCCACTTCGATCATCTATCAACTGGCCGGTTTCACCGACGGCACCAACTACGCGGTGGGCGGCTATACCACTGAGCAGATTCTGGCCTCGGTCACTGATGAGGATGGCTCCACGGTGGCGATTCCTGTCGGCAGCGAAGGGGCAGGTACGGTGTTGCGCGTCGAGGATGGCTATCTGGTCAGCACTGACGGCAGTGCCGATCCGGATGCTCTTTATTACGTCAACGGCGGCGGCAATGACTTCCTGCAGGGCATCATCACCTCGGCGTCGACCGCGGTAACCTCGGCGGGCAATCTGGCCTCGGCGGTGGAAGCACTGGCGGCGGCCGGTGCCACCACCATCATCGTCTCCAACCTGCCGGATGTCGGCAGTACGCCAGCGGGTCAGTCCTCCGGTGAGGCACAGGCTGCGGGCTCCTCAGCACTGGTGTCAGTCTTCAATGATGCGCTGGGCGAACGCCTCGCGGCACTGGATGGCGAGGTAAACATCATTCGCCTGGATACCGTTGGCATCCTGGCTGAGGTATTGGCTTCACCCGCCGAGTTTGGCTTCGCCACCGATGTAGACCTGACGCAAGTGTGTTTTTCGGACAGCTGCAACCTCAGTGACTATGGGCTGGGCGGCAGCGAGGAAGATCCCAGCAAGCTGCTCTTCAATGACAGCGTGCACCCGACCACTGCCGGGCAGGAGATTCTTGCTGACTACGCCTATGGCATGTTGATTGCTCCCTCTGTGCTTGGGATAGGGCCACAGCTGGGCAGTGGTGCGCTCAATGCCAGTCAGCGCAGCCTCTCGGATGAATTACGACCGGGCGCACAGCTGAAAGGGGCAGAGAAGGGAGTGAGGGTGTTTGCCGTCGGCTCATCGAGTCAGGGCGATGGTGACAGTGTGACCTCCACCGGCCAGCAAGGCTTTGATAGCGAGCAGCGCGGTGCGGGTGTCGGTGTGATGCTGTCGCTGGATAATGGCTGGGGTGAGGCGTGGGGCGGGGCGTCCGTCAGTCGTCGCACTGCCGATTACGATGTGGATGATGGTAGTGATCTGGCATTGGATGGGCAGGTGTTCAGTCTGTTTGCACGCCAGCAGCTAGGCAAGGTCGGCATGCAAGCGGTGGCCAGCTATGGGGACTTCGTTTACGACCTGGATCGCACCGTCGCGCTTGGCAAATCATCACGCACGCTATCGGGCGAGACAGAAGGCGATGGCTTCAGTGCAGAGCTACGCCTGGATTATCGCCTGACCGATGCTGACTCCGTCTGGTACAACGCGCCATTTGTCGCCTATCGCCATACCGAATCAGATATCGACGGTTACACCGAGTCAGGCTCTGCCGCCAATGCGTTGATCGTCTCATCTCAGACGCTGCGTGATAGGCGGGTGGAGGCCGGCTTCATGGTTGATCGCGCCATCGCTGATGGCTTCGGGCTCTACGGTGAGCTCGCCTACGGCAAGCGGTTGGATGATGACGCCGAAAGTGCTGAAGTGCGTCTGGCAAGCCTGCCGACCAACGCCTACAGCGCTGATGACCTTGATCGCGGTAGCGACAACTACGTGCGCCTTGATGGTGGCTGGCGGATGCAGTTGGGGGCTAATGGCATGCTGCATCTTGGCGGTGGCATCGAGACCTGGGATGAGGTCAGTACACGCCTTGAGGTGGGGGCCAGCTATACATTCTAGTCATGCACGTCCTGGTCATGCATGTCCTGGTCATGCACCTCCTGGTCATGCATGAAAGAAAACGCCCCGCGACAAGGAAATGTCGCAGGGCGTTTTTCGTGTTGCTCGTACTGTCTGTCAGCAACGCCAGCAGGGCCGGCGCGTCTGATCAGTCTTCTTCGTCTTCCGGCAGCTCATCGCTGAGTTCTTCTTCCACATCGGCGTGCGACAGGCGCAGACCACCGACCGGCAAGGTGTGGCCATCCAACGTCGCCACATCGCCTGCAAGCTTCAAGCGGCCTTCCAGTGCCCAGCGCACCGCGATCGGGTAGATCAGGTGCTCACGGGTATGGACGCGCTCCTTGAGGCTTGCCTCGTCATCGCCGTCCAGCACGTCAGCCACCGCTTGAATCGCGACAGGGCCGCCATCCAGTGTCTCGGTGACGAAATGCACGCTGGCACCGTGCTCGCTCTCGCCGGCGTCCAGCACCTTGCGGTGAGTATCGAGTCCCGGCCAGGCCGGTAGCAACGACGGGTGGATGTTGAGCAGACGGCCATAGAAGTACTGCACGAACAGCGGCGACAGAATGCGCATGAAGCCAGCCAGCACGACGAGATCCGGTGAGTGACGCTCGATGACCTTGATCAACGCGCTGTCGTAGGCGTCGCGGCTGTCGTATTCCTCATGCGGCAGTACAACGGCATCGATACCCGCTTCACGGGCACGTACCAGCCCGTAGGCATCGGCCTTGTTGGAGACGACTGCAACCACGTCGCCACCCAGCTCGTCATGCTCCTGAGCCTCCAGTAGCGCTTGCAGATTACTGCCGCTACCGGAAATCAGTACCACCACGCTCGGGCGCTCCACCGTATCATCGGCTTCGAAGCCGTTACCGAAACCGCCGAGTGTGCTGCCGTCGGAGGATGTGGTATTCGGGTCGATCATACCGACAGATTCTCCAGTTGGACCTGTTCTTCCTCGCCCTGACGCATGCGAATGCTGCCGAGGGTGAAGACAGTCTCGCCACTTGCTTCAAGGTGCGCACGGGCAGCGGCAGCATCAGTGGCCGACACGACAACGACCATGCCCACGCCACAGTTCAGCACGCGGTGCATCTCGTGCTCATCCACATTGCCCTGCTGCTGCAGCCAATCGAACACGGCCGGACGCTTCCAGCTGGCGATGTCGATCTCGGCGGTGCAATCCTTCGGCAGTACGCGCGGGATGTTCTCCAGCAGGCCGCCACCGGTGATGTGAGACATGGCGTGCACGCTGAGGCCAGATTCGCGCAGCAGTGACAGCAACGGCTTGACGTAGATGCGAGTCGGGGCCATCAGGGCGTCTGCCAGCGGCTGGCCGTCGATGTCCTGCTCCAGCAGAGATGCATCGGCGACTTCAAGGATCTTGCGGATCAGTGAATAGCCATTGGAGTGCGGGCCGGAAGAGGCGAGACCGAGGATGACGTCACCGGCACCGACCTTGCTGCCATCGAGGATTTCTGACTTCTCGACCACCCCGACGCAGAAGCCGGCCAGGTCGTAGTCGCTACCTTCGTACATGCCCGGCATTTCAGCGGTTTCACCGCCGACCAATGCACAGCCAGACAGCAGGCAGCCTTCACCGATACCTGTCACCACGTCAGCGGCGATGTCGATATCGAGCTTGCCGGTGGCGTAATAGTCTAGGAATTGCAGCGGCTCGGCACCAGCAACGACCAGATCATTGACGCACATGGCGACCAGGTCGATGCCGATGGTGTCGTGACGGCCAAGGTCCATGGCCAGGCGCAGCTTGGTGCCGACACCGTCAGTACCGGTGACCAGCACAGGCTGGCGATAGCCGGCCGGCAGTTCGCACAGGGCGCCGAAGCCACCCAAACCACCCATCACTTCAGGGCGGTGAGTGCGCTTGGCGACACCCTTGATGCGTTCTACGAGGGCGTTGCCTGCATCGATATCGACACCGGCGTCCTTGTAGCTCAGGGAGGTCTTGCTGGGCGTGGAATCCTGGGGGCGTTGCGTCATGTGCGGTTCCTGTCGGTGCGGCCTGGGCGGTGAGACACGATCGATCGGGGGGAATTGAAGGCGGCTATTGTAGCATTGCACTTCACGGCTGACACTGTGCCGATTCACAAAAACCCTTTGAAATGTGAATGATGTGAACAGGTTGCAGGTCTGCACGGCTTGTCAGGCGCAAGGCATCGCAGCGATGGCACGTCCGTGCCTTGTGAGTGACACGGGGACAGGCAACAATGGCGATTCGGGTATGATCTGTTCAGTGTGACATGGCATCGCCGCCATACAGGCACCTTCCAAGGAGTAATGATGCAGCGTAAATGGTGGTTGTTGGCAGCGGGCATTGCCTTCATTGGATTGCTGGTGCTGCTCGAACCGATTCTGATGCCGTTCTTCATCGGCATGATTCTCGCCTATCTCGGTGATCCGCTGGCGGACTGGCTGGAGGAGCGAGGCCTGTCGCGACGTCTGGCCGTCAGCCTGGTATTCAGCGTGCTATCGGTGGTGCTGTTGATCGCCGTGCTGATTCTGGTGCCATTGCTGGGGCGTCAGCTCGCACAATTGATCAGCTTCATGCCGATGGTCTTCAACTGGATTCGAGAAACCGTACTGCCTGAGATTCAGTCATTCACCGGCATGGATTTCAGCGCTGACTTTGATCAGGTGCGCGGCCTGCTACTGGGTAACTGGAAAGAGACCGGCACCTTTGCGGCGGCGCTGCTGGGTACCGTCTCCAAGTCCGGGCTGGCGATGGCCATCTGGCTGGGCAACATGGCGCTGATTCCCGTCGTCACCTTCTATCTGCTGCTCGACTGGGACCGCATGAAGGACAAGCTGCAAGCCTTGCTGCCGCGGCACATGGAGCCCACCGCCACCAAGCTTGCCCACGATTGTGATGAGGTGCTGGGTGCCTTCCTGCGCGGTCAGCTGCTGGTGATGCTGGCGCTGGGTATCGTCTATGCCATCGGCCTTGCCATCATCGGCCTGAAGTTTGCGCTGCTGATAGGGCTGATCGCCGGGCTTGCCAGCATCGTGCCCTATCTGGGCGTGATCGTCGGGGTGGTGATCGCCGCGACCGTCGCCTTCTTCCAGTTTGGGGAGTGGTGGGCGCTGCTGGCCGTCGGCGGTGTCTTTGCGCTGGGTCAGCTATTGGAAGGGGTGGTGTTGCAACCGCTGCTGCTGGGCGACAAGATCGGACTGCATCCGGTCGCCGTCATCTTCGCGGTGATGGCAGGGGGACAGTTGTTCGGCTTTACCGGCATCTTGCTTGCATTGCCAATGGCAGCAGTGATCATGGTGGTCTTGCGTTATCTGCTAGATCGCTATAAAAACAGTACTTTATATGATCAACAGCGAGATTCCCGCGTGGTGCTCTCCAGCGCTGAAACAGGCGGCGAGGTAGAGATAGCATCGTCGAAGGATACGCATTGATGGGCAGCAGCGTGATGCTTGATCACGGCAATAACAAACAGCACAACGGATGGCAATGACTCAGGGACAGATGGCACTCGGCGTCGGGGTACGCGACGCTGCCACCTTCAGCAACTACCACTTCACCTCAACCTCGCTGGCGGAGGCTCTCAAAGGGCAGCTTGCCCCCGGCGGGGAGCCGTTCGTCTACCTGTGGGGGGGTGATCAGAGTGGTCGCAGTCATTTGTTGCAGGCGGCGTGTCATCTGGCCGGTGAGCAGGGCAAGCGCGCCTTCTATCTGCCACTTAACGAGATAGGTCACTTTCCGCCGCACATGCTGGAAGGGCTGGATGAGATGGATCTGGTGGCGATTGATGACCTTGATGGCGTCATCGGGCGCAAGCGCTGGGAAGAGGCGCTGTTCCACCTCTACAATCGCTTGCGGGATGGTGGCCGCCATTTACTGGTCAGTGCCAGCTGCGCGCCGCGCCTGTTGCCCGCGACCTTGCCAGATCTCGCCTCGCGGCTCTCCTGGGGGGTCACCTTCCATCTTTCTGGCCTTGATGACGCCCAGCGGCTGGAAGCGCTCAAGCTGCGCGCGCGTGACCACGGCCTTGCGCTACCGGATGAAGTCGCCCGCTATATCCTCCATCGCGGCCCGCGCAGTCTGCCGGGCCTGTTCGCCGCCATGAGCCAGCTCGACAATGCCTCGCTCTCCGCGCAACGCAAGCTCACCATTCCCTTCGTCAAACAGGCCCTCGGCTGGTAACGCCCGTGTTCCTTGCCTGATCGTCAGGCCTTGCGTCATCTCTGCTGACAGCAGGGCGAGCTGACAGGACGCGACGATAGAGTGGGCTGAATTGAATACTACGGACGACACCCCACCGGCGAGCGGCCCCGTTCTTGCAGAAAAACAGCCACTATCATCGTGGTGGTGTCCGAGGAGACATGACATGAACTGGCTAGACAAGAGTCGGGATCAGATGCACAAGCACGCCAATTCAGTCGGTAACTTTCTGGTCGAAGGCTTCCATTATCTGGGGCTGTTTGCCATCGGTGGTGCGATCGCCATCGCCTCGGTCACCGCCTTCATGGAGATGATCGAGAAGGGCGCAGCCAGTGTCGATGACATCCTGTTGCTGTTCATCTATCTCGAACTTGGCGCGATGGTCGGCATCTACTTCAAGACCAACCACCTGCCGATCCGCTTTCTGCTCTATATCGCCATCACCGCGCTGACGCGCTACCTCATCGGCGACGTCTCGCACCACAAAGCCCCTGATATCGGCCTGCTTTATCTCTGTGGCGGCATCTTCCTGCTCGCCATGTCTGTCGTTGCCGTGCGCTTCGCCTCCTACCGATACCCCTCCAGTCGCGCCATGGACCCCATGGGTGGCACAGAAGGGGATGAGGACTCGACGCGATAAGCCCGTGTTTCAGTAGCTCCTGACAACAAAAAAGGCCGCGATCACTCGCGGCCTTTTTTGACTTTAAGATATGATGGGCTTTGCATGATGAGAATTTATAGTTGTTAGGTTCTGTACGAAAAGTCGGCTCGTAGGCAGCGGCGTATGCAAGCTATGCATACCATCGTATAAAAGCTGCGGGGCAACTTCTTATATCGCGTCGCACTACGACGGAACTCTTTCAGCCAACTGAAAGAGCGCTCCACCATGTTTCGCTGACGCTACATGGATTTATCGAAACCCCGTGGGAGACCTGGGCGGAATTTTCGCTTCATCTTTCGTTGAGCGATGACCGGCTTGATTCGTACACGGTCGCAGTAACGGCGCAACTCGTTACTGTCATAGTCCTTGTCTGCCACGATGTGGCGGCAACGTTTTCGTGGCCGGCCAAGACTCCCCGGTAGATGAACCTTTAGCTAAAATGACTTTTCGTACAAAACCTAGTGGCTCTTGTTTCACTAGCTCCTCTCTTAATCTCGAGCGGGCTTCCCATGTTGATGTATAACGCCGTGCTCTGCGGAAAAACTGGAGCGCAGCGGAAAAGTTACGTGACAGTAGATCTTGTTAAACATTAACTCTCTCTCACCAGTGCCAAGCAAAGAATTACATGCATAATTCTGTCTGCCGTTGAATAGTTAAAAGCATTTGCCGGACTGATTCCATGGCATACATTATTTCGTATATTCCACCCCCTCTGGTCGGTAAGTAGAATTCTAAAATAGAACGATGAGTCAACACCAAAGCAACTTTCGACGCTTTCATCCCTAAGCAAATCATCAAATGTTCTTAACTGCAATCCACCCTGTCTATTTTTCCGTAAAGTAGCACCCCCCATTAAATCGACTAACGTTCTGACCGCCGCTTCGGCCTGAGGTACCAAAGTATGTATTGCAGATATATAATCTTCATTCAAGTACGCTTGTATTCCTGAATGCACAAGATTCTTTTGGGATTCTTCAAATATTGATGATTTGTAAACATAATCAGTCATTTTCTCCGCACTTGTCTCGTAAATAGCTAAGGTTTTTTTGAATGAACTTCTTAGGAAGAATGCATTAATATTCATATTCTGAGAAAGCTGATGAATAATGTTTCCCTCTAGATCATTTTCAATCCCACCAATAGTGGCGATAGGCCTGCCTTTATAATCTTGCAGTGTTTTGGTGAACAAGTATGTCAAGGGATAACTTTTTGCCAACTCCAATACCTGTTGCTCTATTTGTTCTTTCTTTGGGATAAAATGTACTGCTATTCTATAAAGTGTCTCTTCGAGACAACCACTTGTCATAGAATCTAGATAGGTATCTAGTTTTTCCTTAGGAATATCTATTCCATGAGAAAACTCTTGCATACTTGCTACGACTTCAGGACCTACCTCAGAAATTTTCTTTGAAACTCTCTCCGCGCTTCCCTTCATGTTAAAACTAATATAGATATCATGTACATGTTGAAGCCAAGAAGAAACCTGCATTGGAGCCAAGCCTTCACACGCCTCCTCAAAACAATATCCAACAATATCGATTACTCGAGTCACCTCATCGCCCATCTTTTTACTGCGATAGTAGGTAGCTAAAGGAATGCCTACCGACTCACAATTCCAAGGAGAATGGCTTTCAGAGACTCGCACTAGTCGAGACTCGAGGTCTTCTATTAGTTTTTTTCTTTGGGTTTCAGATAAGTGCTTACTTTTACCTAAAATGAAAAGGTTAAAACAAAAGCCCGAAAGTCCTGGCTTGTCATCCTCTGCAATTCTATCTTCCAACTCAATGGCGCTTTCAATGCATCTTTCTATAAGCTCAGGTTTCTTTAGACTAAAAGCAACATTATAAGCTCTAGTAATCTTCGTAATTGTTTCAGTTGGATATTCACAAGAATCATTATCTGATACATCAAGAAGGGCATTCACATATTGAGTAGCTATTTGATAGTCAGGTTTTTCGCCAACAGCGGCTTCAGAGAGATCCCATACAAGCCCTAAATATCGAGCCTTCATTATCGAGTTGTTAGTATTCTCTGATCTACTTTTCCAATGCTCAATAATATCGTTATTGATTAAAGAAATACTGGGTCTTTCATAAGCCTTGCCATCGCCGCCAACCCAAGCCATCATCGGGCCATAATATGTACCCCAGCCATTTTGCTTATCTAGATAATCCTCGCAAAACTCAAACGCAATTCTCTCAGCAATAGCTTCAGGGCTTTGATCTTCTTCGGTAACATTGTTGATCTTTGAAGAAATTAAATGCTCGCTAGTTTTCTCTTTTGACTGGTCAAGTTCATGCATTAGTTTGGATAGCTGATCGTTCATCAAGGTTCCTCTTTTTAATATTTAACTGTCGCCCCCGGGTAACTAAGTACCTACTTGATAGATAGCTGCTGATTCCCAGGTGACTGATTATCCATTTATTACATAGCTATCAGGGCTCGGATGATTAATTATACGTTTCTAAAGTAACTTGGGCCAGTCCCTGCATTTAAGCTATAAGCGCAGCATCTGCGGTATCTCTAGGTTTTGTACGAAAAGTCATTTTTGCTAATGTGACCCATGCACATCCAGCATAGCTGCGGTATGGCAGGACGCTACGAAGTTTCTGATAGCCAATGGCAGTTGATCGAAGACATTGTGTCATCGGCTCAGTCGATGGGCAGGCCCAGGAATACCACAGACAGATGCTGAACGGCATCATTTGGGTCCTCTGCTCTGTCGCTAAGTGGCGTGACCTTCCCGAACGTTATGGCCCTTGGAGTACTGTCTACGCCAGGTTCCGACAATGGCGGAATGACGGCACCTTCGAGGCGGTTTTGTCGCTTCTTCAACTTCGGCTTCGCGAAGATGGCCTGATGGATCTCGAAACCTGGGTGATCGACTCAACCGCCGTTTGTGCAACACGCGCCTCCGCTGGTGAAGGCAAAAAGGGGGGTCTGAAGACCCCTTAAACCATGCGCTGGGCCGGAGTCGTGGCGGCATCACGACCAAAATCCATTTGATCTGTGATCGCCTTGGCTGGCCCATCGCCTTCTCGCTCTCAGCGGGACAAGAGTCGGATACGCGGTACTTCAGGTCCACCCTGGAAAAGGTTCATCTACCGGGGAGTCTTGGTCTGCCACGAAAACGTTGCCGCCACATTGTGGCAGACAAGGGCTATGACAGTAACGAGTTGCGCCGTTACTGCTACCGTGTACGAATCAAGCAACGAAAGATGAAGCGAAAATCCCGCCCAGGTCTCCCACGGGGTTTCGATAAATCTATGTACCGTCAGCGAAATATCGTGGAGCGCTCTTTCAGTTGGCTGAAAGAGTTCCGTCTTAGTGCGACGCGATATGAGAAGTTAGCCCGTAGCTTTTATGCGATGGTATGCGTAGCTTGCATACGCCGCTGTCTACGAGCCGACTTTTCGTACAGTACCTAGTAGAAGCGACTCGGGTTTGCTTGGACAAGATAGCGGTATCACTATGCTGGGTATTAGTGGAGTTATTGAGCAATTAAATAAAAGTTAAATATTAAGAATTTAATCTTCTTAATTACTCGCCACTTAGCGTCAGACACAGCCTGCGGCTACCACCGTGGTCGCGATGTTCGCCAAGCCAGATGCCTTGCCAGGTGCCGAGGGCGAGGCGGTTGACGCCGCGATGGGCTTCGACAGGCAGGGTGAGTTGGGTGCCGAGTAGGCTGGCGAGCACGTGGGCGGGCATGTCGTCATCGCCTTCCAGTGTGTGGCGGAAGTAGGGCAGGTTGCCGGGCACCAGGCGGCGCAGGAAGGCGTCCATGTCGTGACGCACGTCGGGGTCGGCGTTCTCGTTGAGCGTCAGCGAGGCGGAGGTGTGCAGCAGTTGCACATGCAGCAAGCCGACACTGACGGGCCCCATCTCGGCGAGGGCGTGCTCGACCTCGTCACTGATGAGGTGAAAGCCGCGCTTGCGGGCGGAGAGGGTGAGGGTGTCGCGTTGCCACATGAGAAGGCCTGCCTGTTGTTGATTCAGTGCATGCTAAACATGACGCGCCAGAACGCAAAAGGCCAGCCCTTGAGGGCTGGCCTTTTTTGCTGCGCTGAGCGGGCGTCGTGTGGCGCGCTTGATCAGCCTGTCGTGGTAGCGACTTCGCTGACCGTGCGACGCGCGGCCTTGGCGGTGACGCGCTCCGGCTCTGTCTTGCCGATCTCGCGTGCCAGCCAGTCGGCAAGCAGGCGAACGCGGGTCGGGATCGGGCCGCGCGGTAGCAGCATGCCGATTTCGACCGGCGGGATCTCGTCACATTCCAGGCGCTTGAAGGACTGGCCGTTGCGCTCGCTGAGCGAGTTGACCCAGTCAGTCGGCAGCACGGCGCGAATCAGGCCGTCAGCCACGTAATCCGTCAGCACTTCCAGGTCATCGGACTGGATGTGATTCGGACGCGGGTCTTCCGGGTGACGCGACAGCGAGGTACCAGAAACGAGTGGCTCCAATTCGCCCCACGGCAGCTCGTCAGGGTCCTCGACGTGAGAGGCGGCGTAGGCCGCTTGCTGCCACTGCGTCAGCGGGCGGAAGACGTGCGTGCTGCCGGCAAGATGCGGGAAGCCGATCACCAGGTGCGGCTGGTTCTCGAGAATCTCACGGCCGTTGTGCCACAGCTTCAGCTTGATATCGACGCCATCGTGCTCTGACAGGAAGCTGGTCAGCGCGCGGCCCAGGAAGTGACGCCCGAGTGCCGGTGTGGCATGAATACGAATGGTGCCCGTGAGATCAGACTGACGATCTTCGATGGCGCGATGTGCCTCGTCATCGAGGTTGGCCATCGATCGGGCGTATCGGTATAGCGTTTCGCCAGCTTCCGACAGGCGAATGCCGCGGTGGCCACGTTCGACCAGACGAGTGCCGAAGCGACCCTCGAGGGCATCGAGACGACGGCTGACGGTGGACTTGGGCAGGCGCAGGCGCTCTGCGGCGCGGGATAGGCTGCCGAGGTCTGCCACCATCAGGAAGGTGTTATAGGCGTCGATATCGCTCATCGGATAGGTCCGGTTGTTCAGTGGGTCTGGGTGTGTCGTCAGAGAAACACCCACCTTGTCACGAGCCATAGGGAAGGCTCGTCGCAGCGCCAGGCGCTGCACAACGGATTGCCTGTCGATGACCGTGCCCCTCAAACCGTGTACATGTCACGGCAAAGACGCGCTCATCGATCAACAATCGTATCGTTCTGTTACGCGCCATTCGCACGCGGCATGTCAGGAATGCGCCAGCTCAGGGTCAGTGGAGATAACGGATCAGGAGGCAATACCTCCCTGAGCAGGCTAACTATATCACTGCTATATCAGTGTTGCATCTGACGAAGCCAGGTATTGCGCGACTCCGGTATCAGCAAGATGGGACGACTTGTGTCTTGTAGGTCAGGGTTCAATGTCCTACGCACTATTTTTGCTGCTACTTCGGCTCAGACGTCAGATAAAGGAGATGGTTCCGTATCTGATGACAGACAGATGCCATAAAAGCGCCTTGACGGCGGATGATGTCTGAATAATGCGCAAACAAGCGACAAGTGGTGCAGTAAATGCGTACGACTCGTACGTGGCACGCTACGCCATCCCATTCCCTTGGGAGCGGGTTACTGAAGGCTGGCAGTGCCTGCGGCAGGTCGGTTCGCTGTGCTACCATCGCGACCAAATGTCGGGTGCGATATGAGATCGCGCTTGACGCTGTATTCATGTTCTCGCCGCTGGCGGGTGATAGTCCGGATAAGGAAGGATGCATGGCGCTTCTGAAGATGTTTGTCGGCACGATGTATGGTGGGTCACTGGATGTGGCTGAACAGGTGCAACCGCTGTTCGAGCAGGCAGGGTATACGGTCGAGGTGCTCGACCAGCCGACACTGGCAGATCTGACCGAGACTCGGCCTGATCTGGCGCTGTTCGTCACCTCCACGACCGGCAGTGGCGATGTGCCTGGCAATCTGATGGGCTTCCTCAATTCGCTCGGTGCCGAATCACCGGCACTCGACTGGTTGCGCTATGGGTTGATCGCGCTGGGTGATAGCTCCTACGGCGACACCTACTGCGGCGCTGGCCGTCATCTTGATGAGCGCTTGGCAGATCTCGGTGCCACGCGCCACGGTGAGCGTCTCGAGATTGATGCCATGGAAACCTTCATGGCAGATGATGCGGCGCTGCCGTGGGTGGAGTCTTGGATTCCGACCCTGCCCGCGACTGCTTGAGTCGTTCGCCTGACACGTCTGTATGATTCATCCCCGTGTGACGTACACCAGAGACTGATTGCATGCCGAAATTGAAACCTGATCATCCCCGCGCCCGTAACCTGACTCCGCAGCGTGTCACCGTGCTGGCGGGTCTGGCCGTGGTGATGCTCGCCAATATCCCGCGCTTCTTGATGAGTGGCGATAACACGCGCCTGATGCTGATAGTGGGCTTTGCCGTGGCGGTCACCGCGCTAGGCGTTTATATCTACCGCCAGCTGCCGGACATCGCCAAGGACGAAGTGCCAATGCTGATGCGTCGCCTGCTGGTCTGGATGGTGGTAGGGCTGGCTGCGATGGCGGCTTTCAACTTTGCCGCACCGATGCTGGATCGTGTGCAGGAAGGTGGCCTTGAAGTGCTGGTGGATGGTTTGACACTGGGTCTGGTCGCGCATGTGATCAGCCTGTGGATGCATCGCGGACGCAAGGACACGTAGGACGCACGAGCTCGATGCTCGGCAAGCCAACGCTTGTCCGGTGCGCCCAGTGTCAGTTGCTGCCAGTTGCTACCAACGCAAAACGCCCCGATCAGTCATGATCGGGGCGTTTTGCGTGGTAAGTCGCGACAATGTGATTTGCATGTCAGCGACAGGCACATCAGCGATTGACTCGCGTCAGGCGCACATCACTTGCTGAGCGTATAGCAAGGCACGTAGTCGGTGCCCGGCAGCTTCATGCGCCCTTGAGCCACGAAGGACGTCAGCAGGGCATCAAGACGCTGCATCAGCTCCGGCTCGGCGGTCAGGCGGAAAGGACCGTCGCGCTCGATCTCCTCGATACCTTCCTGCTTGACGTTACCTGCAACGATGCCCGAGAAGGCGCGGCGCAGATTGGCGGCCAGTTCATGCACCGGCTGATTGCGATGGAGCGCAAGGCTGGACATGTTGGCGTGCGTCGGCGCAAACGGCTGCTGGAAGTGCGGGGCAATGTGCAGGCGCCAGTTGTAGTAGAAGGCGTCGTGATGGCTACGCCGGAACTCTGACACTTCTTCAATGCCTGCGTGCATGGTGCGCGCCACCTCGACGGGATTATCGACGATGATGGTATAGCGCGAGCGTGCTTCGTCACCCAGGGTATAGGTGATGAATGCGTCGATCTGCTTGAAGTACTCAGCGCTGGACGCCGGGCCCGTGAAGATGACCGGGAAGGGCAGCCCCTCGTTTTCCGGATGCAGCAGAATGCCCAGCAGATAGAGTATCTCTTCTGCCGTGCCCACGCCGCCCGGGAAGACGATGATGCCATGTGCCGTGCGCACGAAGGCTTCAAGGCGCTTCTCGATATCCGGCATGATGATCAGTTCATTGACGATCGGGTTCGGTGACTCGGCGGCAATGATGCCGGGCTCCGAAATGCCCAGATAGCGACCCGTCTTGCGACGCTGCTTGGCATGCGCGACATTGGCGCCTTTCATCGGCCCCTTCATCGCCCCCGGACCACAGCCGGTCGAGATGTCCATTTCCCGCAGGCCAAGGTGATAGCCCACGTCCTTGGAGTACTCATACTCTTCGCGATTGATGGAGTGGCCACCCCAGCAGGTGACGAGACTCGGCTCACGAGAGGCCTTGAGGGCACCGGCATTGCGCAGGATATGGAACACCGCGTTGGTGGTGCCTTCAGTGGTGTCGAGATCAAAGCGCGGCGAGTTCTGGATCTCGTTGGCCACATAGACGATATCGCGCAGCACGCTGGAAAGGTGCTCGCGGATCCCGCGAATCATCTTGCTATCGACGAAGGCGTCGCCCGGCGCATTATCGAGTTTGAGGCGAATGCCACGATCCTGCTGCAGCACTTCAATCTCGAAGGTCTTGTGGGCATTGAGCACCGAGACACTGTCATCGGTCTGGCTACCGCAGTTCAGTACCGCCAGCGCACAGCGGCGCAGAATGTCATGCAGGCCATTGGAGGAGGTATCGCGCAGGCGATTGACCTCATCCTGAGACAGCACTTCCAGGCTGCCTTCCGGCGAGATGATGGTAGAAACCAGCGTAGAGCTTGAATCGCGTGAGTAGGTGGTGGCTTCACTGGTGACAGAATTCATGACCGTCTTCCTTGTGTCAGGCGCCCAAGGTTTGCTGGGCGCGGTTCTGGACTTCAATCCAGAGTTCGCCGATGCGCTCGCGGTCATCCACGCCCATGCTGTCTTGTGCAAAGGCGTGCTGCATCCACTCTTCAAAGGTGGCGTCAAAATCTTCCGCGACCACATCATTGGCCTCGTAATCGGCATTCTCGAGCACCAATTCCACCTGGGGAATCATGTAACCCAGTGGGAACAGGTCAGCTTCAGCGCATTCGCTTTCCATCGCAAGCAGCGCTTTATGAATGGCTTCGCCGCGTGCGGCCAGAGGATCAAGCATCGGGAGCATCTCGTGTTTCATGCCAGCACTCATGGGTGCCAGCAAAGACAAATAAAAAGAGCAGAAAATGGCCTTCATTCCGTAGCACGCGGCCGCGGAATCATGGTCACTGCTGCACTCGACAATTCATGCGTGATGATGATGACGATGCTAACACGCAAGACCGCTGCCGCGCAGCGCTGCGCCACGGCGCTGGCTCTGGTAGAGTTGTGTACTTTGCGGGTCGGTGGCGCCTGTGTAGACATTCAGGCCGCTATTCGGCAACACGACGCGCCGAGCCGCGTCCCCCGTTTGTGAGTGGTCAGTGCCTCCATGTTCAATGCCCAGTATTTTCGTACCTTCATCACTCTGGTGGAGACCGGCAGCTTTACCCATACCGCACGCAAGCTGGAAATGACCCAGCCTGGCGTGAGTCAGCACATCCGCAAGCTGGAGCAGTACCTGGAGCGCTCGTTGCTTAATCGCCAGGGGCGCAAGTTCTCGCTGACCTCGGCGGGACGACGCTGCTACGACTACTCCATCAAGCTGTTTGCCGAGCACACTCAGTTCATGCACTCACTGGATGATGACTCTCCTGATAGTGGTGAATGTCGCGTGGCCAGCCCTTCAAGCGTCGGGTTGATGTTCTATCCGTTTACGCTGGGCTATCAGCAGCAGCATCCGGGACTGACGGTAAGTTACAGCTTTGCCTACAATTCCGAGATCGTGCAGGACGTGCTGGCCGGTCGTTTTGATCTCGGTATCGTTACCGAACCGGTCAAGCACCCTGATCTCAACTTCGAGCTTTGGCATCAGGAGCCGCTGTGTCTGGTGGTGCCGGCCGATTTTGCCGGTAACAGCCTCAACGAGCTGATGGCGCTGGGCTTCATGAATTACGCGGACGGTGTCAATAACGCCAGTGCGCTGCTGCGCGCCAACTTCACCGGCGAGTTCCGCTCCATGAGCCACTTCCCGCAGCAGGGCTTCACCAATGACATCGGCATGGTGTTGGACGCCGTGGCACGTGGCCTTGGCTTTACGGTGGTCTCGCGTACCGTGCTTGAAACCTCGCCGTGGCAGCGTCAGGTGCGAGAGATGCCACTGACCGAGGCGGTCTATGAGAATCTGTATATCGTGACGCGTGACAATGCCGAAGTGCCGCGTCGTTACGAGCAGCTGCTGGGTGAATTCCGCCTGCAACGCCGTAATACGCTGTATGGCTACGCCGATGCGCCAGACAGCTTCGACAACATGGATTTTGACCGCATGGTGTAACGCCACGGTACTTGCCTGCGCGTTTGCTCACGAATGTCGCAAGGTCATCAAATGCCGCCATGAAAAATCCCGCACCCTCATCAGGTGCGGGATTTTTCATGGACGCGCATTCACACCAGCAGGTCGACATTCCTGCACCTCTGGATTCCGCATTCTGAACCACGATATCGACCAAGGCCTGATGCAGGAGGCTAGTCGACATGGGAAGCTAATATGAGTGCTTCCTGATGGTTTGCCTGGCGCACTCTGTTCTTGGCATTCAGCTCTTGGCACTCAGTACGCAGCATTCAGTATTCAGTACTCTGCTCCTCGCATTCCCTTTTCCTGTCGTTGCCATGATCCCCCTTGCGTGTATTCGTTCATGGTACTCACCTGTCACCGAGGTACCTGTCGCCGTGTCTTTGCCTTCTTCTCGCTCTACTGGCTCCGTTACTTCTGCTCCCACTCCCCTTGGTGCTACCACTATTGGCACTGGCCAGTTGCCAGATGAGACATCTTCGCCGGAGCAGGAAACGCTCTCGTTGCTATCACGCGTCGAGATCAGCGAGCTGGATGATGCCTCACGCGCCGAACTTGCCAAGCGCTGTCGCTGGCAGGGGTGGGAGTCGCGCCATATGAGCGCCGCCAAGGCCGCCGAACTGATTCAGGATGGCATGACCGTCGGCATGAGCGGCTTCACGCGGGCGGGGGAGGCCAAGGCCTTGCCGCTGGCGCTGGTCGAGAAGGCACGCCGTGAGCCGTTCTCGATCACGCTGATGACAGGCGCTTCACTGGGCAATGACCTCGATGGCCAGATGGCCGACGCGCACCTGCTGGCCCGTCGCATGCCGTTTCAGGTGGACCCGGTACTGCGCCGTGCGATCAATGCAGGTGAGGTGATGTTCATCGATCAGCACCTGTCGGAGACGGTCGAGCTACTGCGCAATCACCAGCTGAGCGAGATGAATGTCGCGGTGATCGAGGCATGCGCCATCACCGCCGATGGCGGCATCGTGCCGACCACCTCGGTGGGCAACTCGGCCAGCTACGCCATCCTGGCCGACAAGGTCATCATCGAGCTGAATCTGGAATCGCCAGCTGCCCTTGAGGGGCTGCACGACATCTATATTCCACAGATGCGCCCGAGCCGTCAGCCAATTCCGGTCGTCGCGCCAGACTCGCGCATCGGCACGCCCTATATTCCCATCGATCCCGACAAGATCGCTGCCATCGTGCTGACGCGCGGCAAGGACAGCCCCTCCAGCTGTGCACCGGCAGATGTCGATACGCAGAAGATTGCGGGTCATCTGGTGGGGCTGTTGACGCAGGAAGTGACGCTGGGGCGGCTGACACCGGCCTTGTTGCCGCTGCAGGCGGGTATCGGCAGCATGGCGAACGCCGTGATGAGTGGCCTCAAGGATGGTCCCTTTGAGCACCTGACCATGTACTCCGAGGTGCTGCAGGACTCCACCTTTGATCTGCTGGATGCCGGCAAGCTCGATTTCGCCTCCGGCTCCTCCATCACTGTCACCGAGGAGCGCGGACAGACGCTTTGGAAAGATCTGGAGCGCTATCGGGATCGCCTCATCCTGCGCCCACAGGAGCTCTCCAATCATCCGGGCATCGTGCGTCGCCTCGGTGTGATCGCCGTCAATACGGCGCTGGAGTTCGATATCTACGGCAACGTCAATTCTACCCACGTGTGTGGTACGCGGATGATGAATGGCATCGGGGGGTCTGGTGACTTCGCGCGCAACGCCCAGCTCTCGGTATTCATTACCAAGTCGCTGGCCAAGGGCGGTGATATCTCAAGCGTGGTGCCGTTTGCCAGCCACGTCGATCATACCGAGCATGATGTCGATATTCTGGTGACCGAGCATGGCCTGGCAGATTTGCGTGGGCTGGCGCCGAGAGAGCGTGCCGAGCTGATCATCGAGCATTGCTCCGACCCGCTATATCGTCCGGCCCTGCGGGCCTACTTCGAGCAAGCCTGCCAGCGGGGAGGGCATACGCCGCATTGTCTGGAGCAGGCGCTCAGCTGGCACCGCGAGGTCGAAGTCCACGGCCATATGCGCGCTATGCATCAGCCACCTGTCGAGCGTCCGGCAGAAGCGCAGGTGGATGTTGCCTGACGGCACGCCTGTCGTTTGCAAGGGCACGTCCGCAAAGACACGTTCACGAAGACACAACGGCCTGGATCATTGATCCAGGCCGTTTTCGAGACGCTCGTCTTCACATTCCGGGCTGCCCATCTCGTACTCGCGGCAGAGCATCGGCCGGCGATCATAGATGGTGCACATCAGCGTTTCGCGATCGACGGCGGCACACCAGCCATCATCGAGGCGGCGCATGACTTCTCCGCCCCATTCATCCTCATCGATGAGGTAGTCCGGCACACCGGTATCGGTGAGCAGGATGACTTCCAGTCGGCAGCAGCACGCCTGGCAGTTGCTGCAGGCGATCTCGCCAGGCGCAGGTGAGGTCGCGTCACTGGCGATCACGGGCGATACATCAATCGTCGAAAGGGTCATCGAAATAGTCATCAAGGCTTCGTGTGGGACAATGAATCAGCCTGCCGCGAACCAGCAAGCTGTCGGCGGCAGTGAAACACACTCGCGCAAGGATTACTTGTAGACCTTGTCGATCCCGTTCCAATACCCGCCCGGATCGCGATCATTGGTCATGTCATAGAGCTGATAACGACGGTTGAGGCGTGCGCCACCATCACGCGTCAGCGGCGCCCAGGCAAAGCCGGTGCTGCCCTTGCTGGATGTCGTGAAGAAGGCGTCCAGCGGGATGCTCACGTACAGCCCCTTGTCGAAGCTACCCTCGCCGTAATCGTCGCCGGCATCGGTCATGGTCGCCCAGGCCCCGACGCTGACACCGTTGGAGAAACTGCGTGACATGTCCAGCGTTGCCCCGACATCCCCGGCCAGATAGCGTCCCACCGAGCCCTTGACCAGCACATCGTGCCAGCCTGTCTGCCAGTAAGCCGTGGCATGCCCGGTCGTCACTGAGTAATCGCGCAGGCCAAACTGCTGATCAAACGCTCGCTGACGAACGCGGTTGATATCCAGGCCCAGCGCCAGTGAGCTGTTCATCGGGCGATAGAGAATTTCCGCCCCCACCCCCGCATACATCATCTCGAGAATGCCGCCATAGGCTTGGGCGTACCAGTCGCGACCGAACTGATGCGTCCGCGTGTACTGAAGGTTGGTGATGCCCAGATCCGTCTCTTTCAGGTATTCACCGACATAGGTGCGCACGCGGGGCAGATCGGAATCGGCGATATAGTCATATTTATCGAAGTTGTCAGCCACCTGATAGCTCGCGACGCCAGTCAGCCAGCCATTGCGGTCAGTGCGCCACAGTGCATCCAGTTGCAGATTGAACTGATACAGATAGCCATCGGGGCCACCGAAGTTCTGCTTGAGGTTGGGCGAGACACCCCAGCTGAAGCCGGAAGGTTCACGGTCGAGCACCGTGGAGCCTTTGCGCTCGGATGCGTCCGTAGCAGGGCTGGCAGCGCGCGCGGTGATGGAGTGTTCGTATTCGGCGCCGAAGCGACGGTCATTGGCGGCGGCGACGAAAGGCTCGCGCGGGTGGTTGTCCTCACGCAGGGCCAGGCCATTGCTGCTCAAGCGATAGCGGAAGCTGGTAATGCTTTTCGGCAGACGGTTGTGCAGCACGCGATTGGCGCGCCCTTCCGCCTGAAGGTCCTTGCGGAAGCGCGTGGCTTCGGCCTCCACCACCAGGGTGTCGCCCTCGACGCGCAGACGTGAGACGTCCAGGCCGGTCTGGGCGCGCAGCGTATCGGCCAGTGCCTCCCAGTCCACGTCCTGCATCTGGATCTCGGCTGCTGGCGTCTCTGACTCGGGCTCGTTGGTCTGCGGAGTGAGGGTCAGAAGCTTGCCCGCATCGCTGCCTTCTTCACGGGAAGATGGCGTCGTGAAGTCCGATGTCGCTCCGGCATCTGGCGCGGTGCTGCTATTCAGGTCCGTTCTGGCATTCAGGCCGGTGCTGACAGCGGCGGAGGCAGATGCCTTGCGAGACATGTCGTCCGATGATGCGGCGGGGCGATTGGCCTCATCCAGAGAGCGGATGCGGAAGGCTTCCGGTGTCTGGTCATTGCGGTAGCGGCTGTGAGTACTGGGAGCGACTTCCTCCGGCGTACCGTCGTCCTTGGCCTGGGACATTCCTGCCAGATTGGTCGACAACGACAGGCCAAGCATCGCGGTATTGCCGCGCTCCCAGCCGCCATGCAGCGAGAGGTTGTCATTGACCTTGACGGTCGCGCCGACATTGAACGGCGAGTCCTGATCGATCTCGACCGTCAATGGCTCGTCGGAATAGTCATTGCCTTCGTATTCCAGCATCAGCGTCAGCGGGTCCCAGCCGGTCTGGTATTCGATACCACCGAAGAAGGCGGGACTGCCACTGAACATGCTGCCAAGCGAGAAGTCGCCACCATCATCACTGGTGGTGTCGCTGCGTGTTTCCAGGCTGCTGCGTATCACGCTCAAGGGGTTGCTGAAGTCGCCACGCGTGCCCAGATAGCCCCAGCCGAGTCCGAGCGTGAAGTCGAGATCACCGTAGCGCTTGCTGGCGACCAGATACTCGGAGCTGAACAGGCCCGTACCGCCGAGATCTCGCAGGCCCACCGCCACTTCTGGCTGATAGCGGCCTTCTTCTGCCAGACGGAATTTGGTATCGAATGATTTATCCAGGTAATCGCGATCGGGGGCCGCGTCCCCATAGCTGACCGTCTCGACCGAGACGTAACGAAAGCCCAGCTCCATCCAATCAAAGGGTGTCGCGTTGACGCTGAAACGCTTGTAAGGCTGGGTGCGGCTATAGGTGAAACTCAGCTCGCCTTTGGGGGCGAAGCGGGCGGTCGGGGTCTGCATCAGGCCGACGCCGCCGAAGTCACTCTGGGACTCTCCTGTCGCGGCCTGCGCGATCTGAGCGCTCAGCAGGCCGCCGGCGAGACCCAATATCAGCCAGCCATGGCGCGCAGGGGCAGGGCGTGATGGCGCGGCAAGCGCGACAGGCCGAGCAGCAGGGCGGTTGACGACACGATTGGCGGGACGAAAGGGACTCGACATGGACATCTCGCAAGCTCACACGCCGGTGGCGTGCGAGCGTGAATGGGGTGGGTGCGCGGGAAGGTGAGCGTGATGGTGCTGCTCAGGAGTGAGGCATGGCGGCGCTGGGGGCTGACGCGGCGGGCAGCGTTGCGGCGTCCAGCTGCCAGCTTTGGCAGTCATGGCCGGGCAGGCGACTGGCCAGCCACTCGGGTAGCGCCTGATTGACCCACTGCTGGGCGGTATCGATCCCCGGCGTGTTGATGACGATACTGGCGCCCGGTGCGATGGGCAGATCGGCGTCGCCGCGGGTCAGTCGGTTCCAGACGGCAATCGGGCGCGTCAGAACCTGGCCCTGCGGCGTGACGAGGCTCACATGGCTGGCATCCCCAAGGGCATCGGCATCACTGCGCTCATCGATCAACGCATCCAGCGTCAGATTGGGGCGCCACTGGCGCTGATGTACACCGCTGGCATCCATGATGAGGATGCTGTCGGGCGCCTGGCAGGCACCGATGACCATGCCCGGCGCGATGCGGATCGCCTGCGGGCCATCGCGAATGTCGCGACGTGGGTCAAGCTGGCCGGGCAGGCGTGCCATCACGTTATCGCTGCGGGTCTTGTCGCGTCCCTGATCGAGATAACGCTCCCATTCGTGCAGTGCTGTCACGTAACGGGCGCTCGGGCTGCCTGGCGTGGCGGCCACGTCATAACGGGCCGCAATCAATCCGATTTCAGCGCTCAGGCGATTGGCCTTGCTGGCCATCTGCTGGCGAATCAACGGCGTGCTGACAAAGCTGTAGCGCCAGTCGAGCGGTCTGCGATCTGCACGTGGCGCGGGGCTCTTGTCAGATGCTTGCTCAGGCGTTTGTTGCGCCATGGCCGCCCATTGCTGCTCCAATACCTGGCTCGCCAGCGGTGTGCTGGCGGCACTGAAGGGCAGCGGTGTTGCCTGGGCCATCGCGACAGGCACATGGAGAGCACTAACGGCGAGCGTCGTGAACGCGACGGCAGTGACAAGAGAGGCCAGTCGGGAATATGAGGGGCGTATCGTCGGGATCACCATGCCTTGGCAATCTCCCAGCCAAACCGAGGGCCATCCGGCCATGCGGTCATGTCAGCGGCCCAGACACGAGTATCATCGCGCCAGAGTTCATTGGTGCTGGTGCTTCCGTCATCCCACCGCAGGATTTCACTGCAATGCTGAAGATTCAGCTCGGCCAGGGGCAGCTGATAAGGCGCGGCGGCATCGCATTCAAGATGCGCTTCGGCTTCATGGACGTGCATGACGGCCACGGTGTCCTGGCGCTGGCTACCGGTGGAGGCGGCATCCTGGCGTTCCAGTTGGCGCGGGTAGGGCGATAACGCACTGACACTGACGCGATAGGAGGTGCCGCTGTCCATCAGCCAGGCCGGACGCGCCAAGGCGCGCCCGGTAGTGCTTTGTTCACGCCTGTCCGCCACATCACGGGCGAAGCCCGAAGTGGCGGACAGAACGCCATCGCGCAGTTCGAGGATGCCGCGATCGCGACTCTCGAACCGCGCAATTCGCCCATTGCCGCCAAGCGTTGCCAGTACCACCAACGCGGTGTTGTTGGCATGTCGCAGCTTGAGTGAGGCATAGGGCAGCTCGCTGGCGCGTGCAGCGTCAAAGTCATCGCGCCCGAAGGTGTCCTCGAGCGAACTCGAGACCATCTGGGCACAACCACTCAGTGTTGCCAGGCATGCGGTGACACCCAGCAATGCGAGTGGACGGCATGCCGCCGCCTGCCACCGGTCAGACCGGTGCCCTTGAGATGCACGCACTGTCATCAGCGAGTACCGGTCGAGCCGGTGGTGCCAGTGGTACCTGTCGTGCCGGTACCGCCGCCAACCGTCCCTGTCGCTGCACCAGCGGCAACACTTCCGCCATTGGCGCTCGGCGTTACGCTGCCGGTCGCATTCTGGCTGGCTGTGCCAGTACCTGCGGCGCTGCCGGTCGGGACTGAACCCGTGGTGCCAGTCGTGCCGGTGGTGCCGGTAGTACCAGTCGTGCCGGTAGTACCAGTCGTGCCGGTAGTACCAGTCGTGCCGGTGGTGCCAGTCGTGCCGGTCGTACCTGTGGTACCAGTTGCACCTTGAGGCGCTTCTTCTTCGGCCAGGGCGTTGCCTGCTACCAGCAGGGCGCCGGTCAGGCCGAGAACGGCACCGAGTCTTGATTTACGCATGATGATGTCTCCCAGTTGAGCATTACCGGTTGTCTGCCGGTCAGGATTGCGTCGCCGTACCGCAGCATGGGTTGCTGCAGTAGCAAGTGCAGCCACATGGCGTACGGCAATGACAGCTGCCGCAAGATCCTGCTGCTGAAGATTACGAAACAGGAGTGGGGCGCCATCCCTGACACCGTCCGTGGCGTCTTCCCTGGCGCAGCCTCGTCCCGAGGTGTTCCTGCCATGGCCGGCTCCGTTGGCCATGTCCGCTTCACTGTCTTTTCAGCCTCGCACATCAGTCCATTTCTCTGATAATTGAGGCCTTGAAGTCCTTGAAGCGTGGCTCATGGTAACGGGAAATCATGGCCTGTCCACCTTGATGAGGTGCGTATTGCGAGCGTTTAACTGGCGTAAAATATTTATGTAAAAAAGAGTAATCTTGATGTGGATTATTAGAGACATGCTTGTGGCTATTTTTTTGAGTAGCGATTCAAGCCATGACCCGCATGGCAGCTGATATCCCGCAAAAGGCTGTGTCATTTTGCCGACGTAGTGCCGCTATCAGTGTCTGTAAGTGGCTACATGTCCATCCATGTTACGGCGACATAAGCCGTACTGGGGATAATACAAACCAATGTTTTTATTGGATTTTTGTAACGGTGTGAGATTGGAGATCAGTCTGGATAAGGTAAAATGCTCGCCAGGTCGAGTTTGGTCGCTAGGCCTATCCCTTCACTGTTTACGCGACAGCCCTCTCATGGACGTGGTCACCGATCCATGGAGGCTATCGCGAGTGAGGCGCAAGACGTTCACCAAGGTGGGTGTCGCATAACGTCTCGTATTTAGGACTTTTTGGTCTGCGAGATAAAGGAAAGTAAGCGGCAGTAATGTGGATTCTTCATGTAATCGAAATGCTTTCGTAAAGAGGCGCGATCTCATGATGAATGATGGAATGTCACTTCATCGTGATGCTCCCATTTCCATGCGATAGAAAAGCACGGGGGGTCCACCTCCGGCAGAGAACACCGCGCAAGGTGAGTTGGAGACGTTACTGAATTTATCCCGGCAGCATGATGCGGCGGGGGATGACTCCGGCAAGTGCCACGTGCGCTTGCCGGAGTCTGTCGACTCAACGGACTTCAGATGAAAAATGCACTGATAGCACGACTTCTGGGCGCCAGCTTGAGCCTCGGCGCCCTCACCGGACTGGCGGGCTGCGTCTTCGCACCCGGCGGCAACATCGACTACGACACCACGGCGGCACCGGTGGACGACATCGTCGATGTAGAACCCATTACCTTTGGTCTGATCAAGGCGCAATCCAGAGCAGATGCCGAAGCTCGTCAGTCGGCGGATGGCGGCGATGGCCCCAAGGCGCTGGAAACGGCGTTGACGCAAGAGCTCAACAGCAGCACCCGCGCGCGCCTGGCGCCGGACTACCAGTATCACGTGGGCCCTGGCGACATTCTCACCATCGTCGTCTATGACCACCCGGAGCTGTCACTGCCGACGGGTTCCGAGCGCAGTGCTCAGGAAGCCGGCAATCTGGTGCATGCCGATGGCATGCTCTTCTATCCCTATATCGGTCGAGTCAAGGTCAGCGGCATGTCGCTGGACGAGATACGTCGTGTGCTGGGACAGAAGCTGCAGCCCTATCTCAACGAGCCGCAGATTGACGTCAAGGTCGCGGCCTTCCGTAGTCAGAAGGTGCGTGTGAGCGGGGAAGTCGAGTCGCCCGGCGTACAGGCGATCGATGATGTGCCCTTGAGTCTGCTGGATGCCATCGCGGCTGCGGGTGGGCTATCTGATGACGCGGATTGGCACAACGTGGTGCTCAAGCGCAATGGCGAAGAGACCATCATCTCCCTGTATGACCTGCTGGCGCAGCGTAACGCGGCATCTGCGGGTGCGGGGCAGGACAGACTCCTCAAGGATGGCGACACCCTTTATGTTCCGGACGTCGGTACCCAGAAGGTGTTCGTGATGGGCGAGGTGGACAAGTCCATCAGCCTGCCGCTGGGCAGAAGCCCGATCTCGCTTACCGATGCCATCGCACAGGCGGGCGGCATCAAGGAAAACTCCGCCAATGCCTCGGGTATCTTCGTGGTGCGTCGTAACCGTGAAGACCCGGAGAAGCTGGCCACTGTCTATCAGCTGGATGCGCGCAACTCCACGGCATTGATTCTCGGCGCTGACTTCACCCTCAAGCCGCAGGATGTCGTGTATGTCACCGCTGCCCCCGTGTCGCGCTGGAATCGCGTGATCAGTCAGCTGTTGCCGACGGTGAGCTCTATCTACTACAGCACCGAAATCCAGGACAACCTCGATACCCTCACCAACTAAGGTGAGGGGTCGTCAAGGTGAACCCTGCTCGCCAGCGTGATGGGCGAGCAGGGCACCAGGAGAGTGATTCAACGATGTCGATCCGCAATTCCCAACCCTCCCGCCAGTCTGCCGGCAATGAGGCCTCGGCTGTCCCGGCGCGTACCAGTCTTGATCTGGGGCGCATGCTGGGGCAGCTGTATGACAACCGCCTGGCGCTGGTGCTGATTACCGGCACCTTCAGTGTGCTGGCGGTGCTCTACGCACTGCTGGCGACTCCGATCTACAAGGCGGATGCGCTGGTGCAGGTCGAGGAAAGCGGCGGCAACATGAATCCGCTACGTGATATCCCCAGCATGCTGCGCGGTGAAGCGCCGCCGTCGGAATCCGAGATCCAGATCATCAATTCGCGTCTGGTGCTGGGCAAGACGGTGCACGAGGAGCAGCTCGACCTGGTGGTCAAGCCGTATCAGTACCCATTGATCGGCAACTTCCTGCATACGCACGACATGGCACGCCCGAGCTGGCTGTCGGGGTCGAGCATGGTGTGGGCCGGTGAGTCGCTTGATGTCATCAATCTTGAGGTGCCCAAGGCCTGGAATGATGTGCCGATGACTCTGGTGTCACTGGGACAGAATCAAGACGGCCAGGGCCAGTACGAGCTGCGCTACGACGGCGATGTGCTCGGCAAGGGCGCAGTGGGTGAAGTGCAGCGCTTTGAGGGGCCGCTCGGTGAGGTCACGCTGGAAGTGGCAGCGCTTGAGGCCGGTGCCGGTGCCGAGTTCACTTTGATGCACCAGTCCACGCTGGAAGCCACCAATGCCCTGCGCGCACGTTTCGCCGTGGCTGAAATGGGCAAGGAAACCGGTGTGCTGGGTCTGGCGCTGGTCGGCGAAGATCCGCTGCACACGCAGCAGGTGCTCAAGCGCATCACGGACATCTATCAGCAACAGAACGTTGACCGTAAGTCTGCCGAAGCCGAGAAGTCGCTCGAGTTTCTCAAGAAGCAGGTGCCGACCGTACGCGACAAGCTGCAGAACGCTGAGCAGCGCCTCAATGCCTATCGTGGCAAGAGCGAAAGCGTGAATCTGGATCTCGAGACCAAGTCCGTGCTGGACCAGCTGGTGGATATCGATAGTCAGCTCAACAAGACCCAGCTGGAAGAGGCTGAGCTCTCTGGCAAGTTCAATGCCAGTCATCCGAGTTATGTGGCGCTGCGTCAGAAGCGCGGCGATCTCCAGCGCACCCGCAAGGCACTGGAAAAGCAGATTGAAGGCTTGCCGGACACCCAGCAGGAGATTCTGCGTCTGCAGCGTGAGGTTGAGGTCAACCAGCAGATCTACGTGCAGCTGCTCAACAAGACTCAAGAAATGAACATCGCTCAGGCCAGTACCATCGGCAATATCCGCATCCTGGATGATGCCGTGGCGCAGCCGCACCCGGTGAGTCCTCGCAAGGCGCTCATCGTGATCATCGCCACGCTGCTGGGCGGCGCACTGGGTGTCATCTTCATTCTGCTGCGTTCCTTGCTGCATCGCGGTATCGAGACGCCGTCGGAGCTTTCCGATCTGGGTTTGAATGTGCATGCCACGTTGCCGCTCTCGGAAGAACAGGCGCGTCTCAATCGCCGTCTTGCACGGGGTCTCAAGCGCTTCTCTTCCATGACGTCCGCGCTCAGTGCTGACAAGGCAGCCCAGACACCGGCCGCTGTGTCACCGGGCCTGCTGGCAATACGCAACCCGGCGGATCTTTCCATTGAAGGTCTGCGCGGTCTGCGCACCAGCCTGCACTTCACGATGATGGAAGCGACCAACAATCGTCTGATGATCTGTGGCCCGAGCCCGGGTATCGGCAAGAGCTTCGTCTCCGCCAACCTGGCAGCCGTCTGTGCCCAGGCGGGCAAGCGCGTACTGGTCATCGATGCTGACATGCGTCGCGGTCACGTCCACCAGAGCATGGCGGGTACCCAGAAGGGCGCTGTCTCTCCGGGGCTCAGTGACTATCTGCTGGGCAAGGTCGAGCGCGAGAGCATCGTGCGCAGCATTGGCGATGAAAGTCTGGCGGTGATCGGAAATGATAGCGCGCCGAGCAGCCTCAGCTACGTGGCACGCGGTACCTCGCCGAACAATCCTTCCGAGCTGCTGCTGCAGACACGCTTCAGCGATCTGCTGGAGTGGGCCAGCGAACACTTCGACATGGTCATCGTCGATACGCCGCCGATTCTGGCGGTCACCGATGCGGCCATCGTCGGCAAGCTGTGCGGTGTCAACGTGCTGGTGACGCGCTTCATGCATAACTCGCCCAAGGAAATCGAGGCGGCGCTTGAACGCTTCGCCTCCAGTGGCATCAGCGTGGATGGCGCGATTCTCAACGCTGTGGAACGCAAGGCCACCACTGCTTACAGCTACGGCTACAGCTATCATGATTATCAATATCAGAACGGCACGTGAGCAGGTGCTTACTTGCAATCCACGCCGATGGCCCGATGTCAAGACAAGCGAGCGTCGAGGTGCCGGTGTCAGGGCGTGGTGCTCAATGAACAGTCAGAGCAATGTGCGGCAAATCGGTGTCAACAGATCAGGTAGCAAGGTCGGGCACTGAGCGTGATGAACGGAACCACAACACGAACGCAAGCCAAGGGGGAATAGGCACATGAATACCACGACAAATCCCGCGACTACCGGGCTGGAAGGCCGTCAGCGCCATTCGCGCATGTATGAGCGGTTGATGTTCAACTCGCTGTGTCAGGCCTTCGTCGGTCTGATTCTTGCGGTCGGCATCCCGTTGCTGTTGATCAATGGCCTGCGCCCGTGGGTCAGCGAAATGCGCATGCACAGCGTCATTGCCGCCTGCGGTGGTTTCCTGCTCGCCTTGCAGGCCATTCGTCACATGTCCAGTTACCCCGGTGCCAAGGCCTTCGCTTACGTATTGCCGGCCATCACCATCAGCTATCTGCTCGCGATGAGTGTCATGATCGCGCTGGACCTGCGCTTCAGCCGTCTGTTGCTGGGTAGCTCCTGGTTGGCGGCGATGCTGATCTGCTCCGTCGGCTTCTGGGCCGAGCAGCGCACGCGCATTCGCAAGCTGGCCGTGGTGCCGTTCGGTGACTATCGCAGTCTCTTCACCACCAAGGGGGCACGCTGGAACCTGATGCGTGCGCCGGACCTGGGCGAAGAGCGTTACAACGGTGTCGTTGCTGACCTGGAAGCCGATATGCCGGCCGAGTGGCAGCGTTTCCTGGCCAACTGTGTGCTGCATCGCATTCCGGTCTATGACGCCAGCGAAGTCCGCGAATCACTGACGGGTCGTGTCGAGCTTGATCAAGTTCGTGAGAACAGCTTCGGTCAGCTGGCTCCGAACAGCGAGTATGAGCTGTTCAAGCGTCTGTTCGACATGCTGGCCGTGCTGGCCGTGGCACCCTTCGTGCTGCCGATCTGCCTGGTCACTGCCGTACTGATTCGCCTCGACTCCAAGGGTGGCGTGTTCTTCGTGCAGGAGCGTGTCGGTCAGGGTGGTCGCCCGTATCGCATGTTCAAGTTCCGTAGCATGTGTCACGACAGCGAGAAGTCCGGCGCCCAGTTCGCGCAAGCCAACGATATGCGTGTGACCCGTATCGGTCGCGTGATCCGCAAGACCCGTATTGACGAACTGCCGCAGTTCATCAACGTCCTCAAGGGCGAGATGAGCCTGATCGGGCCGCGTCCGGAACAGGTCAAGTTCGTCAACGAATTCGCCGAGCAGATTCCGTTCTACAACTACCGTCATGTGGTACGTCCGGGCATCACCGGCTGGGCACAGGTCACTCAGGGCTATGCCTCTGATGCAGATGAGACCCGCGAGAAGCTTGAGCACGACTTCTATTACATCAAGCGCTTCTCCGTGTGGCTCGATCTGTTGATCGTCGGTCGTACCATCAAGACCATGCTGACTGGCTTCGGGGCACGCTAAGCATGCTGACCGTCAGTGGCTATTACATCGCCTTCATGGCCCTGCTGGTGGCAGTCCTGCCGCTGGCCGCCAGCGAACGCACCCGCATACTGGGTGCCTGGCTGGCAGGTGGACTGTGTCTGGCGTTCATGGCATTGCGTTACGACGCAGGGTACGACTATTTCTCGTACCGCCAGATGGCTACCTGGCAGGTCGATCTCAGCTTCCTGGAGCCGGCACCAGCGGCGCTTATCCGCATGGCGCGCGCCTGGGGTGAGCCGCAGCTGTTCTTCTTCATCACCGCTTTCATCTACGTCTCGTGTTTCCTGACGGCGCTGGTGATGAGCCGTCGCAATCTCGCCTGGTGCCTGCTGTTCTTCGTGTGTCTGCCGCTGATCTATCTCTCGGCCTTCGGCTTCGTGAAGCAGCATGTGGCGATCGCGTTGTTCATGGTGGCGATGGCGTGTCTGGAGCGCGGCATGCGGCTGCCGGCACTCGGGTTGATGCTGGTGGGGGTGAGCTTTCACTACACGCTCGCCCTCTATCTCCCGCTGCTGGTGGCGTATCCGTTGCTGCGCCGCGCCTATCCTTTCTGGGTCTATCTGGTGCTGTTGCCCTTGTGTTTCGTGGCAGGCCCATTGGCCAAGAGTGCATTGAGCGCGCTGGGGCTCTACGCCCACTATTTCGAGGACTTCTCGGGTGGGGGACAGAAGCTCTACGTCATCTATCTGTTGATCTGCCTGGCGACGCTGATGATGTGGAAGCATTTTCGTCTGTCGCTGGACCCGTGGGCGTTCAATCTCATGTTCATCGGCGTGGCGCTCTACACCCTGTTCATCACCTATGGTGAACATGTGGCGCGTGCCAGCTATTACTTCCTGCCGTTCGCCATCTTCGTGATATGTGACGTGATCGAGCACTTCCGCGAAAAGTTGGTGCCCAGCCTGCTCAGCGGTGTGCTGATGATGGCGTTGTTCTTCATGTCACTGAAGGTGGCGGCCGGCAATCAGGATCACGATTTCTTGAACAACTACGAGTTCTATTTCTTGAGTGACGAAGCGCTGGTCGTCGGTAACGGAGGTCAGTCATGAGTGAAGCGCTGATCTTCTCGCTGTTCAATCTGATGGCACGTGGCTTGTCTTCCGCCGCGGGTCTTCTGTTGGCACGTGCCGTGGCGCCAGAAGCCTTCGGTGAGTATGCACTGGCGCTCAACTACGCGGTGCTGCTTGGCGTACTGGCGCGCTTGGGCGGCAATGAAGTGCTGCTGGTGACGCCAGATGGCGCGAGCGGCAGTGCGCTGCGTCGCTGGATGGTCGTCGGTATCGGTGTCTATGCGTTGCTGGCCATCGGGTTCGCGCTGGGTATAGCGCCGCTGCTGGGCATGTCTGCCTTCATCTTCGCTTTCTGTGCGCTGCGTGCAGCGGCAGAGCAGGTCGGCCTGCAGATGGTCAATTCGCGTCTGCAGCGCCAGGAGCGTCTCGGTCGCGTCAACCTGATGACAGTGTTGATCTCGCTGGCCGTGGCGATCGGTGTCGCCTGTGCCGCGGGCCCGGCGCTCTACCATCAGGCTGTGGCACTGATCAGCGGTACAGCGCTTTCCGAGCAACTCACCACGCCGGCAGGCATGTTTGGCCTGGCGCCGGTGCCGACTTTCGTGATGGTCAGCGCCATCGTTCTGGTCATCGTGATGCTGTTGGGCATGTGGTTGTCACATGATGCTGCCGCGGATGCTCATGACGAGACGCCCCACGCGCGCCTGCCTTCAAAGGCGGCCTTCGCACGCGGTCGCGGCTTTCTCTACAACAACCTGATGTCCTTTGCCTACCTGCAGGCGTGGGTGATCCTGGCTGGGCTCGCCTTTGCGCCGGCGCAGGTCGCCAGCGTCTCGGTGGTCACCTCGATCGTCTTTGCGCTCTATGTCTTCCCCACCAGTCTGTACCGCTATTACCTGCCGAAACTGGCGCAGGGCGATGCGCGGCTGCGTGAATACCTGATCATCGCCACCGGCTTTGCGCTGCCAGTGGCGGGCGGGCTGGCACTGGTTGCGCCATGGCTGGCCGAGCACTTCCTGAATGGTGCCTATCCGCGTCTGACGCTTACCTTGCGCGCCTTTGCGCTGGTCTATCTGGTGCACGCCTTTGTCACCTGCGCCTTCACGCGCCTTGCGGCGTTGCGCAAGAACGGCAAGCGTTTGCTGTGCCAGAGCGTCGGTGCCGCATTGGTGGTGGGAGGCGGACTGAGTATTGCAGCGCTGACTCACTCCGATGGCAGTCAGGCGCAGTGGGATCTTTACAGCATCTTCCTGTGCGTTCCTGTCGCCGCTGAAGTGGTGATGCTGGTGATGGCACTGTGCTTCCAACCCGCGCGCCAGCACAGCGCTGACGTCCCTGCCGAGTCGGCGGCCGCCAGTACTTGATCCCGACAGCCTGTCAACGGCAAGCATGGCCTGACAAGGCAAGAATGAACGTGGTGATGCCCTGGCATCACGCACCCCGAATAGCAGACATGACAGATATAAAAGGACATATAGCATGGCCAAGATATGCATGACTCACGGTTGGCACGACGATAACAAGGGCGATTCGGCCATCCTGATGGGCACGATCGACTTTCTCGACCAACTGATCGATGCCGAACAGGGCCGTAGTGATGTCTCGGGTGCTGGCGTCGCGCAGAGCGAAGGCCACCGCATCGATATTCTGCCGATCGATGATCAGGTCTTCGCGACCGAGCGTGGCCCGTTCCGTCATATTCGTCGCCGTTACCGCGAACGCGTCACTGTCGGCCAGCCACTGATGCCGCCGATGCGCGACAAGCTGCGCTTCGTCACCTCGCTGCTGGGTCTGGGCGCCAAGATGGTGTTCGGCAAGCAGGGCAAGAGTGGTAACGACATCATTGACGCCGCTGATCTGGTGGTCGTGAAAGGCGGCCACATCTTCCACAACGGCAGCTTCAAGAAGACGCTGTCCTCGTGGCTGGCACTGATCGGTTATCTGGCACCGGTGATGCTGGCTCGCAAGGCCGGTAAGCGCGTCCTGCTGCTGGGCCATTCCTTCGGCCCGTTCAAGACCCCCGCCCAGGAGCGCTTCTTCCTGCGCACCTTGAGCGACTGTCTGGTGGTGTCACGTGAGGAAATCACTCACGCGATGACGCAGAAAGCGGATCCGAAATTGCCGCACGCATTGCTGGGCACGGACATGGCCTTTGCCATGTCGCCGCGCCCGAGTGAGGAGCATGCAGAGGTCAAGGCGCCCAATGGTGTGGCCTCTCCTTATGCCGTGATTACCCTGCGCGATTGGTGGGGGCTGGATCATCAAGCCTTCGCCAAGCGTGTCGAGGTGCTGTCGCGTTCACTGCTGGAAGCACGTGAACGTCTGGGGATCGAGCGCCTCTTGATCGTGCCGCACGTGCTGGGTCCGACCGATATCGAGAACGACCAGCGCATCTCCCAGCTGGTGTTCGATCATCTGCAAAAGGCTCTGGCGGATGGTGAAGATGGCGCGAATCTCGCCAAGCGCATGGAACTGGTCGAAGGTGACCCGAGCCCGGATGCGCTGGTCGACCTCTACCGCGACGCCGAATTCCTGGTCGGAACACGCTTCCACTCGGTGATCTTCGCGCTGATGTCCGGCACGCCGGTCTATGCACTGTCCTATTGTGGTCCCAAGGCGCCGGGCATCATGCGTGACTTCGGTCTCGGTGATAGCGTTCAGGACATCGAGAACTTTGATCCGGCGCGTATCGTGGCCGATATCGAGGCACTGGTGGCGGACAAGGCCTTCCCGGCGCTGGCCGAAGAAGTCATCGCGGCCAAGCTTGCCGTGACGGCCGACATCACCCGCGACTTCCTGCGCCGCTCGCCGGGGCGTGCCGGTGTCTGGGGTCAGCGCGAACTGAAACTCAACGATGATGCCTATCCGGCGCGTTCCCCTGTCGCTGCGGCAGCAGCGGGTGTCGACACCAAGGACGCCGCGGATGCTGCCGTCGTGAATGCGCCGGCCTCTGAACATGACGCACAGGACGGTGAGCCTGTCGTGCGAGGAGCCTGACATGGCCCATGTTGCTCTGTTGATCCAGGACATCAGTGCGTGTGGTGGTGTCGAAAAGGTGATGCATGGTCTGGCGCGGGATCTGCGCACCAGCCATCGGGTCACGCTGGTCTCGGTGCGTGAAGGCGAGCCGTACTGGGGCCGCCTGGAGGGCGTCGAGTATTGCACCCTCGGGCTGCCTGCCACCGGGACGCGCAAGAACTTCCGTCACTGGGTGACGCATCTGCGCAGCGTGATGCTGGAGCAGCGCATCGAGGTGATGGTCAGCGGTTACTTTGCCTTCCATCTGGCCGCGCAGCTGGCCGCGCGTGGTACGGGCGGTGTGGATGTTAATGGACAGCCACGCCCTCAGACGCGTGTGATTGCGCAAGAGCATAGCGCCTATCATCACGATCGCCGTGCCAAGCGTGTCATCAAGCAGCTGCTGTATCGGCATCTTGACGTGCTGCAGGTGCTCAACGAAGTCGATGCCGAATGCTGGCGTCGTCGTGGCCTGCATCCGACGGTGATTCCCAACTATCTGGATGATCACACCGCGCAGGACACGCGTGCTCACTGTGAGCATCAGGCAGACATCGTGATGGTAGGGCGATTGGCACCGATCAAGCGTGTTGATCTGGCGATTCGTGCGTTTGCGCATGCCGGTTACCGTCGCGGACGACTGGTACTGGTCGGTGACGGTCCCGAACGGGAAGCGCTGCTGGCTCTCTGTCACGAGCTGGGATTGAAGGCTTTCCAGGGGGCGAACGATGACACGGTGCCCGGCGATACGCGGGTGCTATTCACGGGCGCGCTCAAGCAGGTGTCCGAAGAGCTGCGTCGTGGCCGGCTATTGTTGCTGACCTCCGACCGTGAATGCCTGCCGATGAACGTGCTGGAGGCCAAGCGTGAAGGCTTGCCGTGTCTGTCACGTCCGGTGCGCTCCGGCCCGTTGGCGCTGATCGAGTATGGGCGCGACGGCGTACTCAGCGCCGAGGTGGATGATAGTGATGACGTTGCCATTATCGGGGAGCTGGCACATGAATTGTCCAAGCTCGAATTCGATGATGATAGGTTGTTGCGCTTGTCGAATGGCGCCTGGCGCAGCTTTGCACGCTACAGCGCGCATGAAGTACTGCCGGACTATCAGCGATTGATATCGCGATTGGTACCGCCAGCCTCGGGTGCTTCTGCGTCAGATGAGCAGACGCACGAGACCGCTCGCGGCGGCTCCGGCTCGATCAACTCGAGCCAACCCCCCCCTTATCGCCTGGATCATCCAGAGGAGAGCGCCCATGGCTGATGTCTCCGTCATCATGCCCAATTACGGCTATGACCGCCGTCTGCATGCGGCCGTTGAGTCTGTGCTCGCTCAGAGTGAGCCGGTGCGTGAGATCTTGATCAGTGACGATGCCTCGCCGGACAACGCAGCGGAGCAGTTACGGGCTGATTTTGCCGAGATGGATACCGGCGCTGTCGAGATCCGCATTCTGGAAACCGATACCAACGGAGGCCCGGGACGTGCGCGCAATCGCGCGATTGCCGAGGCCAAGGGGCGCTACATTGCCTTTCTCGATGCCGATGATGCCTGGTTGCCAGAGAAGATCGCGCGTCAGATCGCCTTCATGCAAGAGACGGGTGCAGGGCTTTCCTACACCGGCTACGAGATGGTCGATGAGCAGGGCGAGCATGTCTCGTACTTTGCCCCCCCTGCGCGACTGACACGTGATGACATGCTGCGCTCCAACTCCATCGGCTGCCTGACCGCTATCTATGATGCGGGTAGCTTCGGGCGTTTTTACATGCCGACCATCCGCAAGCGTCAGGACTTGGCACTGTGGTTGATCATCATTGGTCAGCTGGGGCCGGCCCAAGGCATGCCCGAGCCACTGGCACGTTACACCCGCCGTGAAGGCAGCGTGTCGTCCAACAAGTTCAAGGCCGCTGCCTATCAGTGGCGTCTGTATCGAGAGGTGCTGGGGATGGATGTCATCAGCGCCAGTCGCAATTTTGTCCATTACGCGGTGAACGGTTATGCAAAACATCGTTGATAAGGATGTAACGGCCAACGTGACTCAGCACACTCAGGATGACACGCAGCCGCTAGGCGCTTCGCATTCCGAGTCGCATGCGCGCATGCTACCGGGGCAACGTCAGGTCGCGGACGATTCCCGTCGTCAGGTGCCAGAACTGACCTTCTTGATCTCGACCCTGGATGCGGGACTCTACAGCGTGCCGCGCTACGATGAGTTGCCCGGTGCCCGTTTCCTGATCGTGCATCAGGTGACCGATGCCGACAGCAAGGAGGCATATCGCGAGCATGTCCTGACGCACCTGGACAGTCGCTTTGAGTACCTGGCCGTCGAAGGGCGTGGGCTCTCGAAGAGTCGCAACATCGCGCTGGCCGCCTGTGCCACGCGGTATGCCTATATCCTGGATGACGACGTGCAGCTGCACCCGCAGGCAGTGGCATTGGTGATGGAAGCCTTCACCTGTACCGAAGCCGCGGCGATCAGCTTCCCGCACGTCAAGGCCTTCCCGCTGCATGAGCGCGATCCGGATCGTGCCGCGCCGCCGGTCGCCTTCAAATCTCACAGTTTGATGACGCTGGCCCGCGTGCGCTCTGTCGACATGGCGCTGGACCTCTGTCAGTTCCATGCGCGCTTTGACGAGCAGTTCGGGCTCGGGACCGATCAGCCCTCCGGTGAGGAATTCATCGTGATGAGTGATGCGCACCAGCAGGGTGCACGCCTCATGCGGGCCAATCTTGGTATCGTCGCGCATGCCGGCGTCACCTCCGGCAGTGACTTCTACAGCACGCCTGCCAAGGCACGCACCAAGGGCCGCATGTTCGCGCGCGTGACGGGGAGTCGCTTCTCGCCGCTGTCACTGGCCTTTTTCCTGCGCAAGGCGCCGGTGGCGTTCAAGCATGGCCATCTGACGACATTCGCTGGCAATTTCTTTCGCTAGTGCTGAGCACCAGCCCTGATCCGGTGATGGCATAACGTCAGCCACTGACATTCCCTGCGTTTTCATTTACCCCTCCTGCTGGCGAGCGTCGTCAGCGGGTTGGGTAACTTCACGCCGGAATCGGGGATTTTGCCGCTCATCACTTTCACGTTCGACATGGCTGCAAGGCCTGCAAGGATGACATCAATGAAGATCACGATTTTTGGTAGTGGTTATGTAGGACTGGTCACGGGTACCTGCCTGGCCGATGTAGGCCACGACGTGGTGTGCATGGACGTCGATGAAGCCAAGATCGACGGCCTCAAGCGCGGTGAGCTGCCCATCTATGAGCCGGGACTCGAAGGCATGCTGCTGCGCAATGTCGACGCCGGTCGCCTGAGATTCACCACCGATGCACGTGATGCGGTCGAACACGGTGTGTTGCAGTTCATCGCGGTCGGTACGCCGCCGGATGAAGACGGCAGTGCCGATCTCAAGTACGTGCTGGCGGTCGCCGCCACCATCGGCGAGCACATGGATGGCTACAAGGTCATCATCGACAAATCCACGGTGCCGGTCGGCACGGCGGATCGTGTGCATGCTCGTGTGAGTGAAGTGCTGGAGACCCGCGGTGTCAGCCACGATTTCGATGTCTGCTCCAATCCGGAATTCCTCAAGGAAGGCGCGGCGCTGGAAGACTTCACGCGCGGTGCACGCATCGTGGTCGGTACGGATTCCGAGAAGGTCCGCGTGCAGATGCGCGAGTGCTACGCCCCGTACAACCGCAACCATGAAAAACTGATGTTCATGGCCGTGCGCGCCGCGGAGCTGACCAAGTACGCCGCCAACGCGATGCTGGCCACCAAGATCAGCTTCATGAACGAGATCTCCAACCTGGCGGAGCGCCTCGGCGCGGACATCGAGGAAGTGCGTCGCGGCATCGGCAGTGATCCGCGTATCGGCTATCATTTCATCTATCCGGGCTGCGGCTACGGCGGCTCCTGCTTCCCGAAAGATGTGCAGGCGCTGGCCCGCACCGCTAGCCAGGTCGGCTACGAGGCAGAGCTGCTGACAGCGGTTGAGTCCGTCAACAAGCGCCAGAAGGTCACGCTGTTCGACAAGCTGTCACGCGCCTTTGATGGTGATCTGGCCGGCAAGACCATTGCCGTCTGGGGTCTGGCCTTCAAGCCCAATACCGACGACATGCGCGATGCGCCGAGCCGCACGCTGATGGAAGCGTTGTGGGCTGCCGGTGCCACGGTGCAGGCCTATGATCCGGAAGCGATGAAGGAATGTCGTCGCATCTATGGCGAGCGCGATGATCTCGTGCTGGTGGCGGACCGTCAGCAGACGGTCAAGGGCGCAGACGCGCTGGTGATCTGCACTGAATGGAAGGAATTCCGCACGCTGGATGCTCCGTGGCTCAAGGCTCAGCTGGGCTTCCCGGTCGTGGTTGATGGACGCAACCTGTTCGAGCCTTCTGCCATGAAAGCTGCGGGGTTGATGTATTACGCCGTGGGTCGTGGCGACACATTGACCCTGCCGCACGGCTGATCTGACACTTCATTTCATCCTGACGCATTGCAACAAGTATCGAATCCATTCGTGCTGATGTCGCCATCAAGCAAGTCAGCACGAACAAGAGGAGTTTCCCATGTGTGGCATCGTTGCCGGTCTGGCACAGCGTGATATCAGCAAGATTCTGCTCGAGGGGCTGCATCGCCTCGAATACCGCGGTTATGACTCTGCCGGCGTCGCCGTGATCGACGCCGCTGGCGAGCTACGCCGTGCGCGTGCGGTAGGCAAGGTACGCGCATTGGAAGAGGCGCTGATCGAGGCGCCGTTGAGCGGTGCGATCGGTGTGGCGCATACCCGTTGGGCGACCCACGGACGTCCGGCGCAGCACAATGCTCACCCGCATCTCTCCAATGAGCGAGTGGCGGTGGTGCACAACGGCATCATCGAGAATCACGAGGCACTGCGCGTCGAGCTTGAAGCGGCGGGCTATGTCTTCACCTCGGAGACGGACACCGAGGTGGTCGCGCATCTGGTTGATCGTGAACTTCGCAACGGCCGTGCACTGCCGGAGGCGGTCAATGCTGCCACCGAACGCCTCAAAGGCGCCTTTGCGTTGGCCGTGATGGAGCAACACACACCTGATCTGCTGGTCGGCGTACGCCAGGGTAGTCCGTTGGTCGTGGGTGTCGGTATCGGTGAGCACTTCATCGCATCTGATCCGCTGGCGCTGCTGCCGGTCACTGATCGCTTCATCTATCTGGATGAGGGCGACATGGTCGCCATCAGCGGTGACGGCATTCAGGTGCTGGAGCGTTCAAGCGATGGCGAGTCACTGATGCCCGTCGACCGCGAAGTGGTGCGTTATGAGCACAGCGTCGAGGCCTCCGGCAAGGGTGAATATCGCCACTTCATGATGAAAGAGATCATGGAGCAGCCCACCGTGTTGTCCCGTACGCTGGCGGACCGTCTTGATCCGCAAGGTGTGCGGATGGACGCCTTTGAGGCCTCGCGCAATTCCTTCCTCGCGGCTGAAACAGGGGAAGAGAAAGGCAAGGGGCTGGTCGATGAGGCGCAGCTGGCTGCACTCTTCGGTGAAGTGCGTCAGGTGCAGATCATCGCCTGTGGTACCAGTTACCACGCGGGCATGGTGGCGCGCTATTGGCTTGAAGAGATTGCAGGCCTGCCGACACAGATCGAGGTGGCCTCCGAGTTCCGTTACCGTGAGCGCGTCGCGGCACCGGGCACACTGTTCATCACCTTGTCCCAATCGGGTGAGACGGCGGATACGCTGGCGGCACTGCGTGACATCCAGAAGCTCAATGCCGAGGGGCCGCAGGCTGGTCGTTATCTGGCGAGTCTGGCTATCTGCAACGTGGCGGGCAGCTCGTTGGTACGCGAGTCGGATATTTCACTGCTGACACGCGCAGGCCCGGAAATCGGCGTTGCCTCCACCAAGGCCTTCACCACACAGCTGGTGGCCTTGATGCTGACCACGCTTGCGCTACGCCAGAGCCGTGAGGGGCAGGCAGCAGACGGTGATGACCTGCTCGCGCGTCAGTTGCTGATGCGTCTGAAGGACTTGCCGCATGTCGTTGAGCAGGCACTGGCACTGGATGGTGAAATTGCGCAGCTGGCTGAGCAATTCATGCATCGCCACCATACACTGTTCCTGGGGCGTGGTAGCCAGTACCCCATCGCGATGGAAGGGGCGCTCAAGCTCAAGGAAATCTCCTACATCCACGCGGAGGCCTATGCCGCGGGCGAGCTGAAGCACGGCCCGCTGGCATTGATCGACGAAGACATGCCGGTGGTGGCTGTCGCGCCGATGGATGACCTGATGGAGAAGCTGAAGTCCAACCTGCAGGAAGTCCGCGCGCGCGGCGGTCAGTTGTTCGTCTTCGCAGACCCGGAAGTCAGCCTCAAGGCGGGTGAGGGCGTACATGTGGTGACAGTACCGGGGGTCTGCCGCTATCTGGCACCCATCGTCTATGCCGTTCCGCTGCAGTTGCTCTCCTATCACGTTGCCGTGCTCAAGGGCACCGATGTTGATCAACCGCGTAACCTTGCCAAGAGTGTCACGGTAGAGTGATCGCCTGCGTCATCAGTATCTGAGATGACGTTACCGGTATCAAAAAGGGACTGCCCATGGGCAGTCCCTTTTTTTTGTACTGAAATTTTTTGTACTGAAATCTCGTGGGTCAGGGTCGTTAATCTCAGGGCCGTTCATATCGGGCTCGTACAGTTGCATCAACCTGACTCCCTGTCTGGTGTTTATCTCATGAAGCATCTGCTCCCTGAGTGTCTAGATAAGCCCCTTGAGGATCAAGTTACCGCTCGCCACCAGCAATATGGCATAGGCGACCTGGCGCAGGTGCTTATCACTCAACGGCGGCGGGAAGCGTCGCGCCAGCTCAGTGAAGATGATCACCACGAAGGTGCCGAAGAGGCCAATGATCAGCAGTTCGGAAAGTGTGTCGCCGATACGGCCGGGTTCGGCGAGGGTCAGCCCCATGCGCACCACGCCGGTGACGATGAATACGGCGAAAAGCGTGCAGCGCACGGCGATCAACGTCATGGGCTGACGATAGAGCACCACCACCAAGGGTGGGCCATTTGCCGAGAAAAGCCCTCCCATCAGCCCGGAAAGCGCCCCCGCCAGCTTGAAATGCCAGCGGGGGGAATGGGTCGTCCGTGGGGCGGGCTGTGCCAGCAGAGCAAGGCAGGCGATCAGGATGACGATACCCAGCAGCATGCCCAGCAGTGGCGCACGCGCTTCCCCAAGCCAGTGGGCCAGAAAGTACCCGACAGGCAGCATCGGCAAGCTTGTCACCAGCAGGCGTCGCGCGAACCTGGGGCTAACCTGGCGCCAGTGTCCGCGCATGGCCATGGTGTTGTTGAACAACCCAAGCAGGGTGCACAGCAGGGCAGCACTTTCGATAGGCAGGACATCAAGTGTCGCCAATAACCCCATGACGATCAGCCCGAAGGCAAAGCCCGTGAGGGTTTGAATGTAGCTGGCGAGGGCCAGGCTCATCATGATGGCGACAAGTTGCCAGAGTGCCATGGGGTCTCCGTGAATGGAGGTGGTGATAGCCGGTTGCCGGTTATCGAGGGGCGTCTTCGAGAGGGGACGTGCACATGATAACGCGCGCGGCATGAAAGGTGTGGATGGACTCGTGCAGACCTATCTCCATCAGGGGGCTGAAACGCCTAGCATGTCCGGGATGATGTCGTTGAGGGTATTAGCTCAATCAGCTAAACATCAATTGAGTAAACGAGTGGTCACTTGTGATGGGGTTTTAATATTAAATGACAGAGGTTAGGGGTATTCAGCCTCATTATTTCGGTTTTTAGCGACAGGTTGCCTTGTGGGAGCTTCAGGGAGTTATTAATCTGTGGTCAACAGCAGGCCGCTAAGTGTCGCACTTTACTATCATGCCATGTCGGGTTTTTATCCACTGCGGACGTTTGACGTGTCTTGCGTCTTGTTGGTGGAACTCTCTCTGTGATCAGGATGAATGCAGTGAGAGTCGACTGATCATTGCGGATAATAAAGGCGAACTGACTGACAATAATTGACTGAATAGAAGGGCAGGGCATGGAACGCAATGCAGTACAGTCTCCTTTCTTTTCCATAGTGACCCCGAACCATAATTCGGGGGGCGATCTTGAGCGTTGTATCAAAAGTCTTCGCGAGAACCAGGCAGCTTTCGAGCACATCATCATTGATGATGCTTCGTCCGATGATGGTTTCTTGTGGGCGGAAGAGCAGGCCGCATCAGGAAGTTCGCCCGAGTTGGTGCTGCGGCGTAATCCCGAGAACCTGGGCCCTGGAGGGACGCGTAATCGTGGACTTAACCTGGTCACTGGACGTTACGTGTTGTTCTGCGATGCTGATGATTATCTGGCGCCTGAAGCGCTGGATAGCCTGAAAGCCGAGATCGAAGCCTTTGAATATCCGGATGTCGTGGTCTTCCGTTATCGCCTGCATTGCCCGCATGGCGACATGGACAGTGTTCAATTGTGTACGGCGCCGATTGAGCACTCCCGGAGGGAGGCCTTTGGTGACTTCATGCGCGATACCATCGTCTCGTCGCCTTGGGGCAAGGCTATTCGCGCAGATCGGGCTTGTGCACTGAAATTCCCGGCACTGCCAGTCGCGCAGGACAGTCTTTATAACCTTGATCTGTTCGGGCGTGCCGAACGCATCCTCTATCTTCCGACGGTGTTGTATCACTTTGATAAGCGTAGTGATGGTTCTCTGACACGCAAGCCGTTCAGCAATCAAGAGCTGGACAAGTTTCATGGTAGTTGGCAGGTCTTCGAAGATCATTACCGCAGACACTTTGCGGCGACTCATGGCCTGCTGTTACTCGAAGTCCGCGGTCTGCGATTTGTCGGGATGGACTTCATCATGCGGCAGGGCATCAACAAGACACGGGATGATTCACGTGTTCGACGTGTCGTTCTTACTCAATTGCGGCAGACATCATGGACTGCGCTCCGTCAGCTCTCGCTTAAAGAAAAAGCACTGTTGATGATCTATGCATTGAGTCCTTCACTATCTCGGCAATTAATTCGGCGGAGCCAATACGCCTCATGACGCCTCTCAAGCATGTCCTGTTCTACACGGGTGCTCAGTCACGCACAGGCGGCACCGAGCGTGCCTGCGCCGATACCGCCAACCTGTTGGTGGCCAGCGGCGATTATCGTGTCGAAGTCATCAGTGAGTATGGGCCTGCTGAGAGTCCGTATCCCTTGCATCGGGATATCAAGCACGAATCACTGCATCCTGATCGCACGCATCTGGGCGCGCTGCGTGGAATTCTGCTGTTCGCACGTTTGTTGTGGATGGTGTTGCGCAAGCGTCCGGATGTGGTGATCGTGGTGGAAAGCATCGGATTTCTGCCGTTTCTGCTACCCAGCTATCTGTGTCGTCGCACCCGCTTTGTCTGCTGGGAGCATTTCAATGCGACCTCGGACCTGGGGATTGCGCGGCGGGATACCGCTCGGCGGCTGGCGGCACGACGTGCTGACCGCATCGTGGTGCTTTCGCATGAAGACCGTGAGTACTGGGAAAGACTGCATCCCGCCTCGCGTGAGCGGTTGAGTGTCGTGCCTAACCTGAATCCGCTGGAATACATGCTTGGGCAGCGTCAGGCAAGTCCTGCAATGGCGTTAGACGTGCCGCGTGTAACACCACATGTGGCCGTTGCTGTTGGGCGTCTGGACCCGCAGAAGGGGTTTGATCTGTTGCTCGACGCCTGGGCGTCCATTCCGGTAGACACCCGCAAGAACTGGGTGCTGCGTATTGTCGGTGAGGGCAGTTGTCGCGCTTCGCTTCAGGCGCAGGCAGAGGCGCTGGGTATCGCTGCCGAGGTGCAGATGCCGGGTCAGTCCAATGATATTTGCCAAGAGTATGTGGCGGCCGATCTCTTCGTGCTGTCGTCACGCTTTGAGGGATTTGGGTTGGTGTTGGTCGAGGCACTGAGCTGCGGTGTGCCGTGTGTCAGCTTCGAGTGTCCGGCGGGCCCACGCGAGATCATCAAGCACGGCGTCAACGGCTATCTGGTAAAAAACGGCGACGTGGCATCGTTGACCCATCAGCTGGATGAAGTCATGGCGGACAATGCTCTGCTTGACAAGCTACGTGCCAATGTTGATTACGGGCTTGAGCGCTTCTCGAAACGCACGGTTGAGGCCAGCTGGTGCACGGTGCTGCAGGGCCTTGAGTCGTCTGCACTGCTGCACGTCATTTGATTGCGGCGAGTCGATGCGTGCTCTCGATGGTGGGCGAGGCAATTCAAGGGAATTCTAGAATGATCCGATAGCGGTGCCGAGAGAGATTCCTGGTGCCGCTTTTCTGGTGTTCTGTCACGTTTTTTACGACGTGCGTATTAATGTTCAGCATTTTTCGAGCATCGGTTTGGTGACTCGGTTTTGTCTTTCATGAACGACAGCGGGAGGCTATCGCCGTGAGAATCATGCATGTCATCTCAACCCCAGCGTCTGGTGGGGCTGAGGTCTATGTCAAGGATCTAAGCCTGGCAATGGTGGCTGCAGGCCACAGCGTGCACATTACCTTTCTGGAGCGCGCGGAAGAGTGTGGGCGCGATCTCGACTACGAGCGCAATTTTCTGGCGCAGCTGAGTGCCGGTGGTATCAGTTACGCGTTTCTGGGAGCAGAGACGCGTCGTCGTCCATGGCGAGGAGCAGCGAGGTTACGTGCCGAGGTAGCTCGCTTTACGCCGGATGTCGTGCATTGCCATCTCTACTACGTGTTGATGTTTGCCTTCCTGCTGCCACGTCGCATGCCGGTCATCATGACCGTGCACAGCATTGAGCTGGGCGCTCCCCAGTGGATGTTCCGACTGTTCGATCGTCGTGTCAGCGCTTATATCGGTATCTGTCACGCGTGTACGCGCAAGCTTGAGCCTCTGAGTTCGCGGCCAGTGGTACAGATAGACAACGCCGTCTCGGGTGCACGACTCAAGTCCAGCGGCTGGCGTGAGGCTTCTGTTGATGCGCCTGTTCAGCTCGTGGCAATTGGTCGTCTCACGGACGCCAAGCAATACGAATTGATGTTGGAGAGCTGTGCTCGTCTCAAGGCTCAGGGGCTTGCCTTTATGCTACGTATTGCTGGTGAAGGGCCGCATCGGGATGCACTGCTTGCGCAGATTGATACGTTGCAGCTTGGAGAGCATGTCACGCTGATGGGTAACATCTCAGACGTGGCAGGACTGCTGGCATCCTCGGATATCTTCATCATGTCATCTGCCTGGGAAGGGCTGCCCATCTCTCTTCTGGAGGCCACGCTTAGCGGCCTGCCGGTACTGGTGACCAATGTCGGGGGCTGTGCCGAGGTCGTGCATCGGGTGGGCAATGGTCTGGTGGTTGATGAGCAGACGCCAGCCCGCTATACCGAGGCGTTGGCGCGTCTGGTCGGCGATGTCGAGTTGCGGCGCTCATGCGCGCGTAATGCGCGGCGCCATGGTGGCAGCTATCACATCAACAATGCGGTGGCGGGGCACCTCACGCTTTATGCCACGCATCAACAGGGGCAGCAGGCAGCTTCAGCGCTCGAAACATTGACCTGATGATTCCAGACCCGCTGCGCTTCACTGTACTCATTGGAGCTCGTCATATCTGAGCTTGTCATGTCTGAGCCCGCCATGTGTTGTCATGCCTTGATGGTCAGTTGAGTCAACTCCTGTAATCGCTATTTACACGATGGGTGGCCGATGTTTATCGCATTGGCTACCCATTTTCATGCTGGATATCGCCCAGCGCTGTATGACGTGTCTCGTTAATCGCCCTTGAGCGTTACGGTGTTGAGTTTACTCATACCTATTGGTCAATGAGGATGATTAGATATTAGTAAAACATAATCAGGAGGGGGTGAGGTTTGTCTTAGTACGACTCATTTAAAATCCAAGGGTCGCCGGTATCACTCTGCTAATGACAGGACTGAGATAAGGCAGTCTAAAGTTAACACTGCCAGTAAAATCGTCGCGATAAGCAGACTTGTTCTTGCTGTTAAGATGAATTGATTTACTATCATTCCCGACAGTTTGATTAGTAGTCTCTCAATATTGTTTGGTCGCGCATGAAGATAGCGTCTTGAAGGCGGGCAGCAGTGCCACATAGACCTCATGTTGTTATTGACGAGATTACTGATCAGGACCATCTCATCGCTGCTCTGTTGAGAAGTAGGGAGGCTTGTGGAGACTTTTGCACAGGCTCACCCACCACAACCAGAGCACTAGAAATGGGAAGTTCATTGATGGATTTTTGCGCAAGCTGGTCAGTATGTTGTTGTATTTAAAGATATTGTGTGAGTGTCGGATATCAGCTGTGCAATATGAAACACCTTGTCGTGAAAGAGATGCCTTGCCAGGTCACGCAAGACGAATATCTCTGAGGCGACGAGGAGTGGATGCAGCAGCGAGAACACTCCCTTCTTTGAATACTGTCGTAATGAATCCCATGTCCTCTCGAGAGAAGTCGTATGCCATCAGCCTTGATGGTAACTCTTCTCAGTGAGGACGGGGTACTTGATCAATTCATGTGGTGAAAGAGTAATGACGGCTGATTCACTCGTGTGCGAATAATGAACGTTCGTGATGAGGTAAATGCTTTAGTTGTCATTTATCAGCAACAATCGATTCTCTCAAGAGAGATAATACTTCCTGCCGAATGGTATGAAAGTCCTGTTTTTCGATGAGTATTGAAATGCTGTGTTGACGGTTATTACTTATAGCCCACTTGGTCAATAGGATGATTTTCCTCATCTATGCATGATGAAGTTAAACATGATGATGCGCACGAGATGGCGCACGTCACTCGTTTTTGATGATGCCATTACAGTGCTTCGAATCCGTACGGTCGACTTCGGAGAGCGGGAAGGACAGGGACAGCAGATATCAGTGGGCTGCAGGGGAGAAGGCCAATTCCTCGGGGCGGTAGCGTGCCCAATCACCACGGTGACTGCATTGGTCAGGGTTTACAGGGGATGAAACAGGTTATGGAAATGCCGATCAGATCAACGCTCAAGGCGTTATCACTCGCCACCTTGTTGGTGACAGTAGGAGGGTGCGCTTTTGCGCCTGGCGGTCATATGGAGTACGAGGCTGAAATAGCGCCACTCTCTGACCAGGTCACGATCAGTCCGATCACACCGGGGTTGATCAGTACCTATCGGTCACGCATTGCCCAGACAGCACCTGCCGACGCGAAGCTTGTCGACGATATCAAGCGCTATGTCTACCGAGTGGGTGGCGGGGACGTGCTTGATATCAACCTGAGTACGCCGTTGGATCTTGCTCAGGAGACTGGTGCGCAACGCCAGACCGTCGAGGCGTTGACCTATACCGTTCAGCCGGATGGCACCCTGTTCTATCCCTATGTCGGCCGCATCAACGTCAGAAGCAAGACCGTTGATGAAGTGCGCGCTGCCCTGGTGAAAGGCCTTTCCCGTTACATCACTGAGCCTCAAGTCAATGTGTCGGTAGCTCAGTTCCGCTCCCAACGTGTCTACCTGAGTGGTGCCGTGGATAAGCCGGGCTTTGTCCCGGTGACCGATGTACCACTGACATTGATTGATGCTGTCAGTGGCAGCGGTGGTGTCACGACGCTGGCCAACACCCATGACATCACCCTGACGCGTAATGGCAAGCAGGAACATCTGAGCCTTTATCAGCTGCTGCAAGAAGGTGATATGCGTCAAAACCGCCTGCTACAGGACGGTGATGTCATTAACGTACCGGTCGCCGAAGACCAGAACGTCTTTGTGCTGGGGCAGGTACTCAAGCCCGGCAACATGCCGGTGGGTAATGAGCGACTGAGCCTGACTGACGCACTGTCGCGTGCCGGTGGTGTTGATGAAGAGCGCGCTGACCCATCCGGTATCTTCGTTGTCCGTGAGAACTCGCCGGATTCGGACAAGCTGGCGACTGTTTTCATTCTCGATATTTCCGATGCGACCTCTTTCATGCTGGGTGCACGTTTCCCGCTGCAACCGCGTGATGTGGTCTACGTGACTGCTGCGCCTGTCAGCCGTTGGAACCGCGTGCTGAGCCAGCTGTTGCCGTCAGTGACCAGCACCGGGGCCTTCGTCTCGGTGATCGACGACATCGAGGATTGATTCAATGATTGCTCGGATACCGACACCTTCCATGTACGTTTCTTCAATGACCATCACTGCGTTCCATTGCCTGTCGAACCTGCAGCATTCAGTTAAGGCGGTGTCATGAATCAATACACCTCACCGCCTTCTGCCGCGCAGCCTGCCAAGGAGAATGCCGGCCGAAACCTCGATTTCAGTACGATTCTGGCGCTGCTCTGGCATCGTCGCTGGTGGTTGATTGCCAGTACGCTGTTGATGACGACCATCGGGATCTACCTCGTGGGTAGCCAGCCGCGTATCTATCTCGCCGACTCGCTGATTCAGATCGAAGACAAAGGCACAAGCGCCAGCCTGCTGGGCCCGCTAGCGGGACAGGCAGTTGGCAAGGACGAAGGCAGTACCAGTGATGAACTGGAAATTCTCGCCTCGCGGCTGGTGCTTGGGCAGGCCGTCGCCCGTGAGCGTCTCAATATTGTCGTGACGCCGGTGCGCTACCCGCTGATCGGTAACTGGTTGTCGAACCTGGATTTTCGTCTGCCGGACAGTTTGGGCGGTAATGATTATGCCTGGGGTGATGATGCGCTGACGGTCACCACGCTGAACCTGAGTGGCCAGTGGCAGCGCCAGGCGCTGACGCTCGAGGTCGTGGACGCTGAGCATTACCGTTTGCTGGATGCCGAGGGCACTCTACTGATGCGCGGGACTGTCGGTGAGAATGCGCTGATGGAAGGTATCAAGGTCTTCGTGCAGCGACTGTCTGCCAAGCCGGGAGCTCGCTTCAAGCTCGCCAGCATTCCTGATCTGAGTGCCATCAACGCGATCAAGTCGCGATTCACTTCCGTGCGCAACGGGACGGATACCGGCGTTGTCACTCTGAGCCTCTCGGGCAGTGATCAAGCCGCTATCGTCAGTACGTTGGATGCCATCACTGATGTGTTCTTGCAGCAGAACATCGAGCGAGAGTCTGCCGAAGCGGATAGTCAGCTTAACTTCCTCGGTGATCAAATCCCGACCCTGCGTGGTCAGTTGGACGAGGCTGAGTCTGCACTCAATGATTATCGCCGTCGCCGCGACTCCGTTGATCTGACCGCGGAAAGCCAGCAGGTAATGGAGAATCTGGTGGGGCTGGATAACCAGCTCACCGAGATAAAACTGCGTCTTGCAGAGCTGTCACGTGCTTACACGCCCCAGCATCCAGCGTATCGCGCACTCGTGGCACGTCGCGGTTCACTGAATGAAGAAAAGGCGCGGGTTCAGAAGCAGGCCGAACAATTACCGGCTGCGCAACGTGAAGCACTGAACCTGAATCGCAATGTCACCGTTAGCCAGGAAATCTACGTCGCGCTGCTCAACAAGCGTGAAGAAGTGCGCCTCAAGAAGGCTGGTACCGTCGGCAACGTGCGCATTCTTGATCCTGCTGTGCTGCAGCCGGGGCTTATCTCTCCCAAAACTTCACTGATGATGATGGTCTTCAGCATGGCCGGTCTGATGTTGGGCGTACTGGTAGTGCTGATGCGTTATTCCATGCGTAAGGGGATCGACTCTGCCGAGCAGATTGAGGCATTGGACCTGCCGGTCTACGCCACGATTCCGCTCTCGCCGCTACAGCCGGGCATGATGCGCCGCGTCCGTCTCAAGGGTGAGAAGGGAGGGCGTGAAATCTATCAAGGGATTCTGGCGACCTCACAGCCTTCTGATATCAGTATCGAGGCGCTGCGCAGCCTGCGTACCAGCCTGCATTTCGCTTTGCTCGATAATCATCGTAAATCCGTGATGTTCACAGGGCCGAGCCCCGGCATCGGCAAGAGCTTCGTCAGTCTTAATCTGGCAGCGGTGAGTGCCGAAGCAGGACAGCGTGTCTTGCTGATCGATGCCGACATGCGTCGTGGTCATTTGCATCATGCCTTCCAGCGCACTTCTGAACAGGGCGGACTCTCTGACGTACTGAGTGGTGTCAGCTCACTCGAAGACGTGCTGTATCACTCACGTATCGACAACCTCGACTTCCTTGGGCGTGGCGTCTCGCCACCCAATCCCTCTGAGCTGCTGATGCAGCCGAATTTCGCTCAGCTGCTCGACCTTCTCGGTGAGCGCTACGATCTGATCATCATCGATACCCCGCCAGTCCTTGCCGTCACCGAGGCGCTGATCATCGGTCGTCATGTGGGTGCCAGTCTGATGGTGGCGCGTTATGGGATGAATCAACTGCGGGAGCTTGAGCACGCTCGCAAGAAACTCGAGAACAACGGCATTCACGTCAAGGGCGCCATCCTGAATGCGATCGAGCAGGGTATCGGCGATAAGAGTAGCTATGGGTATTACAACTACAGCTATGCCTGATTCCGGCATACCACACAGTTCAGCTCTCATGACGCTTAATTCACGGAGGAGGTAGGCACGATGAGCGGTATTCCCTTATCGATGGAGCATCAGCGGCGCTACTCGCATCACTACGAGCGGTTGATCGCCAGCAAGCGACTGCAGCTGGTCTTTGGCATGTTGGTCGTGGTGATTGCGCCAGCACTCTATCAGGCGTACATGAACCAGTTGGAGGGTGTCAATTACGTCTGGTGGCTGACCAGTGATGGGCAGTGGCATGCACTGCTGGGGACTGGCGTGGCCTATACGCTGTCGATCACGGCGGTCAATCGCCTATCACGTCTACCGGGGACGCGCTCCTATCTCTACGTCGTGCCGGCCATCGTGATCTTCTACCTGGCGCTCATGCTGATACTGGGCATCTTCGATCTCGAGTACTCGCGTCATCAGGTAGGCCTTTCGTTCGTGCTCGCCGTCAGCCTTTGCACTGCCTACTACTACATCGATTCACGCCTGCGTCGCATGCGTTTTGCCGTGGTGCCGTTTGGCAAGGCGCCGAGTCTGTGCACGCGTCCTGGCGTTGACTGGTTCACGCTGACCGGGCCGGACCTGGTCGGTATTCGGCGTATCGATGGCGTGGTGGCAGACCTGCGCGCTGAGCTACCCAGTGAATGGCAGAGCTTTCTCGCCGATTGCACCATCCACCGGATTCCTGTCTATCACGCGACCCACGCGCACGAAATGATCACTGGTCGTGTGCTGCTTGATCACCTGTATGCCAACGAATATGGCTCACTGATTCCTCGTGAAGACTACGAGGTCATCAAGCGCTGGATGGATCTGGCCGTGGCCATTGTCGTGCTGCCGTTGCTGCTGCCGATCATGCTGCTGACCGCCCTTGCCATCCGCCTGGATAGCCCGGGCCCGGTGGTATTTCGCCAGCCGCGGATGGGCTTTCACTGCCGTCCTTTCACCGTCTACAAGTTTCGCAGCATGTATGACGGCATGAAGGGGGCTGGCTTCACTCAGGAAGGCAGCGATCCGCGCATCACTCGCGTCGGCCGTGTCATCCGCAAGTTCCGCCTCGATGAACTCCCGCAACTGATCAACGTGCTCAAGGGTGACATGAGCCTGATTGGCCCGCGGCCTGAATCCATGAATCTGGCGGACTGGTATCGCAAGGATGTGCCGTTCTTCCATTACCGCCATGTCGTGCGGCCGGGCATCACTGGCTGGGCTCAGGTGGAGCAGGGCTATGCCGCCGAAGTGGAAGGCATGATCCGCAAGCTCGAGTACGACTTCTTCTACATCAAGCATTTCTCCTTCTGGCTGGATCTGCTGGTGGTGATACGCACCATCAAGATCGTCATCAGCGGGAGTGGCTCGCGCTAGCGCGCCATGTACGTCGTTTCACTCTCATCGCACCATTCGGGCCGCGAGCCCTTTCTGTCGAACGCTATCGTTCGAGCCGAGCCAACCTCATCTGATGTACGAAAGGAGTCGATATCATGATCACGGTGACGCGTCCGTACTTCCCAGAGCGCCAGAATTTTGATCGCTACGTGGATGCCATCTTTGAAAGCCGCTGGCTGACCAATCATGGCCCGCTGGAGCAGGAGCTCACCAAGCGCCTGGAAACCTATCTGGGTGTCGAGAACTTGCTGCTGGTCAGCAACGGAACGCTGGCCCTGCAGATTGCCTATCGCGCGCTGGGTATCGCCAGAATGCCAGGCCTTCATGACCCGGCGGAGGTCATCACGACCCCATTCACCTTCATTGCCACGGCCAGTAGCCTGAAGTGGGAAGGCATGCAGCCGGTGTTCACGGATATTGATCCGATGACGCTGTGTCTTGATCCCGCCAATATCGAGGCGGCGATCACGCCGCGAACGCGCGCCATCGCACCAGTGCATGTGTTCGGCAATGCCTGTGATGTCGAGGCAATCGATGCATTGGGTGAAGCGCATGGTCTGAAGGTGATCTATGACGGTGCGCATGCGTTTGGGGCAACCTATCGCGGCAAGAGCTTGCTGTCGTATGGCGATGCCAGCACCTTGAGCTTCCACGCCACCAAGCTGTTCCACAGCATCGAAGGTGGCGCGATCATCTTCAAGCGCAAGGAAGATCTGGAGCGTGCGCGCAAGATGATCAATTTCGGCATCACCGGTCCTGAGTGCATTGAAGAGCTTGGCATCAACGCCAAGATGAATGAGTTCCAGGCGGCGATGGGGCTGTGCGTACTCGATGAGATCGAAGGCAATCTGGAAAGCCGAGCGCTGGTGTGGCACGCCTACGCTCAGGCACTGCGCGGCAACGTGCAGCTGCAGACACGTCAGACCGGGTCCAGTCTCAACTACGCCTACTTCCCGATCATCCTGGAAAGTGAAACCGTGCTGCTCGACGTGATGCAGCGACTTGAGCAGGCCGGCTTCCTGGCGCGCCGCTACTTCTGTCCGTCACTTGAGTCACTGGCGTTTCTGGGGCGCCCGGCCGCGGAGCATCAGGAAGTGGACTTCACGATCCCCAAGATCGTGCATTCGAAGGACATTGCCAGTCGCATCATGTGCCTGCCGCTGTATGCCGGCCTTGAAGTGAATGAAATCCTGTCGGCGATTCACATCATCGTCAATCGGCACATCAAGGCTGCTTGAAACATGAATATTGTCATCATGCAGCCATACCTGCTGCCGCATCTGGGTTACTTCCAGCTGATGCATGCCTGCGACGAGTTTCTGATCTTTGACGATGTCAGTTATATCCCGCGCGGCTTCATCAATCGCAATAGTGTGCTGCTGAACGGCAAGGCGCATCGCTTCACCTTGTCGGTGCCGCAGGCCTCTCCGAATCGTCTGATCAGTGAACTGAGCTTCGCATCGACGCAAGAACCGCTGCTGGAAACCTTGCGTCACGCTTATGCCAAGGCACCGTACTTTGCCCAGGTCATGCCGCTGTTGCAGACGATCCTGCGCTATGAGGAACGTCGTATCGCGCCCTTCTGCCAGCATAGTTTCGAGCAGATCTGTCGCTATCTGGGCATCCGTTGCCGGTTTTACAAGACCAGTGAGATCGATCACGACCGACGCCTCAAGGGTCAGGCGCGTCTGATTGATCTGGCGAGCCGGCGTGGTGCCAGCCGCTATATCAACAGTATCGGCGGACGCAAGCTATATAGCGCGACTGCCTTCAATGATGCCGACATGGCACTGGCATTTCTCTCGAGCCACCCGTGTGTCCATGCGCAGTCATCACCGACATCACGGACTCATGCACCCTTCGTGCCGGGCTTGTCGATTGTCGATGTGCTGATGTGGTGCTCGCCACAGGATATTGCGGCGCAGCTTGAGGAATACGCTCTGGTGGCAGGGGCGGTGGCTCAAGACTCGCTGCCTCATGACGCATTTACTCATGATTCTCTCGGCTCTGCTGATCTCGCGAAGAAAGTATTCTTCGCTGGCGAGTCAACGAATGCTCAAGAAGGTGCTGTTACGTGTCGCTGACCAACAAGACTGCCATTGGCATTTTGTGGAATTTTTCTGACCAACTTCTGCGCCGCGGCATGGCCAGCCTGGTCACGCTGCTGCTGGCGCGGCTACTGTTGCCGGAAGATTTCGGATTGCTGGCAATGGTGCTGGTCTTTCTGACCATCGCCTCGGCGATGATGGATTCCGGTCTGTCGCAAGCCATCCTGCGGATTCCCACGTTGGCACCGGCGGATGCCAGTACCGCCTTTTTCAGCAATATCGCGTTTGGTGCGCTGGCCTATGCCTTGCTGTTTGCCGCCGCCCCCATGATCGCAGGCTTCTATGAGGAGCCTCGGCTGGTGCTGCTGGTGCGTATCGGCGGCTTGGTGGTGCTGATCAATGCCTTTGAGGTCATTCAGGGCGCCATGCTCAACCGCGCGCTGGATTTTCGGACGCGCATGAAGGCCGGCATTCCCGGCAGTGTCATTTCAGGTGTCGCAGCGGTGTTGCTGGGCTGGCTGGGTTATGGCGTCTGGGCACTGGTCGGGCAGATGCTGATCGCTGCATTGGTGACGACAGCGTTGCTGTGGTGGTGGGGCACCTGGCGTCCGTCATGGATGTTCGACATGACGTCGTTCAAGGGAATGTTCAGTTTCGGCTACAAGATGTTTCTGTCGAGCATGCTGGATGTGGTGTTCGTCAATCTCTACATATTGCTGGTCGCCAAGCTGTTCGCCGCCTCCGTCGCGGGGCTGTTCTTCTTTGCCGAGCGCCTCAAGGAGCTGGTGATCAATCAGCTGGTGACGGCGGTGCAGAACGTGACCTTCCCTGCACTGGCCAGCATTCAGCATGACCCGGCGCTGCTCAAGATGGCCTATCGGCGGATTCTGCAGGTCATGGTCTATCTGTTGTTTCCCACCATGTTGCTGCTGGCCGCGCTGGCGGAGCCTCTTTTTGTCACCTTGTTGCCAGAGCGCTGGCTATCCGCCGTGCCCTATCTGCAATTGATGTGTATCGCTGCAGTCATGCATCCGCTGAGTGCGCTCAATCTCAATGTGCTCAAGGTCAAGGGGCGCTCGGACCTGTTCCTCGGGCTTGAGGTGGTGAAGAAGGTGCTGATCTGCGTGGTACTGGCCTTTACCTGGCGTCACGGCGTGATGGCCATTCTGGTCGGCCAGATCGTCGTCGCGGTGCTCTCCTATATTCCCAACGCCTGGTTCTCGCGTGGCTTGATCAACTACAGCATCGGCGAACAGTTGGCGGACTTCATGCCGTCACTGCTGTTGTCGAGCGGGATCGCATTGGCAACCTGGTTGATTGAGCCCTATCTGCCCTGGTCGCCAGTGATGAAGTTGCTGCTACTGAGCGTATTGGCCGGTGGGCTCTATCTGCTGCTGTCGTGTCTGTTGCGCTTCTCGGCATGGCAATACGGCGCTGCCTGGGTTCAAGAACGACTTTCACAACGGAAAGTGGAGAATTTGAATGCTAGCTGAACTCAGCTATTCCCGGGCGCTTGAAACCCCTGTGACCGGCGGGACGCCGCAATCAGGGGCAGTGCCGGTGCCGCCAGCGCCGGCTGATGAAGCGACCATCATGGCGGACTGGGAGGGTAGTCTCAGCACGCCTCGGGTCTCGGTGATGTGTTTTGCCTTCAATCATGGCGATTACATCAGCATGGCGCTGGATGGTTTCTTGATGCAGCGCACCCGCTTCCCGTTTGAGATCGTGGTGCATGACGATGCCTCTACCGATGGCACGCGCGAGATCATCGAGGAGTACGCTGCGCGCTATCCGAACATCATTCGCCCGATCCTGCAGGACGTGAATCAGTACTCGCAGCATATCTGGCCGATCACCTTCTGCATGCCTGTGATGCGCGGTGACATCATCGCCTACTGTGAAGGCGATGATTACTGGATCAAGGCCGATAAACTCGCACGTCAGGTGGCGCTGTTTGATGCCAACCCAGGCGCGACGGTGTGCTTCCACCCGGCAATCGAATTTGATGAGCATAGCGGTGAGCACACCATCATCTGCCGCTACGCCGATACGGTGCACAAGATTCCCACCGAGGCCGTGATTGGCTTGCGAGGCGCCTCCATTCCGTCGCCGGCGCTGACCTTCCGGCGCATGGATTCAAGCGTGCAGGCAATGCTTGAGTCCTATCGCACCGCGCCGATCATGGACTTCTTCCTGCAGGCCTACATGGCTCTGCTGGGAGACACGGTGTATTACGAAGAGGCGGCCTGCGTCTATCGCCGCAATGCCAAGGGCTCCTGGACCTCACAGCAGAAGGAAGTCGAGGCCGAGCTTCGCTATCAGCGCGAGATGCTCTCCGCCATTGATGTCTTCCATGCCAGCACGCGTCATCTACCGGATGCCGACACGCTTTATATTCCGCTCTATCACTACTTCAAGCAGTACGTGATGGCTCCTGCGCGTCCGCATCAACGGGTGGGTAACTTCTATCGTGGGCTGGGCTTCATCTCGCACATGAAACGCGGGCGTGTCCTGAAACTGGTGCGACATGACGTGATGGATAAAGTGACACGACGCACGCGCGTGCGGCGCAAGGGAGAGGCGGCATGAACTATCGCAGTTACGGGGATCTGAGCCACGATATCTCGGCCCAGCTGGGGCGGCTGCAGGCGGGTAACTTTGATCTGATCGTCGGTATTCCGCGCAGCGGCATGGTGCCGGCGTACATGATCAGCGCGATGCTCAACCTGGCCTGTACCGACCTCGATACCTTCATTGCCAATGGCACCCCGGGCAAGGGCATCACTCGCAAGCTGCGCAGTGAATCAACGTCACTCTGGGAAGCCAGTCGCGTGCTGCTGGTGGATGACAGCCTCAACAGCGGTGCCTCGCTCAAGATCGCGTTGGAGCGCATTCCCGCTGCCTGTCGTTGTGAGATCACCACGTGCGTGATCTATGCCAACCCAGCACCCGTCATCGGTGTCGACATGTACCTGAAGGAGCTTGAGCACCCGCGGATGTTCCAGTGGAACATGTTCCATCATCCGGCCCTCGCTGACAGCTGTCTGGATATCGATGGCGTGCTGTGTCTCGACCCGACGGCAGAGCAGAACGATGATGGCCCGATCTACCGTGAATTCTTGAGCAATGCGCCAGCGCTGCATCTGCCGACCTATCGCGTGCATTCCCTCGTCACCAATCGGCTGGAGAAGTACCGCCCCGAGACACAGGCGTGGCTTGCGGGTCATGGCGTCGAGTATGACCACCTGATCATGCTCGATTTGCCCAGCAAGGAAGAGCGTCTGCGTCAGAATCGTCACGCGAGTCACAAGGCGGATTATTACCGCCAGTCTGGTTGCCGACTGTTCATCGAGAGCGAGGTGGGGCAGTCCACCAGCATCACGCGGCTGACCGGCAAGCCCGTCTACTGCGTCGATTCGCAGCAGATGATGACACCGGAGTGGCTGACCCTGATGCAGCGTCAGAGAGGCATGTGGCTGAAGCTCATGTTCAAGCGTGTCGCACGCAAGGGAGTTGCGCTATTGCCTGCGTCGCTGGCGCGTCAGGCACGCAGTGTCTATCAGCGCCTGGCCTGACGGGCTGGTTGATTCTGCAAGTACTGCGAAGGAGTCGCAATGAAAACGCACAGATTGGCACTGTTTATTTCTTCACCCGTTATCTCTTCACCAGTGGTCTCTGCGCCACAGCAGGGCGCTAGTGATGGTGGCACAGGTGAAAAGGGCGGCCGTGAACAAGGCAGTCGAGAAACACGCCAGATGTTGGCATTGGCAGCCGGCCTGACCCGTATGGGCCATGAAGTGGATCTCGTGGTGCAGCAGGCCAACGAATCAATAATGGCGGCACTGGCACATGGCGTAAGATTGGTCGAGCTGGGATCGCAACACCGCTTGACCAGTGTCCTGGCACTGACACGTTATCTGGCCCGTCATCGGCCGTGCGTGTTACTGGCCAGTGGCCTGGATGCCAATCTGATGGCGCTCAAGGCGGGTCACCTCAATCGAGGTCGTGTGCCGGTGGTGGTGTATCACGCCGCCTTGATCAGCAGTGAGTGGCATGCGTTGGGTGACAGGGCCAACGGGCTGCGCTGCAAGATGGCCTTGAAGTACCCGCGGGCCGCGCTGGCACTGTCTGCCAATGATGACGTTACCCGCGAAATTCTTCGTGAAGGCGGAGTTTCACGAACGCGAGTGGCCTTGGTGAACCTGAACCTGGCACCGGCTATCGCCCAGACGGCGCATGTGACAAAGCCAGAGACGACGCAGCTGGAGACGGCAGCGACGCTCAGTAATCAGCAGTTGATGCAGTGTCTGGGATTATTGCTGAGCGCAGCGGGTGTCACCTCTTCTGCGCAGGCAGTCGAGGTCGGTGCTCGTGAGCCTGAGCGCTCAGCAGCAAGGCATGAATCCGTTACGCGTTTGGAAAGCAACGCATACGTCAATGCATCAGGAAGTCGGTATGCCGCCTCACCAGCCTCCCTTGCTGTCAAATCCCCCCGTGCCGTGATGGCGGAAAGCTCCGAACGAGATTAAGCCTTTTCATGGAAGATATTCTGCTCGACCTGCCCAATCTGCTCGTGTGCCTGGTGTTGGTAATGGTGGGCTTTCTGCGTGGCTGGATAACCCGCAATACGGCGATCATCCTGAGCCTGAGCAGTGCTGTCCCGTATCTGCTCAACAATGTGCTGTTTGATGCCAATTACATGCCTGACCAGTTTCGTTACTGGCAGCAGGTCATGGCGATGCGCAGCATGGACTGGGACGCGCTGGACCGCTCACTGACTGTCTCGTTCTCTTCTGGCCTGTTGGCCCTGTTGCCGTTGCCGCTGGTAGAGACAATCTCCAGTCTGGGATTCTTCAACAAGTTTCTGTATATCGGCGGCCTGATGATCATGATCCGCCGCGGCATCATCTCGCATGCGGTGCTGCTGTTTCTGCTCTGCTACCCAAGCCTGGTGCTCTATAGCTCGCTGAGTCTGCGTGACACCCTGGTCACTGGCATCATGCTGGCCAGCTTTCTGCTGGCGATCGATCGCCGGCCAGGCTGGGCATTGCTTCTGTTGGCGCCGCTTTGGATCATCAAGTTCCAGAACATGCTCATCATGCTGATATTCCTTGGCATCTATCTGATCTATGACGTCAGCCGACGTGGACTTTCCGGCAAGCGCTTTTGCTGGCTGCTGGCGGGCCTGTGCGCCAGTGTGCTGGTGATCTATCCGCTGGCGGTGGACCAGATCAACTTCTTCCGGGCAGCCATGTACATCGAGGATGGTGGCAAGATCGAGGATGTCCAGATTATTCAGGGCTTTGGTGATTTTGTGGTCACCGGTGTGCAGGGAGCGCTCTATTTCCTGATCAAGCCGATGCCGTGGGAGGCTGCCAATCTATTGCAGCTCATCCAATCTGGCGAAAATATCCTGGTGGTGGCCTTCCTTGTCTGGTTGACCGTGAAGTGCTGGCAGGTGCAGCGCGAGAAGACGCTCTTCTGGCTGCTATATCTCATCGGTGCTTTCACCATCTACGGACTGGTGGTTTTCAACTACGGCACCGCAGTGCGCTATCGTTTCCCGTTCCTGGTGATCTACGTCGTGTGCATGGCGTATGACACCGGACTCGTGACTCGCTGGCAGCAGGAGCGTCGCCCCTCGTTACTCGACTGACACGCGTGCCATCAAACCATGTCTGGCGCGTCGTCTGGGCCGTGAATAATTCATCCCCGTGTCGTCACGCTTTCAGGGCCCTCTCAGGTTGACGATCTCATCGTCAGCCTGAGACTCACGAGGCCTGATGCCTTTCTGCATGACCCGATGGCGCGTTCGCCTCATCCCCTCACACATCATCAGCTATGCCAGTCATCAATGACGTCGGTCATTCACTACGCATGAACTGCCAAGGATAGCCCCATGCTTGCACGTGACGCCCAGCCCCCCACGGTGGTGTTGGTCTCCAACTCATCTTTTTTTCTCTACAACTTCCATCGCGGGGTCATCGAAGGCCTTCGCGACAATGGCTATCGTGTCATCTGTCTCGCGCCTACGGATGCCCATAGCCCGCGTCTGGTCGATGAGCTCAAGGTTGAGCATCGCCCGCTGGGCATGGAAGGCAAGGGCACCTCACTGGTAGGTGAGGGTCGTAGCCTGTTGTCACTGTTGATGACACTGCTGAAGCTCAAGCCCCGTTATGTGCTCAATTTCACCATCAAGGCCAACGTCTATTCAGGGTTGGCCTGTCGTCTGTTGAACATTCCGTACACCAACAATGTGTCGGGTCTCGGCACGGCGTTCCTGCATGACAGCTGGCTGTTTCGCCGGGTGCGTGCGCTTTATGGTTTTGCCAATCGCGGTGCGCGTTGCGTGTTCTTCGAGAACCGTGATGATCAGGCGCTGTTCATGCGTCTTGGGCTACAGAAGTCGACGCCATCAGTCGTATTGCCGGGTGCCGGAATTGATCCGGAGCGCTTTGCCTTTGCCGCGCAGCCACCAGCACCACCGCTGACCTTCGTGATGGTCGCGCGGTTGATCGCTGACAAGGGCGTACGTGAATATGTCGCGGCGGCCGAGCGGCTGCATGATCGCTATCCGCAGGCGCGCTTCTGGTTGATTGGCCCGTCGGGTATCAGCAATCGCACGGCGATCAGTGATGAGGAAATCACGCAATGGCGTGAGCGCGGCGTGCTGCACTATCTCGGCGAACAGCGTGACGTACGGCCCTTCCTCGCCGAGGCCAATATTCTGGTGCTGCCATCCTATCGTGAAGGCATGCCACGCACGGTGCTGGAAGCCGCCTCGATGGGACGCCCTGCGATTGTCAGCGATGTTCCGGGATGTCGCAGTTCCGTTCAGCCGGGTGTTACCGGCTGGCTGTGTGAAGCCGGCAGTGTCGAATCACTTGAACAGCATCTTCAGGCGTGTCTGGAGATGCCTCACGAATCATTGGTACAGGCGGGGCAGGCAGCGCGGGCCCGTATCGAGGCCGAGTTTGACCAGAAAATCGTGGTGCGCGCCTATCTGGGATGCCTGCAACATACGTTGGAGCAATCGCCACGTAAGTCAGTACTTGCACCGGCCTGATAGCTCTCGATTGGCGTGTCATCATCACTTGGGTCGCTGAGAGGATGATGAAATTACGTCTCGACAGTGGGGTGAATATCATGAACCAGGGTTGGATAAATCGCGCATACTAGCGACATTCCTTATATGTAATTTATGAAAGCACGTCATCGGTCCATGCCATCAAGACCCCAGACTTTGCACCTGGTCTTGACCATGCCGTCATTCTCCTCGTCACGTTACGAGCCTTGGAGTGATACACGCGATCCAGAGGCGTGCTCGTAATTACAGAGAATAGAGAGCAGAGAGTCATCATGAATGGATATCGTTTCTGCACCCAATGTGGGGGCGCCAGCGTGCATCGTGTCAAGCGTCAATGGTGGCAGCGATTGGCTGGCCATGCGCCTCAGTACCATTGTGAAGACTGCGGTATCATTCATCAGGTCTCCACAGAAGCATTGCGCACGGGTACGAAGCGTGAGCTCGACGGTGAAAATTCAGACTCGAAACGCTCATCTGCACAGAGACGTTCGTAAGTAACTTTCTCGTACTTCCCGCTGTTAGACTTTCCTACACTCTATCCCGCCACCGACCCTAGTCGATGGCGGGTTTTTTCTGCGCCGGAGATAGACATGTCTGGTGCCCTCTAGTGATTGCATCAGAGCTCAGCTGAATCCGTTCGTCTGGATCAGTTCGTCTGGATCAGTTCGTCTGGATCATCCGCGCGCCCCTTTTTCACGCATGGAGCGCATGAAAAATGAAGATTCTGTTTATCGTCGGCAATCTTTCCAGCGATGGAGGTACCGAGCGTGTCACGTGTGAGATAGGCAGTGGTCTGGTACGGGCGGGGCATGATGTGGCCATTGCCAGTCTGTTCGGCCCGGCAACGACGTCCTTCCACCTGGAATCTGGTGTTACCACCTCTGCACTGGGGCTCAAGGAGGCGCAGGGTGGTGCACGGCGTTCCCTCGGGATCAGTTCAGCACTGTTGTCCAAGATACGCAGCCAACAGGCGGATGTGGTGGTACTGGTGGATTCGGTATTATTTGCGTTCTGCGCGCCTTGGGCGCCGTTTATTCGTGCCCGCATGATTTGCTGGGAGCATTTCAATCTCTCCACCAATCATGGCTCGCGTTTGCGCTCGATAGGGCGTTCAGCGGCAGTTCGCCTGGCGGATTCCATTGTGGTGCTCACGGAGCGTGATGCCGTTGCCTGGCAAGAGCGGTATCGCATCGGCAATAAAGTGCAGGCGATCTGGAATCCGGTGCCGCGCTTTGCCTTGCCTGGCCCGGATGTAACAGCCACGGACCCAGGCACCTCTAGGGTTGTGCTGGCCGTCGGCCGATTGACCGAGCAGAAGGGCTTCGATGTGCTGCTGCGCGCCTGGGCGATTGTCGCGAGACAGCACCCTGACTGGCAGCTGCGCATCGTGGGATGGGGCGAGGATGAAGCCAGTCTCAAGGCGCAGGCCAAGACGTTGGGTCTCAATGACAGCGTCGTCTTTGTCGGTCGCACCTCTGCGGTAGAGGTCGAATATCGACAGGCGGCGTTATTCGCGATGAGCTCGCGTTGGGAGGGACTGCCCATGACGCTGCTTGAGGCGCAGTTCTTCGGCCTGCCAGTCATCTCCACCGACTGTGAAACGGGGCCTGCCGAGATCCTGGCCTGCGGAAGCGGCGTGCTGGTCAAGGTGGATGATGCTGAAGCACTGGCGCATGCCGTCAGCGAATTGATAGGCAACCCCGACCAGCGCGACGCGATGTCGGCACTGGCACGGGAAAATGCTGCACGTTACGACGCAGACACGCTCTGCACGCAATGGCGCGAGCTGCTCACGCGCCTGTCGTCCGCGAAGGACGCGGCACTGAACGTACGCTGAATCGCCTGACGTCATGCATGGCGAGTCTGTATCACTCTCGCTGATATCGCCTGCTTAGAAACGTTCTACTGAGCAGGATTTTAGCCACTCTGGTGAGCTTCCGGCTAAACACTCCGTTACGAGACGCCCCGTCACGCCTGCCAGTGTAAGGCCGATGTGCTGATGGCCGAAAGCATAGATCAGGCGTGGTTCACGCGGGGAGGGGCCGATGACCGGCAGTGAATCCGGCAGGGTCGGGCGGAAGCCCAGCCAGCTGCGCGACACTTCTTCCTTGAGCCCCAGGATATTGCGCACGCCTGCTTCGATATAGCGCAACCGCGCAGGATTGGCGGGATCGTTGAGCGACCCCAGCTCGACGGTGCCCGCTGCCCGCAGACGGCCCTTTAGGGGTGTCATGTAGAAGGCACTTTCCACGGGGCATGTCGGGCGCGTCAGCGGCGACTCTTCCAGATCAAATTCGATGTGATAGCCGCGTTCGGTATCCAGCGGGATGCGGTCTCCCACCTGACGGGCGAGCTTTGCCGACCAGGCACCACTCGCCAGTACCACGCGGTCTGCCAGCAGCGTGCGACCGTCCGCGTAGCGCAGCAACAGACCATCGCTGCGTTGCGTCAGTGATTCCACTTCGGCCTGCACCATACGGCCCTCATTGAGCAGCGGTGCTGCCAATGTCTCGACGAAGACCTGCGGGTCATCCAGGTGGCTTGAGCTCGGGAAGAGAATCCCCCCTGCGGTATGCCCCTCCATCGCCGGTTCCAGCGCGACCATTTCCTCTGCCGACAGCACCTGTTGCTGAATCCCCAGTTGCTCACGCAGCGTGATATCGCCGTGCGCGGCGTTCAGGTTTTTGGCCTCACCATAGGAATACAGGCACCCACGGCGCTGAATCAGTGAAGTGGCATCCGGTGTCTCATCGAACAGCGGTTGATAATCGTCGTAGGCGCTGCTCAAGAGTTGGGCGAGCACCTCGCTGTTGGCACGAAAACGGGTGGCGTTGCACTGGCCCAGAAAGCGCATCAACCAGGGTGAGAGGCGTGGCACTCGACTCCAGTTGATGACGAAGGGGGAGGCGGGCGAGAACAGCAAGGTGGGGATACTGCCCCATATTTCCGGTCGTGCGATGGGGAGACATCCATAATCTGCCAGGGTGCTGGCGTTGCCGTAGGAGGTGCCGCTGGCGATCGTCTCGCGCTCAATCAGGGTGACTTCATGCCCTGCGCGACGTAACCACAAGGCACAGGCAACACCGACGGCTCCTGCGCCAATGACGGCGACTTCGGTGCGTTCAACATCACTCATGAATGGCTTTCCTTGTTGTTGTCAGAAAATCTTGATGGGGGCCATCAGAACGGTGAAAGCGGCGGGAGGCTCATGTGAACGCTTGAGAATTCGCGTCCATGACACGCCCACTCGTGAAAACACCCCGCCAGGCGAGGTGTCTTTCGAGAATGCCGTGACGGCGAGAGGTGAGCAAGCCTGCATGAGTAGAAATGCAAGGATGGATCATCCATTCACGCCGTCGGCGTGGGCTCATCAAACGGAAGTGGGGCCGCGCTGTCACGACGCACGGCGAAGGTATTCAGTGTCATGGCGACCAGCGCGTAATAGCCCAGCACACCGACCAGTTCGACGACGACCGACTCCCCCCACATCGCAACAGCCTCTGCGTACACGGCCTCATCGACTCGCCGCGTCTCATAGAGAGCACGGGTAAAGCGATAGATCAGCTGTTCATCGGCCTTGATGAAGTCTGGCGTCTGTTCCAGGCGCAGTGTCTCGATGACTTGAGATGACAGACCTGCCTGCTGTGCAATGGGCGCGTGGATCTGCCACTCGGCCTGGGATTTCCACCATGCGGCCGTGACAAGAATGGCCAGTTCGCTCAGGCGCAACTCAAGCCCCGTTGCGTAGCGGCAGAAGGCTCCCAGGCGTTGCGCGTGATTGGCCAGTTGCGGACTGTGAATCCAGGCCAGGAACGGGCCATCGAGATTGCCACGGGGGCCGCTCAGGATCTCGCTGAGCACCTCGCGCTGGGCATCGCTCATCGAGGTGTCGTCAAGGGGGGAGAGACGGGAATGAATGGCCATGTCGTGAACTCCGCATACGGATAATGAAGGAAGAAGGGGGCTTGGTCGATTGAGCGGCCCTCTCAATGGCAACCGGACGATAGCCACCGGATGGGGAGCGACCGAATGGATGGTGGCCGTATGGCGCTAGAGGCTCGCCAATACCGTATCAATCGCGCTGCCGAGTTTGAGCGTGATCTCGTCCAGGTGCGTGTCATCGAGAATGAAGGGCGGTGCCAACAGGATGTGATCCCCCTGGCGGCCATCGATGGTGCCCCCCATGGGATAGCACATCAGGCCCTCGGCCATGGCGGCTTTCTTGAGACGCGCATGGAGCTTGAGCGCCGGGTCAAAGGCGGTCTTCGTCTCTCGATCAGTGACCAGCTCTATCCCCTGGAAAAGCCCGCGGCCGCGAATGTCCCCGATATTGGCGTGATGGGCGAAGCGTTCACGCAGGCGGGCCTGCAAGCCATCTCCCAGCGTATTCACACGTTCCAGCAGGCCACGAGATTCGATGGTCTTCTGTACGGCAAGGGCCGCCGCACAGGCGGTCGCATGGCCAATATAGGTATGGCCATGCTGGAAGAAGCCGGAGCCATTGGCGATGGCGTCGCGGATGCGCTTGCTGACCAACGTCGCCCCGATCGGCTGATAGCCGGCGCCCAGCCCCTTGGCGATGGTGATCAAGTCAGCGCTCACTCCTTCCTGCTCGGCGGCGAACAAGCTGCCGGTACGGCCCATGCCACACATCACCTCGTCGAGAATCAGCAGTACCCCGTAGCGATCACACACCTCACGAATACGTTTGAAGTAGCCGGGTACCGCCGTGACGGCCCCCAGGGTGGCGCCGACGACGGGCTCCGCGACGAAGGCCATCACGTTCTCGGCACCCAGGCGCAGGATCTCGTCTTCCAGCTCCGTGGCCAGGCGAATGCCCAAGGCTTCGGGTGTCTCATCTGCGCCTTGCTCACGGTAGGCGTAGCAGGGACTGACGTGGCTGACGTTGATCAGCAGCGGCTCGAATTGCTGGCGGCGCCAGGCATTGCCACCGGTGGCCAGGGCACCCAGCGTATTGCCGTGATAGCTCTGACGGCGAGCGATCAGATGCTTGCGCTGCGGTTGGCCGACCTCGATGAAGTACTGGCGCGCCAGCTTGAGCGCGGCCTCCACGGCCTCCGAGCCTCCCGAGACGAAGTAGACCGATTCAAGCCCTTCTGGCGCGCGAGCGATCAGGAAGTCAGCCAGTTCCTCCATGGGCTCTGATGTGAAAAATGAGCTGTGCGCGTACGCCATGGTGCTGACCTGATCCTGAATGGCCTTGATGACGTCACCATCGCTATGGCCGAGACATGACACCGCCGCACCGCCACTGGCATCCAGATAGCGGCGTCCCTGGCTGTCGATCAGGTAGGGGCCATCGCCCTTGACGGCGGTTGGGTAGTCCTGGTTCAGGTGGCGATGGAATACGTGGCTCATGCGGGTCTCCGGCGGCTTGCCCCTCGAGACCGATGTCTTGCAAGGCAAAATGGAATGTTTCTATAATGCAAATAATAGGTGCATTAATTTATTTTGCAATTAATGTTTGCATTTTATGTGGATCAACAATGCTCCCAGACGCTTACGTCTTCGTGTGAGGAAGACGTGGCGTCAAAGGTGATACCTTCCTCTCCAAGCATTGCGTGCGGTGTCCCTTGTCGCCGCGTCTTACCAGCCTTTACAGGATTTTCCTCATGGCCACTCCTCCTGTCACGTCCTCGACTCGCCTTGCCTCACTGCCACCTGACACGGTCTCAGGGCTGAAGCAGTTGTTGGAGGCAATCGATCGACGTGAGGTGGAACTCCGGCTCGGCAATAGCTCGCGACGCGTGCTGAGCAGCTTGATCGAGTCGCCGCAGCGCACGGCGGTATCTTCCATCAGCCAGCTGGCGGAATTGCTGGGCGTGAATGCCTCGACCTTCTCGCGTCTAGCGCAGCGACTGGGTTATGACGGCTTCAGCAAGTTTCAGGATGTCTTTCGGCGCGAAGTGACCGAAGGCCGCCATTTCTACAGTGAGCAGGCATCTCAGTTGCTGACTCGCAATGACGACAATACGGCAATGGCACAGTTGACGCGTCTGGCACGTCAGGAGAGTGGCAATATCGCCGAGATGCTGGAGAGGATTGACCCAGAGGCATTCGAGGCGGTGACGCGATTGTTGGCGGATGCTCCGAGAGTTCGGCTACATGGCATGCGGCAGTTCAATTCACTGGCATTGTTCATGGCCTATGGGCTGGGCATGTTGCGCGCCAATGTGGCACCGCTGGATGCCAGCCGGCAGGGCGTGGCGGATGCCCTGGCGCAGTTGGAGGCGGGAGATGTGTTGGTGGTAGCGAGCTGCTTCCCTTATACGCCCAGTGTGGTGACCTGTGCGCAGGTAGCCATCACGCGCGGCATCAAGGTGGTGGCGCTGACGGATTCGTCCAGTTCACCCCTGCAAGCGCTGGCGCTTTACAGTTTCCATGTGCCCAATCACAGCCTGTTCTACAGTAACAGCATGAGTGCTTTCATGTTCCTGGCAGAGGGTCTCTTGAGCGAAGTGGCCAGCAAGCTGGGTGAGGCAGGGGTCGAGTCGCTCAAGCAGCGTGAAGCGATCATTTCGCAATTGAATGGCGCATCGTCGTGAAGCATCGGCTGTCGAGATGAAACAGGTACCCGAGGTCGCTACTTCATGGTGAAAATCAGCGCACCATCTTGGTGCTGTGGTGGCCATGATTGTGCAAGAAGGCATCGCTTCAAGCGCAGAGTAAGCGTTTACGTCCTCCCGGTCGCCGATGTTACTGGTGATCAGAGCCGGCATTGCGCAGGCGTGGCACGCGGTCTGCGGCGAGCAATTGTTCGCCTGATGATCAATTGGCCTGATTCCTGCTAATCACATACCACGAATTTGTCAGTGCAAGGAATCAAGCATGAGTCTTGAGTATCGCTACACGCTGGGAAGTCGCAGCTATCGTTTTGCAAGCCTGGCGACGCTGATGGCCAAGGCCACCCCTGCCCGTTCGGGCGATCGCCTGGCCGGAGTGATCGCCGAGACCGCTGAAGAGCGCGTCGTCGCCCAGATGTGTCTGGCTGAGATTCCGCTGAAGACGTTTCTCGAAGATGTGCTGATCCCGTATGAGCAGGATGAGATCACTCGCCTGATCATCGATGATCACGATCTGCTGGCCTTTGCACCGCTTTCCCACATGACGGTCGGCGATTTTCGCAACTGGCTGCTCAGCGATCTGGCGACGCCCTTGATGCTGGCCCAGGTGCGTGCCGGTATCACGCCGGAAATGGCGGCCGCGGTCAGCAAGTTGATGCGCAATCAGGACCTGATCCTGGTCGCCAGGAAGTGCGAGGTCATCACGGCCTTTCGCAACACCATCGGCCAGAGCGGTCATCTTTCCACTCGTCTGCAGCCCAATCATCCCACCGATGACGTCACCGGTATCGCGGCCAGTATTCTTGATGGCCTGCTGTATGGCAGTGGTGACGCGGTCATCGGCATCAATCCCGCGACTGACAATGTCGCCCAGAGCATCAAGCTGATGCGTCTGATGGATGAGGTGATTCACAAGTACGAGATTCCCACCCAGTCCTGCGTACTGACCCATGTCACCAATACGCTGGAGTGCATCGAGCAGGGCGCGCCGGTGGATCTGGTCTTCCAGTCCATTGGCGGTACCCAGGCGACCAACGAGAGCTTCGGTGTCTCGCTGAGCGTGCTTGCACAAGCCCATGAAGCGGCGCTGTCGCTCAAGCGCGGCACGGTCGGCAACAACGTGATGTATTTCGAGACGGGGCAGGGCAGCGCGCTGTCCGCTGATGGTCATCACGGACTGGATCAGCAGACCTGTGAGGCGCGTGCCTATGCCGTGGCCCGCAAGTTCTCGCCATTGCTGGTGAATACCGTGGTCGGCTTCATCGGGCCGGAGTATCTGTTCAACGGCAAGGAGATCATCCGTGCCGGTCTCGAAGACCATTTCTGCGGCAAGTTGCTCGGCCTGCCGATGGGCTGTGACATCTGTTACACCAATCACGCCGACGCTGACCAGAATGACATGGACACTCTGCTGACCTTGCTGGGCGTGGCGGGTTGCAATTTCATCATGGGCATCCCCGGGTCTGACGACATCATGCTCAATTATCAGACCACGTCCTTCCATGACGCGCTCTATGCGCGCCGAGTACTGGGTCTGGCGCCCGCACCTGAATTTGCGGCCTGGCTCGAGAGCATGGAAATCTTCATCGATGTCTCGCGGCAGAAACTGCCCACCACCATGCCATCGCGCTTCGCGAATTCGTTGAATCAGGTGACAGGAGCCAGTTCATGAGCCTCCCCATACCTCCTGATGTGAAGACGCAAGAGACGCCCGGTGATGAAGAGGTCGTCACGCACAATCCCTGGCGTCAGCTGAGTCAGTTCACGGATGCCCGTATCGGATTGGGGCGTGCTGGCATCAGTCTGCCGACGGACGAATCCCTGGCCTTCCAGCTGGCGCATGCCCGTGCGCAGGATGCCGTGCACCTGCCACTGGAAACGGAGCGTTTGATCGAAGAGCTCTCCAGTCTCGAGGTCCTCAAGGGGGCGCCGGCCATTCAGCGCCTGCACAGTCGGGCTGAAGACCGCACATGCTACCTGCAGCGTCCTGATCATGGTCGCCGCCTTGATGATGCCTCAAGGGAGACTCTCACGGCATTGAAAGCGGAACCCACCGACTTGGCCATCGTCATTGTCGACGGGTTGTCGTCTCTGGCCGTTCAGCACAATGCCGCCCCGTTCATCGAGGCGTTGCTCAAGATTCTCGCCGAGGATGCTGCTCCCGACGTCGAACACGACGGTACGCAGGACGACACCTCGCATCGTGGCTGGCAATTGGCACCCTTGACGGTGGTGGAACAGGGCCGCGTCGCCATCGGCGATGAGGTCGGTGAATTGCTCAATGCCCGCGCCGTGCTGGTGATGGTCGGTGAGCGCCCTGGACTCAGTTCGCCCGATAGTCTCGGGCTCTATCTCACCTGGCAGCCGCATGTCGGTCTCACCGATGCCAGCCGCAACTGCATCTCGAATGTGCGTCCTGCCGGGCTTGATTTCACCCTGGCTGGCCAGCGACTGCATTACTTGCTCAGCGAAGCACGTCGACTCGGGCTCACCGGCGTCGGTCTCAAGGACAGAAGCCAAGGTGCTGCACTCGAAGAGGGCGGCGGTATCCAGAATTTCCTGTTGTCGTGAGCTCGAGTGGCAGCAGGCGCAAGCACGTATCAATACGACAGACTCTAAATACAAAAGAACGTCATGCCTCTCATGACGTCCAATAAGATCAGGTTGACCCGATGACAAAAGATTCTGCACAACACGCGGCAACGGACCAGGACTATCTGGCCAAGCGTCAGCTCAAGAAGGGCACCGCCGGCTGGGTGCTGCTCGCAGGCCTGGGTGTGTCCTATGTGATTTCCGGTGATTTTGCAGGCTGGAATTTCGGGATCGCCGAAGCCGGTTGGGGTGGCTTCGCCATCGCGGCGCTACTGATGGGCGTGATGTATCTGGCGCTGGTGCTATCACTGGCCGAGATGTCGGCGGCCATTCCGGTATCCGGTGGTGGTTATAGCTTTGCGCGTCAGGTGATGGGGCCGTTCGGGGGATATCTGACAGGGCTGGCGGTATTGATCGAGTATGCGCTGGCGCCCGCTGCTATCGTGATCTTCATCGGCAGTGCCGTGGAATCACTGCTGGGGATCAATGGGCCGCTGGTCTACGCCATCTTCTACGTGGTGTTCATCGGTATCCACCTGGCAGGCGTGGGCGAAGCGCTCAAGGTCATGATGGTGATCAGCGGGCTGGCAGTCTTCGCCATCATCGCGACCGCCGTGGCACTGATCGGTGACTTTGACAGTAGTCGTCTGTTCGATATCGCCCCGACCGATGCCTGGGGTGCCAGCGAATTCATGCCCAATGGCTGGTACGGCATCTGGGCAGCGTTGCCGTTCGGCATGTGGCTGTTCCTGGCGGTGGAAGGCGTACCGCTGGCGGCAGAAGAGTCACGTGATCCGGCACGCGATGTGCCGCGTGGCATCATCGGCGCGATGATCTTCCTGATGTTCACGGCGGTGCTGGTCGTCTTCCTGCTGGCGGGGGCTGCGGGTGCTGAAGCAATGGAGGCCAGTGCCGTGCCGTTGGTCGATGCGCTGAATGCCACTGGCAGTCATGGGTTGGCCACGCTGGTCAATGTGTTGGCCCTGGCAGGACTGGTCGCGTCGTTCTTCTCGATCATCTATGGCTATAGCCGTCTGGTATTCGCGCTGTCGCGCGCCGGTTATCTGCCCAAGACGCTCTCGCTTACCAGTGCGCGCAAGGCACCGACCTGGGCCTTGATCGTGCCGGGCATCTTCGGGTTCCTGGTCTCGTTGACCGGTGAAGGTGATCTCATCCTGGGCATGGCGGTCGTCGGGGCCACCGTCTCCTATGCCTTGATGGCGGCTAGCCATATCCTGCTGCGTCTTCGTCAGCCGGAACTGGCGCGTCCGTACCGCACACCAGGGGGCATCGTGACGTCGTCGATTGCGTTGCTGCTGTCACTGGTCGCGCTGACGGGGGTCTATGCCTTTGACCCCCGTGCCTTCAATTACACCGTGCTGCTGTTCATCGTCGGCATCGGCTATTACGCGCTGGTCAGCCGGCATCATCTGGTGGCGAAATCTGCTGAGGAAGAGTTCGCACTGGTCGCGAATGCCGAGAGTGATCTGTCGGCCAGCTGATACGCACACATTGATGCGCTCAAGCACCAACGACAACGCCCGCCATGGCTATCCATGGCGGGCGTTGTCGTGTCTACATGGCCGTGGCTGGAATGCCTTGTTCAGGCGTTCAGGCGTTCAGGCAAAGACTCAGAACGGGTACTGCGCGAGGAACTCCTGAGCGGCCATCGCCGGATCAGCCGCCGTGCACAGGGCTGACACGACGGCGAGTCCGTCAGTGCCCGATGCCATCACTTCGCGTGCATTGATCAGTGTCAGACCCCCGATCGCGACAGTGGGAAGGGGGCTTGCACGTACCAGTCGTGCGAGACCCTCAAGGCCCAATGGGGCCGCATGATCAGGCTTGGTCGGGGTGGCGAATACCGGCCCCAGGCCCAGATAGTCGAGATGCTCGACATCGACCTGTGCCAGCTGTTCAAGCGTCTGGACGGACAGGCCGATCAGCGCATCATCGCCCAGTACACGGCGTGCTTCAGCGGGGTCACCATCTCCCTGGCCGATGTGCAGGCCATCGGCGCCACTGGCCAGCGCGACCTCAAGACGGTCATTGATGATCAGCGGAACCTCATACTCGTCCAGCAGTGCCTTCAGTCGCTTGGCCTGCACGATCATCTCGGCATCGCTGACATGCTTGTCACGCAGCTGCACGACACTGACGCCGCCACGTACCGCGGCCATCACGGTAGCTTCCAGCCCACGTCGGGCACACAGTGCGGGGTCCGTGACCAGATAAAGGGATAGATCAAGCGACATTGGTTATCTCCATGCGCGTTTCAAGTGCGGCTGTTTCGCCATCAAGAGCGTAAAGCGTGTCCATGAACACGCCCACAAAACTGCCCGGTCCCGCGGCAATGCGGCCGGCGTGCTCTCCTGCACAAGCGTAACAGGCCAGCGCCGTAGCGGTGGCACTCAATGATGCATCATTGGCGGCGATGAAGGCAGCCACCACACTGCTCAGCGCACAGCCCATCGCCGTCACGCGGCCCATCAGTGGGTGGCCTCCCGTGATGCGGATCATCCGCCGGCCATCGGTGACGACATCCACTGCGCCCGTCATCGCCACCACGCAGTCGTGCTGTCTGGCAAGCGCGTGAGCCGCCTGTGTGGCACGATCGCAAGCCTCCCGTGCGTCATCACCACTGTCAACGCCGCGACTCTGACTGGCTTCACCCGCCAGTGCCAGTATTTCAGAGGCATTACCTCGAATCACGCTGGGTTGATAGGCGAGCAGTGCGCGGCAGGTCTGCTGGCGTAGCGCAGAGGCGCCGACGCCAACAGGGTCGAGCACCCAGGGCTTGCCGGCCAGATGTGCGGTATGAGCCGCCAGATGCATGGCGTCTATCCAGGGGCCGGAAAGGGTGCCGATATTGATGCACAGGGCATCGGCGATCCCCACGATGTCCTGCATTTCCTCCAATGCGTGAGCCATCAGTGGTGAGGCACCGATCGCCAATAGGGTGTTGGCGATGGGTGTCATGGCGACATGGTTGGTGATGTTGTGTACCAGCGGGGATGTCCGACGCAGGGAGGCCAACTGGCGTGCAGGAGAGGCGGATGACGAAGTGATCATGAAAGCTCGCGTTGACGTGAGACACGTTGCAGATGAGGAGGTAGATCGAGTTGACGCAGGAGGGTAGACGCCTGCCGATGAAGGTCAAGCGACGGCTCCTGTACAAGCGGCTCTTTTCACGCACTGACGCGTTCCCGGCCGCAATCTGCGCATGCGGTAATCAATAATATCCTTGTGCTATAAACTACGGCGATAAACTCATAAAATACAGCCGGTTAGTATTTTCATGGGCCGAGTCGTCGTCAGGGATATTGCGTGTCATACACAGATAACAGTGGGTCGTGGTGGAAGCGTATTGGCAAGGCACTCTTGCTGGTAGTCGTCTCAAGTGTGTCGGGGATGAGTCAGGCGGATGCCGTCATCGCCAGCTGGAATCTGAAACATGCCGGGTGGAACAACGGCAAGCATCTGGAAGACGTGGCCGCCGTCGCGCAGCACATGGACCTCATCGGCCTGCAGGAAGTGATGAAGGAAGAGGTCATCTCAGAGCTTGAGCACCGGCTTGAAGCGCTGACGGGCGATGAGTGGGATAGCCTCGTCAGCCACGCCGTCGGGCGCAGTACCTATACCGAACGCTACGCCTACCTGTATCGCGACAAGACCATCAGCTATCAGGGCGGTGCGACCGTCTATCTCGATCCGCAGGATGTGTTCTCGCGTGAGCCGTTGCTCGCGTCCTTCGTCGAGAAGGCCACCGGCAAGACTTTCAGCGCCGCCAATGTGCATATCATCTATGGCGACAACAAGGCAGATCGCTCGCCGGAAATTCGTGCACTGGCCGACATCTATGACCTGATGAAGGAAATCTCGCCCGGCAGTCCGACGCTCATCATGGGCGACTTCAACATGGCACCGGATGAAGCGGCCTGGAGCGACTTGCGTGCGCTGGGTCTGCGCCCGCTCATCACGAAAGGGGCGACAACGCTCTCCACTGCCGATGGGCGCTATGCGAGTCTCTACGACAACATCTGGTTCGTGCCCGATGAGTGGCCACAGGTCAGCGGCGGTATCTTCCGCTTCCCGGAGTATCTCGGCATCTCCCACAAGGCTGCGCGTGCAGATGTCTCGGATCACGCGCCGATCTATATGATGCTGGAAGGCGGGTCGTTGGCCATGTTGCCGTCCAATGGTGTTCGACAGGTGGCCGCCAATGCTTCCACGTCATCGCCGGCCCGTCCGTCAGCCAATGCCTGCATTGATCTCAATACCGCGAACACCGATCAACTGGGACGGTTACCTAACATCGGTCCCTCCCGCGCAGCCGATATCATCGATCACCGCCCCTGGGCGTCATCGAACCAGCTGACGCGTATCAGTGGCATCGGCAAGGGTACCGTCGCGAGGATCGTGGCCAGTGGATTGCTGTGCAGCTGATGCCTCGGTCGCTATCTCACGGCGGCCAGGGTCGCTCTGAATCTCACTAGCGCAAAGGTCAGGAAGGCCATGCCGATTACCGCCGTTGCCAGCAATTGCGGCCACACGATGTCGAGACCCGCGCCACGGTACAGGACTGCCTGGGCGAACGTGATGAAGTGCGTCGAAGGTAGTACCTGCACCATGGTCTGAAGTGCTGGCGGCATGCTCTCAAGCGGTGTGATGCCACCGGAGAGCAGATTCATCACGACGAAGACGGGAATCGACAACAGGCCGAATTGAGGCATTGTGGTTGCCACGGTCGCGAGAGTGATCCCCATGGCGGTCACGGCGAAAAGATAGACCGCAGCCCCCAGTGAAAAGAGCACGAGCGAACCGAGAATGGGGATGCCCAGCAAGCCTTGCACCACGATCTGCAGCGAAAGGATCGCCGCGACCACGATCACCAGTCCGTTGGCCCAGATCTTGGCAAGCATGATTTCGCTGACGGTCACCGGCATGACCAGCAGGTGTTCGAGGGTGCCATGCTCACGCTCGCGGATGACCGCGGCCCCGCCCAGCACGATCGCCAGGATGGTCAGGTTGTTGATGATCTGCATCACCGCCATGAACCAGGTCGAGTCAAGATTCGGGTTGTATTTCGCGCGAATACGCAGATCGACGGCTAGTGCCGTGTCCCCTCCGTCGCGACTGACGAACTTCAACAGCTCGGTGTCGAGGATGCTGGTGATGTAGTTGGCACCATTGCCGGCGATCGCCATCGCCGTGGCATCAACATTGAGCTGGATCACGGGATATCGACCCGCCAGTACGTCTGCCTCGAAACTTGGAGGAATATCCAGCACAAAGGTATAGCGCCCGGTATCCATGCCCGGATCGACGGCGGATGGCGCGATGACGGCCGGTGGTTTGAAATAGGGCGGCAGAAACGCGCCAGTGAGAGTGGAGGAGAGCACTGAGCGATCTTCATCCACGATGGCGATCGATGCATTGTTGAGCTCGGTCTTCACGCCATTGGCGACGGTATAGATCGCAACGGTGAACGTGTAGAGAATCAGCCCCATCAGCACGGGGTCACGCAATAGACTGAACAGTTCCTTGATGCCCAGGCGATAGATATTCGTGATCCAGCGCATCATGCCTCCTGCTTTTTCAGCAATGCGGTGGCCGCCATCCAGAAGAGCAAGCAGAATCCGCCGAGCGCCAGGTGATCGGGGTACAGCACTCGCAAGTCGAGTCCCTTGTTGAAGACACCTGCGCTGATCTGCTGAAAATAGAGTGCTGGAAAAGCCCTACCGATGAACGCCGCCCCTCCCTCAAGGGTCGAGACGGGATACATCATCCCCGAGAAATTGACGGTGGGGATCATGACGATGATGGCGGTGGCGAAGATCGCGGCGATCTGTGAGCCCACGAAGCTCGAGACCACCAGGCCGAAGGCGGTGGCTGCCGTGGTAAACAGCAGCGCGCCGCTGACAAGCGCAAGGAGGCTTCCCGGTATGCCCAAGCCGAACAGTGTCAGCATCAGCACCACGAGACTGACGAAGCTGACCATGGCAATGCCGATATAGGGCAGCTGCTTGCCGAGCAGGAATTCAATCTTGTGTACCGGGGCCGCATAGAGATTGAGGATCGAGCCCATTTCCTTCTCGCGCACGACACTGAGCGCCGTGAGCATGGCCGGAATCATGATCAACAGCATCATCAAGACACCCGGTGGGATTGCATGCCGAGACAGGAAAGCCTGGTTGTAGCGCAGCCGGGGGGCGATGCTAGCCGGATAGACACTCACGGCATTCCCGCCCTCGCGCATGACAAGATCGCTCAGATGAGTGGACAACACCCCTTGCACATATCCTCGACCGGTTTCTGCACGGGTAGTGTTTGAGCCATCCAGCCAGGCGCCGATCTGCGGGGTTCGTCCTGATAGCAGGTCTCGTCCGTAATCGGGCGGCATCACCACGGCAAGCGAGATATCCCCGGACTTCATGCGTCGATCAAGTTCGGTGAAGTCGGCAAGCGGAGATCGCTCATCGAAATAGCGCGAACTCGCCATTGCATCGAGAAACATTCGGCTTTCACGTGATTGGTCCTGGTCGAGGGCTGCGTAGGACAGATTCTCGACGTCGAAGGTAATGCCGTAGCCCATCGCGACCATCAATATGAGAGGGCCGAACAACGCAAATACCAGACGAATGGGGTCGCGCAGGATCTCCATCGCCTCGCGTCTGGCGAAGGCCCATGTCCGAGCGAGTGAGAACCAGCCCATGCGGTGCTCTGCTTGCCCCCCCGCCGCTGCAAACTCCAGTGAGACGGGGGCAGCAGTGTCTTCTGCTCCGGCTTCCCGCAAGTAGGTAATGAAGGCGTCATCGAGAGTTGCCGCGTCACGTTGACGACGCAGATCATCGGGTACGCCCTGGGCCAACACCTTGCCCGCGTGCATCAACGAGATGCGGTCACAGCGCTCGGCTTCGTTCATGAAGTGGGTGGAGATGAAGATCGTCACCCCGTCCTTGCGTGACAGCTCGATCAGCAGCGCCCAGAAAGCGTCGCGAGCGATGGGGTCGACCCCGGAGGTTGGCTCGTCGAGGATCAATAGCTCAGGAGCGTGCAGTACCGCCACGGCAAGCTGGAGGCGCTGGCGAACACCGAGTGGCAGGTTGTCGGGCGTCGACTCCGACACCGCAGCAAGATCAAAGCGTTCTATCAGCTCTGCTACCCGAGGCTCCCGCTGCGCCTTGGGCAGGTGAAAGAGGTCGGCATGCAGTACCAGGTTACGGCGCACCGACAGCTCTGAATAAAGCGAAAAGGATTGCGACATGTAGCCCACGCGGCGGCGGATGGCCATGGAATCGGTGCCGAGAGGCTTGCCCATCAACTGGGCAGTGCCGTCGCTGGCGGTCAAGAGTCCGGTGAGTATCTTCATGGTGGTGGTCTTGCCGCAGCCATTCGAGCCGAGAAAGCCGAATATCTCACCGGCCTCAATGCGAAAGCTGACGTGATCGACGGCGGTGAAGTTGCCGAATCGCATGGTCAGTCCTTCAGCCTCGATGGCGGGAGGGCCTTCTTGAACCATGCGCGGTGGCAGTGTGATGGTCTGATGACCCTGCCGATCCTCTTGCGGCAACAGCGCAATGAAGGCGGCTTCCAATGTTTCAGTCGCGGTTTGGGACTTCAATGCCTCCGGCGTCCCTTCCGCCAGGATAGCGCCGGCATTCATGGCGATCAGCTGATCGAAACGCTCAGCCTCTGACATGTACGCCGTGGCGGTGATCACGCTCATCGTGGGGCGGTGTTGACGGATGCGCTCGATCAATTGCCAGAACTGCTGCCGTGACAGTGGATCGACACCCGTAGTCGGTTCGTCGAGGATGAGTAGATCCGGGTCGTGGATCAGCGCGCAGCACAACGCGAGTTTCTGCTTCATGCCGCCGGAGAGCTTGCCCGCGGGGCGGCCAGAGAATGATGCAAGCCCCGTGCTCTTGAGCAGCAGTTCGATGCGCGTTACGCGTTCAGCCCTCGACTGGCCATAGAGGCGACCGAAGAAATCGACATTCTCGTAGACGGATAGTGTCTGATAGAGATTGCGTCCCAGGCCCTGGGGCATATAGGCAATGCGGGCATAGGTTGCCGCGCGATGCCTTGCGTCGCTCATCGCTCCCCCGAGCACGGAAACTTCCCCGGTCTGTATACGCCGCACCCCGGCAATCAACCCCAGTAACGTGGACTTGCCTACGCCATCAGGGCCAATCACGCCGACCATCCGAGCGGCAGGGATTGTCAGCGAGATATTCTCCAGGGCGCTGGTCGACTTGTAGCGATGACTGACACCGTCAAGCGTCGCGACGATGGAGGTGGGGGAGGTCGTCATTCGGGTAATTTCACCTGCAGCGCTTCAGACCATTCGGCGTCTGGGTCCACGCGTACATAGGCCATCCCCGGGACTCCGGTTTTCACGACGTCCTGATAGCGGTGCAGAATCTCCGCAGGAATCTGTAGCTTGACGCGAAACATCAGCTTCTCGCGTTCGCTCTCGGTTTCAACATATTTCGGGGTGAACTGGGCTTCAGAGGCCACGAAATCGACGGTCGCGGGTATCACATACTGCGGAGCAGCATCGAGAATCAGCCGTGCTTCACTGCCATAGCGCAGGCGCCCCGCCTGATCAGTGGGCAGATACACATCCATGTAGACATCTGTCAGGTTCAGCAATGAGACGACCTTGCCTCCCGCCGCCAGAATTTCGCCAGGCTCAGCCAGCCGGTACTGCACGCGTCCAGCGTGGGGTGCGATGAGGGTGTAATCCGTGAGATTGGCATTGAGTGCTGCGACATTCTCCTTGGCGGCTTCGATGGCCGCCTCGGCAGCGGCTATCTGTGCCTGCGCGGTATTGAGTGCCGCCACCGCGGTGGTGCGTTGCGAACGGCGCTGTTCCAGCAATTCTTGCGACGCATAGCCTCGCCCCGCCAAGGTCTGGATACGCGTCAATTCTGAGTCGGACAGCGATAATTCACTCATGCGCTGGATCGCCAGCGCCTTGGCCTGAGTCAGCGACTGCTCAGTCTGTCGGGTGCCTGCCTCAGCGGCGCGTAGCTGTGCCTTCAGCGCGGTGGCATCGATTCGCGCAATCACCTCGCCTGCCGCCACCCATTGGCCCTCTGTGACGACGACCTCCGCGATTCGGCCACTGAACTTGAGTGCTACATCGATGCGTGTTGCTTCAATGCGTCCATTGGCGCGGGCAAACCCTTCGGCGAGATCGTCCTGTAGCTGTTGCCACCAGTAATACCCGCCAGCGCCCGCGGCAGCCGCCAATACAAGAATGATAAGCGCTGTTCGCAGTCGCTTCATGAGGGATTCCCAAGTCGGATATTATGGATCGCGGTCATTTGTGGTATCGCCTGCATGTGAGAGCGGCAGGTAGTGCGTGCGTTCGAGAAGGGTTGCTCGAAGAGGTTCGCAAAGCGGTGTGCTCTTCTTTCATGATGGCCATAAGGAACAGTCATTCGAGATTTGACGTCATATCCGGGTTCGGGAGTGACTAAAAATCAGATCGGGTGAGCACTGATGAGCCAGTTGCTCGCAGGTGGCGCGTGTTTCGAATAAAAAAACGCATGATCTGAGCGATGACGGCCGTTGGTATGCTCAGCAATGCACAGTCGGTCTGTCGCCTGGAGGATGTTTTGCGACTCGTTGGATCATTCAGTGAGAACGGCTCAACGATACTCCATTCATTCAGCGCTTTGTTGGCCATGGCGGCTAAGTGGCTATCATTTTTAACAGTGTCTTGATGTCGGTCAAATAGCTGGCCACTATCTCGCTGATATCCTCGGCATTTTTGTATAAATACTCAATATGATATGCGATATTTTTGTAATATTGCTCATGATATTGTTTGTGACATTAATACATGTTCTCATATTTATTTATTCGTATATATGAGTGTGAATGGTGCATTTTGACTGCTGCGCCTGATATTTCAACAGTCCAGTATTTTACATGATGGAAGATAAGCTATTTATTCATGGGGGGGTAGGTAACGTCGTTTATGCCAATCCGTTGACGACATGCCGTATCGTCGCATTGGTGACGATACGGCATGTTAGGTCATTGATGTTCAGGTTATTGCAGTGTGTTCACAAGTGGCGGTTGGCTTGCGCTTCTGCCCACTGGCACGTCAGTAGTTCAGATATGTAGCTCAGATACGTAGCTCAGCGTTTTAGCTCAGATACTTGGCAAACCATCCCAAGGTTCTGTCCCAGGCCAGCTTGGCGGCTTCCTCGTCATAGCGCGGGGTGGAGTCGTTATGGAAGCCGTGGCTGGTGCCCGGGTAGATATAGGCCTCATAGACCTTGTCGTTTGCTTTCAGGGCGGCTTCGTAAGCCGGCCAGCCGGCATTGACGCGTTCATCATTCTCGGCGTACTGCAGCAGCAGCGGTGCCTTGATGGCGGCGACTTCCTCTACGCGTGGCTGGCGCCCGTAGAAGGGTACGGCGCAGGCGAGCTCCGGGTAAGCCACCGCCGCGGCGTTGGAGACACCTCCGCCATAGCAGAAGCCGGTGATGCCGACCTTGTCGGTGGTGCGCTCGTCAGCCAACAGGAATTCGATACCGGCGAAGAAGTCGTTCATCAGCTTCTCGGGATCAATCGCGGCTTGCAGCTCCTTGCCCTTGGGATCATTGCCCGGGTAGCCGCCGACGGAGCTGAGGCCATCCGGTGCGAGGGCGATATAGCCTGCCTTGGCCACGCGCCGTGCGACGTCTTCGATGTAGGGATTCAGACCACGATTCTCATGAACGACCATCACTGCAGGCAATGGCCCCTCCGTCTTGGCAGGGCGCACCAGATACGCTCGCACCTCACCATGGCCCTGAGGAGAGGGGTAGGTGATGTACTCGGCGATGATGTCGGGGTCAGTGAATTCCACCTGTGACGCCAACGCGTAGTTGGGGCTCAGGCTTGCCAGAATGGAGGTGGCTGTCAGTCCCGCGACGGCAAAGGCCGCTGCACCATCGAGGAACTGCCGACGCGTGATGTTGCCGTGAACATAGCCGTCATACAGCTCCAGCAACTCTGGAGCAAAATCCTTTGCGGTCAGGCGGGTCATGTCAGACTCCTGCTATCAATGGAGTCCTGAACATAGCAATCCCTCATGTCCTGTCCAAGCTTTTGATAGCGGCTGCGCGAGCCGTCAGGTTGACAGTGCGTTGACGTAGCGCTGGATGCTGGCAATGCATTGTGAATGCATTCGTTAATCATTATCATCTTTTGCGTGGTGTCTCTCGGCCTCCTCTTCAATGACAGGCAGGGACCACGAGCCGCGGGAGATGTGTCGAGAATCTCCGACGCATCGTTTCCCGGTCTCTGGCGCTACCGAATCGGAATTCCTTCTCATCTTCCTGTGGCAGACCTTGCTGGTGATCGAAAAAAGACTGATGTCCTCCACTTCACGTGCGCAACTCACGTCAACTTCTTCTCTATCTCTCGCTCAGCAATACCGACAATTCGCCTGGCGACGAGTGGTCATCATCACCTTGCTGGGCGCTGCGCTATTGCTGGCGATATTCGCTGACATCATGACGGGGCCTGCCCATCTCCCGCTGAGCGATCTGCTGGCAGAACTCGTGCACCCGGGGGCTCATGGGGCGATCAACGAGGCAATCGTCTGGCAGATTCGTCTGCCCACGGCGATCATGGCCGCGTTGGTAGGGGCGGCGCTTGGGCTTGCCGGCGCCGAGATGCAGACGGTGCTCAACAATGCGTTGGCCAGTCCTTTCACCTTGGGGGTGGGCGCTGCAGCGACGCTCGGGGCGTCACTGGTCATCATTCTCGATGTCACTCTGCCGGGTCTGCCACCCAGCTATACCATTGCCTTGATGGCCTTCGTGTTCGCGGCGCTGTCGATTCTGGCCATCGATGCCGTAGCCTCGCTCTACGGCGCGAGTCGCGAGGTGATCGTGCTGTTCGGAATCGCGCTGGTCTTCGTTCTGAATGCCATCAATGCACTGGTTCAGTTCATTGCCAGTCCTGATGCCCTGCAGCAATTGGTATTCTGGACCATGGGGAGTCTCTCTGGGGCATCATGGGAGCGCGTGGCCATCATCGCCAGCGTGCTGGTCGTCTGTCTGCCGTTTGCCATGCGCCGCGCCTGGGCCATGACGGCGCTGCGGGCAGGCGAAGATCATGCGCGCAGTTTTGGTGTGCCGGTGACGCGTCTTCGGCGCACGGCGCTGTTGCGCGTCAGTCTGTTGGCAGCAGTGGCGGTGGCCTTTGTCGGCACGATTGGCTTCATCGGCCTGGTCGGCCCCCATATGGCGCGTCTGGCGCTGGGCGAAGACCACCGATTCTATCTGCCCGGCAGTGCGCTGGCAGGGGCGCTTGTGCTGTCCCTGGCCGCCACGGCCAGTGAGTCGCTGATACCAGGGTTGGTGCTACCCGTGGGGATCGTCACCTCGTTGATTGGCATTCCGTGTTTTCTGGCTCTGCTGCTCGGTCAGCGCAGGGGGCAGGGATGAGTCATTTACCAGTGGAACTTCGTATCTCGGGTCTCACGACCGGTTATCAGCGTCGTCTCATCTTCGATGGACTGGATCTTCCACCGATGCCGTCAGGCTCTCTGGTTGGGGTGCTTGGCCCCAATGCTGTCGGCAAATCGACTTTCCTGAAGGCGGTTGCCGGTCTGCGGCCTGCCAAGGGACAGATTCATCTCGGTGAGCTTGAGCTTTCGGCGCTGCGGGGTGCCACGCGGATGCGCCATGTCGGTTATCTGCCGCAGAGCCTGCCACAGCCTACCAGTCTGGTGGCCTACGAAGCCGTGGCCAGTGCCTGTCGCGCGGCGCGGGCGGAGCTGAGTCGTGCCGATACTGATGCACTGGTCGAGCAGGTCTTCGAGCGTCTCTCGCTGCATGCCTTGGCGTTTCGCCGCATGGATACCTTGTCAGGTGGGCAGCGCCAGATGGTCGGCCTTGCCCAGGCATTGGTTCGTCAACCTCAGCTGTTGTTGCTCGATGAGCCGACCAGCGCCCTTGATCTACGTTGGCAGTTGGCCTTGATCGAGGGAGTGCGCGGTATCGTGCGCGAACAGGAGGCGATCTGCCTGATCGCCTTGCATGACATCAATCTCGCGCTGAGATTTTGTGACCAGATCATTCTCTTCGCGCCTACGGGACTCCTGGCCACAGGTGATCCACGACAGGTGATCACGGCAGATCATCTGCGCGAAGCCTATGGGATCGAGGCACGTATCGAGACCTGCTCGCAGGGGTATCCCGTAGTGATGAGCGACCGCGTGGCGGACGATGTGTCGGGTGCGACACTGGGTGAGGTATCACGATGAGGCTTTTTCCAGGTCGCGTCATGGCGCGAACCTTGATGACGCTCGGCTGTCTGTGGCTAGGTATATCAGGTGCGATGGCACATGCCGACGATGCTGATGACTTTCCCAGGCAGGTTACCGATCTTGCCGGGCGTGACGTGACCTTGATGTCACCGCCTCAGCGCATCTTTCTCGCGCAACCACGCCAGCTCTATGCACTGCTGACACTGATGCAGGCACCGCTGGAGCGCGTCGTTGGCTGGGCGTATCCGCTGGCAGTCTTTGATCCCGCCATGGCGCAGCGGCTGGAAACGCGCTGGCCGAGCCTGGCGACGCTGCCGGCGCTGAGCCGGGCCTCGACGCCGGGGCTGGATAGCGAAGGCCTGTTGGCACTGCGTCCTGACCTGGTGCTGTTCGATCTCTCGCAGCGTTCGCGGATTGAAGGTTCGCCGCTGGCGCACCTGTTGAGCGAGGTAGGAACACCCTATCTGTATGTGAAGTTCAATCGACACCCGCTGGAAGATGGCCCGGCCAGCATGCAGCTGTTGGGTGCCGTGCTGGGGGAGGAGGCGAGGGCCAAGGCCGTTGACGACATGATAGAACGCCATCTGGCGCAGATTGATCAGCGTCTGCGCAACATTACCGAACGCCCACGTGTGCTGATCAATATCGCACCTGGCGTCAAGGTGGACTGCTGTCGCACCAACTTGCACAACGGCGTATCGGACATGGTGACGCGTGCCGGGGCACGCAATCTGGCCGCTGACCTGGCACCGGTCAGCGGGGCGACGCTCAGCAAGGAATGGGTATTGGCTCATCCCCCTGAAGTGATACTCAATACTGGCGGTCAATGGAGCAAGGGCGACGGGATTCGCGCGGGAATCGGCGTGTCGCAGCAGGACATCGAAGCGGATCTTCAGCATCTGGTAGCATCGCTACCCGGCTGGCCGGCACTGGAAGCCGTGCAGCAAGGGCAGGTACTGGCACTTTGGCATGGCTTCCATCAGGGGCCTTTTGCGATCGTCGCTCTCGAACAGATCGCGCGTTGGTTGCACCCAGAGGCCTTTGCTGATCTCGAACCGATGGCGACTTTTGCCTATCTGATGCAAGACAGCGAACTGAGCACTCAGGACGGCCATTTCTGGGCACGATTGCCGTTGGTTCACTGACAACGTCGCGCTGGCTTCTCATCAGACCGTGGGGCGGCACGGCGGGGGCATCAACTTCCCTCTCTGATGCATTGGCGACCTCAAGGCCCACGGATAGCGGAGATGAGGAGATAGTCTTCACGTCAGGGGCTTGAGTGATGGAGCTGACTCGATGGACTGAACGGAAAGCGGCGAGCCATGCGTTGAACATAGAAGGCGGCGTCCCCATGAAGAGTCGTAATACACTACGCCAGTTTTTTCGCATTTGTTGAAGTTCTAAATTGAATGACGACGAGATTCTTGCTCAGCGTCCTGCAGGGAGTTCAGATCGGGCGGGTAACACGATATTCAGGGCGTATTGATATTGTTCATATTTATTCTGGTAATTTTACAATAAGGCGTCAGAGTGAAGAAGATTAATACTGGGCTGAATAGTGTCACGCTGGAAGATGTTGCCAAACATGCGGGAGTCTCTCCTGCGACGGTATCGCGGTATCTCAACAATCCCAAGATTGTGAGTGATCGTACCAAGTTGAAAATAGACAGCTCAATAAAATCATTGAGTTATGTTCCGCACGCGGCCGCACGTGCCTTGGCGTCAAATAAGTCTCGTATGATCGGTGCGATTGTTCCCTCACTGGACAATACGCTCTTTGGGCACTCTCTTGAGGAGTTTCATCGCTATATTTCCAGTGCGGGATATACCATGGTGGTGGCGTCTTCCAACTATGATGTGGAAGAGGAGCGAGAGCAGATTGCCCAGATGGTGGCCCACGGTGTCGACGCCTTGCTATTGGTAGGACTGTGTCGTGATGAAGGCATCTATGATGTGCTCAATGCGAAGGGCATTCCCTATATCATCAACTGGTCCATTGATACGACGCTGAAGCATCCCTGCATCGGCTTCGATAATCATGATGCTGCCAGCATGGTGACGCATTACCTGCTGGATCTGGGCCATCGCGACTTCGCGATGATTTCAGGGATGCTGGAAGGCAATGACCGTGCGCAGCATCGTCTGCAGGGCGTGCGCGATGCCCTGGCAACGCGCGGCCTGATTCTGCCGGAGACGTCTGTCATGCAGAGTCCCTTTGGGGTCGAACAAGGTCAGAAGGTCTTCAGGACACTGATGTCGCAGGATAATCGACCTACCGCGATCATCTGCGGCTCCGATCCGTTTGCCTATGGCGCCATATTCGAGAGCAAGATCATGGGCATCGATGTACCGGGTGACGTATCCATCACCGGCTTCGATGACACCTGGCTGGCGGCCCACCTGTCACCGCCGCTGACGACATTGAGAACGCCTCAGCGCCGCATGGGGGTTCTGGCGGCTGAGTATCTGATCGCCAGATTGAAAGAGTCAGACCTTTATGTACCTGACGTACTGGATGTCGAGTTGATCGTGCGCGCCTCCTGCGCCCCACCGCGCCAGTCCCCGTGAAAGGTGACGGGCAGTACATTGCTTCTCACGCAGTGCGTGCCTATCTACTCCCTTCCTCAGCTCTCTCCTGTACCTGGCTCTCCAACTGAGCCAAGTACCCTCAATGCTGTCTCATGCCGCTGAGTCTTCGCTGTGATTCATGAGGCATTGCTTCAGCATGATGTCTGATCAAGCGTATTTTTCTGATGTTTTCTATCGTGACGTGACGAGATGTATGGTTGAGAAAGGCCTCATGACTTCACTGGTTTAGTGTCATGACCCAGTTTCAAACGCTTTATTGAATGGGTTATGTAGATTTTTTCGCTAATTAACCAGCTTTGGTTTAAATCGCGTTGGTCTTTGCGGCGTCAGAAAGAGTACGGCTGCTTACAAAAATAGGTAGGGAACGCCTTGCAAGGCCAAAACCTTGCTGCTAAAAATGAAAGCGCTTTCATTCATTGGGTCGTACGGTTCAGAGACACCGCCGAAGACAAGAACAATGCTGAAATAACACCGTTCGTACCGATAATGTTTATCGTTTACCAATAAGAACAAGTTGAGGAATACCAATGAAAACACATGCAAAAGTGGTTGTTATTGGCGGTGGGATTGCAGGTTGCAGCACGCTGTATCACCTTACCAAGGAAGGTTGGACAGACGTGGTATTGGTGGAGCGTAATGAACTGACATCAGGGACGACCTGGCATTCTGCTGCACAGGTAACAAACTTTGGCGCAGTACAGACAATGGTGGGTCTGAAAAGCCACAGTATTAAGTTATATAAAGAATTGTCCGAAGATCCCGAACACCCCATCAATTACCATCACGCAACGGGGGGGATCCGTCTGGCATCTACCCAGGAGCATATGGATGGCTACAAGCACTTCATTTCCCTGGCGAAAGGGATGGGCGTTGATTTTGAACTGATCGATGCCGAGGAATGTGCGAAGCGTCATCCACTGCTGGAAGCCGATGAAGAACTTCTTGGTGGTCTGTGGGATCCACTCGATGGTGACATTGATCCGGCTCAGTTGACTCAGGCGCTGGCGCGCGGTGCTCGTAAAGCCGGGGCAGAGATATATCGTCACAACCCGGTGGAGGGGGTTTATCAAAAGCCCGATGGCGAGTGGGTCGTTCAGACGAAAAATGGTGATATCACCTGCGAAATCATCGTCAATGCCTGCGGTTATCGCGTCAATGAAGTGGGTGACATGCTGGGTGTCGAGTATCCCGTCATCTCGATGGAACACATGTACTTCCTGACGGAGCCTCTGCCTGAACTGGAAGCCCGTGAAACGCGCGTTCCGCTGCTGCGTGACCCACGCGATGACTTCTACAGCCGTCAGGAAAAGAAAGGCTTGCTGGTGGGCATCTACGAGCAACGCTGCAAGACCTGGGGCATGGATGGCATCGACCCCAACTTCGTCAATGCACTATGCCCGGATGATCTGGATCGCTGCCTGGACAACATGGAGCGTGTCTTCAAGCGCATGCCATGCCTGGAGCGCACCGGGATTCACAGCATCATCAATGGCCCCATCACCTATTCTGCTGATGGCAACCCGCTGGTCGGCAAGACCCCGGGCCTGACCAATGTCTATTCCATCATCGGCTTGCGTGCCGGGCTCGGGGAAGGTGGTGGCCATGGCAAGATTCTTGCCGAACTCATCGTGCATGGTGAGTCCGAGTGGGATACCTGGTGCCTGGATCCCGCGCGTTTCACTGGACATGCCAACACTGAGTTCACTGCCTTGAAGGCAGTGGAAGACTATCAGAATGAATTCCGCTTCCACATGCCGCATGAGCATCGTGATGCCGGCCGCTTGGCGAAGACGACGCCGCTATACCCTGTGCTTAAAGAAAAAGGCGCTGAGTTCGGCACCGTCAATGGTTGGGAGCGGGCGTTGTTCTACAAGCCGACCCCTGACTTCGAGTTCAAGCACAGCTTCCGCTTCACCGACGTCGACAAGGTCATTGCGGAAGAGGTCAAGGCGGTACACGAAAATGTCGGTCTGATGGAAGTCAGCGGCTTCAACCGCTATGAGATCAAGGGACCCAAGGCCGCAGAATGGCTGGATGGCCTGATGTGCGGCAACGTGCCCAAGAAGGTCGGGCGTGTGGGTCTGTGCTACTTCCTGACTGACAAGGGCAACGTGGCTGGTGAAGCGACGCTGGCCAAGCTGGCTGATGACCGCTTCTGGTACGGCTCTGCCGCTGCCGCTGAATATCACGACATGGAATGGCTGAAGTCACATCTGCCTGACACCGGTGTCGAGCTTGTTCCCATGACGAACTCACATACGATCCTGGTGATCACTGGGCCCAAGTCCCGTGATCTGCTGGCGTCTCTCTCCCCGCGCACGGATTGGAGCAACGCAGCATTCCCCTGGCTCACCGCCAAGAAAGTCTACATCGGCCATGCGCAAGCCATGGCACTGCGAGTGAGCTTCAGCGGCGAGCTGGGTTGGGAGCTGCACGTCCCCAATGAGCAACTCTATCTGGCGTACAAGCTCATCGATGAAGCGGGCCCGGCATTCAATCTGAAACCCTTTGGTTCATTGGCAACAGAGTCCATGCGCCTCGAGAAGAGCTACCGTCACTGGAAGGCAGATCTGATCACCGAATTCGATCCTTTCGAAAGTGACCTGGGGCGTTTCGTGAAGATGGACAAGCCGAACTTCCCGGGCAAGGAAGCGCTCATGGCCAAGGAAGGCAAGCCATATCGCAGGAAGTTCGTGACGATGGTCGTTGACTGCCAGCATGCTGCCGCCCACCCAGGTGACTCGATCTACGCCGATGGGAAGGTGGTCGGTACCGTCACGTCTGCTGGTTATGGCTACCGGGTCGACAAGAACATCGTCATGGGCTTTGTCAATCCCGCCCATGCTGAGGAAGGGGCCAACCTCACCGTCGATATCATTGGTGAGCAGCATGCGGCCTGCGTTGTCTCGGGACCATTGCTGGATCCGGAAAATGCGCTGATCAAGTCATGATCTTTCTATCAATACGATAGGTAAAGATGTCGTATAAATGAGAGTGTCTCCCCTCGATATATATTGTTGATAGCAGATGTCGCTATCCCGAGGGGAGGCAGTTTCTCTCATGATCATGTCTTGCCAATTGACTGATGAATCATTGGTGATGAAGTCGATTCAGTAAGTCATCCAGGTTCCTGAATTACTATCAGTGATGGCTGAACTCGTGAGAGGGCTGGCCGGGTGATGTGAAATTTACTGAAGATTTTCACTGGCATATTTCATTGCGATATTAAAACAATTCTATGTAATCGTGGAGAAATCCCCATGAAGATAATGGTAGGTGTCAAGCGCGTTATTGATCATAACGTGCAGGTCAGAGTCAAGGCAGATGGATCCGGTGTCGATCTTGAAAATATCAAGATGGCTATCAATCCCTTTGATGAAATTGCAGTAGAGCAAGCGATAACCCTGAAGGAGTCCGGGGTTGCCGATGAAGTCATCGTGGTCTCTATCGGCCCCGACAAATCTCAGGAAACCCTGCGTCAGGCATTGGCCGTCGGCGCCGACAGAGCCATCCATGTACCCTTCGAGGGAAGTACGGAGTCTCTGTCAGTCGCCAAGGTCTTCAAGGCGTTGGTGGAAAGAGAAGGCGTCCAGTTGGTGATGCTTGGCAAACAAGCCATTGATGATGACTGCAATCAGACTGGTCAGATGCTGGCAGCCATGCTGGATTGGCCACAAGGCACCTTTGTTTCCGGAATGACGGTGAATGAGGGAGCGCTTGAAGTCGTACGGGAAGTGGATAATGGCCTGGAAACTCTGGCACTGGCATTGCCTGCTGTCGTCAGCGTCGATCTTCGCCTCAATGAACCACGTTATGCCTCACTGCCTGCCATCATGAAAGCCAAGAAAAAACCTCTCGAAAAGATAACGGCCGATGAATTGGGAGTGGATCTGACTCCGCGTCTTGAGCTGTTGTCGATGAGTGAAACCCCCGTGCGTGAATCGGGTGGTGTCCTGGTCAACTCGGCAGCTGAGCTCGTGGAAAAATTGAAAACCGAAGCGAACGTCATTTAAGGAGTCAGTCATGTCCATTCTTGTAATCGTGGATCACGATAATAACGATATTGCCTCCGCCACTTTCAATACCCTGGGTGCCGCACGGCAGATCGGAGATGAAATTGACCTGCTGGTGATGGGGAGTGCCTGTGAATCAGTGACTCAGCATGCGGCCAGGATCACGGGTATTCGTCGTGTGATGACGGTCGATTCCGAGCAGTTCGCATTGCCAGTGGCAGAAGATATGGCCCCTCTCGTCAGGGATTGCGCCGAAGGCTATACCCACCTTCTCGCACCTGCCAACAGCTTCGGCAAGAATCTCATGCCGCGTGTTGCTGCCTTGCTGGATGTCGCTCAGCTGTCCGATATCAGCGCGATCATGGATGCCAATACCTTCGAGCGTCCTATCTATGCAGGTAACGTGATGGCGACCTATCGGAGTCATGAAGCCACCAAGGTCATCACCGTGCGCAGCACGAAGTTCGAGCCATTCATGGCTACGCAAGGAAATGCGGAGTGCGTGACTCTGCCGGCGACGTCGCGCCAGGAGCGCGCCTCGGTACTGGGACGTTCTGCGCCTCAGACTGAGGGGCCGGAACTCGCGACTGCGCGAGTCGTCATCTCCGGTGGGCGGGGTATGGGCAATGGGGAGAACTTCGTTCTTCTCGATAATGTGGCACACAAGATGGGAGCTGCCGTCGGCGCTTCTCGCGCAGCCGTCGATGCAGGTTTCGTCCCCAATGATTTCCAGGTGGGTCAGACAGGCAAGGTAGTCGCGCCAGAACTTTATATCGCCGTGGGCATTTCTGGTGCGATTCAGCACCTGGCGGGCATGAAGGACGCGAAGGTGATCGTGGCCATCAACAAGGACCCTGATGCGCCGATTTTCCAGGTGGCCGATTTTGGCATCGTGGGTGATCTGTTCGATGTCATGCCGCAGTTCGACACCGCTCTCTAAGAGCCTGATGCAGGAGTCTAAATACAATAATCATGAAAAATAAAACGACTTATATTCTCAAGGTATCTTGCCCCGGGCGTGTCGGTATCGTGGCAGCGCTGGGTAACTTCATGGCGGATCGTGGCTGTTTCATCAAGGAACTGCATCAGTACGATGACCAGGAAACGGGACGTTTCTTCTCCACCATCGAGTTTGTCTTTGAAAGCGAGCGAACGTTCACTGTCGATCAGATGAAAGCGGCCTTTGAAGTGACCGCCATGCGTTTCGAGATGGACTGGGAAATCCACGACACTGCAGAGCGTGCGAAAGTACTGATCATGGTCTCAAAGTATGACCATTGCCTGCGGGATCTGTTATATCGCCGCTCCACTGGTGAGCTGATGATCGATATCACCGCCATCGTTTCCAATCACGAAGATCTGCGTGAGCTGGCTGAGCGTGAGGGCATTGACTATATCCATCTGCCCATCACCAAGGAAACCAAGCCTCAGCAGGAGGCTCGTCTCCTTGAAATCATCAAGAGCACGGGGACTGAGCTGGTCGTATTGGCGCGTTACATGCAAGTGCTGTCTGACTCGCTCAGCAAGGAGCTGGTGGGACGTTGCATCAATATTCACCACTCGTTCCTGCCCGGCTTCAAAGGCGCCAGACCCTACTACCAGGCTTATGACCGCGGCGTGAAATTGATCGGCGCAACCGCTCACTATGTCACCGGTGACCTTGATGAAGGGCCGATCATTGAACAGATGGTCGAGCGTGTGGATCACGCACATGATCCCCTGCATCTCACGCAGGTCGGTCGCGATATGGAAGCCACTGCCCTGGCGCGCGCCGTGAAATATCACGTCTCACATCGCGTCTTCCAGAACGGGTTGAGAACGGTCGTCTTCTAGCAGCGTGGAGTAGAGAAATGAATCATCTGAGTTCCTCCTGCGCGAGCGAAGTGACGCGCAACGTCGTGATGGACGGCAAGGCATTCGCACAGAAAATTCGTGCTGAAGTGGCAGAGCAGGTACCTGCGTTCGTGGCTGACGCAGGCCGTCAACCGGGCCTGGCGGTCGTGCTGGTCGGCAGTGACCCAGCAAGTCAGGTCTACGTGCGCACCAAGATGCGTCAGGCGGCGGAAGTCGGCATCAAATCCTTTCAGCACCTGCTCGGGGTCGATACGACCCAGGCCCAACTTCTCTCTCTGATCGAGATCCTGAATCAGGATGACAGCATCGATGGCATCCTCGTTCAGCTGCCCCTGCCGAAACAGATCAACGAGACGGCAGTGATCGAGGCCATAGACCCCGCCAAGGACGTTGATGGTTTTCATCCCATCAATGTCGGCCGTCTGAGTGCAGGTCATCCGGGCATGGTGCCTTGTACACCGCTGGGGTGTCTGTTGTTGCTTCAGGATCGGCTCGGCGACCTGTCCGGCTTGAAGGCCGTCGTCGTTGGCCGCTCCAATATCGTGGGCAAGCCCATCGGTCAATTGCTGCTCAATGCCAATTGCACCGTGACGACCGTTCATTCGCGCAGTCAGCATATCGTGGAAGAATGCCGGCAGGCGGACATTCTGGTCGTCGCTGTCGGCCGTCCCTGCATGATAGGTGATGAACATATCAAGCCCGGGGCCATAGTCCTTGATGTGGGTATCAACCGTATCGCAGACGCTCAAGGCGAAACGCGACTGGTGGGAGATGTCGATTTCGACGCCGCCATCACCACGGCAGGTGGTCTGACTCCCGTGCCCGGTGGTATCGGCCCCATGACGGTGGCCTGTCTGATGCGCAATACCCTGACAGCAGCGCGTCAGCGTTTACTTGCTCATTGATGGCCTACTCACCGATAGCCAGACCAGGAGAGAATCCATGAGTCAGAATGAACGCGAAGCCATGGAGTTTGACGTCGTCATCATAGGGGCAGGCCCTTCTGGCCTATCGGCTGCCTGTCGCTTGATGCAGCAGGCGCAGACGGCAGGTTCGGAATTGACCGTCTGTGTAATCGAAAAGGGCTCCGAGGTTGGTGCCCACATCCTGTCTGGCGCGATTCTGGAAACGCGTGCACTGGATGAGCTATTTCCCGACTGGGCAGAACGTGGCGCCCCCATGGGGACACCCGTGGTCGAGGACAAGGTGCTATTCCTGCCCAATCAGCAACGCGCATTGCAATTTCCCGACTGGATGATTCCCAAGACGCTACATAATCAGGGCAATCACATCATCAGCCTTGGCAATCTCTGTCGCTGGCTGGCTGAGCAGGCGGAGGCATTGGGTGTCGAGATATTTCCCGGATTCGCGGCCAGTGAAGTGCTTTATCACGAGGACGGCTCAGTAAAGGGTGTCGCGACAGGGGACATGGGCGTCGGCCGTGATGGCGAGGCCAATGATAGCTATATGCAAGGTATCGAGCTGCATGCTCGCTACACGCTGTTCGCCGAGGGATGTCGTGGCCATCTTGGCAAGACGCTCTACCAGCGCTTTGATCTCGATCGCGATGCTGATAGCCAACATTATGGCTTGGGTATCAAGGAGTTGTGGGATATAGAGCCTGCCCGTCACCAGCCAGGACTCGTCGTGCACGGTACCGGCTGGCCATTGAGTGACGGGACTTCGGGGGGATTCTTTCTTTATCACGGCGACAACCATCAGGTCGTCGTCGGGCTGATTGTCGATCTGAACTATTCCAATCCTCACGTCAGCCCATTCGATGAGTTCCAGCGACTCAAGCATCACCCGTCACTTTCGCAGTACCTGGAGGGTGGCAAGCGAGTGTCCTATGGTGCTCGTGCCATCAGCAAGGGTGGATTCAATGCCTTGCCCAAGATGACCTTCCCGGGCGGGCTGCTGATCGGCTGCAATGCCGGCACCCTGAATTTCGCCAAGATCAAGGGCACTCATACCGCAATGAAGTCTGGGTTGCTGGCAGCAGACGTCGTCTTTGAGGCACTGCAGCAGGGCGATACTGGTGGTAAGGAGCTGCATGAATATACCGAGCGCTTCAAGTCTTCCTGGCTCCATGAAGAGCTGTATGCCAGCCGCAATTTCGGGCCGGCATTGCACAAGCTGGGCCCTGTCCTTGGAGGGGCTTTCAACTTCATTGATCAGAATATTTTTGGTGGAAAGCTTCCCGTTCGGCTGCGAGACAATACGCCCGATCATGCCCAGATGAAGCGGGCAGCAGAGTGCAAAGCCATTGACTATCCCAAGCCGGATGGTGTGCTCAGCTTTGACAAGACCTCCTCGGTATATCTGTCCAATACCCAGCATGTTGATGACCAGCCGTGTCACCTCAAACTCGAGGACCCTGCGATACCGCTTACTTTCAATCTGCCCGAATATATGGAGCCTGCACAGCGTTATTGTCCCGCCGGCGTCTATGAAATCGTTCAGGAAAGTGCGGGCGAACGTTTTCAGATCAATGCGCAAAACTGTCTGCATTGCAAGACATGCGATATCAAGGATCCTGCCCAGAATATTCGATGGGCAGTGCCGGAAGGGGGCGGAGGCCCCAGTTATCCCAACATGTAAGTCACTAACCCCATGACAAGAATAATATAGGAAGACGTGATGAAACTGATAAATCGTGTAACCACGACATTGATACTCTCCCTTACCAGTAGCATGACCTATGCCGCTGACGTGACCATTGGCGTACCCAACTGGCCGACGGCTGCCGCGACCAGCAACATCTTGAAAGTCGTGATGGAGAATTATCTCGGCCTGGATGTCGCCATGCAGAATGGCACCAATGCCGTCATCTTCGAGGCGATGGACAAGGGCACCATCGATGTTCACCCCGAAGTATGGCTGCCCAATCAGCAGAGTCTTCACGATAAATATGTCAAGGAACGTGGCACGGTCGTCCAGGACATGAATGGTGTTGAAGCCACTCAGGGCGTCTGTGTGACCAAGGCGGTCTCGGAGCAATATGGAATCACTTCCATCTATGATCTGACCGACCCCGACATTGCCAAGTTATTTGATCGTAATGGTGATGGATATGGTGAAATGTGGGCGGGTCCGCCGGCGGCGGCTTCCAGCACGGTGGAACGTATCAAGGCCAAGAGTTATGGCTATGACCAGACGATGAAGCTTTACGAGCTGGACGAAACGCTCTTCGTCGCGGAGCTCTCGGCATCAGATACGGCCAACAAGCCGCTCGTCTTCTTCTGTTACAGCCCTCATCAGATGTTCCAGATGTATGATCTGGTCCATCTGGAAGAACCGCCGCACAACGACAAGACATGGCACATCGTTCAGCCGACAGACGATCCTGACTGGCTTGAAAAGTCCAATGCCGACAGTGCCTGGCCAGAAGCGTCTCTTTATATTCACTATGCCAAGTCGCTGGAGACTCGCGCACCATCTGCCGCGCGCCTCCTGAGTCACGTGAAGCTGAGTCTTGAGCAGATCAATGACATGAGCTATGCCCTGACCGTCGACAAGAAAGATCCCGAGGCTTATGCCGAAGAATGGGTGGCCAATCACGAAGACCTCGTGGAGTCGTGGCTCGCGCAATGAAGTCACTCGAGATAGTCGACTGGTGAATGAGGTTGCTGGCTCGCATCCCCGCGGGAGGGGCCAGCAATCAAGTCGCCAATTGGCACATTAAGGGCCACGGCGCAGCCGTCAGGATAGGGGTATTCAGCATGCAGGAAACGGTTATTCGTTTGGATGGCGTCTGGAAAATCTTTGGTAATAATCCTGCAGAAGTCATGAAGGCGATTACGGAAGACGGCCTTGATAAAGCCAGTGTCAGAGAAAAGTACAACTGTGTTGTCGGGATTTCCGACGTCTCATTCACAGTCGAGCGTGGCGAAATATTTTGTATCATGGGGCTTTCCGGTAGCGGAAAGTCCACCCTGATTCGTCACTTCAATCGACTCATTGAACCTACCTCCGGCACCATTGAGGTGCTTGGCAAGGACATGTCGGCACTGTCTCACGATGAACTGCGAGATATCCGCGCCAAGAATATCGGCATGGTATTCCAGCACATGGCACTGCTCCCGCACCGCAGCGTGCTGGACAATGTTGCCTTCCCTCTTGAAGTGCAGGGGATTCCCAAGTTCAAGCGTTGGGAGATTTCTCAGCACGCACTGTCTCTCGTCAATCTCGAAGGCTATGAAGATTACTTCCCAGCACAGCTTTCTGGCGGCATGCAGCAGCGTGTTGGCCTGGCGAGAGCGCTTGCCAGTGATCCAGAGGTGTTGCTGATGGATGAACCCTTCAGTGCACTTGATCCCTTGATTCGACGAGAGCTTCAGGATCAATTCGTATCACTGACCAAGAGACTGAAGAAGACCACCATCTTCATTACCCATGATCTTGATGAAGCCATACGTATTGGAGACCGCATCGCGATCATGAAAGATGGTCAACTGGTGCAGGTAGGCACACCTGAGCAGATCGTCATGCGTCCAGAAGACGATTATGTGCGCGAATTCGTCAAGGATATCTCGAACCTGAAACTCATCACGGCCAGCTCGATCATGCAGGACATTGATCGCGAAATTCTGCTTGATGAAAGGGCCATGTCGCGTGCTCCTCGCGTCAAGGAAGAGGCTTCACTGGAAGTGTTGATCGATATTGCCACTTCCAGCGATCTGCCAGTGATCGTGATGGATACCAATGGCAAGGATCTCGGAATGGTCACCAAGAACAAGTTGCTGTTGGGGATCAGGGGAGGACAGCAGGATGAAAGATAACGTCAAGCCCACCACGTCGTCAGGCTCAAGCCATTCGGTCCGTCATTTTGCTGACAGGAATGGGCAATATTATGAAAAGCAGTTCACGAAGATTCAGTCACACACGGGGATGTCACCGACGTTCAATGTGCCGGCCGCGTTGTTTGGACCTCTGTGGGCGGCATCGCGCCATCTATGGGGACTTTTCTGGTTGAGTTCCATTGCCTGTCTGCTGGCATTTGTACAGATCGGCAAGGGACTTTGGGGTGAGCTGGGAGCAGACCAGTTGTCGCGGGCTGCTGGCTTGACTGCCAAGTCCCAGGAGATGGCGGTGAAGGCGCAGGCTGCACTTGAGGCCGGCGCTGCCAATGCACCCTCCTTGCAGCGTGCCGCTGATAATCTCCAGCGGGCAGCCGAAAGAATCACGGAAGCGGCCAATGCCACCGCCGCGGGTGCTAACAATCTGATGCTCTGGGGGCTAGTTGCCCTGCTCGCGGTGATGGTTATCCAGGGGCTGATTGCCAACCCGATCTATGAGAAAAAGTACTGTCGCTGGCGCGTCAACAAGCGAGAAAAAAGTGGCTTCAGTTGGCAAAGCCTCTTTTATGGTGTCATTGCACTTGCATTGGTATACCCGGTGACGCTCTACCGTTATACGGTCGAAAAGCCCGTCGAATGGTTATTGCAGTTCCCCAGTAACCAGGGGATCTATACCGCGGCTTCCAACTGGACGGATAGCAGTTTTGATTACCTTGCGCTGCATGGCGGGAGTTTCTTCGACGGTATCGCGAGTGTCATCAGCTTGCTGCTCGATACCCTGGAGATCATTCTCGTTGATACTCCCTGGCCGGTGATCATGATATTGACCCTCGTCATGGCCTGGCGCCTCGCGGGGCCGAGAGTCGCCATCTTCACTGCGGCAGCGCTTGCCTATCTGGCCTTTCTCGGGTTCTGGGAGAAGAGCATGTCGACCATTGCCTTGCTGGGGACCGCTGCCACGATCTGTGTGCTGATCGGTGTGCCGCTGGGGGTCTGGTGTGCGAAGAATCGCTATGTGAATGCCATCACCGAGCCGGTGCTGGACTTCATGCAGACCATGCCCGCCTTCGTCTATCTGATTCCCATCATCGCCTTCTTCGGCACAGGCAAGCCGCCGGGCATTCTGGCTACCATCATCTTCGGGCTACCGCCTGTCGTACGTCTGACGGCCCTGGGCATCAAGCAGGTGCCACCGACCATCGTCGAGGCGGCGCTGGCCTTCGGTTGCACGCGGCGCAAGTTGCTGCTTGATGTCGAGATTCCCTTGGCACTCCCCAACATCATGACAGGGGTCAATCAGACTATTCTGATGTGTCTGTCGATGGTGGTCATTGCGTCGCTCATTGGTGCAGAGGGGCTGGGGTCCGATGTGCTCATGGCGTTGCAATATGCTGCCAAGGGGCAGGGACTGCTGGCCGGCATCGCCATTTTGCTATGTGCGATGGTGATCGACCGTATCGTGCAGGGGCGTTTCAAAAGCGTAGCGTGATTCAGAAAATCGCCGCCTGATGGTTGAGTAAGCATGCCTTCTCCTGACGTTATATATGGAGGAGGCATGACCACTCTATCTTCAGGCGGCTTTTCTTTTGTGGTGGAGACTCATGGATGCGTGGCAAGAGAGTGAGAGCACCGTGTCGCGACTGGCATGATGTATCTTGCTATCAGGCTGCCTGATGTTTGGCTACCTGCTGCAGGGGCACACCGCTTCTTGTTCCACTCATCCTGTTATATGGGAGGTTTCATGGCCAGAACTCGCATGGTGACCCAGTTTGGTATGGGCAGTTCCATTCGAAGCCGCAACTACACAGAAGCCGCTGCCCGCGGCATCCGTGATGCGCTATGGCACAACGTACTGGAAGTGGCGGATGCGTTCGGCTTTCCCAAGGAGGCCATGCTGATCGATGTCGAGATCGGCATTCAGCAGCCTGACAAGGTGGATACCGATGCCTTGCTAAGTATCTTTCCTTATGGACAGCCGAGCATTCGGGTCGTGAAGGGGGGACTGGATGTCGCCAAGCCGGATGGCAGTGGCGTGAGCGTGATCGCCAATGTTGCCATCATCGTTTCCTTTGATATGGAGCCCACACATGCCTGAACAGCGCATCATTCTCGAAATGGGCACCGGCAATGATCTCTATGGTGAGGACTACACCAAGGCAGCTTGCCGTGCGGTGCAGGATGCCCTGCATCATTCGTCCATCGTGCTATTCCAGTCGCTGGGCATTGATCACAAGGAAATGCGTGTCGACGTCACCATCGGCGTGCAGCAGCCGGACGCGGTGGATATCGATGTCGTGACACGTGAGCTGCCACGGGGGCGTGCTGAAGTGACGGTCGTGCATGGTGGGCTCAATGTGCATGATGAGGACAACGAACGTACGCATGTCGTCGCCACGGCTGCCATCGCGGCGATGCTGGATATCGAGCATGACGCCTGGTCGCTATGTGAAGCGCCATGCAACGACCCGCGACCCTAGTACGTACCTGATGCGTCCCTAGCGTTTACGCATGACTCACCGTCCGCCAAGCAACATGCTCGGCGGACGGTGATTCATGTATCAGACGAGAATGTATCAAGCACTTTCACTGCATATAATGCGGATATCGCAAGGCGAGATCGTCGTAAATGGTCTGTTGATAGGCCTTTTTGTCAGGATTGGCAGCCAGATCCTTGAGAATGTGCTTGAGCGCGTCTGCGTATCGGGCAGAGTCTGCCTGAGGAGCGATGCGCGCCAATAGCGGTGCCAGGTAGGCAAGATCTACGCCCGGTGTGGGGTATGGCCATGCTTTGCCTTCGGCGACCGGCATCAAGTAGTCGATGGCTGACGTGAGGCTGTTGCCCTTGGGAGTCTGATACGTCCAGAGGGAGCTTCCTGTTTTATCGGCAATGATGGCAATGCTGGTCAGTGCTTCAAGATTGAAGGTGCTATAGAAGAACGAGCGGGTTCTTTCCAGTTCCTCGGGCTGTGAGCCGTCAGCAGAAAACTGATAGCTGAGGCTATCCTTGGTGGCGTCAATGACCTCTTCAGTTTGCTCATCATTGCCCAGATACCATGATAACGCCGCAATCTGGAATTTATACCAGGAACCATGGTTATTGATCTGTTGCGCACCTTGAATCCCCAAATCACTTGTCGTCAGCCAATCAAGATAATTGGTCAACCAGGCATTCATTTGCGTATTGTCCTTATCACTCCAATATCGGGAGTCGGAAATAAGGACGAGTCCGTCCAGTACTTGCAATGGAATCAAACGGCCATCCAGAATGCCGGATCGGCGCCCATTGGGATTGCCCGGCACACTCTGCGCATATTGTAGATTCGGGTTCATGCGAGTGGCATCATCCAGAAACCAGGTATTGATGATGCTGGCACCTTTCTGGGCATAGTGCTCATTGCCTGAATAATAGTAGGCAAGCCCCAATATACTGACGGCATCTGCCATACGGCCAATACGTGGACGATCCACGTCATCGGTCTGAGTCGATGGATTGGTGTGGCCATCCTTGCGAATCCAGGGCAACCCGTCCGGTTGGCTCTTATCCGGCCACCAGTACCGACTGATGCTCAAGTAGTCATGCTTGTCCTTGCTGGGCGGGAAGAAAGTCTTGTTCATTACCGACGGATTGGGCTCATCAAGCAGGGCATCAGCCTTGGCGAGTAATTGATGGTAAGCCGTGAGCGTCGTCTGTGGGGCACTCTTGTCGATAATGGCCGCTTTGGCGCTTGCGAGTTGCTCCTGGTCCAGTTGTACCAATGGCTGGGCGACACTCTGGCTGCTGAGTATCAGAAAAGTACCCACTGAGCAGATCCATTGTTTTATGAGTTTCATGGTACCTCTATCTTTTGGATAAATGGCGGTATAGGCCACGGCATTATTGTCTTGTTTGCTAGGCTTCAACGGCGTTGGTATTAACAATCGGCTTTTAACGAATTTTTTAATGAACCGATTTCAATACTTGCTTTCAATGCTTGATTTAAATGACTTGTGCTAATGAAAGGGTGTCAATCTCTCGAGATTCATTCCATCGGCATCGAGCTTCGTGATTGGTCACTCGTTGATAAGATAGAGTGATCAGCTCGTCATGCAGCAGTGATAAGGAGAATTGATTGGGTACGCCGATTGCTGTCATCGATCCGAATCGAATCGATGCAAAAAAGTTAGCTGCAAAATTTTGTAGGGCAAACTCGACTTTAGGGTGATGCCATCAAGTGATCTTTCAGCGTCGTACTGATATCAGTCACTCGCGGAGTTTCTACGCGTTATCCATGCAGAAAATAAGCATCACATTCATCGATGCAAGGCGGATGTGCTTGGCAATGAGCAAGCAATATATGAAAGCGGAGGTAGACAGGAAGAAAGGCAGAAAGGCAGAAAGGCAGGCAGTCATGAGAGGGTGGCGCAGCAAGCGCCGAGAGGGGCATGGTGCATAGTCTGGGTGCCACGGCGGAAGCATCGATCAGGTGGGTCGTGGACAATTTGAAATGGTATGTTATAACATATCGTTTATTGGGTGGGCATTGCCATGACATGCCGTACCGAGAGGGAGCCTGATATTTCCGTCTGCCTCATGCCAAGCTCCCATTTCCCTCACGCGTGGGGGGAGGCACGAGAGACCACCTTCTGATGGATGTTGAGCATGAATGCATTACTCCCCGATGTTTCACTGACCGAGGTGTCCTCATCGCTGGCCCCGCTGGAGTGGGTTGGCATGCAGGGCATCGATCTGCCAATCACGCTGGTGGAGCCGAATTATCATCGCGAGCTTCACGCTCGGGTGGATGCGCAGGTAGATCTTCCCGCGACGCACGCCAAGGGTATTCACATGTCACGCCTCTATCGACTTCTGGATGCCGTCGGGAGCGGACACGCGCTGACACCCGATGTGTTGCAGCAAGTGCTTTCAGACATGGTGGAAAGTCATCGCGATTGCGAGAGCCAGAATGCGCGTCTGCGCCTGCGATTTGATCTATTGATGCGCCGCCCAGCGCTGATGACACCAGAATTGTCGGGCTGGAAGGCATATCCGATCGCCCTGGAAGCGTGCCTGAGCGAGGGTATCTTCCAGCTCAAGGCGACCGTGACGGTCGGCTATTCCTCGACCTGCCCATGTTCGGCTGCGCTCTCTCGTCAATTGATCGAGCAAGGATTCATGGCGGCCTTTGGCGAGCAGGCCTCGCTGGCCCCCGCGAAGGTAGCTGACTGGCTTCGCCAGAATGCCACCCTGGCAACGCCTCATAGTCAGCGCAGCGAAGCCCGCATAGAGATCATGGTCGCCGCTGATGCACCGAATCTCGGGTTGATCACGCTGATTGATCGTATTGAAGAGGTGTTGGCGACGCCGGTGCAGACTGCCGTCAAGCGGGCTGACGAGCAGGCATTCGCTGCACTCAATGGTCAGAATCTGATGTTCGTCGAGGATGCGGCGCGGCGCATCATTGATGCGTTATCTCTGACGCATGTTGCTCCTCATGTCCATGTCAGACACGTTGAGAGCCTGCACCCTCATGACGCCGTGGCATGGGCCGTACCGGCCTGAGATACCCGTGCTGAAGCTGCCTGGCAATGACAGGCAACCCATCCTTGCGTGGCTTTGCCACTGAGACGATAGAGGCGCTTTCATGATTCGCAGAAACCCGCGCGGTGACTTGCCGCAAGTCCATCCGGATGCTTTCGTCGATCCCACTGCAATTCTGTGCGGATTGGTGATCGTTGAGGAAAACGTCTTCATCGGTCCCTATGCCGTGATTCGCGCTGATGAGATGGATGCAGAGGGCCACATCGAACCGATCGTGATCGGTGCCCATTCCAATATTCAGGATGGCGTCGTCATTCACTCCAAATCCGGAGCGCGCGTCAGTATCGGACAGCGCTCCTCAATCGCCCATCGCGCTATCGTGCACGGCCCCTGTACGGTGGGAGATAACGTCTTCATCGGCTTCAACAGCGTGCTGTTCGATTGCACCATCGAGGATGGCTGCGTGATTCGCTTCAATGCCGTAGTCGATGGTTGCCATCTGCCCGCCGGCTTCCATGTGCCCTCCAACCGACGCGTCGGCCGCTCAACTGATCTCGAGAGCTTGCCGCGAGTGTCAGTCGATGCCAGTGAGTTCTCGGAAGATGTCGCGCGCACCAACAATTCACTGGTGCTGGGGTACAAGCGTATCCAGAACGAGTTCTAGAGACGCAAATGTCACCCCAGCCGGACTTGCGAGAAATGGAAACGGGGCTGCTGAGAGCCCCGTTTTTGATACTGTTACTGATATTCAGCTCGGCTCATCTCATGTGCATCTGACTGGTCACGCCGCGTTGGCCGCGATGATCTGTTCCGCGAGGGCCATCAGCTCATCGGCCACATAGTCTGGCACCGGCACATTGCTGGCAGGCAGTACGGCATTGTGCGGGCGAGTCACCAAGGCCCCTTTGCATCCTGCGGCCTGTGCGCCAATCGTATCCCATACGTGGCAGGCCACCATGCAGATATCCTCCAGCTCAATGCCCAGCTGATCGGCAACGTAGCGGTAGGTGTCAGGCGCTGGCTTGAACTGCTTGACGGTATCGACACTGAAATGCTGCTCGAAACTATCGCTGATACCGGCCTTCTCAAGCGGAGTGGGTGATGCACCGGCAGGCGAGTTGGTCAGCGTGACCAATCGGAATCCCGCTTGTGTCAGGCGCTCCAGCGCAGGGGCGACATCGGGGTGTGCCGGCATGTTGGCCATGCGGGATTTCAGCTCATCGATATCACTCTCGTCGAGTGTCACCTGATGAATGTCGGCAAGCATCTTCAGCGTGCCGATGCCCAGCTCGCCAAAGGGAAGATAGCGCTGGGACAGTGTCAGTGCTTGGGAGTAGAGCACCAGCTGTGCGAACCACTCACGCAGTACGGCTTCATCACCGAATACGCGGCCGAACAACGGCGTGAGCGTAGTGATGTCGAGCAGGGTTTCATTGACGTCAAACACCAGTACCGAAGCAGGTTTTTGGTCAGACATGGAATCTCCTTGGTGGGCAAGTCGCACAAGAGCAGGCGATTTGGAGAGTGTTGGCAAGAGGGCAGAAAAATTGACGAGCGCCAGCTTTCAGCAGCGTGTCCCAGCGCGGTAAATTATCCTCAGGACAATCGTGTGAGGCTGGCTGCACTGCAGGTTCAGATGCCTTCATGATAGATGCTCACCAGCCTACCGGATTTTGAATGATTGCTCAATCTTGGGCGAGGTGAGTCTGATGGCGTGGGTTTTTGTCACTTGTGAAGCGCTCTCCAGAAACTACGCAGAGACTTTTTTCTGACGCAAAAAAGGCCATGCATCCCTGAGGATGCATGGCCTTTTTCAGATCCGGATCAAAGGTCCAGCAGTGGCAGTCACCACTGGACAGGAGACACTCAGCTGTCTTCGACAGGCTTGCGCATGCTTTCCCAGCGTTGATGCGCTTCTGATGAATAGCTGCGTGATGGCGTGTGCTCAAGACCGAGCTTGGCGGTTCCGATCGACACGAGACGCAGTAGTGATGCCGTGGCAGCGATGACGATGAACAGTGCAGGTACGCCCCCCAGGTTTGACAGCATCTTGATACCATCAATCCCCACGAAGGCCGTCATGATCCAGGCAACCGCACCGATGGTGATGCCCCAGATGATCTTCATGCCAAAGCGATTGTCGCCTTTTGCTTCGGTTTCACCTGCCATTGCGGCCTGGCTATCGGTGCTGCATAGCTGGCTGATCGCTTCAGTGTTGGAGTCGGCTGCTGTCACGAAGGACAGGAAGGCGATGACCAGGAAGACGATACCTGTCAGCGTACTGAAGGGCAGTTCATCAAACAGTGCGTAGATGACCGAACCGGCACCTGATTCATTGAGCAGCTGGTACATCGCGCCACCACTGTGCATGTCGAACTGGATGATGGAGCTTGAGAAGACACTGACGTAGACGATGGCGAACAGCGACGGCGCTACGAGGTTGATCAGCATGAACTGACGCACGGTATAGCCGCGTGAGATCTTGCCGAGGAACAGCGCAGAAATCGGTGCCCATGCCATCCAGTTGGCCCAGTAGAAGATACTCCAGCTCTTCGGCCACGGGTCACCGTCAAAGGCGCCGGTAAACAGGCTTTTCTGCATGAAGTTGTTGAAGTATTCCCCAGCGGCTTCAGTGCCATAGCCGAGAATGGTCTGGGTGGGGCCGCAGACGAACACGAAGGCCATGAAGATGAAGAAGGCTTTGGCGTTGATGGCGGAAAGGCGCGCGATCCCTTTTTCAAGACCACTGGCGGCAGATGCCGTGAAGCAGGCCACGATGGCGAGTGTCACCAGCGCCAGCATCAACGGGCCGGTACCGGTACCGAGGAAGCGATCCAGGCCACCGACCAAGGTCATGGCGCCAGTGCCAAGAGATGACGCCATACCACAGACCAGTGCAAACAGTGCCAGTGCATCAAGGGCACGTCCCTTGCGGCCAATCAGTCTGTCGCCGAGGAGCGGGACAAACAGAGTTCCCAGGGAGAATGGCTTGCCCAGATTGTAATGCATCAGGGCGAACAGCAGCGCTGGCACGGTATAGATGGCATATGGCGTGAACGACCAATGCAGGAACATGGTCGAGAGGGCAAAGCGTGCTGCTTCCGGGGAGTTCGCGGTCAAATCCAACGATCCGGGAGGCGTATGCAGATGATAGAGCGGCTCTGCGGTTGACCAGAACATGATCCCCACGGCGAGGGTGGTGCACAGTGTGATGGAGAACCAGCGCCATGGAGACAGGATGCGGGAGGCATTTTCTCCCCCGATACGCGTGCGGCCAAGCGGTGAGATATAGGTCACCAGGCAGGTCACGACCATGGCAAGTGAGGTCACCGAGAACAGCCAGCCAAACTTGTCCAGCACCCAATCGTTCATCACCGTAGTGGTAGCGAGAAAGCCTTCAAGATCGATGAGGCTCGCGGCGACGGCAACCATCAGCAATATGAAGGGTGGCCAGAAGACGAGTGGACGGACAGATGAACCAAACATGCGTACTCCTATAAATTTTTATGAGGGCGCGGATCCTAACCTATAAATTTTTGTTTTGTTAGCGTTGTTTACATTTGGATTCGAAGGTATAACGCACGCGTATGAAAGATGAGTCTCCGCAATTTCTGCAATGAAACCCGTTGTGCAAGACAAGAAAACCGCACCAGAAATGGCGCGGTTTTCGTGTCTTGCGAACATGCAATCAGACCAGGCCTGCAAGGCCGACTGTGCGTTATTTAGGCTGTGATACCTGCCACCGCTGATGTGCTTCCGGGGAGTAGGATCGCGACGGCGTATGTTCCAGCCCGATTTTCGCCGTACCCATCGAGACCAGACTGAATAGCGAAGCCGTCGCGCCGATGACGATGAACAGCGCCGGGACTCCGCCCAGGTTGGAGAGCATCTTGATGCCATCGATACCCACGAATGCCGTCATGATCCAGCTGACTGCGCCAATCGTGCAGCCCCAGATGATCTTCATCATCAGGCGTCCTCGGCTGCTTTCCTTGCTTTCCTCTCCTGCCAGAGCCGCCTGACTATCAGAGCTGCATAGCTGGCTGATGGCATCGGTGTTGGAATCGGCTGCCGTGACGAAGGACAGGAAGGCGATCATCAGGAAGACAATCCCCGTCAGGCTGCTCATGGGGAGTTCATCGAAAAGGGCATAGATCACGGAGCCTGCTCCTGAATCCGACAGAATTCCATACAGCAAGCCACCGCTTTCCATGTCGAGTTTCAGCGTTGTACTGCTGAAGACAGCGACGTAAATGATGGAGAACAGCGACGGGGCGACCATGTTGATCAATATGAATTGCCGCACCGTGTAGCCGCGCGAGATCTTGCCAAGGAACAGGGCGGAAATCGGTGCCCATGCCATCCAGTTGGCCCAGTAGAAGATACTCCAGCTCTTGGGCCACGGATCACCATCAAAGGCCCCAGTGAACAGATTCTTGGCCATGAAGTTGTTGAAGTAATCGCCAGCCGCTTCAGTACCGTAGCCCAGGATGGTCAGTGTCGGGCCACAGGCAAAGACGAAGAGCAGGAAGGCGAAGAATGCTCTGGCATTGATGGCCGAGAGTCTGGCGATACCCTTTTGCAGACCGCTCGCGGCAGACGCCGTGAAGCAAGCCACGATAGCCAGCGTCACGAGGGCCAGCATCAGTGGCCCTGTGCCTGTGCCAAGGTATCGGTCCACCCCACCTGCCAGGGTCATGGCGCCTGTTCCCAGCGAGGAGGCCATGCCGCAGACCAGCGCGAACAGTGCCAGTGCATCCAATACGCGTCCCTTGCGACCGATCAGACGATCACCCAGCAGCGGCACGAACAGCGTGCCGAGTGAGAAGGGCTTGCCAAGGTTGTAATGCATCAGCGCGAAGATCAGTGCCGGTACGGTGTAGATCGCGTAGGGCGTGAATGACCAGTGCAAGAACATGGTCGAGAGGGCGAAGCGTGCCGCTTCGGGGCTGTCTGGAATGATGCCCAGTGACGTGGGTGGGCTATGCAGGTGATACAACGGTTCGGCGGTCGACCAGAACATGATGCCGACGGCCAGGGTAGTACATAGCGTGATCGAGAACCACCGCCATGGCGTCAACAGTCGGGTGGCTTTTTCGCCGCCGATGCGAGTACGTCCCAGCGGAGACAGATAAGCCACCAGGCAGGCGAACACCATGCACAATGCCGTAATGGAAAATAGCCAGCCGAAGGTATCGAGTACCCAGGTGTTGATGCTGGTAGTCACCGCGAGAAAGCCGTCGAGATTGACGAGGCTGGCGATGACAGAGAGAAACAGCAAGATGAACGGTGGCCAGAAAACCAGCGGACGGACCGTTGCTCCGAACATGTGACACTCCTTGATCTTGTTATCGTGTAAGTCAGGTCGTAATGCGGGGAGAGGGAATATCGTCTATGACCGGTATGCCATGAGACTCCTTTCTTCAGGTTGGCGGGGAACGTCAGTGGTTTTTATAGGTAGCGCTGTCGTGTGCGTATCGCGCCACGTTGAAGAAATGGGAGCAGCGGGTAAGCCTTTCGTCACCAGAGTGTCATCGAGAAGCGAGCTGAGTATTGCAAGAATTGTCGATAATTCATCTCTGTGTGCGTGAATGGATCGCTAGGGGTCGTAATTGGGATAGTGAAAATTCCTAGATAAGCAGCGCATCAGGCATTTCGATGCCATCCTTTGCAGCAAGATAGCCAATCTCAGGTGTTGTGCTGACGGCCAGCTGGCGTCGCTTTTGAATCATATCTTCGACGTGCGCCTTTCGAGCTGATGTCTTTCACGGGAAAGCCTCATGCGGTGCGGCATTACGGGGTACGATGGGTTTGATATCATCGTGATCAATTGTTCGAGGGTCTGTCATTGGCAGGCCTTCGTGTTTATCACCCCTGATTCGATTGCTGCTCGATGTCCCTCATGGCGTAGCAGTCTCTCGTGAGCGTTCCCCATGCCGACCCCTCTGCCGCTACAGAAACTTCCTCCACTGAGTTCTCTGAAAGGGTTTGAGGCTGCCGCGCGATTGCTCAGCCTGCGCGCTGCCGCCGAAGAGCTTCACCTGACCCATCCTGCCATTGCCAATCAGATTCAGCGGCTCGAAGAGAGTCTCGACGTGAAGCTGTTCGCGCGCGAAGGGCGACACGTCGTGCTGACCGCGGCTGGACAGCGTTTCTACCCGGTCGTACGCGAGGCGCTGGCAGGTCTGGTGCAAGGGGCAGAAGCGTTGCGTCAGATGCAGCATTCCCAACCGCTGACGGTGCAGGTCTACGTCACGACCTCGATACGCTGGTTGGCCCCCAGGCTGTCGGATTTCCAGACGGCGCATCCTGAGGTTGAACTCAAGTTGATGACCTGCAGCCTCGGCTGGGAATTCGATGAGGCCAATGCCGATGTCGGTATTGTCTTCCGCGACGCCCCGCTTGCCGATCATCTGCACTGGCAACCGCTGTTCGATTCGCGTCTGTTCCCGGTGTGCAGCCCGCAGATGCTTGAGGATGAAGCAATGCCGCTGCCCAGCGATGCCCTCAAGACCTTGCCGTTGATCGGGGTCTATACCGAGGGGTGGAACTGGGACAGCTACTTCGAGACTCTGGCGCTGGGCCCATGCCCGAGCCGTAACTGCATCGTGGTCGATACGCTGGTCGTTGCGCTGGAGATGGCGGCGCGTGGCGAGGGTGTGGCGTTGGTGAATGGCCCCTTTGCCGATGATGATCTGGCCTCCGGTCGTCTGGTCAATCCGACGGGGCAGGTGATCACGGGGCAAGGGGAGTGGGGCGCCGTCTGCCATCGCGAACTGGCGCAGGACCCGCGCGTGGCAACGCTGCTGAACTGGTTGCACATCCAGAGCCAGGCCAGTCCTTCACAAGTGCTGTCACCCTGAGACATCCCCCCGTTGCTCCGACATGTCCCGCAGGATATGCACACCAAGACGCCACCTCCGGGTGGCGTCTTGGTGTGCGATCAAAAAAATTGTTACCAGTGACAAAATTCTTATGAATTGTTGCCTGCGCCTCTGGCCCGTACGGTGAGCCTCAACATGGCATTCGTCATATACGAGACAGCCCGCAGACAGCAACGAGAGGACAGCACATGAAAGTCGGATTCATTGGTCTAGGCAACGTAGGTGGCAAGCTTGCAGGTAGTCTGCTGCGTAATGGACACGACGTCACCGTGCGTGACCTTGACCCGGAAACCGCCAAGCCTTTCCTCGAGCAGGGCGCCAAATGGGCTGACTCCTCCAAGGCCCTCGCTGAAGCCAATGACATGATCATCACCTGCCTGCCGTCACCGGCTGCCTGCAGCGCCGTGATGGAAAGCGATGACGGCATCATTGCCGGTCTGTGCGAAGGCAAGATCTGGCTCGAGATGAGCACTACCGATGACAGCGAACTGCGTCGTATCGCCGACAAGGTGCTGGCCACCGGTGCCAAGGCACTGGAAGCGCCGGTCTCTGGGGGCTGCCACCGCGCCGCCACCGGTAATATCTCCATCTTCGTCGGTGGTGATCGTGAGTCCTTCGAGCAGGTATTGCCGGTGCTGACCACCTTGGGTCGTCGTGTACTGCACACCGGTGAGCTGGGTACCGCGTCTGTCCTCAAGGTGATGACCAACTATCTGGCCACTGCCAACCTGTGCGCCGTGGCGGAAGCCCTGACCGTCTGCAAGAAGGCAGGTCTGGACATGAATACCACCTACGAGGCAATCAAGATCTCCTCAGGTAATTCCTTTGTCCACGAGACAGAGTCTCAGGTGATTCTGAACGGTAGCCGCAACATCAGCTTCACCATGGATCTGGTGCTCAAGGATGTCGGTCTGTTCGATACCCTGGCCAAGAATCTGGAGGTGCCGCTGGAAATCTCCCCGATGCTGATGGACATCTTCCGTGATGGCCAGGAACGTTTCGGCCCGCGTGAATGGTCGTCCAACATCATTCGTCGCCTCGAGGAATCTGCTGATGTCCAGGTGCTTGGCACCGGCTTCCCGGCAGAGCTGACCGATGACGAGCCGGAAGAAATCGGCTACGAAGTCAAGGTCACCGGTCGCCACTAAGCGATCAAGACTGCCCCGGAGTGCCACGCATGTGGCCTCCGGGGCAGTTGCGTTTTGGTAACACCCTCAGGGATAGTCTTCACTCCCACCAGAATCGAGAGGTTTGGCATGCAACATCACGACAACTTCTACATCAATGGACAGTGGCAGGCCCCCACCGGCAGTGAGCGGATGGATGTGATCAATCCGGCTACCGGTGAGCTGTGTGCAAGCGTTCCACGTGCCGGTGAACAGGATGTAGAGGCTGCCATCATGGCAGCGCGTCAGGCGCTGCCAGCCTGGTCGATGACGTCTGCGCAAGAACGTCATGATCTGATGATGGCCGCTGCCGATGAAATGCAGCGCCGTTTCCAGGAACTTTGCGACGTGCAGGTCATGACCATGGGGTGCCCAGTGCAGCTCGTGGGTGCCATGCATGTCGAAGGTCCCATTGAAGGCATGCGCTACTACGCCGAGCGTGCCTTCCGTATGGAAGAAGATGAGCGCAAGGGCGATGTCATCCTGATGCGTGAGCCCATCGGCGTGTGTTCGCTGATCAATCCGTGGAATTATCCGCTGCACCAGTTGATCGGCAAGCTGGCACCGGCACTGGCGGCCGGCTGTACCGTCATCGCCAAGCCAGCGGAGCAGACGCCGCTGCAGGACTTCATCATGGCCGAGATCTTCGAGAAGGTCGGCTTGCCTGCAGGTGTCTTCAATGTGGTGACGGGAGAAGGGCATGAGATCGGCCCGGTGATGTCCGGTCATCCGCAGGTGGACATGGTCTCCTTCACCGGCTCTACCGCGGCAGGCAGCAAGGTCGCGGAAAGTGCGGCACCGACCGTCAAGCGCGTCTGCCAGGAACTGGGTGGCAAGTCACCTCTGTTGGTGACGGAAGATGCTGACATGGCTGCGGCGGTGCGCATGGGTGTCGAGAACATCATGGCCAACACCGGTCAGACCTGCGATGCCTTCACGCGCCTGCTGGTGCCGCGCTCACGTCTTGAAGAGGCCACTCGACTGGCCGTCGAGATCGCAGGTGAGCAGGTGGTCGGTGACCCGACGGATCCGGCGACCACCATGGGGCCGCTGGTGTCCCAGCTTCAGCGCGAGCGAGTACTGCACCTGGTGCAGCGCGCCATTGATGACGGCGTCGAGTTGGCACTCGGCGGTGTCGAGGCACCGGAAGGTCTGGATAAAGGCTGTTATGTGCGCCCGACCATCTTCACCAATGTCAGCAATGAGCAGGAAATCGCGCGCGAAGAAATCTTCGGGCCGGTGCTGTGTATCCTGCCCTACGATACCCTGGAGCAGGGCATCGCGATCGCCAACGATAGCGTCTATGGTCTGTCATCCGCCGTCTATGCCCGTGACGCCGAGGCAGCCCTGCCGATCGCACGTTGCATGCAGGCAGGACAGTGCTATATGCAGGGCGCTGAGTTCTCCTTTGATGCACCGTTCGGTGGCTACAAGCAGTCAGGGAATGGCCGTGAGTGGGGTGATGAGGGGCTGGCTGAGTATGTTGAAGTGAAAGCACTTCTCGGAGCCCCAGCGCTGTCCTGATATCGGATAGCCGTTTCATCATCTGAAACACAGTGCGATCTGAAATACAGTGCGCCCGTCTCTCCATCAGAACGAGAGGTGGGCGTACTGCGTTTCAGGTTGCCTGGTAGGCGGTGGAGATTCGCCGCCAGTCTTCAGAAAACACACACGATCGCGATCGAAAACACCCCTGTGAAAAACAGGTATATATAGTGGCAAGACTTTGTGCAGTGCAGCATGAAATGCTACCGAGCATCAAATGATGCGTGAAGAGAGCTGGCGCGCCGCCTGTACCAGATGTTTGGAATAGGCGCGAGCTTCTTGCGGGTTCAGCCAGTCACTGCTGATCACGGCGCTGATGGCGGCAATCGGCTCATTGCGCAGATTGAGGACAGGGGCAGCGATACAGCTCAGCTGACCCTCGGCTTCACCGCTGGAGACGGCGTATCCCAGGCGTTGGGCACGTTTCAGCTCGCTGTCCACGTCTTCACGACTCTCTGCAAGGCCAGGATTGGTACGTGTCGCCGCGTCTAGATACAGGCTGCGTGAGCTTTCAGGGCGCATGGCGAGAATCGCCTTGCCTGCCGCGGATTCATGCTGCGGCATGGTCTTGCCGATATAGAGGTTGTAGCTACCACTGCCGGAGGCATCGACCTTCGAGATCACCACCACCTGATCGCCAATGGGAATGCACAGGAAGATCGAGCGATGAATCTCGTTCTTCAAGATTTCGGCGATGGGATAGAAGACGGGAATCAGGCTCTGCTTGTTGTAGATCGTCGAGGAAATCTGGAAGATCCGCGAGCCGATGCAGTATGACTTCTTGCGCCCCGGGTCATTGGCCACCAACTGGTGATGCAGCAGAGCGTTGATCACCCGGTGCCCTGTCGCAGGGGAAATGCCGGTCGCTTCACAGATCTCCGATAGCGTCAGCGGGTAGGAGGCTGCCGCAAGGAGATCAAGGATCAGGACGCTATGATCGACAGCGGGCGCCTTGGTTTTCTCGAGATTCATGAACGCGCAGTGACTCCAGAACGCGGATGCAGGCACTCATTGGCCTTCGCCTCGTAAGGCAAGGCATGGCACCGTGAATACGGCACTCAGCCGAGACAGATGACTGCCTCGGCTGAGTGCCGAAGGTTATGGCTGGCCGATAGAATACCAGATGCACAGTCTCTCAGCTGAGAGACGTCATCAGGACAGTGCCTGACATCAGGCGCTGTCCTGATTTCAAGGCCACTTCAAGGCCTTGACAGGCCAGGCCTCAAGCTCGGCTGGCGTGATCGGCGAGCACCATGTCCGCGCCTTTCTCCGCCACCATCATTACCGGCGCATTCAGATTGCCGGAGGTGATATTGGGGAAGATGGAGGCATCAATCACTCGCAGGCCCGTGACGCCATGCACCTTGAGGCGACTGTCGACCACCGCGCTTTCCTTGTCCGGCCCCATCGCGCAGGAACCGCACAGGTGATAGATGGAGCCACCCTCAGCACGGAAGTACTCCAGCATGCTCTGCTCGTCATGCACGCGCTCAGCGGGTGCGACTTCACACTCGGTCACGGCCTGTAACGCCGGTGCGCCCATCATCTTGCGTATCAGTCGCGAGCCCTGAATCACCTCATCAATATCCTTTTGGGTGCTGAGGTAATTCGGGCGAATCACCGCAGGCACCGCAGGATCAGACGAGGCCAGGGAAATGCTGCCACGGCTGGTCGGCCGGCAGGAATTGAAGGCCAGCAGGAAGCCGGAATACGGCTCCGGCGTCAGCTTGGCTTTCGGATCGTTGGGAATCTGGTAGGACATCGGGTTGAAGTAGAGCTGGATGTTCGGCTCTGTCTCTTCGTCACGCCCGCGGAAGAAGCCCCCCGCCTGATTGACGCTCATCCCCAGGGGACCACTGCGGTTCACCAGATATTGGAGTCCCGCCTTGGCCTGTCCCCAGAAGGAGGAAAAGTCATCATTGAGCGTGGTGCGATTGGCGCGGTAATAGTAGCTGGTACACAGATGATCCTGCAGGTTCTGGCCCACGGCAGGGAGGTGTACCCTTGAGGCGATACCGTGCTCCGCAAGCTGCTCTGTATCACCGATGCCGGAGAGCTGAAGCAGCTTGGGTGAATCTACCGCACCGGCACACACGATGACTTCGCGGCGTGCCGTGACGTTCACTACCTCATCAGCAACACGATACTCGACGCCCGTGGCACGCGGTGTCTCGTTCGGGCCTTCTTCCAGCAGCACGCGCTCTACCCGCGAGACATGCTTGAGCGTCAGGTTGTTACGCGACAGTGCCGGTTTGAGGTAGGCGGTATTGCTGGAATCGCGCTGACCCTTGCGAATGTTGGCTTCATAGATGCCGGCACCCTCGAAGGTGGCGCCATTGAAGTCTTCATTGAGCGTGTATCCCAGCTGACGGGCACCTTCAAGCCAGGACTGACAGATGGGGTGCGCGCCTTTCTTGAGCGGCGTGATCCCGATTAGTCCCTTGCTTGAGTGATACTCAGTATCCCCCGCCGGATGACATTCCAGACGCTTGAAGTAGGGCAGTACTTCCTTGAATGACCAACCTTCATTGCCGGCACTTACCCAGTCATCAAAGTCCGATGCCTGGCCACGCACATAGATCATGGCATTGATGGAGCCAGACCCACCCTGCACCTTGCCGCGCGGGGTGTAGATCTTGCGACCGCCCATCGCGGTTTCACTGTCGCTGTAATACATGTAGTTGTAGGTCGGGTTGTAGTAAGTCTTGGCAAACCCGACTGGCACCTTGATCCACGGCGAGAGGTCCTTCCCCCCCGCTTCCAGCAGCAGCACGGTGTGACGCCCATCTTCACTGAGTCGGTTGGCGAGGATACACCCCGCCGATCCGGCGCCCACGATGACGAAATCGTATTCCATCGCCTTTATGCCTCCGGCTGGAGTTTCCAGTCTGACCCTGATTGTTCCTTCACGTCATACGGACGTGGGTCCATGCTCAGGTGCAATGCGCGACTGGTATAGGGGGAGTTGGCACGCACGACGTCCATGTTCAGCTCGACACCCAGTCCCGGCTTGTCGGACGGAATGATGTAGCCATCACGCCACTCGATCTTTTCCTGCAGCACATCGGCGTGGAAGCCATCCCAGGTGCCGATGCTTTCCTGAATCAGGAAGTTGGGCGTCGCGGTTGCCAGCTGAATGCTGGCAGCAGCACCGACCGGGCCGTTATAGAGGTGAGGGGCGATCTGGGCGTAGTAGACCTCGGCCAGTGCCGCGATCTTCTTGCCTTCCAGAATGCCGCCGACACGCCCCAGATTCATCTGCAGAATCGAAGCTGCATTGTGCTTGAGCACATCATGGAATTCGTACTTGGTGGTCAGACGCTCACCGGTGGCCACTGGAATGGAGGTGTGATCTGCCACACGTGCCATGGCCTCGCTCTGTCCCGGCGGCACGGGTTCTTCCAGCCACAGCGGATCATACGGTTCAAGATACTTGGCGAGACGAATGGCGGACGCCGGTGTCATCTGGCCGTGGGTGCCGAACAGCAGGTCGCAGCTGTTGCCGACCGCTTCACGGATACGGCGACAGAAGGTGGCGCTCTTGTCCATGCCTTCCAATGACAGCATCTGGCCGGAATAGGCGGTGTACGGGCCAGCTGGATCGAACTTCAGCGCGGTGAAGCCCTTGGCCTTGTTCTCAAGCGCACACTCGACGGCCAGTTCGACATTGTCGTAGTCGTAATTGCCGCGTGCATCCTTCGGATACAGGTAGGTATAGGAGCGCAGCTTGTCGTGAATCTTGCCGCCAATCAGCTCATAGACCGGCAGACCTGCGTCTTTTCCGACGATGTCCCAGCAGGCCATTTCCAGGCCGCTGAGCACACCCATCATGGTCAGATCCGGGCGCTGGGTGAAGCCGCTGGAGAAGGCTTCACGGTACAGGCGTTCGATGTGATGCGGATCCTTGCCTTCCAGATAGCGTGAGAAGACATCCGCGATGGCCTTGCTCATCACTTCCGGGTGGAAGGTGGCGGCATAGACTTCACCGACCCCCTCGATGCCGCAGGCGGTCCGCAGCTGAACGAAGATCCAATACATGCCGCCTACGTGGGGCGGCGGAGTGGCAACGATGTGTGTTTCGCAACTGACGACTTTCATGGTGGCAGGCCTTTAAGTGGTCACAGGCTATACAGAAGTGACTGACTGAGGAGTGAGTCGAGCAGCACAGGATCCGCGCTGTCGTGGCTCATCATCAGCAGGAAGAAGGAGGTGATGGACTGAAAAATGCCCTCGGGATAACCAGTATCTCGAGGGCACATGGCGCGGGGAGCGCGATCAGTAGTTCATGACGACCAGACGGGTCTGGGTGTAGTCCAGCATGCCGTGCTTGCCGTCATCGCCGCCAAGACCGGAGCGCTTCCAGCCGGCGTGATAGCCCTGATACGGGTCTGCTGGAGTGCGGTTGATATAGACCTCACCCGCTTCAATGTTGTTGGCGACCTTCATGGCAGTGCGATAGTTCTCGGTGAATACCACGGATGCCAGGCCGAACTGGTGATCGTTGGCCAGCTCAAGCGCTTCATCGATATCGCGATAGGACAGCACCGGCAGAACAGGGCCGAAGATCTCTTCCTGCACTATCTCCATGTCCTGGCGGCAGCCAGTCAGCAGGGTCGGCGGATAGAAATGACCTTTGCCCTCGGGGGTGTAACCGCCGACTTCAAGCGTGGCGCCGTCATCAATCGCGCGCTCGACCATCTGGTGAATGTTCAGACGGGAGTTTTCGTTGATCAGCGGCCCCATGTGGCTTGCATCTTCCAGACGGTTGCCGAACGCGTAGCCTTCCATCTGCTGCTTCAGCAGGCCGACGAACGTCTCATAGATAGACTCATGCACATAGACGCGCTCGATGGCGGTACACAGCTGACCACAGTTGGTCAGGGTAGAGGCCACGATCTGCTGGGCGGCCTTCTCGAGGTCAGCGTCCGGCTCGACGATGGCCGGTGACTTGCCGCCCAGTTCCAGCGAAGACTTGGCGATGTTGACCTGGGAGTACTCCAGTACCTTGCGACCTGCACCGACGCTACCCGTCAGGGTGATCATGCCGACTTTCGGGTGTGTGCATACTGCTTCGGCAGTGCCGTGATCCATCGCCATGATATTGACGATACCGGCCGGAATACCGGAATCCTGTACGGCCTTGGCGATCTCGAAGGCGGAGCTGGGCGTGTTGTTGCTGGGACGCACGACCACGGCGTTGCCGGTGATCAGCGCGGGAGCAATCTTGCGCAGCAGGGTGAATACCGGATAGTTGAACGGAATCAGGCAGGCAACGACACCAATCGGTTCGCGTTGCAGCAGCAGGCTTTCGTTGGGGGTATCACTCGGCACGATCTCGCCTTCGATACGACGCGCCCATTCGGCGTGATAGCGAGTGATATCTGCTGCATAGACAGCTTCATTGGTGGCGTCTTCCAGGCTTTTGCCTGATTCGTCAGCCAATGCCTTGCCGATGGCATCCTTGCGCGCCATCAGGGCGTCAGCGAGCTTGTGCATATAGCCGGCACGCTCGGTGCTGGTCATGACGCGCCAGGCTTTCTGGGCCTTGGCGGCGATGGCAACCGCGTCAAGGGCTTCTTCAGTGGTGGCTGCCTGTACCTGGCCCACCAATGCTTCGGTGGCCGGGTTGTAGACCGAAATCATCGCGCCTTGGCCGGAGTTGACGAATTCGTTGTTGATGAAGTTCTTGTCGGTGCGCATGAATCACTCCCCATGAATTTGCCTACAGGCTAGGGAGTGAAGTGATGAGTGTCAAATTGATTTTCACATATAGAACTATTATTCCGCATATGGAATATGGTGTGAGTGATTCATATGTGTCGTGACGATATGCCCGGCGAGTCGTTCCTGAAACGCAGCACGCCCCCTCGACATGAGATCGAGGGGGCGTGCTGAGAGAGGTTGCCGAAAGGCGCTGGTGAGAGACGTTATCGCGAGATCATCGTCTCTCGCCTGACATCTGATGACGACGTTAACAGTTCGTACGCCATCAGTTCGCGTAGGCACCCGCAGCGTAGGTCATTTCGTAGCTGTGGCTATACACCTCAAGAATGTTTCCGAACGGGTCTTCCATGTAGACCATGCGGAACGGCTTCTCGCCCGGGAAGTACTCGCGTACCGGCATGCGCTGCTTGCCGCCGGCCGCCACGATGCGCTCGGCCAAGCCTTCGACATCCGGGTCCTGGACGCAGAAGTGGAAGATGCCGGTCTTCCAGTATTCGAAGTTGTTTTCCGGCGTCTCGTGGTTCGGGAACTCGAAGATCTCGACCCCGATACGGTCGCCAGTGGACAGGTGAGCGATGCGGAAGCTGCCCCAGCCCGGGCCGAAGACATCGCTGCACATCACGCCGATGGCGGAATCATCTTCGGTGATGGTGGTAGGTGCCATCACCACATACCAGCCGAGGACTTCGGTGTAGAACTTGACGGCTGCTTCCACATCACCGACTGACAGGCCGATGTGCGAGAAGGTACGCGGATACGGCGTGTGCTTTTCGTTGCTCATGATTCACCTCATGATATGTGTGTCGTGAAATAGGGTATTTCAGTCACTGCCTACGTGACGTTGGATGCCATATTGAGCGCCACTGGTGATAATGAAAACAACGATCCTGTTATGATTGTGATAATAATCACTTATGATTGGGCTGGTGATGTGTCGCCGTTACCGGTGGCAGTTCCGGCACTGCTCACCGTTGCGCCATCGAGGAGATGACATGCTGCAACCCCAATGGCTGCGTACCTTTCGCGCGCTGGTCACTACAGGCAACTTCACGCGCACGGCGGAGCAGCTCGACCTCACGCAGGCGGCGGTCAGCCAGCACATCCAGCATCTGGAAAAGCGCCTGGGAAGATTGTTCATTCGTCAGCCCAGACAGCTGGAGCTGACCCCCGCCGGGCATGCCTTGCTGGATTACGCTCGCGAGCTCGAGACTGCCGACCAGCGCCTGACGCAGCGCTTGGCGGGCAATGAGGATAGTCAGGGCGATATACGCCTGATCACGCCGGGCAGCATCGGGCTTGCGCTGTATCCGCGTCTGCTGGCACTGCAAGAGGCGTCACCGGGGCTCAATATCCATCATCGCTTTGCCCCGACACGAGAGGTAGTGGACGCCGTGCTGGAGACGCGCTTCGAGCTGGGGATCGTCACGCTGAAACCGGATGATCCGCGTCTGAGCGTGACTGAGCTCGCGCATGAGCCACTGGAGTTGGTGGTGCCCGCCGGCATCGAGATCACCTGCTGGCAAGATCTCGTCGAGCTGGGTTTCATCAATCATCCCGACGGCTTGGACATGGCGGCGCGCCTGCTCAGTCGTCGCTTTCCCGGCAATGCGGGCGTCAGTACCTTGACTCAGAGAGGTTCCACCAATCAGATCGGGTTGATTCTGGCGCCGGTGGCACGGGGGCTGGGGTTCAGCGTGCTGCCGCGACACGCGCGAGAATCCTTTGCTGATCAGCAGGCGATTCGCGTGGTCGCACCGCCTGAAGGGCAGCAAGAGGTCGTGGACACGCTGTGGTTGATCACACGGGCCGAGTGGCCATTGTCGGCACGTGCCGAACGTGTGCTCAAGTCTCTACGCGAGGGGTTGTGAGCGTGATCTTGTGAGCACGATTTGGTGAGCACGACCTGGTGAGCACGACGTTGCCTGCCTCACCCCCCCCCCGGGGCTAGATCGGGAGCTGGTCGGGGCTAGGCCAGTGGCTGGTCAGGCGGGAGCGGGCCTGCCAGCTGAGTGAATTCTCGCTTCAGCCAGCGAGCGATCGGGGTGATCAGTGCACTGTTGGGGTGACGCACACTCATGCGGTAACCGTAGCGATCACGCGCGATATGGGGTGTCAGTGCGATGAGCGAGCCATCGTCGAGCATGTCCTGGATGACATGACTCCACCCGAGGGCAACTCCCTGGTGATTGACCGCGGCATTGAGGGTCAGCGGGAAGTTGTTGTAGGGGAAGGCCTTGTCCAGCCGTGGTACGGGCAGCTGGGCGTGACGACACCAGGCCGGCCAATCCAGCCAGCGTGAATCACGCAGATCGAGGTGGATCAGCGTGATGCGCGCGAGTGATTCTGCCGTCAACCCCTCTTCGAGCCCATGTCGCTGGGCGTATTGCGGGGAACACACCGGGAAGGCGCATTCCTGCACGACCAGCGTATCGCCATGATCATTGGCCAGCGGCGGGCCGAAGCGAATGGCGATGTCGGCATGCTGCATCTCGGGGGCTTCATCACGGTCTATCGGCAGCAACGTGAAGGCGCATTCGGGAAATGCCTGTTCGAGCCGCTCCAGTCGTGGTCGCAACCAGACATGTGCAAAGCCAGCGCCAGCCGCGATGGTGATGCGCGGGACCCGCTTGCGTACCTGTTGACGGACTTCAGTGACAGCGCCACACAGGTGCGCAAGGCTTGGCGCGATTTCCGCGTGAAAGGATTCGCCACAGGCGTTCAACACCAGTCGCCCGCCCTGGCGAGTGAACAGCGGATGGCCGAGATGCTCCTCCAGTGCACGTATACGCTGAGAGATGGCCGGCTGAGTGGTGTCGAGTTCGCTGGCGGCTGCCGTCATCGACCCTAGTCTGACGGTCACGTCAAAGGCGACCAGTCCTCGCAGTGAGGGCAGGTCATCCGACGCGCCAAGCGTCTCGTCAGGGGTTGGGGGTGTCTTGCGGGCAGGCACGGGCGTCCTCGTTGCGCATCCGGGACGGCGGCCAATGCCCGGAGATGAATATGAAAGTGCCGCCTACCGAGAGGGTAGGCGGCACTTATACGCGACGAGGCGATATTCATCAATCGGCGGTGTCGCAATGACGATACCGATAAAGCACAGGGGGATGTCTTATACCGGGCTGTCGAAACCGCCTTTGGGCTCCTCGCCAATCACTGCCGGATCGAAGGGCTTGCGCGCAAAGACGCGGCGCAGGGCCGGTTCGAAGTGCTCCAGTGACGGTGTCGGGTAGTCCGGATCAAAGGCCGCCTGATCATAGCGCTCACAGAAATCGACACATTTCTCAAACCACGGATGATCCTTGTAGATGTCGCGTTCGTTACGGTCTTCGCCATAGAAGTGACCGTAGTAGAACTTCTGGAACAGCCCATGATGATGGACGATCCAGGTGACCTCCGCCCGTACGTACGGACGAATGATGGAGGCCGCCAGCTGCGAGTGATTGTAGGGGGCCAGCTCATCACCGAGATCGTGAATCAGGGTGGCCACGACCAGATCATCATCGGCGCCATCGGCTTCGGCGCGCGCGGCAGACTGCAGCGAGTGCTCCAGGCGGCTGACCTTGTAACCGCTCAGGCCATCGTCGAGCTTGCGCAAGGCAAGCAGAAGACGTTCTACCAACCCTTCATTGAACTGGTCTTCAAGGCGCTCAAGCAGGGCATAGTCTTCTGCCGTGCCGTCCTTCATCTGAATGAATGAAACCTGTTCCATTACGCCATTTCCTCACGGTGTTCTTGTTGTGTCTCTTCCTGGCGTTCGCGCATCAGCGTCGTGGCGAAGCGTTCACGCGGGCCATCACCATCCATGTAGCAGCCTTGCAGGTGACGACGCCCTTCATTGGTGTCAAACGCTGTACGGCCATGCAGCACGCGGGTGTTGTCGAACATCATCAGCTCACCGGACGCCAACTGGAAGCGAATCTCGTTGGCCGGATCCTGGAACAGCTGGCCCAGGCGCTGACGAGCCTGATGATACAGGCGCGTGTTCTCCAGTGACATGTGCGGCAGGTTATCGAGACGCGGGCTGTAGTTGACGCCTATCGGAACGCCATCATCGCTTTCGCGGATCACGCAACGACGGGTGGTCAGCTCGGTACCAGCATCCAGGAAGCGGAAGCCAACCGGCGTGGTGCGCAGCAACTCGTAGCCCAGCGGCATCTCGGCCTTCAGCAGCTTCAGCGCATTGAGACTGTCGACCAGCGTGGACAGGCCGCCTGTCGTCTCGTTGACCAGGCAATGCAGCATCTGGATACCTGGCACCGGATCACGATACGGGTTGTCCGTGTGCGGACCCAAGGCAACGCTGCGATAGGCCAGATCGTTGCCGGTCGGGCGCGAATAGACTTCGAAGTAGCTGCCGAAGTTGGTGTCCTTCACATAACCAAAGTGACCGGCGACTTCTAAGATGCGCTCCGGATCCGTCGGCACGTTGGTGACGATGATATAGCCGAACCGCAGATAAGCGGCCAGTGCCTTCTGGAAGTCCGCGTTGTTGCCCATCTTCTGCCAATCCACCCGCTGCGCCTGCTGGTCGATGCTGGCATTCCAGCTCTCGGCGACCGGGAACGGCGTGATGCCTTGCAGCTCATGCGCCAGCACCGTGAGGTCATACACCTCGCAATGTCCGTCACTGAAGGTGAACTCCACATGCGTGTCATCGACACCCTGCGCGGCAGTCAATGCGATGTTGACGTCAATCGCATGCGAGTCAAATAGACGCTGAGTCGTGACCTGATCCAATTGCGCCGGGTCCTGGGTTCGCTCGCGCAGCCACAGTGGGCTGACAGGCTCAAGACCGTTATCGGTGATCAGGTTCAGCGTCAGCGGGGACTCGGTATCTGCAACGCCGGTCAGTGTCAGCGGCAGCGCATTGGATAGGGCAGGTGTCAGGGGCATGCGAGCATCTCTCCATCAGCTTGTGTGAATATCGCGAGCATTATGGGAGTGCAGGCTATGACGTAAGTAGGGGGCGTAGTTTATCGCAGGGTATGCATTTTTCTTATGGGAGGCTGTTCATCTCTGTTTTTTGATAGGGCAATTCGTCGTATGAGTGCAGTGATGACGCTGATATCCAGGGAGGATTGCGATGTGAGGTGTATCGCGAGTGGTAGGTAGATACTGAATTTTTACGTAGTTGAATCAACAGGATACTGAACTTTCTATTTCATTGCTCTTGTTGGAATTCAGGCGGCTATCAATAACGTTAGGAAAACTCCATATAAAAGTATTTTTATATATCAATTAAGAATTAAAACGATGTTTCATCTTTAGTGCCCCGCTGCTAGCTTTGCTGAAACGCCATTTCATTATCGTTTGCCAAGGAGGGCGTAACGATCGTCACGGCATCAGAAGCCGAGATAGCCGTGTGAGCGTGACCACTCCAACGCTGTCCTCTACTTCAGCACGCCATACGCCATATAACTATAAAGAGGCAAAAGATGAACATCGATATACTGATTGTCTTGGTATATTTTGCATTCCTGATGTTGCTGGGCTGGCTATATCGCTCTGCCACCAAATCGACCAATGAATACTTCCGTGGCGGTGGCCGCATGCCCTGGTGGATGGTCGGGGCCACGGCATTCATGATGTCGCTGAGCGCCATGACCTTCACCGGGCTGATGGGCAAGGCACTGACGGGCGGGATATCCATCGTCATCGTCTTCGTTGCCAATGCCGCCGGTTACTTCATCAACTATCTGTTCTTCGCGGCCAAGGCACGGCAGATGCGGGTCGTCAGTCCGATTCAGGGCATTCGGCTGCGTTTCGGGCGCGTCAACGAGCAGGTATTCACCTGGGCCAACGTACCACTGAATGTCATGCAGGCTGCCATCTGGCTGAATGGTCTGTCGGTGTTCGTGAGTGCCGTGCTGGACATCCCGATCGCACAGACCGTCGCCGGCGCCGGTTTCGTAGTGCTGTTCATGTCGCTGGTGGGCGGTAGCTGGGCCGTCATTGCGTCTGATTTCCTGCAGATGGTGCTGTTGACCGTGATGACTTTCGTGGCTGCGGTGGTCGCCGTCGTCAAGTCGGGGGGCATGGAAAACCTGATGAGCAAGGGACTGCCGGAGCATGCCTTCCTCGGCGATGGTTACAGCTACGGCTACCTGTTCGTCGGCTGGTTCATCTGTATCTTCGTGAAACAGTTCTTCAGCACCAACAACATGATCGACTCCTACCGTTATGTAGCTGCCAAGGACACCAAACATGCGCGCAAGGCGGCATTGCTTGCCTGCGGCCTGACGCTGTTCGGTACCAGCATCTGGTTTCTGCCGGCCTGGTATGTGGCGGGCAACTATCCTGACCCGGCGAGCTGGGGCCTGGCGGACCTGGGCAGCAATCAGGCAGACGCCGCTTATTACATCTTCGTCAGACGCGAGCTGCCGCTGGGCATGGTGGGCTTGATGCTTTCTGCCATGTTCGCGGCCACCATGTCGTCGATGGACTCCGCGCTCAATCGCAATGCCGGGATACTGGTCAAGAGCGTCTACGAGCCGTATTTCTGCAAGGACGGCGATGAGAAGAAACTGATGCTGGCGGGCAAGATCTTCACGGCCATGTTCGGCTTGATCGTGATCGGCGCGGGGCTGTTCTTGACCACCTTGCAGGAATTCGGGCTGTTCGACGCGATGATGCTGGTGGGTACCCTGGTGGGCTTCCCGCTCCTGATTCCGGCTATCCTGTGCTTCTTCATTCGCAAGACACCGGACTGGGCCGGTTGGGGCACCATTCTGGTGGGGATGTGCGTGTCGGCGATCATTGCCTTTGGCGTCACGCCGGAGATGGTGCAGTCCGTGATGGGCATGGCGCAGCCGATGGAAGGGCGCGAGTTTGCCGAGCTGAAATCCGTCACCCTGGGCGTCGGTGGGCACCTTCTGATCACGCTGCCGTTCTTCCTGCTCACGACGCTGTTCTACAAGGCGCCATCAGCGGAGCGTGCCGCGGAGATTGCCGAGTTCTTCGACAATGTCAGTACACCGGTCATTTGTGAAGACACGCCTGAGACACTTGAGCAGGATCGTCAGCCGTACCTGCTGCTGGGCAAGTTGCTGATGGCCTCCGCCTTCGGGGTACTGCTGCTGGTACTGGTGCCCAACGACATGACGGGCCGGTTCATCTTCGTCGTCATTGCGGCGATTCTCGGGGCGCTTGGCTTCCTCATGAATCGCGTCGGTCAGACCAAGGAGCATGACGTGAGTTATCAGACGTCTCACTCATGAACCCCATTCACAAGTCATCGTAGTGTCCAGGCATCACGTGGAGATCACATAGAGATCGTGTGGAGATCATGCGGAGAGAGGGGAGCGATCCTCTCTCTTCCTGTGATGCTGGATATCAGAGAGGTCAACGGTTCAGTCAGGAGACGACATGTCAGTTCAGTCAAAGCATGGTGGCGCGCTGAGCGAGGAAGAGTTCGAGAAATTCACGCTGTATCTGCAGGCCAGCAACAACCGCGAGGATGATCAGACGCGTGCACATATCCTCGGTTTCATGGCGGAAGGCATCAGAATCGCCCCCGGCGCCATCGTGCGTCCCCATGACAAGGCTGCCATTCATGAGCAGGTCTATATCGGCCTGCAGGCTTACATCAACGGCGATGTCACCCTCCATTCGCATGTGTTGATCGGGCCGCATGTCTCGATCGTGGCCTCCAATCACCAATATTCTCCTCAGGATGACCGCTTCAGTGCGCGCTCCGATGAGGTGAAGGGGCGAGTCATCATCCAGCAGGGTGCCTGGCTGACCTCCGGTGTGGTCGTGACACCGGGCTGTACCTTGGGTCGCTGCTGCCTGATCTGTGCCAATTCAGTGGTCACCGGTGATGTACCGGACTACGCCATCTTTGCCGGCACGCCGGCACGACAGATCGGCCATATCGATCGCGAGACGGGCGATTATCACTGGAGGTAAGGGAGAGGCCGAATGCTGCTGTTATCACGAGACCATGATTTTCAGGTATTTCTGTCGCCTTGCGCGGCTCTTGCTGCCAGTACCAATCCGCCTGCCTTCACCTGGCCCATGGCCGGGACGGACGTGCGCTATACCTTCGAGCTGATCAAACGCGACACTGGCGAGGCGCTGTGTCGTGAGGCGGTCTGCTCGCCGGTATTGCTCGATACCCTGTTGGCGCCCGGTGACTATCAATGGCATGTCATCGATGAGAGGGGGGAAAGCTCGGCCTGGATCGATTTCACGCTGACCGGCAAGGAGCCCGACTATCTGGCGCCCCGGGCCGACGCGCTGTTTGTGGCCTGCGAAGGCTGGGAGCAATGGATGCTCTATCCGGAGAGTGACCTTGCTCAGGTACGCGAGGCCGCCACGCCACATCTGCCGCGACTGCGCGCGACCGCAGACGTGGCGCTCAAGCATTCGCTGCCGGTCTATCCCGATCACTATCGCCAGGGACGAGAGCGTTACAAGCGTCTTGCCATCCATCAGATGCGCGAGTGGATCGACCGAGACCTGATGGCGCTGTGTCTTCTCTACCGCATTGACGGTGATGAGGCGGCTGGCAAAGCCGCGGTGACGCGCCTGCTCACTCTGGCCGAGTGGAGCACGGATGGCCCGGCGTCACTGGTGAGACCGTGTCGGTGGGGGGATGAGGTCGGGCTGTCTCTGGCGCGCAACGTCTTCCTTGCCTATCACTGGCTGCGTCCTCTGCTGGCCGAGGGCGAGGGCGTCTTCGTGCGCTCGCTGCTGGTGCGGGTCGCGCAGCAGATGATGCTGCGTCTTGAACAGGATGACTTTGCGCAATATCCCGGCCATTCGCATACCTCGCGCCTGCCGGCCTATCTCGGTGTGGCGGCACTGGTACTGCACAAGGAGCACGACCTTGCGCAGTGCACGCAATGGCTGCAATACGCGCTGGATCTCTATCGCGGCGTACTGCCGTTCTATGGTGGCGCTGACGGTGGCTGGGCAGAAGGGGCCTTCTATTCCTCTTCCTACACCAAGTGGTTCCATCCGTTCTTTCTGGCGGTGGAACGGCTGACGGGCTTCTCCTTCTACCAGCATCCGTTCTACGCCAATTATCTGGCCTATTGTCGTGACTTCGTGGCGTCAGACAACGACCTGCATCCTTTCGGCGATGGCTTCTGGTGTCGGCCAGAAGGCAAGGAATGGCCGGGCTTCTTCGCTCAGAATCCCCTGCGTCTCTATGCCGAACGCTTCGGGAGCGCGGAAGACATCGCCGCGAGTCGCGCCCTTGAAGACAGGATAGAGGTCTACTCGCTGCATCTGCTGGATGTCATCCCGACACGGGACCAGCTTCGTCTCACTCATGAACGCATCAAGCAGCAGGACAGGTTCGAACCTCAGACCCATGGTGACTCCCGTCATGCCTTCTACTCGCATGCCGGGCATGGCCTCGATCGCTTCGCCAAGCTTGAGTTGCGCTATCGTTGCAGCCCGTTTGGCAACAGCTCTCACCGTCATGCGGACCAAGGCAATATCAGCCTCATCGACAACGGCCATTCGTTGCTGTGTCCCACCGGCAGCTATGGCTACGCCTTCGGCAGCCAGCATCACCGTGAGTGGACGCGTACCTCGCGCGCGCACAACGTTCCCCTGATAGCGGGGGGAGGGCAGCGGCTGGATGATCCCGATGCCACCGCGCAGCTACTCTCGCATGACTATGACGACAACGCCGTGGTGCTGCGACTGGACATGAGCGCTGCCTATGCAGGCGACTTACGCGTCATTCGTACTCTCGTGCTGCTGCGGGAGGTCGGACTCGTGATCCTTGATGAGCTCTCGGGTGAGCACCCCTTCGCGCTGGAGTGGAATTTGCACTCGGCGGTGGCCTGTGCGCAACAGAAAACGACCTTTACCTTGAGCGCCGGGCAGCGTGACTATCGGCTGCGCCTGGAGAGTCATCCCCAGCTGATGCCGGCACTTCAGCAGGGCTACGGGCAGCACGGGGATGGGCAGCACGGCGATGGTGAGTCGAATGAGGAGCACGACATCATCGACAGCGATGCGCGTCAGGATGTCAGCCATATGACGTGGCAGATTCTCGCCCAGCGACAGCATCGTATTCTGGCTAGCTGTGTCAGTCAGGAAGTCAAATTTGTGCAGGATGGAGAGCGCTTGCGTATTGCTTGGGAGGGAAAGGAAGTAGGGTTGCAAGCTTTATGTAGAAAGAAAATTTAGTGGTAGTTTTCCACCAAAATTCTCGAGGATAACAATAGCAATAATCCCCCTTATTTTATGTGATTAATTAAATCAGTCACTTACAGGAAGCAATAAACGAAAAACCACACTTTGTTGTCATATGGTAAGCCATTCTAGGGTTCAGTGTTCCTTGTCATTCAACAAATTATGTCGATTTTCTTATGTTTATCAACACGTTGTGAGGGTTGACTGGGCTGATGGCCTACCCCATGGACTGACCGGAAATTTCCACGTGTGAGAGGCTGTCGAGGCATATCGGAGGAGAGTAGGTTCCATCGCATCATAACGTATAATGAGGAGGGAAGGAAAATCATAGAATCAGTTTTGTCATGAGTTATTATTGCGTTATTTGCGGTTTGTGGTATGAGCCCTACATGGCAGACACCCACCTCCTTATAATACGGAAGAGATTGTCATTTTATCTCTGTCGCGGCGCCGATTGGGTTGAGACCTGGTTTCGGAACGACGTCGCGGTCGGTCAATGGGAGGTACTAGGCGAGGAGGGAGTCACCAGCGCACTGAGCTCTTGCAGCGCCTTCAATACGCCCTGGCAAGGGACGTATAGAGCGTCGGGCAGGCGATAGCCTGACGTCTATTGTCACGACATGTGACGGGAAATCGTCCGTACCGTGAGCGCTTTCAGCCCTGTCATCATGACCACCCATCTCTTGGCGATGCGGTGAGTGGTGGAAGAGAGCGACGTGCGTCTGCCAACTAGCTGCCTCATGTGAATGGCAGCAGGGCAATGTACCGTGCCGGGCTCTCAGGGAGAGACCGGCACGGTGGGTGGGGAGGCAAGGAGCGAGGGAACGTCTCGCCCCTAAGGCATCATGTCGGGCGAATCACATGGGTGAGGTACTCTCGAGAGAAGTGAATCTCTGCGATGAGGTCGCGGTTTGAGTGGGGGACTGGCGTGTCTGCCGCGAGCCTGGCGACCATGGTATCGGTCAGTGTGCCGGGAGGCCGTCGATGGGGCGGCAGTCGGGCATCGTCTTGTGTTTGGAGCTCAGGGGGAGCGCCTTGGCGCAACGGTCGTGCATGAGGCAGGGCCTTGGCAGCGCTACCGGCGAAGCTTGAGTACTGAATTCGTGAATGTGACTCCGGGAGGTCCTCCAGCACGCGTTGGGCATAGCGCTCCAGCAAGGGGTCTTGCAACATGAAGAGGTCACATTGCCCATCGAAGTGGCTCTGGCGACGAATGATGCGACCCAAGGCTTGGCGAAAGTACTGTTCCGTCTTGATGTGGCTCAGGTAACAGCATACCCGCAGGCGTGGGAGATCAACGCCTTCGCTGATCATGTTGACCGAGATGATCCATTGGGCGCTCGTCTGTTGAAATCGGGCCAGCGTCTCATGGGCTCCCGGTAATTGGCTGTGGACCAGGCAGGTGGTATGTCCCTGCTGATCAAGTCGTTCAGCGATAGCGCTGGCATGGGCGATATCAGCGGCAATCACCAGGCCAGCAGCAGTCGGGTCTTCCCGGCGCCACCAGGCCAATTGATCAGTGGCCTGGTGGAGTAGCTGTGTCACGAGCCCGTCATGGCGAACCAACGATGCGTAAGGCACCTTCGGATGTCTCAGGAGTGCCGGCAGGCTGGTATAGCGCTTCGTGTCAGGCGGCTGCGATGGTGTTGCCTGCGTGCGCAGCAGAATCACTCGGTTATCGAGCATATGTATCGTCGGAATTCTGCACACCTGATCGTCGATGGCTTCGCGCAGGGAGTAGACGAATCCGGGAACCAGGCGGCGATCAGGAGAGTGTGCCGCGCCGGGTGACGATGCCGCCACGTGAATCTGATAATGCAGCAGGGGTAAACAGCTCCCATCCGTTCGCCATGGCGTCCCAGACAGCGCCAGAGTGAAGCGAACGTGTTGCTCAAGGGATAGCAGGGCGTTACCCCATTGATTGAGTCCCGAGACATGATGGCCATCGGCACTGGTCTGACTGGCGGCATGATGGCTTTCATCCCAGATCAACAGTACTCGGCCTCTCTGGCAAAATTGCTTCAGCGTATCCAATCGGTGATGTAGCGCTTGATAGGTCACGCAGGTACCTGCGTCACTGGCTTCTCCGCGTAGAGGACGTTCCAGTACTCGCTCGAACTGTTGTCTAGCCTGTTGCACGATGGTGCTCGTGGGGCCGAGATAGAGAATCAAGTCGATACTGCCATTGAGCATCAGCTCTTCGGCGAGTACCGCCGACATGAGCATCTTCCCGGCCCCTGGGGTCGCCTGGCAGAGAAAGTGAGGGTTATCGTCGTTCAGCACCTGAAGTGCGGTTTCAATGCAGCGCGCTTGCCAGTCCCGCAGAGGCGGTGTCTTGCCATTTTTTACTAGACGGTTGTGCGACCTGTGTTTCATGCCTCGCCCTCCGTCATTGTCACTTCACGAAGTTGGCTCAAGGCCATGTAGTGTCCCCACGCTTTCATCGCCATGTCCTCGGCCTGCTTTCGCGCCGTAAGTATCACGTCGCGCCATTCCGGCTTTTGGTGGAGGGAGAGGTCGAGGCACTCGATCATGTAACCGATCTCTTGTCGCGTGACGAGATTCTGAGCAATCATTTTCTCCAACTCACGCTGGTCTTTCTCTGTAAATGGCAGTGTGGGGACTTGAGAAGAGTCGATGGGCGTATCGTGAGTGGCGGCCTCCTTCGTCGTGATCGCAGTGGAGGGGGCAGGCTCGAGCCCCATGGCGATCGGCATTTGTAGTGCGCTGAGCATTTGAAACATCTTGCGTTTCTTGCCTCGAATACCGACTTCAATAGCAAGTCCCTTGTCGATGCACTGCGTCAAGCGCTTGGTAATGGCTCGATAGAGAGAGTGCTTGTCGATAGACCTGAGCGATGAGTGTGTCAGTAGCGCATCTCGACATTCCACAATGGTGAAGTGAGATTTCGTCTCGGCATATTGATTCAAGAGAGGAATCAGACACTGACTGAGGGTGTGGCGACGTTTGAGTTGGCGGTCGTTGTCCTGGTGGTGGGTATCATCAATCGGTGAAGTGTCACGCAATGATTTTGCGTCTGTCATTGGAGCGTCCCTCGGGTCGATAATCATGAAACAGATCATGGTGCTGACACGTTGTTGTCAGTCATTTCGACCATACGAGAGCTCAAGGATCTGGGAAGTCGATCTGCAATAAGTGCACCGGGGTCGAGGACGCGGAAGAGAACGTGTCGTGCAAGGTCTTCGGCGGCTCCGCTTATGAATGCAAGACGGCACTCGGTGGCATCCAGGATTGCTGTGAGCAACCAGTCAATGTTTCAGCGAGAGATTATCTGGTGATGATCATGGCTGTGCCGAAGATCGACGAAGCCATCACGTCAGCCCAGTTCGCCGCCGAGTCGTTTGGAAGCACGTTCCAAAGTGGCTACAACACCCTAGCCCAGCCAATCAAGGACTCGGTGTCCACTATCACTGACCCACTGACCAGCATGTATGACAACACGGTCGGTGCGGTAAAGGACGTGGTGACGGAAGCACTGGATAGCTTGATCGAAAAGCTCAAGGAGCAGACCCAGAAGGTGATATCGGAAATCATCGGCAATATGGCGGGGCCTGATGCTGCAGCGGCTGGCGGACAGGCTGCTGCCGGTCAAATGGGTGAGCAGGCCGCTACGGAAGGTGTCACGATGATGGGCACTGCGAGCTTTATGATGGCGATCTACGGCTACTATGCCTTGGCGATGGCCATCATCAAGATCGTCTGGGCCTGTGAGGAAGATGAATTTATGCTTGCGGCACATCGCGAGTACGGTAATTGCACCTATGTTGGCTCCTACTGCAAGACTGAGGTACTAGGAGCATGTATTGAGAAGCGCAAAGGCTATTGCTGCTTCAAGAGCCCGATGGCGCGCATCATGCAAGAGCAGATCCGCCAGCAGATGGGTGATGAGTATCCCGATTTGCAAGACTTTGGCGATGCTGAGGACCCGGAGTGTGGTGGTATCCCCCTAGACGTCTTGAATGCAGTGGACTGGGATAAAGTGAATCTGGATGAGTGGACAGCGACGTTGGTCGAGAATGATCTCTACCAAGGGGCGCCAGACAATCTGACAGTTGAAGCTTTAACCGGTGAGGGTAATTGGCTGGGCGCAGGAGATGACGGCGAAGAGTCGCGACCTGACGTGATTGAGCGCACTAGCGAGAGGATGGGAGATCTTGAATTTGATGAGCGCTACCAAGAAGCCCGACAAATATACAACGTAGAAACCCCATAAAGAAACCCCGCCGAAGGCGGGGTTTCTTTATGGGGTTTGGAATAGCAAGTGATTTCCCTTGTTCAACATATAAGGGTAAGGGGTTGTAATCCCGTAGTCGGCCTCCGGTGGCAGATAAATATAGAACGTTCCCGGTAGGTTTTGGCTTAGCTTGTTATATGCCGACTCGTAGTCGAAGCTTTCACTTGATGACAAGAATAGTACCTGGGACAAAGTGTCGATTGAATTCAATTCGACAGCGCTAAAATAGGCCGCGTCTTTCAGTTTGAATAAGTCACGATGCTGGTTTTTTGCAATTGATTCGAAGTCTTGCTTGTTCACCCACTCACCGGCAATGGTGGACTCATTAGTCCGTGCAATTGTAAGTGATAGTCGGACAATGCATTGGTCTCCAACCTGGCACCCTAGCTTCTCTGAGGTAAATGAAAACCCGGTATAGCTCATATACCCTAAAGTACTCACTGGAAGAGAACTAACACTGCCGTTTTCACCCACGGTCTCGATCAGAGAATCCTTAACGATATTGATATAGTCGTTGATAGCTGACTGTCGATCACCACCAGCAGCGTAGGGAATGCTTGCGAATAATAATGGATGCTTGTGACGATGCTTAGGCTTATTAGGCTTCATCGCTTGGATCACAGATGCGGATTCAGCAACATCCGACAAATCACTGGAGGTCAAGAGGGTGGCGAAAGATAAAATATCAAAGATAGTGCTTTCTGTTCTATTATAAGTCGCTAGAGTGCCATCTTCAGCATCGCCGACGTCATGCTGCGATACATAGGCATAATCTTTCATCAGATTGCTAGGCAATGAGTGCTCTGGGTCATAAGATTTTTGTGTATGCATCGAACAGCCTTGTAGAAGGCCTGTAAGCAAGACCGCTGATAGAACTTGGATTTTCTTTGAGTTAAACATTGTTGGCGTCCCTTGATTGTTCTTTCGTTGTACTATTCCTTGTATATTGACTTACTTATACATTCTGGCTAGTCAATATTCAAACCCCCTCGAGGTAGAGGCGGGAGAGGAGAGCTCTCTGGCGTGGCAGCTAAGCGTCCAGAGGCATCGCGGAGGAGACGTTCAACATCGCTTCACGCTCTTTCCTGGCCGCATTCTGATAATGATCCGTCATCACTGTCGTCACGATCGACTGGATTGAGCGCAGCGACTGAACAACGAACACGTACAAGCCAGTAATTGCATCATTACCGTGCTTTTTATCTAGCTTGTTTAAGATGCGTAGCAGATCGATGTCTGTAAACCCTGGATTCATAGAATAACCGCAGCACTTTGGACCGCACGGTAGAGGCAGGAGGGCCATCGCCGGTACCCTTCTCGGCTCACCGACCAAAGTGAAGCAGAGCATGGAATACCGACAACTGACCCTGACCCAACGATACCAGATCCATGCCCGCTATGACTTGGGCATGAGCCAGCGCCAGACCGGCAGGGAGCTGAATCTCCATAGCAGTACTATCAGCCGTGAGATTAGGCGCAACGCCACCGCCGATGGCTATGATCCCGAGCAAGCCCAGACCCTCAGTGATCATCGGCGCCGCACTGCTACCGAGTGGACAAAGCGCCTGCCGAGCATGATGGCCGCCGTTGCCGGCCGGCTACGTGAGGAGTGGAGCCCACAGCAAATCAGTGGCTTCATGGCGTCCTTGGCCGGCGTTAGTGTCAGTCATCAATGGATCGACTCCTTGATTTGGGACGACAAGGCACGAAGTGGTGATCTTTAGCGGCACCTCCGTCAGCCCAAACGCAGCAATAAGCACCGCACACACGCCAAGAGCGCCGGATTGGGCAAGATCCCCAATCGATTCGGGATTGAGCACCGCCCGGATGAAGTTGATGATCGGCGCTTTATCGGCCATTGGGAGGACGACTCCGTGATACAGGGCCACATGCAGTCAAGCCTGGTCACGCTGGTCGAGCGACGCAGCGGCTATCTACTGGCGGCACGTCTGCCCAGGATCTCGGCCGAGCTGATGCAAGCGGCCATGATCCACTTGTTGAGGCCGCGTCGTGGAGCGGTCAAAACCATTACGCTGGATAATGGCTCGGAATTCGCCGGCCACGAAGCGGTGGCCAAGGCCGTGACGGCGGCGATGTACTTCTGCGATCCCTGTTGCTCCTGGCAGCGTGGGGCCAGCGAGAACACGAATGGCCTGATACGACAGTACTTACCCAAAGGAATAGATTTACGCCAAATCAGCAATGCAGAGCTACGCAAGGTGGTCGAGAAGCTGAACGGCCGTCCTCGAAAACGGCTCGGCTACCGAACACCGGCGCAGGTGTTTCTAGGAGAATACTCAGGAGGCCTATAACGAGTCGATAACCGCGCACCACAGTCATGCAAAGACGCCATGCTCAAGTCGGCCGATCAGATCTAGAACGGCTTCGGCGCCAGCAGTGGTAGCCACCATCTCGACCGGGCGACGGCCCCCAAGCCCACGCACGGGGCTGAGCAGCCATTCTTTCGCCTTCGCCTTGTCGCCCTCGAACAGGTCCACCGCGCTCTTGTAAACCTCAGCGAAACGGTACAGCCGATCGCCCTCGGCAGGTTTGAAGTAGCCAGTATCGGCACGACGCTTTAGGGTTGCCGGAGGAATGACCACATATCGTGCCAACTCCTTGCTCTCAAGCCCGGAGGCCAAAACCTGAACCGGCATCAGACAGAAGAAGACGAACGCCGCCACCAGCCTCGCCAACGCCCGCGCGATAATATGGCTGCAGCAAAGACCGGAGGCTGTCAGCATAGTTGCCATATAAACTAACTTCAGCCCATTAAATCCTGCGGCCCATGGCACTGGGTCCCGTTCTGAAGGAGTGTCGGAAATGACATCCTGTTCACTGCGCAGATTCCTATCGATGCCGCTGGCAATGTCGTGGAGGGCGGAATTACTGCCCAGACCCGCCAGACGCTGGATAATCTGATTCATACCCTGGAATGCGCCGATGGCGACGCCTCCTCGCTGACTCAGGTGCTGATCTATGTAATTGAACGCGAGCACTTGGCGACGGTCAATGGCATGTATGCCGAGTACGTTCGTGAGCCATATTCCAATCGGGCTGCCATCATCGTCTCCGGGTTTGCACGCGAAGAGATGCTGGTCGAGATAGTCGCCTATGCCGCACTGGAAGGCGATACAGGCAACTCCGTGTAGAGTCCCCTCTGTAAGAGTTGATCAGCCGGATACCATCGCCCAAAGAATAAGCGCTCCGAGATCACCCGCGCTCGTTCACGCCAGGAGCCCATCTAGTTATTGATGGGCTCCTGACCTCATTGCACCGGGGCTATCCAGGGCGTAATCGCCTGAGTGTATTCACTGGCGCGCCGCATGGCCTGACGATGCAGGTACTCCAGGCTATGGGCATAGTGCGTCAATGTCTGTTCCGGCGTGCGGTGGCCGATCCAGATGGCGAGTTGATACAGCAACATGCCACGTTCCCGGCTATCTTCCCCGGCATAGCCCTGCACTCCCTCAAGAAATCGTTTCAGGGACGCTTTTTGCAAGCCCCAGGAGCCGTGCTCCTGCAAGTCATCGAGAATGTCTCGATTCTGTGCCGCTTCAAGACGGATCAGCCACCAGCTGACGGCTGCGTGACGTAACGAGTGAAAGTCGATAGCGTTTCCCAGCACATCTCTCATGGCGTCGATCGCCGGGGCGATCAGACCGGCGTGATTGAAGGCCAGACCGCTCTCGCTCGGGCCGAACAGGGCGATGTCAGAGAGGGCCGTCGTGGGGAAGCATCGCCGCCGATATACCCACCACGCTGCCAACAACTGAATATCTCCGAAAAATGTCAAAAGGTGCAGCGGGAGTACGCGCCGGGCAGCAGGGGTCTTCCCACCGCGAATATAGACGCGGCACTCAACCTCTGGCAGTGATCTCAGCTGCTCACTCAACGCTTCGTGAATGATATCCGTCTCATGCGAGGGAGGGGGCGAAAACTCTGCGTCAGATAGCGTCGGTGATGGGCCGGCCGGGTATTGATCCTCCAACCAGTGCTCGAGCGAGAAGGTCCCCTGGGGACATTCGATGCGAATGTCTCGTAGTGTCAGGGCACAGACCTCGCTGGCGCGCATACCACCGTGGAAGCCCAGTGCGATGCTGAGCCATTGCATGGTGGCATCAGGCGTTGCATCGGGCTTGGCGAGAAGATGGTCCCGTACCTTTTCCATCTGTCTCAGGGTGGCGAAATGTATTCGTTTGGCGCTGGGAGCTTTACTGTTGCCTGATATCGGCGGCTCGACGTCCAGCAATACTCCCATACTGTGCATGAAGCGGATGAGCTGCCCCATATTGCCAAGAAAGCTCTGTGTCGTGCTGGCAGACCAGCCCATATCGTGAGGCACACACCAGCACATTTCCTGGGCACTGTCGTTGTCCCATTCATGGATATCGATCGACAAGGCGTAGTCCGCCATCGCCATCGGCAAGCTGCGAGACAGATAGGTGTGCAGTGAGCTGACGCGAAGCATGCGAGTCACGCGCAGGTCATGGAGCCAATAGAGCACCATGGCCGGGTAGCTGTGGCGGATACCCATGAGTCTGGTGAGACGCCTGCTTGTTTCGAGTAGCAGAGCTTCCAGGCGCCTTCTAACATACTCGTCGCTTGTCTTGCGCAGATAATCAGAGGAAATGACACCGATCCATTGCTTGATGATACGTCTTGCCGAAGGAAGCCAGTCAATCGGCCAGGAAGCTCCGCTAATCAAGCGCTGCCCTGGGGGTTGTGTCAGCACGGTTGAGGGATATGGAGCGTTCGTTTCTTGCGTTTCGGCTGCAAAAAGATCGACGGTGCTCACCTTGTCGTTATTAGCCACAGGCTCAGGCTGGCGGTCGTCGGAATGAGATGCCATGACCGTACTGGCAGGAGGAGCCTCGAGCCGAGCGAAGTAGGAGTGGGGCTCATAAAGCCCTTGGGCGCTACTGTAGGGGATTGGATAGCGACTGAACTGACTGACCCAATAACCGGGTAACCCCCCCAGCACTGCGGCATGGGGCAATGCTCTCAACAGGGTGGTCAGTTTTATTGTCCGGCGCTCTTCGATCGTCAGGGGCAGTGTTGTGACCAAGGATGCCAGCTCCTGTCTCATGCGATCCTTGATGATGCGAATCCGCTCAGTAATCGGGAGGTGTTCGTCTTCCTGCTCATTGGCCAGCAACCATTCGTCCTTGGCGGTGACGGGTTTCTTGGCTCTCAACGTCTTGAGTGCCGTCGCCAGTGTTGACTCCAATGGCAGACGGTAGGCCGTCAGGTGAGGTGACATGACCCGTGGTGGTGCCGAGTGAGCAGGGATCCAGACCCACTCATTGGGGGCGCTTCGATCACTCTCGAAGTGGCGACGCGTGAGGCAGGCCAATGTGACCAGAATGATCTGTTGCCCTAACCCTGCACGCACACCGAGCTCTACGGCAGCGCGTAGCAGGGGAAAGCCAGTCCCGGAATGACGTAGCTTGCGGATGATCGGCAAGACCTTGGTCGTGTTGGCCAGTGCCTTCGCATCCATTGGCAGCACGCTTTTGCGTCGGGCCAGCGTGGGCCACTGTGGCAACATCGCCAAGACTCCCGGACTTTGATTGACCTCCTCCAGAAAGCGGGCGATGACGCCGTAGGCTTCGCGACGCCCTATCGGGCGACGATGATGAACGTGTCTCCAACGAATCAGTTCCTTGGCCATGGCGTCGGCGTGAGTGTGGTTGAGTGTCAGCGTAATACTCCCGGCCTCTGCTGGTACATCGGTGGCCGGTTGGCGCTTGGCGTGACGCTCGATCCAGTACAGAAGGTGCAGGCTTTGCTGGCGTTGTCTGCCTTTGACTCGATCAAGTCGGCGCTCCTCCCATTGCGACCAGAGTTCCTGCATGTGGCGGGTTCTCATGAACTTGAGGTGCAAGTCAGGATCGGACCTGGTCAGCCATGGGATTGCGGAAGCCTCCTTTTCAGGCGCAATGGAAAATATCCAATCTCCGCTCATGGCAAATCCTTGAGAGGTAGCACCTTTATCCTCAACTCATCGGATAAGGTCCCCAAGAGGCGTTGCATCTCGGGTGGTAGGCAGATATTGCTGGCATAGGGGGCGTGGCGCTGCTGGCCGCGTTTGACATGGCCTAGCAGCATATCCAGCGTATTCGCTTTCAATCGGCCATCGAGTGTCTGGGCGACGAAATGACGTGGGGCGTTATCGGGCAGTGCCTGCAGGGTATCGAGTGCACTGCGTGATGATGTTGTCAGCTGCGGTGCCTGATGGCGTGCGCTGATCCAGTCTCGCATGTGGGTCTGCTGGAAAGGCTTTGCTGTCAGATTGAGGCTTGCCTTGCGCCTCGACCACCACATGGCCAGTACCTGTTCGTCTTCAGGCCATGACAGCCAAGCCCCTCCATTTCGTGGCCAGTGTTGCCGCCAGGCAGTCTGCCACGCCTGCAGGGTATCGAGATTCTGGCAAATCGGGAGGGGCAGCGGGATGACACGGCTCTCTCTGTAGTGGCCCGAATCCTTGTCAGCGATCCACAGCAGACGTCCACGCCGAGACATTCGCGTAGTGGGGCCTATAGGGCGAAGTCCTGCCGTCAGCTGGACTCCCAGGAGTGTGTAGCAGCACAGTGCGCTATTGAGTTCGATCAAGGCCGAGCAGACATCTTGCGAATGACTTTGCGTACGGGCGGCTTTGGGGAAGTCAGAAAGGCCAGCTTGCACCAGGTCATGCAACCCCTTCAGTGCCTCCTTGGCCGTTTGGAGCGTCAGTGTCACGCTCGAGCCCAAGCTCGTGATGACTTGCGTATTCTTGGGAAGCGAAATCGCTTTATTTGGAGTTGCGATTTCCCACCATTCGAGCGATGCGTTCATGAGGCGCTGTAGCTCACGCATGGGCATCTTGCGGTAAGCGGCAGGCGCTGCTGTTTTCAGACTGAGCTCCCCGTGAAGCCACTCCGCTTCGATATCCGTCTTCGCCATGCCGAGAATATGATGCCGCGCTGCTCTGACAACGCGCTGAGCCGTGGGAGTGGTGCCAGTGTCCAATTCCATGTGTTGCACCAGCCGACGGTTGAGCAGTGTCAGGCTCTTGGATAGAGGTTGAGTTGTCGCTTCACTCAATTGATTGAGTGGTGTAGCGAGTGTGTCCGGTAGACGCAGAGGTAGCGGTGGACATTTTGACGGTGCATGAATGACGGGGACGTAGAGTGTGCTGCTTTCGGGGACCCACTGCAGCGATTGGTCACGAGATGCCGCCGTAGTGCGGAGCATCGCTTCCTGCGTCACGTCTGCCACGCGGATCTGGCTGAGACGCCTGGGCGCGATACCTGTCGCGAGGATAAGCTGCACCAGCAGTGTGGTATCAGGCGGCAGAGGTAATTTCAGTATTCTACGGACCTGACCCTGGGTCGTGGCGAAATTCGACAGACTCCCCAAGCTTTGAGCGATGGATGTTTGCTGACGCTTGCGAGCGATTACCCTGCAATCTTCCGGTGTCAGGAGGCTGTCTCCCTTGCGGTGGAAGGGCGTCTCCTCTTCTTGTTGGTGCGCGACCCTTTCCTTTTCCAAGCTAGCCGCATCGTCCTCGTCCTCTTCCGGGCGCAGTGAGGCATCGACGTTCTCAGGTAGCTCAGAGTTTGAGATAACAGGCGAAAAGTTGCGCTTGAAAGTGTCTTGATAAAAGACGGAGCGTTGCGGGCTTCGTTTTGTATAGCGCGTGCGTCGAGTTCCAAGGGACGGGTGACCGGAGAGCAGTTCATTGGCTCGGTTCAAGTGGTTATAAAGCTTCGGCTTATGATTCGCCAGCCAAGGTGTGCTTTTCCAGGCACTGAGCAGCGAGAGACTGGCAGAATGACTCCACACGATCGGGTGATTCCAACGTGGCAACATGTACCTCAATGCGATGCGTAACGTCGACAGATGTTGGTAATAGATACTGGGATCGACAAGAGGGCCTGAGTGGTAACCCGCCATGTCGCGCAAAGCGAGACGAATCAAGCGGCGATTGTGCTCAATGGGGGACTGCTCGGCATTACCTGGCAAGAGTTCGGGATAGGGTGTTGAAGCCGTGTCGTGGCGTGCAATCTGTATTGCTTGGTTTGCGATGTCTGCTCGCACCATGGAGGGAGCGAATTTGTCGGGAAAGGTCAGGTGGCTATGCAGGGGGTGGCTCTGACGAATCGTCTGTAAAGGACCTGGTGCAAGTGGGAGCAGTCTCAGAAGCTTGCTGATGAGGTCTAGCAATGAAGGATCATTGTCATCCATTGCCTGAACATTGGCGGATATCCAGAGGTCCGCTTGGCTACAGGGGGGGAGGTTGCGCTGAAGAAACGGCCATAAACGCGTTTCCTCTGATGCTGACAGTACCAGGTCACCCAGCTGATCTTCCCATTGATGAAGTATTGCCTCGGGGAGCCATGTCTTGCTCTCGGGAGTGTCATGTGTCAAGACGAGGGGCTCCCTATATCGTTCTGCTGATCGTCAAACAGATCGCCTGTCCTATGGAGGTCCACATGAGACTTGAGAGTCGTTGAGGGGACGGGATTCGCTGTGTCCGGGGGTGTGTTCAGCGCTTTTTGCCATCGGGGCGGCGTTGTCGGCTTAGACGCTGAGTGAGTGATAGTCGCTGAGGTTGGTGCCACCTTTTGTGCCTCGTTCTCCCGTTTTTTCGCGGTAGAGGGTGGCTCTAGCACCACGGGCTCATCGTCGGGACTACGTTGTCCTTTCGGGCTATGAGCGCGTTGCAGCGTGCTCTTGGCCCAGCGTCCCTGGGTCAGGATCATGAGGCTCTTGATGTCCAGGGTGGACTTCGATAACCCGAATACGATGCGCGCCAGTTTCTCTTCCAGTCCAGGCTTCTCATTGAGCTGCTTGATGAAAGCTCGGGCTTCCATCACGAGTGAGGTATTGAAGAGCTCCTGTGGCAGTACCTCTGACAAGTAGCGCAATACCTCCAGCTCCTCATGCGTGAGATTTTGACGGTCCACCTCGAAGACCTGAAGGGAATGGAAGTTCTCGAGAGAGAGACCACTGAGTTGGCGCAGTAGCATGCCGCTGTTGAGCAACTCTGCATGCCCCTGGGCACTGACGAGCACAATGGGGAGGTGCCGGAGCAGGACACGCTTGTGAGATGTCGTTGTGCCTTTGCGCGGGGGAGGAAGATAGATGAGGCCGTCGAGAAAACGACGTGAACGACTCCGTAACTTGCCTGAGATGACAAACTCGGCCTCAGGTAGTGGGGCGTAGGTATCGGTCATGATCCCTCCCTGGCGTCTTATTGATTATCTAATCCTCATAGTAGGGTAAATATCATCTCGTCAGCGTCACTGGAAGTGCTGCCGTCCTTGGCAGCGCCTTTCTGAGTCCGAGCTATCAAAAGATGTCGTTGCCCGGGTCATGCATGTCATCCGCCATGCGGATGTAGCGTTCGAAGGTTTTCTGGTCACGATGTCCGCTGATGCGTTTTATCTGTTGGTCGCTCTTGCCACGGAGATGCGCTTCGGTAATGAAGCCAGCACGGAAGCTGTGGGTGGTAAATCTCTCTGCAGTGAGGTTGGCACGCTGTAACGCCTTTTTGAGCAGGTTACTGAAGGTGACGGGGTGCATTCTGCCAGCCCCCACTCGATCAGCCTGATCGATGGATCGATACAGGGCGCCTCGACGAATGCCACTCCATGCAAGCCAGGCCTCCAGGAGTGTCACTGGGCAGCAACGATCGCCCGCAGGATTACGGGGAAGCGTCTTCTGCTCGATCCGTCCGCTTTGATTGGTTTTGCTGTGGCGCAACGTGATCACGATACCGCCATCACGCCACTCGATATCCTCCCTGTAGAGTGCGACGACCTCACTGGAGCGAAACGCGCCGTAGAAACACAGGCAGAACATGCTGGCATTACGTAAATCTCTGGGCTCATCAAGATCCAGAGTATTTAGCAGCTGTTGCAAATGATGGAGTCGCAACGCGGGCGCCTGACGTTGTCGTCCATCACTCTTGCGATGAATCCCCTTCAATACACCTTTCACTTCCAGGCTAAGGGTGGGTGAGGGCAACTGCATGTAAACATGCCAGGTGCCCAGCGAGCTGGCATGGCGGGAGATCGTGGCAGGCTTACGCCCTTTGGCATACATTTCAGCGAGATAATTGGCGACTTGTTGTGCAGTGGCGGGGAGTGAGTAGCCGGCTTTCAGGAAGCCTCGGATATCAGATCGGAATGCCAGAATCGTGTTCTTGGCCATGCTGTCAGACAGTAATCGTCTGGCAGCGCGTGACAACTCCATATCCTCTGTCAGCGCGTGACTCTCTTCCTTTCCAGACCATGACGACATATCGGTTGGCAGGCCTCCGACCTTCTCGTTATGCGACATGATCACCCCCTTGAGAGGTCATTGAGTCGGAGGAAGGGGCAGACCCTAAGGGAGTGTGTGTGGCGTCGGCAGGGGAAAGAACGCATGGCAGTGGGGGAATCATGAAGTACCTCGATTAGCAGACAGTATCTGACGCCAGTTCGCTGACGTCTCTTGTCCTGCGGAGTCGCTCGCAGTCAACTCGTACGCTATCGAGCTTCGTGAATCTGGGAAGTCGATCTTCAGCGGCCCGATGGCCGCAATCCTCCAGTCTATATATCAGGCGCCGCTATTCTCTGAGGAGAGCGAGAAATGCAGATGCGGGAAGTATCCCCAGTATGAAATATCGCCTGTGATCAATATGTCGCTAGCTAGGAATGCACCAGTAAGCGACAAAATAAAGAGAAAAAAAGGCTTTCAACTCGCTATGTAGCAGAGCACAGACTAAGAAAATTGTGAAAGCTCACTGAATTGGTGCGCGTTTAAAAAGAAGCTGTTTTGTCATGCGCTTTTTTGGTGCGCCCGGGGTGTTTGGTTATCTAACTAAAAGTAGTGACAGCAGTGGAATGTACTAAGCAGGTCAGTGCTACGGCATTGATTGGCATATCAATTGCACCAGCACAGGAGGGATAACAAGTACAACAAGAAACGAGGGAATGTCGTGAACAAGAAAATTGCTGCCGCAATGCTGACCGCCTGTGTCGGTTTCTCGCTTGCCACCATTGCTCAAGCGGAAGAGGGGCCGATCAAGGTCGGGATTCTGCACTCACTCTCCGGCACCATGGCGATCAGCGAATCGACGCTGAAAGACACCATGCTGATGTTGATCAAGAAGCAGAACGACGCGGGAGGACTGCTGGGCCGCAAGCTTGAGCCCGTCGTGGTCGACCCCGCCTCCAACTGGCCACTGTTTGCCGAGAAGGCACGAGAGCTGCTGGCCCAGGACAAGGTCGACGTGATCTTCGGCAACTGGACCTCGGTGTCACGCAAGTCCGTGCTGCCAGTCATCGAAGAGCTCAATGGCCTGCTGTTCTATCCGGTGCAGTATGAGGGCGAGGAATCCTCCGAGAACGTCTTCTACACCGGCGCCGCGCCCAATCAGCAGGCCATTCCGGCAGTGGATTATCTGATGAACGATGTCGGCGTGAAACGCTGGGTGCTGGCCGGGACCGACTACGTCTATCCGCGTACCACCAACAAGATTCTCGCCGCCTATCTCAAGTCTCACGGCGTGGCCGATGAGGACGTGATGGTCAACTACACCCCGTTCGGTCACTCCGACTGGCAGTCCATCGTGTCTGACATCAAATCCTTCGGCAGCACTGGCAAGAAAACGGCTGTCGTCTCGACCATCAATGGCGATGCCAATGTGCCGTTCTATCGTGAGCTGGCCAATCAGGGCATCAAGGCCGAGGACATCCCGGTCGTCGCCTTCTCGGTGGGCGAACAGGAGCTTTCCGGTATCGATACCGCGCCGCTGGTCGGACATCTCGCGGCCTGGAACTACTTCATGAGCGTGGACAGCGACGCCAACTACGATTTCATCGATGAGTGGATCGCCTACACCGGCAAGGACGATGCCGTCACCAATGACCCGATGGAAGCCCATTACATCGGCTTCAACATGTGGATGGAAGCCGTGCGCAAGGCGGGTAGCGTCGAGGTCGATGCGGTCAAGGACGCCATCATCGGCGTTTCGGTACCCAATCTGACTGGTGGCTACGCCACCATGATGCCCAATCATCACATCACCAAGCCGGTACTGATCGGCGAGATTCAGGACAATGGCCAGTTCTCCGTTGTCTGGCAGACACCCTCCACCGTGGCTGGCGATGCCTGGTCGGATTATCTGGAAGGTTCGAAGGACTTGATCAGTGACTGGCGCAAGCCGATGGAATGCGGCAATTACAATGTCGTGACCCATTCCTGTGGTGCGAAGGAGAGCGCCACAGCGCAATAGCATTCATGCGATGGCCTGCGTTGTCAGCTTGTCGGCAGCGCAGGCCATCTCCGTGATCTCTCGCGCTCGGCAGTCAGGCAGTGACGCCTCTGACGGTTGATGCGCTCACCATGGATGGCCCCATCTTGATGTCTATCTCCCTCAATGGAAAACACCGCTGGCTCTGGCAGATGCTGCTGGTCTGCCTGCTGTCATTCCCCCTGTTTGCGGCGGCTGAACCTGAGGCCTTGGCCAAGTCAGATACCTCGGCTCAGCCGCCAGTGCGTGGCGACGACAATGCCGCCCAATCCCTGCTGACACGACTCGCCGAGGCTTCCAATGTCGGCAAGGCCGCTGTCATCGATGAGATCGCCCTGAGTGGCGACAGCCGTGCGCGCGGTTGGCTCGAGGCATTTGCCGCCAACAAGCTGGCACGGCGCAAGGAGGGCGATCGCTTTTTGATCGTCGACAACAACCGTGGGCGTGACTGGGCGGTCTCCGATGCGCTGAGCGGCGACTCCGCCGGCAAGATCTCGCGCCGCGAGATCGATACGCTGCGCATCAACAATTCCCTGCGCGGTCATGTCGATGGTGTGCTGTCGATGATCGATCTCACCTCCGACAATGAGTCGGTTCGTCTACAGGCGGCACGAGGACTGCGGGGCAGTGTCACTGACGCCATGACGGACAAGCTGGGCCCCCTGATCGAGCGCGAGGAGAATGAAAGCGTTCGCGGGGCATTGGAAGAAGCACTGGCGATCCAGCAGCTGGAGGCCCGTGGCGACATGGCCGCGCTGGAGCGTCTCTCCGGAAGTCTCAACAGCGCGGCCATCGCGGCGCTCAACGGTGCCGCCGCCAGTGATGACCCTGAACTGGCCGAGGCAGCCACCTCGGCATTGGCAGGTATCCAGCAGAAGCTCAAGCTCAACCGCGGGTTCGAGACCCTGTACTTCGGCCTGTCACTGGGTTCTGTGCTGGTGCTGGCGGCGATAGGTCTGGCGATCACCTTTGGTGTCATGGGCGTGATCAACATGGCGCATGGCGAACTGATCATGCTCGGCGCCTATACCACCTGGGGCATGCAGCAACTGCTGCCGGGCCAACCTGGGCTGGCGCTGTTGCTGTCGATTCCTGCGGGTTTCCTGGTCGCGGCGGCAGTCGGCGTCATCATCGAGCGCAGTGTCATCCAGCACCTCAAGGGACGTCCGCTGGAAACGCTGCTGGCGACCTTCGGCATCAGCCTGATCCTGCAGCAGCTGGTGCGCACCACCATCTCGCCCTTGAATCGCATCGTGGTCACGCCTGAATGGATGAGCGGCTCGCTGATGGTCAACGAGGCGCTGTCACTGACGCTCAACCGTCTCTACATCATCGGCTTCGCGCTGGTCGTGTTCGCCAGCCTGATGCTGATCATGCGGCGTACCCGTCTCGGGCTCGAGGTGCGGGCGGTGACACAGAACCGTGCCATGGCGCGCTCGATGGGCATCAAGGCGACGCGTGTCGACATCATGACCTTCGCCCTGGGCTCCGGCGTCGCCGGACTCGCCGGTGTCGCGCTCTCGCAGATCACCAACGTCGGTCCGAACCTGGGCCAGAACTACATCATCGATTCCTTCATGGTCGTGGTGTTCGGCGGGGTGGGCAATCTGTGGGGCACGCTGGTGGCGGGTATGTCACTGGGGCTTCTCAACCAGTTCTTGGAGCCCTGGGCGGGCGCGGTACTGGCCAAGATCGTGGTGCTGGTGTTCATCATCCTGTTCATTCAAAAGCGCCCGCGGGGACTCTTCCCGCAAAAGGGCCGCGCCGCGGAGGGTTGATCCATGCCTGATTCACGTTCATGGCTGGTGCGCCCCTTCACGGAGCGTTCCACTCAGATCTTTCTTGCGGTGCTCTTCACCTCGGTGATCGCGGTGACGCTGTCGCATGTGCTGTTGCCGGAGAGCCATCCGCTGCACGTCAGTACCTTCACCGTCACGCTGTTGGGCAAGTACCTGTGCTACGCACTGCTGGCGGTGGCGGTGGATCTCGTCTGGGGGTATCTGGGCATTCTGAGCCTGGGGCACGGTGCCTTCTTCGCGCTGGGGGGCTATGCCATGGGCATGTACCTGATGCGCCAGGTGGGCGACCGCGGCGTGTATGGCAATCCTGAGTTACCGGACTTCATGGTCTTTCTCAACTGGCAGGAGCTGCCGTGGTTCTGGCACGGCTTTGACATGCCCGGCTTCGCCTTCCTGATGGTACTGCTGGTGCCTGGCCTGCTGGCGCTGGTGTTCGGGTTCCTCGCCTTCCGCTCCCGCGTCACGGGGGTCTATCTCTCCATCATCACCCAGGCGCTGACCTTCGCCTTGATGCTGGCGTTCTTCAGAAACGAGATGGGCTTTGGCGGCAACAACGGCCTGACTGACTTCAAGGACATGCTGGGCTTTGACCTGCGTACCGACAGCGTGCGCATTGCCCTGTTCATTGCCAGCGGCGTCGCACTGGCGCTGGGGTATCTGCTGTGTCGCGGCATCGTTGGCTCCAAGCTGGGCCGCTTGAGCATCGCCTGTCGAGATGCCGAGGCGCGCACGCGCTTTCTGGGCTATCGCGTCGAACGTGTCCAGCTGTTCATCTTCGTGGTGTCCGCGATGCTGGCGGGTGTGGCGGGTGCGCTGTATGTGCCGCAGGTGGGCATCATCAATCCCGGCGAGTTCTCGCCGCTGTTTTCCATCGAGGTGGTGGTATGGGTGGCACTGGGTGGCCGCGCGACGCTTTACGGTGCCGTGCTGGGCGCGCTGATCGTCAACTACGCCAAGACGGTATTCACCGGCATCATGCCGGATGCCTGGCTGTTCGCCCTCGGCGGGCTGTTCGTGCTGGTCACCGTGCTGCTGCCCAAGGGCATCGCCGGACTCTTCAGCCAGTGGGGGCATCGCCAGACGAGCGCTGACGACACTCATGACACGTCCCGTAACGCTGCGAAGATCAATGAGACAACCGGGGAGAGCCCCGCATGAGCCTGCTGAGAGAAATGGCGACGCGTGATCGAGTCTTCGATTTTCTGACGCCGCGCGTCTCGCCGGTCGACGTGACTCACGGGCCGATCCTCTACATGGAAGATGTCTGCGTCAGCTTCGATGGCTTCAAGGCGATCAACAATCTCAATCTGACCATCGATGACGGTGAGCTGCGCTGCATCATCGGCCCCAATGGCGCCGGCAAGACCACCATGATGGACATCATCACCGGCAAGACACGCCCCGACAGCGGCTCGGTGTGGTTCGGCAGCCGCCATGACCTGCTGCACATGAGTGAGCCGGAGATCGCGACGCTGGGCATCGGTCGCAAGTTCCAGAAGCCCACCGTCTTCGAGGCGCTCAGCGTGTTCGAGAATCTTGAGCTGGCAATGGCGACTGACAAGCGCATCTTTCCGACGCTGACCGCACGCATGACCGGCGAGACTCGTGATCGTATCGATGAAGTCCTGCAGACGATCCATCTCGGCCAGTGGCGGGAGCGCCCGGCGGGCATTCTCTCCCACGGCCAGAAGCAATGGCTGGAGATCGGCATGCTGCTGATGCAGAAGCCGCGCCTGCTGCTGGTCGATGAGCCGGTGGCGGGCATGACCGAACAGGAGATGGAGCGCACTGCGGAGCTGCTGACCAGTCTGGCAGGGCGTCAGTCGGTGGTGGTGGTCGAGCATGACATGGGCTTCGTGCGCTCGATAGCGCGCAAGGTAACGGTGCTGCATCAGGGCGCAGTGTTGGCGGAAGGCAGCATGGATGCAGTCTCGACGGACCCGAAAGTCGTCGAAGTCTATCTGGGAGAAAGTGACTGATGACGCAAGCGCTGAATATCAATGCACGGGTGCCGGATGCCGAGCCGCCGCTGCTGACCATCGACACGCTCAACCAGTTCTATGGGGAAAGCCATACGCTGTGGGACCTGACGCTGGAGATTCCTGCTGGCCAATGCACCTGCGTGATGGGCCGCAACGGCGTCGGCAAGACGACGTTGATGAAGTGCATCATGGGCGAGGAGGTCGTACGTGACGGCGCCTTGCACTACCTCGCGGGCGACGAGGCCCAGAAGAGCACGGTAGAGAAGAGTCTCGACCTGACACGCCGCAAGCTGGAAGACCGCGCACGTCTGGGAATCGGCTATGTGCCCCAGGGACGTCAGATCTTCCCGCTGATGACGGTGGAAGAGAACCTGCGCACGGGGCTTGCTGTGCGTCGCGATGGCCTGCGCCAGATACCCGAACGCATCTATGAGTTGTTCCCGGTACTCAAGGAGATGCGTCATCGCCGCGGGGGGGATCTATCCGGCGGTCAGCAGCAGCAGCTGGCGATTGGCCGTGCCCTGGTGATCGAGCCGCGCCTGTTGATTCTCGATGAGCCGGGTGAGGGCATTCAGCCCAATATCGTCGCTCAGATCGGTGAGGTCATTCGTCGCCTGATCAAGGAGGACGGCCTGACGGTTCTGCTGGTCGAGCAGAAGCTGCCGTTTGCACGCAAGTATGCGGACCGCTTCGTGATCATGGATCGCGGTCGTCGTGTCGCTGAAGGCGAGATCGCGGGTCTCTCCGATGAACTCATCAAACAGCATCTGACCGTATGACGATTCACACCGCCATCCCCGTGACCCCGCCCGGTGATGAGGTGAACGCCTCCGGCCACCGCTTCGATCATCAGCGTCAGTGGGAAGCCGCGCTTTCCTTGCGCTTCGAGGCCGATAGCCGTGATGGCGCAGTGCCCATTACGCGACTGACACGCCGGCGCCATCACGGCCCCTTGCGTGTGCAGCGGCCCTTCTATCCCGAAGGGCGGCACGGTTGTTGCCATGTCTACCTGTTGCATCCGCCCGGGGGGCTGGTCAGCGGCGATGCACTGCAGATCACTGCCGAGGTGGCGTCAGGCGCGCATGTACTGCTGACCACGCCCGCCGCCGCCAAGCTCTACAAGGCGGATCGCAATGGCGTGGCCTGGGGGCAGCATACGCATCTGACGGTCGCCGAGGGTGCGACCCTGGAATGGCTGCCACAGGAAACATTGGCCTTTGACGGATCACGCGGCGAGCAGACCACCACGATCGCGCTTGCCGGCCGCGCCCGCTGTCTCGGGTGGGAAGTGCTGGCGCTGGGGCGGCCGGTTGGCGCACTGCCGTTCATCAGTGGCCATCTTGAACAGCGCTTTCGTCTGACACGCGACGGCAAGCCGTTATGGATCGAACGCCAGTCGCTGGACCCGTTGCATCCGCGCTTCATCGGCACCTGGGGGCAGGGAGGCTGCAGTGTGCAGGCCACGCTGTGGGCCGTGGGACTGGAGGATGAGCCGGCTGCCATCGAGGCGTTGCGCGAAGGGCTTGCCCCATCCCCTCACTGGGCCGTGACACGCCGCAATGGAGTGGTGCTGTTGCGCTATCTGGGCCACGAACGCAACGACGCCTGGGCACTGTGCCAGCAGGCCTGGCAGATTCTGCGCCCACTCATGACAGGGATTGCCGCCCATGTGCCACGCATCTGGCTGACCTGACGGCTATGAACTTCGTCGAGACACGACGTCTTGATGCATCAATGAACATCACAAGAGCAATGACATGGAACTGACGCCCAGAGACAAGGACAAGCTGCTGCTGTTTACCGCCGCGCTGTTGGCGGAACGTCGCAAGGCCAAGGGCCTCAAGCTCAATTATCCGGAATCCATTGCGCTGATCAGCGCCGAGATTCTGGAAGGGGCCCGTGAAGGCTTGAGCGTGGCCGAATTGATGGGGCGTGGGGCCGAGGTGCTGACCCGTGACGATGTCATGGACGGCATCGCCGAGATGATCCCCGAGGTGCAGGTCGAGGCGACCTTCCCGGACGGCACCAAGCTGGTGACCGTTCACAACCCCATCGTGTGAGGCCAACAATGATGATTCCCGGGGAATATCAGATTGCAGAGGGTGACATCGCGCTGTGCGAAGACCGCCCGCGTACCACGCTCTCGGTGGGTAACGGCGGCGACCGACCGATCCAGATCGGTTCGCACTACCACTTTGCCGAAGCCAATCCGGCGCTTGAGTTCGATCGTGATCTCGCGCTGGGGCAGCGGCTGGACATCGCGGCGGGCACGGCGATTCGCTTTGAGCCGGGTCAGTCTCGCAGTGTCACGCTGATTCCCTTCGCGGGCAGTCGCCACATCTATGGCTTCCGTGGCGAGGTGATGGGGGCGCTGAAGACAGATCCGCCTGAGACAGATCCGCCTGAGTCAGGCCCGCTCAAGGACGACAGTGATGCTCCGCTCTGACGTAAACGCTCACCCTCCCGGATCGCGAGGCAGGACATGAAAATAACGCGACAGGCCTATGCCGATATGTATGGCCCGACCACTGGTGACCGCGTGCGTCTCGGTGATACAGAGCTTTGGATCGAGGTGGAGAAGGATTTCACCCACTACGGCGAAGAGGTCAAGTTCGGTGGGGGCAAGGTCATCCGCGATGGCATGGGCCAGAGCCAGCGCGCCGACGACAGTGTGATGGATACCGTGATCACCAATGCGCTGATTCTGGACTGGTGGGGCATCGTCAAAGCGGATGTCGGCTTGCAGAGGGGGCGCATCGCGGCCATCGGCAAGGCTGGCAACCCGGACACCCAGCCCGACGTGGACATCGTGATTGGCCCGGGCACTGAGATCATCGCTGGGGAAGGCAAGATTCTGACGGCTGGCGGGGTCGACCCGCACATTCATTTCATCTGCCCGCAGCAGGTGGAGGAAGCACTGATGAGCGGTATCACCACGATGCTCGGCGGCGGCACCGGGCCGGCGACCGGTACCAACGCCACCACCTGCACGCCGGGGCCCTGGCATATCGGCAAGATGCTGCAGGCAGTGGATAGCCTGCCGATGAACATCGGCTTGCTCGGCAAGGGCAATGCCTCGCTGCCTGAGGCGTTGGAACAGCAGATCGAGGCGGGTGTGATCGGCCTCAAGTTGCACGAAGACTGGGGCACGTCGCCAGCTTCCATCGACAATTGTCTCACCGTGGCCGAGGCCTATGATGTGCAGGTCGCGATACATACCGACACCCTGAATGAATCCGGCTTCGTCGAAGATACTCTGGCGGCCTTCAAGGACCGCTGCATTCATACCTTCCACACCGAAGGTGCGGGCGGCGGCCATGCCCCGGACATCATTACCGCCTGCTCGCGCCCTAACGTGTTGCCGTCGTCCACCAACCCGACGCGCCCCTACACCGTCAATACGGTGGATGAGCATCTCGACATGCTGATGGTCTGCCACCACCTGGACCCGAGCATTCCTGAGGATGTCGCCTTTGCCGATTCGCGCATTCGTCGCGAGACGATCGCGGCCGAGGACATCCTGCATGATCTGGGTGTCATCTCGATGATGTCGTCCGACTCCCAGGCGATGGGGAGAGTGGGCGAGGTGATCTGCCGTACCTGGCAGACCGCTCACAAGATGCGCGTGCAACGTGGTCTGCTGCCGGAAGACGTTGAGCGTGGTACCGATAACTTTCGTGCCCGGCGTTACATCGCCAAGTACACCATCAACTCCGCCATCACGCATGGCATCGCCCACGAGGTCGGCTCGATAGAAGTCGGCAAACTGGCGGACCTGGTGCTGTGGTCACCGGCCTTCTTTGGCGTCAAACCCGCCTGCATTCTCAAAGGGGGCATGATCGCCGCCGCGCCGATGGGCGACCCGAATGCCTCCATCCCCACGCCGCAGCCGGTGCATTATCGGCCGATGTTCGGCGCGTTCGGCAAGGCAGCCAGTGCCACGCGACTGACCTTCGTCAGTCAGGCGGCGCTTGATGCCGGCGTCGGTGTCACGCTCGGGCTCGATAGCCCGCTGTCGGCCTGTCGCAACGTGCGCCAGGTGCGCAAGTGCGACATGAAGCTCAACGACGCCTGCCCCGAACTCAAGGTCGATCCCCAGACCTACGAAGTGTTTGCCGACGGTGAGTTGTTGACCTGTGAGCCTGCCACGGTGTTGCCACTGGCTCAACGCTATCACCTGTTTTGATTCCCTATTCGAGATGGCCGACATGATTGAACTGACACAACGACTGGCGCTTTCGACCGATGATGGAGCGAGCGCTCACTCCGGCGTCCACGTTCTGGATACACTGACCCTGCCACTGGAACTGCGCATTCGTGGCCGCCTCAAGGCCACGACAGACGGTGGGCGCGACGTTGGCCTGTTTCTGGACCGCGGCCCCGTACTGCGTGAGGGGGATCGCCTGTCCTCCAGCAAGGGTGAGGTGATCCGGATTCAGGCCGCGCCTGAACCGGTAGTGACTGCCTACATCGCCTCGGGCCTGCCAATGGCGGCGCTCTGCTATCACCTGGGCAATCGTCATGTGCAACTGGCACTCGGCGTTCAGGAGGCTGGGACCGAGAGCGAGCTCGGCTGGGTGCGCTTCCCACCGGATCATGTATTGGAGGCATTGGCCATGCGCCTTGGTGCGTCGCTTGAGCATCACGAGGCACCGTTTGATCCCGAACCGGGTGCCTATGCTCAGGCCGGTCATGCTCATTCCCACGCTCACGACCATGACCATGACCATAGCCACGCCCATGAGCACTGATGCCGCGGCGGGGCTTCCTGCTCAGGAGGATCTGGCGCTGCTGGGGCTCTTGCAGCTGGTGAGTCCTGCTCTGCCCATCGGTGCCTTTGCCTGGTCCCAGGGGCTGGAAAGTGCCTTTGAACTGGGGTGGGTCACCCATGAGCAAGAGCTGGGCGAGTGGATTGACGGCGTGCTGGAAGACGGGCTCGGCCGCTGCGAACTTCCGCTGTTGGTACGCTTGCAGCAGGCGTGGGCTGCGCAGGATGGCGAGGCTCTGGCCGAGTGGGATGGCTGGCTCAAGGCGACACGCGAAACTGCTGAACTCAGTGATGAAGACGCGCGCCTGGGGGCGGCACTGCTGCGACTGCTCAGAAGTCTCGAGCTTGAACCGCCAGTAGCGCTGATGCCCCAGGCGCCGGGCTACGTGACGGTGTTCGCCTGGGTGGCACATCAGCGTGGGGTGCCACCGCGTCAGACCTTGATCGGCTTTGCGTGGGCGTGGCTCGAGAATCAGCTGGCGGTGGCCTGCAAGGCCATGCCGCTGGGACATACCGCCGCGCAGCGCTTGACCGAGCAGCTGCGTCCCCGCGTGGTGGAGGTCGTGGCGCAGTCACTGCAGCGAACGGATACCGAGCTTGGCCCTATATTGCCGGGATTGGCACTCGCTTCCGCCCAGCACGAAACACAATATTCACGTCTGTTCAGGAGTTGAACGACTGCCGCTTGTCTTGAGGCGGCTGCGCCTGAACCGACCGACATGAACGTCCGATATCTCATGAGAAGGGAAGTTGCCATGAAGCATTGTCTACGCGTAGGAGTGGGAGGGCCGGTAGGCTCCGGCAAGACGGCGTTGTTGCGCCAGCTGTGTCTGGCCCTGCGCGACCATTACGACATCGGGGTTGTCACTAATGACATCTACACCCGCGAAGATGCCGACTTCCTGTTGCGTCACGAAGCGCTGGCGGCGGACCGCATTCTCGGCGTCGAAACCGGCGGCTGCCCGCATACTGCGATTCGAGAGGATGCCTCGATGAACCTGGCGGCCATCGATGATCTGCAGGCGCGTCACCCGAACATGGAGCTGGTACTGGTGGAATCCGGCGGTGACAACCTGTCCGCCACCTTCAGCCCGGAGCTTTCCGATCTCACCCTCTATGTGATCGATGTCTCTGCGGGCGACAAGATTCCGCGCAAGGGTGGGCCGGGCATCACCAAGTCAGATCTGTTGATCATCAACAAGATCGATATCGCCGAGTATGTGCACGCCTCGCTTGAGGTGATGGACCGTGACTCGCGCAAGATGCGCGGCGAGCGTCCTTTCGTGTTCGCCAATCTGTATGACGGGGTCGGCGTGGAGGAGATCATCACCTTCATCCTTGACCGCGGCATGCTGCCGGAACGGCGCCCCGAAAAGCTGTCGGCCGAGGCTTGATCACAGGCCTGTATCGCTCGCCACTTTTTCGTTTTTTGCTCTGAGCTTTCTTGACCCAACGACAACATAATCTTGAGGCTGATACATGAAGCGTTCCTGTTCTTTACTGCTGATGTCCTCCCTGCTGTTGGTCGCCACCTCTGCTTCCGCTCATCCAGGACACGAGACCCAAGGCCTGCTGGCGGGGTTGACGCATCCGTTCACCGGGCTGGATCACCTGATGGCCATGCTCGCCATCGGTGTCTGGAGTGCTCGACAGTCCAATAGCCTCAAGACACTGACACCGTTGTTGATGGTGATCGGCATGCTGGGAGGCGCAGGTATTGCCCTGCTCAGTGGTGGGCTTGCCAGTCATGCCGTCATAGCGGAGCAGGGTATCCTGATGTCGGTACTGATTGCCGGAGGCCTGATTGCGCTGCTGATGCGCTTGCCGACCCTGGCGGGCGCCATCATGGTCGCCGGTTTCATGGCCTGCCACGGCTTCGCTCATGCGCTGGAAATGCCAGCGGCTGGTAGCGCCATTGGCTACATGGCGGGCTTCGTGGTCGCGACGCTGGCCTTGGCATTGCTGGGTCGTGTCGCGGGCCAGCGCCTGATGCATGTGCCAGCCATCGCTTCACGCCTGGTGGGCGGAGCGGTGATGGCATCCGCCGTGATGATGGCTGTCTAGGAAGACTTCTGGTTGAGCGAATTCATGACGATGACATGAGTTCTCACATTGGATTCATTGCCACTATCGACGCCCTGCTGACCTGTCAGCGGGGCGTTTTTGGTCTTCTCGTGGAAGGGGACAAGGGATTGCCTTATAGAAATGTTATAACGTATCATTTCGGGGTCGGGTGGATGATGGCGCATTCCTCGACCTGCCGCGCAATCGTGCTTGCTGATGCAAGTCTTCTGATAAGGGCGCTTTGAGACAAGCTCTTATGGACGTCATGCAGCACCTGATTCGGCGTGATGCTCCCTCATGAATTCAAGGCAAAGACTGATGACAACCCTGCAATCGACTTCCTCCCCTGACAGGCCCGCTTCACTGCCTTCTGCTCTGCCAGTCACTGTGCTATCCGGCTTTCTGGGCGCTGGCAAGACGACCCTGTTGAACCATATTCTCGGTAACCGTGAAGGGCGCCGGGTGGCGGTGATCGTCAACGACATGAGTGAGGTCAACATCGATGCCGCCTTGGTCCGTGGAGTGCCTGGCGGTGCCAACGAGGTGACACTCAATCGCGCGGAGGAGCAGCTGGTCGAGATGAGCAATGGTTGCATCTGCTGCACCCTGCGTGAGGATCTCCTCATCGAGGTACGGCGGCTGGCGGAAGAAGGGCGTTTTGATACCTTGGTCATCGAGTCCACGGGCATCTCCGAGCCGCTGCCGGTGGCGGAGACCTTCACCTTCGAGGACGAGGATGGCCAGAGTCTGTCGGATGTCGCCCGACTCGACACCATGGTGACCGTGGTCGACGGCGCCAACTTCCTTGAGCAATATCGCGAGGCACAGTCGCTGGCCGAGGCCGGTGAGAGCCTTGGAGAAGACGATGAGCGCAACGTCGCGGACCTGCTGGTCGATCAAATCGAGTTCTGTGATGTGCTGTTGATCAGCAAGGCGGATCTGCTTGACGCGACTCAGGTGGCAGAACTGACGGCCGTCTTGCACTCACTCAACCCCGAGGCCGAGATTCTGTCCATGGCGCATGGTTCGGTCCCGCTGGAGAAGGTGCTGGATACGGGGCGCTTCAGCTTTGATCGTGCTCAGCAGGCACCTGGCTGGCTGAAGGAGCTACGTGGCGAGCACATGCCGGAAACCGAAGAGTACGGTATCTCCAGCTTCGCGTATCTTGCGCGCAAGCCCTTCGATCCGCAGAAGTTCTTCACCTTGCTGCACGGTGACTGGTTCGGTGGCAAGTTGCTGCGCTCCAAGGGCTTCTTCTGGTTGGCCACGCGTCCGCAGTATGCCGGGCAGTGGAGCCAAGCCGGTGGCATCGCCCACTATGGATTCGGGGGCATGTTCTGGAAGGCGGTACCTAAGGTGGAGTGGCCGGAAGACCCCGAATATCTGGAATCGATTCAAGAAAAGTGGCAAGAACCCTTCGGTGACATGCGCCAGGAGCTGGTCTTCATTGGCCAGAATCTGGATGAAGCCCGTATCCGCCAGGCGCTGGACGAATGTCTACTCGATGACGCCACGCTGCTGGCGGGCAAGGAAGCCTGGCGCGTCCTGCCGGATCCGTTCCCTGCCTGGGAGTGACGCGCTCTTTTGAGATGAAACGTGCCCTGGCAGCTCTCGCTGGCAGGGCACGTTTCATCTCAGGAGCGCGTGGCTGGACATTGAGTAGAGTCGCATCTCTTTCGTGGTTTGCTTTGCAGTCCAGATGTTGCTGGATGGCTCCTTTTCTCTCGTATTTCCTAGACAAAGGTCTATTTTTCATCGTATCAGGTTGGTCTTTTGCGGCAACTACGGCTAAGTTCTGTGCTATCTGGTCTGCTTTGCAATCCACTTGAGGTGCCTGTCTCGCGAGTCATCGCCGAGTGACCTCGAGGGACAAGTCGGGAGAATAAACCCGAAGTGAGGCCCAGATGCGTGCATGCCAATAATCATAACAAGCCAAGGGAAACAACCATGAAGCGAGTCATGCTTGCCGCCGCCATCTTAACCGCCGCATTCGGTACTACCGCGGCCCACGCTGAAAAGATCGTCTTTGCCATCGGAGGGAATCCCAACAGTCTGCAAGGTCAGACAGCACAACATTTTGCCGATAGCCTGCAGGCGAAGTTGGGCGACGCGCATCAGGTGGAGTACTACCACAGTGGGCAGCTGGGGGATGAACGTCAACTGATCCAGAAGCTGCGTCTCGGTACCATTGATCTAGCGGCCATCTCCTCGGTGATGTCTTCCGTGTCTCCCAGTTTTGCGTTGTTCGACATGCCATTTCTGGTCAAGGACCGTGAGCACCTCAAGCGTATCGATGATGCCATCGTGATGACGGATCTGGCAGAAGACGCCAAGTCCAAAGGACTCAAGCTGATATCTACCTGGGAAAACGGCTTTCGTCAGATTACCAACAATGAACACCCGGTTGTCGTGCCTGAGGATCTGGAGGGCCTTAAGTTGAGGACGCCCCAAAGCGAATGGCGCACTGGCATGTTCAAGACATGGGGAGCCAACCCCACTCCGATGGCGTTCTCGGAAGTGTTCGTGGGCTTGCAGACCGGGGTGGTCGATGGTCAGGAAAACCCGTTGTCCAACATCGATGGTGCCAAGTTCCAGGAGGTGCAGAAGTACCTGTCACTCTCCAATCATGTCTATTCGCCGATCTGGCTGACCAGTAGTCAGGCCGGTTGGAGCAAGATGCCCCAGGATGTGAAGGCGGCGATTGCTGAGGTTTCCGTCGAGACCCAGAGCTGGGCCTTCGCCAAGGGTGCTGAGCTTGATGACAAGCTGTTGGCGAGCCTGAAAGCGGGCGGCATGGAGGTCAATCAAGTTGATCGCGCCGCTTTCGTGAAGGCGAGTGCGCCGGTCTATCAGGCGTTCTCCGACAAGGTCGACGGTGGCCAAGAACTTGTCGATCGGGCAATGGCACTGGCCGAGGAGTAAGTCATGAGCTCGCATTCGCATGCGGCCAAGGCAACCTTCCCCACCGATGGTGGGGAAGGACAGTTGCCCATGGCAGAGACAACCTATCTCGATCGTTTCAATCGTGTCGTGGAACGCTGTCTTGAGTGCTTTACCGTCAGCTTATTGTTGTCGCTGACATTGATCGTGTTGGTCGCGGTGGCCCTGCGCACCTTTGGGGGTTCGTTGCCCTGGTACGATGAAGTGGCATCGATCAATCTGGCGTGGCTCAGCTTCTATGGTGCCTGCCTTGCAGCGCTCAAACGTTCGCATATGGGGTTTCCGGGACTTGTCACCAAGGCACCAGTCGCCTTGCGTAGTGTGATCTTTGTTATCTCAGAGCTAATCGTGGTGACTTTCTTTGCCGTCGTCGGCTGGTTTGGCTATCAGGTGCTGGATGTCCTTGCCTGGGATTCTCTGATCGCATTGCCGAGCATAGGCTTGAATGTGACCCAATCGGTCATTCCTCTCAGTGCTGCACTCTTCATCCTATGTGAGCTTCTGAGCATGCCGCAGGCGTGGCGAAAGATGTGCCACGGAATCGACAGTGAAGAAGAAGCGATCGCGGAAGCCATCCGCTTGGCCGAAGAAGACCTCAAGGAGCACCGCTCATGACGCTGCTGATCATTATTGCGGCCCTGTTCGCGTTGGTGCTGATCAACGTGCCCATCGCGATTGCCATCGGTACCGTGGGGGTCGTGGGAGTGGTGATCTTCATGGGCGTGGATGCCTTGGTGAATGTGCCGCTGACGCTCTTCAATGGGGCTACCAAGTTTCCGTTGATCGCCATTCCGCTGTTCATCCTCGCCGGTGCGCTGATGAATACTTCCGGCATCTCCATGCGATTGATCAACCTGGTCACCGCCATGGTGGGCTTCGTGCGTGGTGGGTTGGCGATGGTCAATGTCGGGGTGTCATTGTTCTTCGCCGAGATATCAGGCTCTGCCGTTGCCGATGTGGCAGCGACGGGTTCGATACTTATTCCCGAGATGAAGAAGCGCAATTACACGCCAGAGTTTTCAGCGGCCATCACATCGTCATCCGCGTCATTGGCGATCATCATTCCGCCATCGCTCTCGATGATTCTCTACGGTGCGATCGCGGATACCTCCATCGTCAAGCTGTTCGTGGCGGGCATCATTCCGGGCCTGTTGGGGGCCTTCGGGCTTGCAGCACTCTGCTACTACTACGCTCGCAAGTACGATATGCCGTGTGAAGCTGCCTTCTCGCTGTCGACGCTAGGCAAGGCGTTCCGCGAGGCCTTCTGGGCATTGACGCTACCGGTCATCATCCTGGGTGGTATCTTCGGTGGATTCGTGACCGCCACGGAAGGCGCGGGAATCGCTGTACTGGCGGCACTGGTCATTGGAGGGCTGGTCTATCGTGAATTGAATCTTCAGGTACTCTATCGCGCAGTAATCGATGGCGTGATCCAGACCTCTGTCGTCATGTTGCTGGTTGCGACATCCGCGGTGCTGGGGCTGTTTCTAACCGAGATGCAACTGCCACAGCAGCTGGCGCAAGAGATTACCTCGCTGACGACTGATCCTGTCGCGGTATTGGCGTTGCTCAATATCCTGTTGTTGTTACTCGGCATGTTCCTGCACGGCGCAGCGGCCATCATTCTGGTGGTCCCGATCGTGATGCCGCTGATCCAGCAGATCGGGATCGACCCCATCCACTTCGGCCTGATTCTCACGCTCAACCTGGCCATCGGTCAGCAGACACCCCCCGTTGCCTCGGTACTGGCAACCTCCTGCTCCATTGCCAGAACGGACATGTGGGAAACCACCAAGGTCAATCTGCCGATGATCTTCGTGCTCTTCCTGGTGTTGATGCTGGTGACCTATGTGCCGGCGATCCCCATGAGCTTGGTGCATCACTTCTATGGCTGATTTCCTTTGCCACCTCGTGAGCAGGCTCTTGCTATCAGGCTCCTGTTATCAGAGTGAAGAGGTGCATGAAGTGCACGTGGCCCTAGCGGGCCAAACGGGAATAGGATTGTTACGAGGCATTATCCTCGCGACATGTTGGAGGATATGAGGATGATTGATCGGAATCCTCTTCGATAGGGGGCGGATAGTCGCTTGATACAAAAGATGCTTGAAGCTGGGTCAGATGTTTCCCGGCTTCAAGCATCCATTACCTGGCGAATCAAACCTTCTACTTTATCGGTCAGTATTTCATGAGCTCATCAGGCCAGCATGGCTGAGGTTCCAAATGGTGATGTCAGCTGATGTCAGCTGATGTCATTGGACGTGATGCGCTCTACGCCAGCCTCCTTCATTGCTTGCCAGGCCCCAGCCATTGACCCATCCAGGTCGATACCCTTGCAGGCATCCTCTATGACCGAGACGGTAAAGCCTTCGGATGCAGCATGTTGGGCCGACCAGCTGACACAGAAATCCGTGGCCAGTCCGCAGACAAAGATATTGCGCAAGCCGCGTTCCTTGAGATAGCCAGTCAACCCCGTCTTTGTTGTTCCATCCGCCTCAACAAAGGTTGAGTAGCTATCGACTTCATCGTGATATCCCTTGCGAATGATCAACTGTGCATGGGAGATATCCAGACCATCAGCCAACTGGGCATCCTTCGTACCCTGAACACAGTGATCGGGCCACAGCATCTGCTTGCCGTAGGGTAATTCAATCGTATCGAATGGTGATTTTCCTTCATGACTGGAAGCGAAGGAGGCATGGCCAGGTGTATGCCAGTCTTGGGTAAAGATGACATTTTCAAATTTCTTGCCCAGCATATTGATGATGGGAATGATTTGATCGCCTTCGGATACTGGCAGTGAACCGCCCGGCAAGAAGCAATTCTGGACGTCGATGACTACGAGCACTGAGTCCTTGCCTGGGGATGTTCCAGATGCGAGCGCCATGCGTAATTCAAAAGGAAGCATCAATACCGCTGCACCAGCACCGGCATATTTCAGGAAACGACGTCTATCGACCGGTTTTTCCCCGTTGTTGTTTGGACTTTTCATCGGGATTTTTCTCATGGTTATTATTAGGGTTGAGAGGTGTTCAACCTTTACACCATATCCAGATAGAGCATCCCGTCCAATAATACTTTCATGCGTATATTTATAGAGGCTTGTCCCTTGTCTTCCTGTAGCAGGCTTGTTCATGTCTCACAGGGGTAGACAGGACGATTGCTGCTTCGCGCCAAGGTTCAGAAGACATCTCCCGGATCAGTAGCATTTCCAACACTTCGATTTTCTCAGACTGTGCCATTCCGGCAGATATTCCTGGTGCCATGCTGTCCACGAAGTCGAGATACTAGTCATGGTTGAGATGATGTACTGGTCCCGACATGAAAGAGCCGCCTTGAGGCGGCTCTTTTGGTCAGGCCAGAATTTGACAGGAATCAATCATATTGAAGCCAGTTACCCACTCAATATGAGGTTCTATCGACCGAGGAACTGGCGACATATCAAGCTTCGCGCTTGCCATCCACCAAGCGGCTGATGCCTTCTGCTGGCGCATGCTTGAGCTCTGGTGGGAGCAGCGCATCCGGCAGATCCTGATAGCAGACCGGACGCAGGAAGCGGTGAATGGCCGCAGTGCCTACCGAGGTGGTTCGGCTATCGGAGGTTGAAGGCCACGGACCGCCGTGGACCATGGCGTCACAGACTTCGACACCTGTTGGCCAGCCATTCACCAGGATGCGCCCGGCACGACGTTCCAGCACCGGTATCAGATGACGGGCAGCAACGTGGTCGGCCTCATTCATGTGCAGTGTCGCGGTCAGCTGGCCTTCGAGGCCAGAACAGACCTTCTTGAGTTGCTCGAGATCATCGCACTCGATGATCAACGAGCTTGAGCCGAAGACTTCTGCCTGCATGGCCTCATTGGCAAGAAAGTCACTGGCATGTGTGCTGAATAGCTGGGTCTGGCAGGGACTGGCGATGGGGGAATCGCATTGGCCGCTGGCCAGACAGGTGATGCCTTGCTGATCGGAGAGGCTTTCGACCCCTTGGGCATAGGCCTTATGAATGCCCGGTGTGAGCATGGTCTGCACCGGGCTGGCGTGAACGGCGGGGATGGCGGCCTGCTTGAAGCGTTCCAGCGCGTCACCCTTCACCGCCAACACCAGGCCCGGATTGGTGCAGAACTGACCCGCCCCCATGTTCAGCGAGGCGACGAAGGCGCTACCCAGTGACTCGGCACTGGCCTCAAGGGCGGCCGGCATCAAGATGACGGGATTGATACTGCTCATCTCGGCGTAGACAGGGATAGGCTGCGGACGCGCCTGTGCCAGTGCCAGGAGGGCAGTTCCGCCACTGCGTGAGCCGGTAAAGCCGACGGCCTGGATCTCGGGATGCTTGACCAGCGCCTGGCCGACTTCATTGCCCGGGCCGAACAGCAACGAGAAGACGCCTTCTGGCATGTCGCAACGCTTGGCTGCGCGCGCCACAGCCTGGCCGACCAGTTCCGAGGTGCCCGGGTGCGCCGAGTGGCCCTTGACGACGACCGGACACCCAGCGGCAAGCGCAGAGGCGGTATCGCCACCGGCGACCGAGAAGGCCAGCGGGAAATTGCTGGCCCCAAAGACCGCGACGGGGCCCAGCGGAATCTGACGCTGACGCAGATCAGCTCGCGGCAGTGGCGCGCGCTCCGGCAGGGCAGGATCGATACGTACATCCTGCCATTCTCCCCGGCGCAGCACCTTGGCAAACAGTTTGAGCTGCCCGCAGGTACGGCCGCGCTCACCGTTCAGGCGTGCCTCGGGCAGGCCGGTTTCCTGCATCGCGCGTTGGGTCAGGGTATCGCCCAGCGCCTCGATTTCCTCGGTGATGGTCTCGAGGAAAGCGGCTCTCTCTTCAGGCGTCGTGGCGCGATAGACATCAAACGCCTGGCCCGCCAACTGGCAGGCGTCTTCCATATCGCTGGCATTGGCGCCCGGGTAGCCGGGTTCGAGCCTTTCTCCCGTGGCCGGGTTGACTGCATAGATGGGATCGCCAGTGGCGACGAAGCTGCGTTGTCCGATGAGCTGATGGCCGTTGAGTGACATGGTGCCTCCTGAGGGATACGAGTGTGGTTGAGTGAAAAGCAATGAAAGCGGCTAACCAGCGGCGCCCGGGATGGGGTCAACGGGTAGCCAGGGCATCAAGCGGTAACCGATACCAATGAATGGCGTTGTCATGCAGTACCTTGTCGAGCGTGGACTGGCGGCTCTCGGTTGGCTGTGTCTGCTGAATGGCGCCGGTCACCAGTGCCAGCCAGTCGCCATAGCTGACCTTGAGCCCTGAAACCGGGAAATTGCTGGCAAACAGGCAGCGCGTGGGACCAAAGATCTCCAGCGCCTCACAGAGAAGTGCCAGATTGGCATTCGCGTCCCAGTCATGCCAGGGCGTGCCAAGCTCGGAAAGCTTGATGGCGACCTGCGAGTTCTCGCTCAATGCGTGCATGCCTGCCCGCCACTGAGCCAGTCCTTCGCGTGAGCGGTCCCACGGCAGCCCGGTGTGATTGAGAATGACGCGCAAGTCGGAAAAGCTCTGAAGCGTTACGGCGGCGTCTTCCAGATGCCAGGCCGGTACACGCAAGTCCCAGCTCAGATCACGCTCCTGAAGCAGTGCAAGCCCTTCGCACCAGCGTGAATCCTGAAGGCTACCCGCAGTGCCGATGATCGAGTGATGCATCGCGGGGGTTGCCGCAGTGACAGGCTTGGCGCGAACGCCCCTGAATAGCGCCGACTCACATTGAGCGTCGAGCTGTGCGGCGCACTCGTCAGTGCCAAAGGCGGCCCAGCCAACATGCGCCGCAGGCAGACCATGAATGGCTGCTTGCTCGGCAATCCAGCGCGTCTCTTTCTCAGCCTGGGGACGTGACGCCTCTGCTTCACAGTGCACGCTGCCTGCCAGGCGATAGCCTGCGGGGATCAAGCGCTTGAGATTCGCGACCCGAAAGGGCTGGCGAATCGCCGCATAGTCGCCGAGAAAGAAGTTCTCCACCGGCGAGTCTTCCAGCCAGGGATACGCCACCTGACCATCCAGCGCCCAGAGATGATGGTGCGCATCGATCAGCGGCTGTGCGCTCGATGGCTCGTCTTTCCTCTCAGAGACGGGCGAAGACTCGTGCCGGTTGGTGTGCTTTGCGTTATCCGTCATGGCAGGCTCGCGTCGTGGAAAACAGGAACTGGGTCGGACCGGTCGGTAATGGCGTCGGCTCAGTGCTCGCGTACCAGCAGGCACGACACATCCGGCTCGGCGCGGGTGGTGAAACTGCGGCGCACCTGACCGCTCTCCAGATCCAGCACCGCGATGCGATCCCCCTTGAGCGAGACGAAGGCCTGCTCACCATCCGGATGGAAACTCATGGCGATCGGAATGGCCTCGAGCTGGATGGTACCCAGAGGCGCCAGCGCTTCATCGAAGAGAGACAGTGAGCTTTCGCCGTAGTTGGTGGTGATCAAGCGACCCTTGGGGTCTCGGTAGATACGGTTGGGATCACGTCCGGTGGTTGCCGAGGCGCGAACCGTCATCGATTCGGTATCCACCGCCACGATGCTGTCGTCATCACGGTTGCTGATGAACAGAGTGCGTCCATCGGCAGAGAGGCTGTTGCCCTCGGGTTTGCGGCCCGGAATCATCGCGAGGGGGGTGAAGGTGGCATCATGCGGCTTGAACTTGGTGATGGTGTTGCTGAGCAGGTTGATGCCATAGGCCCAGTCGCCGGTGCTGGTCAGTGCGAACAAGTGAGTCTTGTAGCCTCCGGAAGAGACGGCCAGGTCCGGCGTGGACTGTGTCAGGGGCGTATTGAACAGCAGCAGAGTGTTATGACCTTCGCTCATCGCGTACAGACGATCTTGATCATCGATGCCTAGCCCATGGATGCGGTAGTACGGCCAGGTGCTGAGGGTATTGACCAGCGCAAAGGTCTCGAGATCCACCACGAAGACTGAGCAGCCGCCCTGATCACCGATGCAGTCGGCACCGAGAATGCCGTAATGGCCCACGAAGGCGTAACGGCCCGTGGAGTCCACCACGAACTCATGCGGGTAATCCGGCAGTCGCAGATGGTGGAGTTCTTCACCACTGGTGGCATCGAACAGGCTCAGGGTATGAGCGCATTTCTGGTTGAGCAGCAGGACATCTCGAGACATGACATTTCTCCAATCAGCGAGGGTGTCGTCAGGGGCTTGTGCCCTCGCTGGGGTGACAGGTAGGTAAATTGAAAAAGGACTGATGCGTTACTGAGTCACGGCAGCTGTGGTCTTGTCCTTGTGCCCAGCCTTGGCGGACGTCACGTCATGCTCGACACTCTGGATGGCATCGATCCAATCGCGTCCGTTGGCGGCGATATAACTGTCCCAGGTTGGCAGCACGATTTTCTGGAAGGCGGCAGTATCGACGTCGGTCTCGATCTTCATGCCTTTCTTGGCCAGTTCAGACAGAATCGTCTTCTCGTTCTTTTCGTTCAGGTCCCGCTGGTACTGTCCGGCCTCGCGTGCTGCTTTTATCAATACCTGCTGGTATTCCGGCGACAGGCTTTCGAACTTGTCATCGTTCATCACCAACAGCAGTGACGTGTAGGCCTGATTGGTCAGTGACAGATAGTCCTGAACTTCATAGAAGCCAGCAGACCAGACGATGCTGATGGGATGATCCTGTGCATCGACGGTGCCCGTTTCCAGTGCGGTATAAAGCTCGCCCAGCGGCATCGGTACCGGATTGGCTCCCAGCAACGAGAAGGCTTCGATCAGTGACTTGTTGGAATTGGTACGCATGACGAGGCCATCGACATCCGCCGGTGTCTTGATCGGATGCTTGGAGTTGGTCATCGCGCGAAAGCCCACCTCCCAGAAGGCCAGGCCCTTGAGGTTGTCTTGCTTGAGCAGTGCCAACGCATCGTCGCCGACCTTGCCATCCAGTACCTGGTAGGCCTCGTCGCGGTTGGCAAAGATGTAGGGAAGATCAAAGGCGCCGAGCGCCGGCTGCAGGCCCGCGAAGTTGGGATTGCCGGACATCTCGATATCGATGGTGCCGCTGCGTACACCTGCGATCATCTGCTGGTCACCTCCGAGCACACCATTACCGAAGATGTTGATAGTGATCTCGCCATCAGTCCCTTCCCTCACCAGTTCGGCAAATCGCTCTGCTGCCTGTTGCTGGGTATCGGTGGTCGGGGCGGCATGAGCCATCTTGAGAACGGTCGCCGCGTGTGCGGCGCTCAGTGGGGCAAGCAACAGTAGGCTGGCGAGTGAGATCTTGGTCACGGGAGTCATGGGAAGGTGCTCTTGTTGTCGTTGGCGTTTTTGTTGGCGTTATCTTTGGCGTGGGCAGCTAACGTGCACATTGATTCCCAGCGAGACTGCGTGCCGGGGGATGCGATGCAGGCTTAGTCGGTCATCCAGTAAAGCGGAACGGTGATGATCTGCGGGAAGGCGACGAACAGCAGCAGGATCACCACATAGGCGAGGGCGAAGGGTGCAACGCCACTCACGGCCTTCTCGAACTTGAGGTTGCCGACGCTGGTGATGACATTGAGGACATTGCCGACCGGCGGGGTGATCAGGCCGATGGCGCAGTTGAGGACAAACATGATCCCGAAGTAGACGGGGTCGATACCGGCCAGCTTGACGATGGGCATCAGGATTGGCGTGAGCACCAGGATGGTCGGCGTCAGGTCCATCACCATGCCGACCACCAGCACGATGCCCATGATGGCGAGCATCAGGATGCGCGGGTCATCGGCGAGCGGCTGCAGCAGACCGGCGACCATCAGTGGCAATTGCGCGATACTGATCAGCCAGGAGGCGACCATGGCGGCGGCGACCAGGAACATCACGATGGCGGTACTGCGCGCCGCTTGTGCCAGTACTTGATAGAGCTGACCAAGATCCAGCTCGCGATATACCACGGTCGCTACGAAGATGGCATAGACGGCCGCGACCACCCCGGCTTCCGTCGGCGTGAAGATACCGCTCTTGATGCCACCAATGATGATGACCGGCAGCATGATGGCCCAGAAGCTGTCCTTGAGTGCCTTGAGCCGCTCGCGTCCGCTGGCCTTCTTGGTGACGACCAGATCTTCCTTGCGCGTCATGAACAGCCACATCACCACCAGCGTCACACCCATGATCAGCCCCGGCACTATTCCGGCGAGGAACAGCTTGCCGATGGAGATGCCCCCGGCGACCCCGATGATGATCAGCGGAATGGAGGGCGGGATGATCGGTGCGATGATGCCACCGGCGGCCATCAGGCCGGACGAGCGGCCCAGCGGGTAGCCGGCCTTGCGCATCATGGGCAACAGCATGCTGGCAAGCGCGGCGGTATCCGCGACGGCCGAGCCCGACAGGCTCGCCATGACGATGGCGGCGAAGATGGCCACGAAGCCCAGCCCGCCCTTGCGGTGCCCGACCAGTGACATCGCCAGCGTGACGATGCGCTGGGAGAGTCCGCCACGCGACATCACTTCTCCAGCGGTCAGGAAGAACGGGATGGCCAGCAAGGTGTAGCTGTCAGCGCCGTTGACGAGGTTCTGGGCCAGAATTTGTGAGTTGAAAAGATCAAGATGCAACATCAGCACGATGGCGCTGACCAGCAGAGCAAAGGCGATGGGGAGGCTCAGGCCGATGGCGGCCAGCAGGGAGCCGAGGAAGAGCCCGATGGTCATGGCGTGTCTCCTTGCTGATCAGATGAGAGGTCGGTGGCTTTCTTCCCCGTGACACCATGCAGCGGGAGCGGTGTCAGCAGACGCCAGAGCAGAATCAGAGTCATCAATACGCCTGCCATCAGCCCGGCGAGATAGAACACACCGACAGGAATGCCGCTGATGGGAGAAAGATTGCTCCAGTTGAGCACTGTCTGGTCATAACTGCCCTTGAGCAGCATCAGGCAGCAGCCGAGCATTACCAGCGTGACCAGGCGATCCAATACTGCACGCAAGGCCGCTGGCAGCTTGTCTGCGAAGGTATTGACGCTCAGGTGTTCCTGGCGGATCAGTGCCGCGACTGCTCCCATGAACGTGACCCAGACGAACAGGAAGCGAGACAGTTCGACACTGATCGAGATCCCGCTATTGAAGCCGTAGCGCAGCACGACATTGACGAACACCAGCGCGATCATCACGACCAGTGCCAGCACCATCAGCAAGGTAAGACTCTTCTCAAGTCCTCTGAATATCGATGTGGCGCTGGCAGCAAGGCCGGAAGGAGTCGTGGCTGGCGGTGCGTCAGCACCCTTGCGTGACACGTCGTTGGGCGGAGGTGCGGAGGGTTTGATCGACATGGATAACGGCATCTCGTGGGTCAGTTTATTCATGGTGTTATCCCCGAAGGAGGCATTTCAGTGACAGCGCTACTGGATGAAAGCGACAGGGTCTAGCGGGCATCTGCCAGCGCCGCCCGGAACTGCTCGACTACAGCTGGTGTGAGGGCTTGTGTGTGCTGCTGAATCACCGGCTCAAGTGCCTCGCGCATGCGCACGCGCTCAGCGTCTGGCACCACATTGACTGCCATTTTTTCCTGCAGCTCACTCAGCAGTTCATCGTTCATGGCTCTGCTCTTCTCACGCTGGTAAAGCGTGGCATCGCGAGCGGCAGTCCGAATCAGTTGTTGTTGATCATCATTGAGCGATTGCATGAATTTGCGCGAGGCAACCAGCACCTGGGCGTCATAGGCGTGTGCAGTTCGTGACAGATACTTCTGCACTTCAAAGAAACGCTTGGCGTCGATCACCGTGTAGGGATTCTCCTGGCCATCCACCGTGCGGGTCTCCATGGCGGTGAACAGTTCATTGACTGCCATGGGCACGGCATTGGCTGACAATCCATTGAAGAGATCGATGTAGAGCGCGTTCTGCATGGTGCGAATCTTGAGACCCTTGATGTCTTCCAGTGTCTCGATGGGGCGGCGGCTGTTGGTCATGTGGCGAAAGCCGTTCTCCCAGTACTCGAGTGCGACCAGTTGCTTGTCGTCGAGACTGGCGAGCAGGGCGCGGCCAGCCTCGCCATCGAGTACCGCATCGGCATGATCACTGTCGTCGAACTGAAAGGGCAGGCTGACGATGTTGAAGTCCGGATTGAGGCTGCTGAGCGTGGCAGTCGACGGGACAGTGAAGTCCAGGGTGCCGGACTGCAGCATCGAGGTCATGTTGACGTCGTTGCCCAGAATGCCGTTAGAGAACACCGTGATGGTGATATCACCATTGGATCTTTCATCCACCAATTCGGCGAATTTATTGGCACCCAGCGTCTGGGGGTGTGCATCCGGCAAGCTGGTGCCCATCCGTGCGGTGATGCCGGCATGAGCCGTCGCGGAAAAGGCCAGCAACAGACCTAATGTGGACACGTTTTTGAGTAGGCAATGGCGAGAGAGCATGGCGAATTCCTCATTGTTTATTGTTCTAGTGGCGTATTTCGGCCGATCTTTTCTCGTGCAGTCGTTTTCCAGCCCGTCTTTCTCGAGATGTGTTTTTCCAGACGGTGTTTCTAGCGAGTTGCCTCAAGCGAGTAGCAGCGCACGGCGTTGTCGCAAAAGAGCTTGAGTCGCTGCTCAGGGCTCAGCGAGCGGCTGAGGTCCTTGAAGGCCTGCAACAGCGTATCGAGTGAGGTCACCAGCCCATCGACCGGGAAGTTGCTGGCGAACATCACGCGGTGAACCCCGAAATGGCGCAGCACGATGGCAAAGACCTCACGGTTGTCTTCCAGTCGCCAGGGCTGGTCCGCGATGCCGAGACCCGAGAACTTGATCATCACCTGCGGCCAGGCGGCGACCATGGCGAGGGCACGCGACCATTCGCACAGAGTGTCGGGATGACGATCTCCGGGCACGCCGGCGTGATTGATCACCACCGTCATCGCTGGATGGCGCTCCAGCAGCGGCAGCAGTTCCTCGAGGTGCCACCAGGGCACCTGCAGCTCGAAGATCCGGCCGCGACGGGCGACTTCACTGACGCCGTACTGATAACGCGGGCAGCGCAGTGAGCCAGGTGTGGCATGGGTAGCCAAGGACGGATCGTGGCGCTCGAGAGCCGCAGGTTTGTGACGCACGCCCTTGACCATGGCAGACCGGCAAAGTGCATCGAGTTGCTCGGCGATGTCGTCCTGATCCAGCCAGGCCTGAGCGATCATGGCATCGGGCCAGCCGGTCTCGCGGGCGGTTTCCTCGACCCAGCGCACTTCCTTGAGCGCATCGCCTCGCGCCCATTCCGCTTCCATGTAGACGCAGCCCATCACGCGATGCGCCTCTCCCGCCGCCCGGAGGTGCTCGGCGGGAAGGTAGGGACGACGAATCGCGGCATAGTTGCCGTAGCGGAAGGGGATCATCGACTCATCGCATAGCCAGGGGTGGTAGTTGCGCGTCGGGTCCCAGACATGCATGTGGGCATCGATGATCGGCAGATCATCATCCTGCTGTGTGGCCAGATAGCGCTCGCGCTGCTTGCCCAGTTCGGCAAGAGACGCAGGCATCGCCGATGGCTTAAGTGAGTCAGAGAGCATGGCGAGCTTCCTTGTGTGGCGAGTCAGGTGAGCTTGATCAGAGCGCGAGGGCGTCGTCGATGCGATTCAGCAGTTCGCTGCCATGCTTCTCGGTGAACTCGGCGCGCACCGGTTTAGCGACCTTGGCGCGCATGCTGGCGGTATCGGGGTCGCGCACGACCTGCATGCCCTGTTCCTCGAGGAAGGCCAGATCTCCCTGTTCATTGTCATGATTTAGCTGGCGCTGATAGCGAGCCGCTTCCTGGGCTTCTTCCTTGATCAGCGTCTGCAGTGGTGGCGCGAGGCTGTCGAATTTCTGCTTGTTCATGATCAAGGGCGCGGCGGTATAGGCATGCGCGGTCAGCGATAGGTAGTTCTGGATTGCATACAGGTTGGCGGAGCGAATCAGGCTGACCGGATTCTCTTGGCCATCGACAGTGCGGGTTTCCAGCGCGGTATAGAGCTCGGAGAAAGGCATTGGCGTCGGGTTGGCGCCGAGGGCCTGGAAGGCGGCGATATGCGCCGGGTTCGGGGTGGTGCGCAGCGTCAGGCCGCTGATGTCATCAGCGGTCTCGACGGCATGGCGTGAGTTGGTCAGGTTGCGGAAGCCGATTTCCCAGAAGGCCAGCCCTTCAATCTGTTGAGGTGCCATGCTGCTCAGTAAATCTTGGCCAATATCACCATCCAGCACCTGATAGGCCTGCTTACGGGTGTCGAACAGGAAGGGCAGATCCAGCACGTTGAGTTCGCTGACCAGTCCGCTGAAGTAGGGATTACCGGAGAGTTCCAAGTCGATGGTGCCGCTGCGGACACCGGAGATCATGGCTTGGTCATTGCCCAGCTGGCCGTTGGGATAGATCTTGATCTTGAGCTCGCCGTCACTGCGCTCTGCCAGGCGCTGTGCAAAGCGCTCGGCGGCGAGATGCTGGGAGTCGGTGACCGGATGCGCATGGGCAAAAGTCAGTGACGTTGCGGCGTTCGCTGTCCCTGTCAGTGCAAGGCTGGCCAGTGCGGCGGCGGCGATAGCGGTGATGGTATGGCGGGTTGGGAGTGTCATGGCGAAGCCCTTTTTTATTTTATTGGCGTGATGCTTTTGGTACGTGCTGGCGCTGGTTCTGTTGCTACCGCTACTGCTGTGATCAGGGCCAGGTGGTGGCGGACTCCTCCAGGCCCTGATCATTCTTGTGGTGCTTCTGGCGTGTGTGATGCGTGGTGTGTTTTCAGAGCACTGCTACGGGAGAGGGCTGCTCGGAGCCGTGCGTGTGCGATTCGAAGATGACGCGATTGCGAAGCGGACGCCCGAAGGCGCCCAGCTCAATCTCGAAGCGGTCGCCTTCCTGCACCTTGATATGGTCGGCAAAACTCAAGGTGGCGGTGCCGAAGAAGTGCACGTGCAGATCCCCTGGCGTGCGGAACTGGGCGTACTTGAAGTGGTGGTGCTCCAGATTGGCCAGACTGTGCGCCATGTTGGCTTCACCGGTGAGGAAGGGTTTTTCCCACAGGGTCTGGCCTTCACGGGTAATGCGACTGGTACCTTCCAGATGCTTGGGCAGCTCACCGATCAGCAGTTCAGGCCCGTAGCTGCAGGCGCGAAGTTTGGAGTGGGCCAGCCATAGATAGTTGGCGCGCTCAGTGATGTGATCGGAGAATTCGTTGCCCACGGCATAGCCGATGCGATGAGGCTGACCCTGTGCATCATTGAGGTACAGGCCGACCAGCTCAGGTTCTTCACCGGCATCTTCAGCAAAAGCCGGCACGCTGATCGGCATTTCCGGTGCGATCACGATGCTGCCATCACCCTTGTAGAACCATTCTGGTTGCGCGCCGACCTTACCCTCATCTGGCTTGCCGCCCTCGAGCCCCATGCGGAACATGCGCATCGAGTCGGTGAGAGTTGCATCATCGTGAGCCTGAGCAGCCGCATGCATGGCATCGCGAGTATCGGCACTGCCTAGATGCGTCAGGCCAGTGCCGGTGACAGTGCAGCGCGCACGGTCAGGGTGGGTAACCGGCGGCAGCAATTCCTGACGATCAATCGCCTGCTTGTAGTCGACCAGTTGATGCGAATAGTGCTGTTCGATCAGGGCGACCAGGCCGGTACCCAGTTCGATGGCGCGTGAGGCCAGCTCATAGGTGCCGCCCGGGAAGGTGAGCAGACGCAGCTGATCGCGGCTTTCGACGACAGCTACACGCGGGCCATTGGCAGTACGGAGTTGGACAAGTCTCATGATGGCTTCCTTACTCGATGATGTTGAACTGATCGAAATAGTCATTGTTCAGCTCAAGGCCGAGCCCCGGAGTTTCTTCGTCGAGATCGATGAAGCCATTTACCGGCTCCGGATCACCCTTGAAGATGTAATAGAAGAGCTCGTTGCCGATCTCGACGTCATTTACCGGGAAGTACTCGCTCATCGGTGAAGCCAGCGATGACATGGTGAGGTGATAGTTGTGCATCTGACCGGCATGCGGAATGACCGGCACGCTGAAGGCTTCAGCCAGCGCGTTGATTTTGCGAGCTGCGGTGATACCGCCGACACGATTGGTGTCGTACTGGATGACGGAGACGGCGCGTTTCTCGAGCAGCTGGCGGAAACCGTAATGGGTGAACTCGTGCTCACCGCCGGAGATAGGGATGCTGGTCAGCTGATTGAGCTCTGCATAGCCGTCGATGTCATCCGCGATGACCGGCTCTTCCAGCCAGCGCGGCTGGAAGCGCTCAAGCTTCGGCAGCATGCGTTTGGCGTAATCCAGGTTCCAGCCCATATAGCACTCGAGCATCAGATCGACATCGTCACCGATGACTTCACGGACGGCGGCCACGCTATCGAGATTGGCACGCACGCCTGCCACACCATCACGCGGGCCGTAGCCGAAACGCATCTTCATGGCAGTGAAGCCTTGATCCAGATAGGACTGTGCTTCTTCCTGCATGCCCTTCAGGTCAGTGCGGTAGAGCTTGGAGGCGTAGCAGGGAATCTTGTCCTTGGTCCGACCACCCAGCAGCTTGAAGATTGGCTTGCCGACGGCCTTGCCCATGATGTCCCAGATAGCGATATCGACGCCTGAAATGGCGGCCATGCCGATGCCTTTGCGGCCCCATGCATGTGTGGAGCGATACATGCGCTGCCACAGATATTCGTTGTCGAACGGGTCCTGGCCGATGATCAGCGGCGCGAGGTATTGATCGATGATGGCCTTGGCGATGCGCGGTGCCAGCGCCACGTTGCCCAGCCCGACCAGACCGTTGTCCGTCTCGATCTCGACCACGGTCCAGCCGTGGAAGCGGAAGGTGCCCATCGAGTCGCCCTTGTCCCACAGCTCGTCCATGGCATTGGAGCAGAAGTGTGCGGTCGGCGGGACGGTGTGGCCTTTCCACTCGAAGACGCGTGTCCGTACCTTGGTGATTTTCATCGGATTATCCTTGTTGTTGATGGCGATGCATGAAAGTCAGTGAATAAGGTGAGTGTGACAGTCGTCAGACAGCGGCAGTCTCGAGACGCAGTGCACGCAGGTTGGTGCCCATGCGTTTGGCAATCGCGAAAGCATTGCGTGTGGGCCCTACATCCGCCTTGCCTTGGCCGGCAATATCGAAGGCTGTGCCGTGGGCGGGGGTGGTGATAGGGATAGGCAAACCCCCTTGAACGGTGACGCCTGACTTGAAGCCCAGCAGCTTGATCGCGATCTGGCCCTGATCGTGATACATGGTCACGATGGCGTCGTACTCACCGTCGCGGGCCTTGATGAAAATGGTGTCAGCCGGGAAGGGGCCTTCGATGGGATAGCCTTGAGCGCGACACTTGGCAATGGCGGGAGCGATGACCTCAATCTCCTCACGACCACAGGTCCCTCCTTCACCGCCGTGGGGGTTGAAGGCGGCTACCGCGATACGGGGAGTGTTGAAACCTGCCAACTTGAGCGTGTCATGGATTAGTTGGCTGGCAGCAATGACTCGCTCCTGTGTGACGTAGCTTGCGGCATCCTTCAGCGGAATGTGCGATGAGATGCGTGACGTCCATAGTGTGCCCAGGGTGTTGAATTCGCAGAAATAGCCGCTGACGCCGAGTTTTTCCGCGAAGAAGTGCAACTCATCTTCGTAAGCCAGACCGCCTTTCTTCATGGACAGCTTGTTGAGCGGGGCAAAGCAGATGGCATCGACCTGACCCGACTGAGCGGCCTCGATGCAGCGTGTCAGCACCGCCAGAGTAGAAGCCCCGCAGGCGGCGCTTTCCTGGGCGAGGGTCACGTCGCCCTTTTCCACGCTGTCCACGGCCATCATGCTCAGGCCTTCATGTGCGCGGGCTTCCGTGAAGCTCGCCACTTGCGGCAGATCGGCAAAAAGCCCCGCGTGGCGTTGCCCCTGCTCCCATAGCCATGAATCTCCGACCAGGACGCTATGGGTTCCGGTGAACTGCTCGCGTTCGGCAATCAGGCGAGCGATCAATTCAGGGCCGATACCGGCAGGGTCACCAAGGGTCAGGGCAATGACGGGATGTGTTGCGGACATGTGGATTCCAGCCTTGTAGGAGTTGGCGTTGTTGTTGGTATTTTCAGTCAATTCGCATCTTATGGTCTGCTGGTTGGTTTACCGGACCAGTTGGGGTAAAAGCTAGCTGAACCGAACTGGTCTGGTCAAGGTTTTAGAGAGAATTGCGACCATGGTCGGATTTCTGGTGCGGCATACGAGCGTTTCAGTTATGCTGGTATGAAATATATACCAGTGGAGGCCGCATGAACCAGACGCCTTTCGCCTTTGAGAAAGCGCTCAAGAATCAGACCAAGAAAGAAGTCCTGGCCGACAAGCTGATCGAGATGATCCTTTCCGGGCTATTGCGCGATGGTGATGAGTTGCCCAGTGAACGAGAGCTGGCGCAGCTGTTTGAAGTCAGCCGTGAAACGGTCAGGGGAGGGTTGTCCTTACTGATCGGCTATGGGTTGATCAATGTCTCGCATGGCAGCAAGTCTCGCGTGTGCGCCAGTGAGACGGTGATCGACAATTTCCGCAACCATCCGGCTCGCCAACAAGGGGATCAGCTCAACAATCTGGATATTGAAAGCGTGTTTGAGAGTCGCATCGTGGTGGAGTCGGCCATCGCGCGCCGCGCCGCGCGCCATATTGATGAAGCCGGATTGAAGAAGCTGGACGCCTTGCTTGAGGCTCAGTCGCAGCACTTCGACTCACCAGTCAATTTTCAGCTATCGGATCAGAACTTCCATCATGTCATCGCGGAATATTCACGTAATGAAATCCTGATCCGTTATGCCGATGAGCTTTATACCTACGCCTTGAACATCCGCCGCCAGGTCATGACGGAAAGCGGTTCAATCAAGCGCAGTTACGAGGAACATGTGCGGATCGTCGAGGCATTGCGTGCCGGTGATCCTGATGCTGCCGAGCGTGCGATGCTCTCGCACATCGACAGCGTGTATTACACCACTCGTGACAAGATGAAGCGCTGAAGTAGGCTTCAAGCCCCTGAACCCAGACGTGTGAAACCTCTTGCGACACCCAAAAGCCCTCATCACCCACCGTGATGGGGGCTTTTTCGTTTCAGCCTCTTCACAAGCCTCTTCACAAGCCTCTTGCACCTCTTGTAAAGACCGGTATAGAGTGAATGTGTACTGTATACAATTCTAAAAAGGTGCAGTCATGACCACTGAAAACCACTCCACACCGGAGTTGAAAGGTGTAGCGCTATCCGGAATTTTTCTGGCGTTTTGCTTGTTGATGTCTAGCGTACTGCTACTCAAGGTGCCGGTGGCGTTGGCGTTGTTCGCTGCCTGGTTCCTGCTGATGCTGTGTGGCTGGATCTTGAAGGTACCGTATCCGAGCCTGCAGGCCGGCTTGATGAACGGCATCATGCGCGGCATGGAAGGCGTGCTGATCATCACCTGTGTCGGGGCGGTGGTGGGTTCCTGGATCGCTGGTGGCATCGTGCCGACGGTCATCTATTACGGCTTGAGTCTTGTCCACCCCGGCACCTTCCTGCCCATCGCCTTTCTCGCCTGTGCACTGACCAGCCTGGTGACAGGCACCTCGTTTGCCTCGGTGGGGACGGTAGGGGTCGCGATGATGGGTGTCGGTGCAGGTTTCGAGATTCCGCTGCCCTATGTGGCTGGGGCCGTGATTTCCGGCGCCTATGTCGGTGATGCCATCTCTCCGCTGTCGGATACCACCATACTGTCGTCCTCTCTCTGCGATGTGCCGCTGATCGATCATGTTCGTTCCATGGCTTGGGTGGGTCTGCCGGCCGGTGTGATCGTGCTGGGCGGCTTCTACCTGCTGGGCATGGATTCCGCGGTTTCAAGCCAGGCCATGCAGTCTGCGCAGGTGATGCTGAGCGATCTGGACACCTTGTTCGTGATCAGCCCGATGCTGCTGTTGCCGCTACTGATCACCCTTGGTCTGTTGATGGCGCGCAAGCCTGCCATTCCGGTGATCGCAATAGGGGCCTTTCTCGGTGTGCTGTGTTCCTGGTGGGTGCAGGGCGCAACGCCACTCGAGGCTGCCATGTCGCTGTATCAGGGCTACACCCAGACACTGGAAGGTTCCACGATTGGTGGCATTCTCAGCCGTGGGGGTATCCAGTCCATGTTGCCGGTGGTAGTCATCGTCATCTTTGCTCTCGGGCTGGGTGGCTTGATGGAGAGCCTCGGCGTCATTCGCTCGGTGGGCAATCGGCTGTCAAAAATGGTCAAGGGGGATGTGAGCCTTACCGTCATCACCATCACTTGCGGATTCTTCGGGTCCGTCTTCGGTGGGGCCGCCTATGTCTCGTTGTTCACGGCCTCTGCGATGACACGCGATCTCTATGAGAAGCAGGATATCGAGCGCCGGGTGCTTTCCCGCAATTGTGAGGCCGGCGGCACGCTGTCCTGCCCGATGATTCCCTGGACCAGCGGCGCTGTGTTCATGGCTGCCACTACTGGCGTAGCGACCCTCGATTACCTCCCTTACATGTTTTATCACTTCGCCTTCATGGCCGGCTGTCTCATCAGCGCCATGACTGGGCTTGCGTTCTGGAAGGGTCGCCGCACTCTCCATTCCGCCCATTCCACCCCTCTTTCTCAGGAAGCTTGATCATGGCCATGTCCACTATCAGTTCACAGGCGTATGTCACTGATCCGCGCAACGACAACGTCCTCATCTACGTCAATGGCGAGTACAAGAAACGTAATGAGGCGACGGTGTCCATTTTCGACAGTGGCTTCGTGCTGGGGGATGGAATCTGGGAGGGCATGCGCCTGATCAATGGCAAGTTGTTGGCCCTTGATGCGCATATCGAGCGGCTGTTCGAGGGCGCCAATTCCATTGATATGGATCTTGGCATGAGCCGTGATGACATGATCGGCATCATCCGCGAGACGCTGCGCGTCAACGACATGCACGATGGTGTGCACATTCGTTTGATGGTGACGCGTGGGCTCAAGAGCACGCCAAATCAAGACCCGCGCTTCGTGCTGGAAGGGCCGACGGTCGTGGTCGTGGCGGAATACAAGAAGATCGACGAGGCCCGCAAGCAGAAGGGCATCAAGCTGTTTACCTCGACCTTCCGTTGCAGCACCCCGGACGTCTTTGATCTGCGCTTGAATTCCCACAGTCGTCTCAACTTCATTCAGGCGCTGATTCAGGCATTGCATGCAGGGGCCGATGAGGCGCTGATGCTGGATACCCGAGGCTTCGTGGCCAGCTGCAACTCCACCAATTTCTTCATTGTGCGCAAGGGGGAAGTCTGGACCTCGACGGGGCTATGCAACTTCAATGGCCTGACCCGCAAGGCAGTGATCGATCTGGCCGCTAGCAATGGACTGGCCGTGCGCGAAAAGGACTTCACTTTGGCTGAAGTGTACAATGCCGATGAAGCTTTCGTGACAGGTACGCTGGGTGGTCTGACCCCCGTTTTTGCCATTGATGGCCGCACGATTGGAACGGGTGAGGTAGGGCCTGTCTATCAACAGCTGAACGCGTTCTATCAAGGCTATCTCGAGGAGGCGAAGTGACAGAAGGTTCGGGCAAGGAATGAATGACTTCAGCAAGCTGAATCGACCGGACACTCTCTGGTCCGGCGTGGCCGAGCAGATCCAGGGTCTCATCGCCTCGGGGACGCTCACGCCGGGCATGAAGCTCACTGAGGCCTATCTCTCCAAGGCACTCGGCGTCAGTCGAGTGCCAGTGCGTGAGGCGTTACGCCACCTTCTCAGCACTGGGCTTCTGGTCAGTGAACCCTATAAGGGCGTGCGTGTACGCCACTTCGATCATGCACATCTCGCACAGCTATATGCCTATCGTGCGGGGCTTGAGAGAATGGCCTTCACTATTCTCTGGCCACTCAGGACTTCAACGCTGACGGATGAGTTGGCCAGGCGTCATCAAGTGCTCAGTGATGCGATTGCGCGTCGAGACAGTGAAGGCGCGATCATTGCAGAGCTCCATCTGCATGGCTGGTGCCATGAAGCGTCCGGCAATGAGTTTCTGCTGGCGGACTGGGAGCGGATACTGCCGCATCTTCAATGCTACTTCGTGCTGCATCAGCGGGCGCACCAGCGCCCAGGCCCCTCACGTGAGGCCCATGATCGCTATCTCGCGCTGGCGACAGGTTCATCGCTGCAGGATATGCTCGCCCACATTGATGAGCATATGCATCAAGGCATGAACAAGGTGCTTGAACTGGTGGAATGAGCGAACAAAATCCGCTCGCCGAACAAGCTGGTTGGGTCGGCCAGACCAGCATGCCAACAGGTGTGCTGGTCCTCACAGATCCTTTACTTTGCATCCCACATTCATGACAGCCTCTTGCGTCTATCTCGCGCGCTAGCCTCACGCGCGTGACGCTTGCCCCCTCCAGCTGTCATGCGCTCGCGTCATGTCTTTTCAAGTATCGCAGCCAATTCTCCCCCCAATACTCGCACCATTTGAGCTGCTGGCATCATTCGTGCTAGCGGGGCGCCTTGACCGGCCCAGTGCGCGCCAAATCCATGCTCTTGCTGCGTTTTGGCGGCGGCGTTGAGCGCCTTGCCGGCAGCGTAGGTGAGAGGGTAATCCGGCATTGAGGGTCGTGAAGGGTCATCCATCAGGTTGGCGAATCGGTTGGCGAGAATGCGCGCGGGGCGGCCTGATACGATCGAGGTCATACGGGTGTCATGCGCTGCTGGCCCTGCGAGTGCGTCTCGATAGGCGTCATCGGCGCTGGATTCCGGGCAGGCGATGAAGGCGGTCCCGAGTTGGGCTGCCATGGCTCCATCCGCTAGGGCGGCAGCAATGCCCGCACCATCCATGATGCCGCCTGCGGCAATGATCGGTAGGTGCGTGGCATGTACCAGCTGCCTTGTCAGTGCGGCAGTGCTCAGTTGGGTATCCGAGGCTTTCGGATCAAACATGCCGCGATGGCCTCCTGCCTCGAACCCTTGCGCCACGATAGCATCAAGGCCGGCCCGCTCAATCTCCCTGGCTTCCTCCAGGCAGGTCGCTGTCGCCAGTAAAAATATCCCTGCGCCTTTCAGGGTATTGATGGTCTCGTGAGAGGGCAGGCCGAAGTGAAAGCTGATAATCGGCGGGCGGGTCTCGAGTAACATCGCCAGCATGTCAGGATCATCAGCAAAGCTGGTATAGAGCGCGTGAAGCGTAGCAGGTGGTTCTGCGTCGAAGGCCTGGAATTGTGGCGTCAGCCACTCGCACCACGCAGCCTCGCGAGCAGGGTCATGCGTGGGTGCCTTGTGCACGAACAGATTGACGTTGAAGAGCTTGTCGGTAAGCGCTTGCAGTTCAGTGATCATCTTGAACGCACCGACTGCGTCCGTCGCGCCTATACCGATCGAGCCCAATCCGCCTGCATTCGAAACCTCGGCTGCCAGTTGCACTGTCGAGACGCCTGCCATCGGAGCCTGAATGATCGGCCACCGTAATCCCATCTTCTCCAGCATCATTCTCTCCTCTGTCACGAGTCTTGTACCCAAGCTTGAAGATCATGCTACGCCTCACGCAACGCCGTGTGTCATTTCCCTTGTGGCATCCTTCCATTGTTTTTCCCGGCATCATCCCAACGTCTTAGTTCACTGTTTATTTGAATGAGTGAATGCATTGCTCATCCTGTTCTAGCTCAATGGAAAAGGAAGGCGCCCTATGTCACATACCTCTGGACAGAACGTTGCGGAAATCATCGTCGAGACACTGAGCGAGGCCGGTGCCAAGCGTTGCTACGGCATCGTCGGCGATACCATCAACCATTTCACGGATGCCATCCGGCGCTCGGAGATGGATTGGGTGCACGTTCGCCATGAGGAGGTGGGGGGCTTCGCGGCAGGCGGGGAGGCCTTCATGACTGGTGAGCTGGCATGCTGTGCCGGCAGTTGCGGCCCTGGCAGCACTCACTTCGTCAATGGCCTGATGGAATCCCACCGCAATGGCGCGCCGGTTGTCTTCATCGCCTCTCAGATCGAGACGGCGCAGATGGGGGTCGGCTTTCCGCAGGATGTTGACCAGAAAGCACTGTTCTCCCAATACAGCGTATTCTGCGAATACCTGACCAACCCCGAGAATGCGCGCCGCATGATCTCGATCGCCGCTCAGAAGGCGCTGGCGGAAGGCGGTGTCGCGGTGCTGATCGTGCCGGGAGATCTCTTCCCGCAGAAGCCCAAGGAATCGTTGCCGTGGCGTGCGCACCGCTTCTCGCCGGTGATTCGCCCGAGTGAGCCAGAGCTGGAGGCTGTCGCCGAGGCGCTCAACAAGTCCGGCAAGGTGACGATCTACGCGGGGGTGGGCTGTCAGCATGCCCGTGCAGAAGTCATGGCACTGGCCGAAAGACTCAAGGCGCCAGTGGCGTGGACGTCACGTGCCAAGGATTTCATCGAGCCCGATAACGACCATGAAGTGGGCATGACCGGGGTGTTTGGTCTGCAAGGAGGGTATCAGGCGGTCGCGGAGTGCGACACGCTGTTGCTGCTCGGCTGCAGCTTTGCCTGGTCGCAGTTCTATCCTGACAAGGCCACCGTGATCCAGGTCGATCTCGATCCGGGCAAGATAGGCTTGCGGCATCCGGTCGATCTCGGCGTGGTCGGCAGCGTCAAGGACACCTGTGAGTCACTGCTGACGCGTATCGAGCCGCGTGATGACGCGGACTGGTTGGAGAGCTGCCGCAAGAAGCATCTGGAAGCGCGTGATGATGATGCTGTCACCTCGGATGACGAGCATCTTATCCATCCGCAGGAAGTCACGCTGGCACTGAATCGCTTCGCGACCGAAGATGCGATATTCACCGCCGACTGCGGCAGCCCGATGGTGTGGTGTCTGCGTCACATTCGTGCCAACGGCAAGCGCCGTACACTCCCGAGTCTGATGCATGGCACGATGGCCAATGCCTATCCGCAGGCCATCGGTATCAGCAAGGCGTATCCCGAACGCCAGGTGATCGCCATGTGCGGTGATGGGGGCCTATCGATGCTGATGGGAGACCTGCTGACCCTCAAGCAAGAAAAGGTGCCGGTCAAGATCGTCATCTTCAACAACAGCACGCTGGGCTTCGTCGAGCTTGAGCAGAAGGTCGATGGGCTGCTGGACAGCTACACCGATCTGGAAAATCCCGACTTCTCTCTCGTGGCGCAGTCACTGGGCCTGTGGGGGCGCCGCGTCGAAGCCAAGCACGAGCTGGACGAAGCCGTGCAGGCACTGCTCGCGCAGGACGGCCCCGGCATTCTCGAGGTCAAGGTCAACCGCATGGAACTGGTGATGCCACCGCATATCGAGGCTGGCCAGGTCGCGTCCACTGCACTGTATTCCGCCAAGGCGCTTCTCAATGGGCGCATGGATGATGTGGTGGATCTGGTGCGCAACAACTTCACCGGGCGCTGACATCCACGGCGCCATTGAATGGCCGCCACGACTAGCCCATGAAAAACACGCAGACCGCGATCAGCAATGATCGCGGTCTGCGTGTTTTTCATGGTGCGAAGGGCGGTGTTACTTCCAGACGTTGGAGTCGAAGTCCTGCCAGTACTCATCCATGTCGCGGTAGTCCGTCATGTCATACAGGCTGTACTTGCGATTGAGGCGCGCGCCACCATCACGCGTCAGCGGATTCCAGGCGAGGCTGACATTGTCGCGACTGGAGTGCACGAAGAAGGCATCCAGCGGCAGCATGATGTAGAAGCCCTTGTCGAAGCTGCCTTCGCCGAAGTCATCACCGGCATCGGTGAAGGAGGCCCAGGCACCCATGCGTGCGCCATTGGCGAAGCCACGCGAGATATCGAGTGTCATGCCGAGATCCTTGGCGAGATAGCGGCCGAGACTGATCTTGGCCAATACATCTTCATAGCCGGTGTCCCAGTAGATACTGGCATGGCCGGTGGTGGTCGAGTAGTCACGCAGTCCGAATTGTTGATTGAAAGCGCGCTGCTTCACCCAATTGACGTCCACGCCATAGGCCAGCGGTGAACCCAGCGGACGATAGAGCACCTCGCCGCCGACACCGGCATACATCATCTCGAGAATGCCGCCGTACGCCATGCCGTACCAGTTGCGCCCGAATTGATGGGTGCGCGTGTACTGCAGGTTATCGATACCCACATCGGTTTCCTCGATGTAGCGGCCGATGTACGAGCGAACTCGCTGCAGCTTCGAATCCGAGATGTACTCATACTGATCGAAGTTGTCGAACAACGTCAGCTGGGCCGAGCCTGACAGCCAGCCATGGCGGTCGGTTCGCCATGCTGCCGAGCCTTTCAGATAGCCCTGATAGAGATAGCCATCCGGGCCGCCGATGTTCTGATTGAGCCCCGGTGAGAAGCCGGCGCTCCAGCGGTCGCCGGTATTTTCCAGCAACACTTTCTCGTCAGAATAGCGCGCTGCTCCCTCGGCCTTGCTGTCATTGGGCTCGGTCGCTGCCAGCGCATAGACACTGTGGGTATAGCGCAGCTGCTGGCGCGCATCGTGGCCTGCCTTGGCAATGTCAGCACGTGCGTGAACATCTTCGCGCGTATCAAGCCCGCCGGAACGCAAGCGGTAGTGGAAGCTCTCGAAGTAGTCATCCACTCGATTATGCAGTACGCGATTGGCGCGTCCTTCCGCCTGGGCCGTCGAGCGGAAACGCGTGCTCTCACCGCTGACGATCAGCGCTGTGCCTTCACGTGTCAGGCTATCAACGCGAATGCCGGACTGCGCCTGTATCTCTCGGGAGAGCTCAGGCCAGCTGAGCTGGTTGCTCGCCGGCGCCTTGGCGACAAGCGGCTCCGGCGGTGTATCCAGCTTGGCCTGTGACAGTCCTGCGAGATCGACCCCAAAGGTGACGCCGAGCATGGCAGTATTGCCGCGCTCCCAGCCGGCCTTGAGTATCAGGTTGTCGGTCATGCTCAGGCGCGCGCCGAGGTTGATCGGGCTGTCCTGCTCCTGATCATTGCTCTGCGGTTCACTCTGGTAGTCATTGCCGTCAAGCTCTGCCATCAGTACCAGCGGCTGCCAAGGTGTTTGCCATTCGACACCGCCGAAGATGCCCATCTGACCCTTGAACAGACTGTTGAGCGAGAACTCACCACCCTCATCACCACCGGTATCCGTGGGACGATCATTGTAGTTGTCACTTGCCCAGCCCAGCGGGTTGTTGAGATCCCCCCGCGAGCCCAGATAGCCCCAGCCAAGCCCCAGTGTGAAATCGAAGTCATACCAGCGCTTGCTGGCGACCAGATATTCACTACCGAACAGGCTGGTACCGCCCATGTCACGCAGGCCGACGGCGACGGCGGGGAGGTAACGGCTTTCTTCCCACAGGCGAATCTTGGCATCGACCCCTTTATCGAGGTAATCACGGTCGCCCGCGATGGCCTCGCCATACAGGCGGTTGGTGATTTCGGTATAGCGGAAGCCAGTCTCAAGCCACTCCAGCGGCTGCAGGCTGACGTTGTAGCGTCGATAAGGCGAGACATCGGTATAGGAGAACGCCAGGCTGCCCGCTCTCTGCATGCGCGCCGTCGGTGTCTGCATCAGCCCGACACCGCCGAAGTCCGACTGTCCCAGGCCCAGCCCACTCAGACGGCTTTCTACCGGCTGCTCACCATCCAACAGCCCAGCATGAGCCGACGGGATGAGTAACATGCCGGCACTGAGATATACGAGCTGACGAATGGCGGTCTGCACTCGATCGTGAGCAGTGGATAAAGAATAAGCCGTCATGGCGTGCTGTCTCCGCTGACATTCTCGACTGCTGGCATGGCAGGCTCAGTGACATTGATGAGCGAGGTAAGGTACTCGACCTCCTGAGTTTCACCGCTGATGGCACTCACCGCACGGCAACCCTTGCCCGGCCATTGCAGGCTGAGCCACTCAGGCAGGCTGCGATTGACCCATGCAGACGCTGCCGAAATACGCGGCAGGTCGACTACGATGCGATCGCCCGGCGCGAGCGAGTAGGGCTGCTCGTTCCAGGCACTGATGCCGCGCGAGAAGATGGCGCCACTCAACGTGATGACACTGGCGTGCTCAGCATTGCTCCGCGCGCCGGGCAGGCCATCCAGCGCCTGGCGTAACGTCAATCCGGAGCTCCACTCCAGATGACGAACACCAATGGCGCTCCACAGCTGAATGCGATTGTCCGGCTGACATTGGCCAATCCAGTCATTGTCATTCAGTGGAATATCCAGACGCGGTGTCCGCCACAAGGAAATCGGGTCGATACGTCCGACCTGGCGGCCATCGACGGGGCTGCGCCGAATCACGCGCGCCCAGCTGACAAGCCCATCTCGTTGCAGTTGTGTCTCGAAGCGTGCCTGGGTGGTGAGCTGCCGCACCTCAAAGAACAGCCGCTCTCCGAGTGCTCGTGAGCGTCCACGCATGGTCTGTGACGCCACGAAGGCGTAGGGCCACTCGATACCTGTCGGGGTGGCCAGCTCTGATAACTGGTGAATGACGGCCTCACTCAATCTCACGCTATCGGGAAGCGAGGAAGAGGCTGGCGTCTCGTCAGCGACCGTAGAGGGGCTAGCGAAGGAGGCGACAACTAGCGTCACGGCCAGTACGCACCGTTGTGTAACGCGACTCGCGGAAGTGATCCGCAGTGAAGGCTTACCACCAGCCACGGGCCACCTCCCAACTCCAGCGAGGTGCACCTGGCCAAGGCTGAACATCGGCCTTCCAGACGCGCGGGGGAAGTGAATCGTCATCAGTGTCTGCCACCCCATAGTGATTGGTGCTCACCTTGCCGTTCTGCCAGCGAATCTTCTCCTGACACTCAGCCAATGATTGTGTCCCGAGTGGCAGCGCCACTGGGCGTGCCGGCGCGCATTGCCATTCTGCTCGCCCGAGGGCATAGCCTTCCGAGCCATCCGCGCGTTGCCAGCGTGAATGCACGTCGTAATGCAGCACATGCCGGGTATCCAGTACCCATGGTGCGACTGGTGACGCGGTGGATGGCAAAGCCGCTTTCTGCTCAGAAGCACTATCGGCCGGCACTGCGAGCGTATCGCGCTGCATGTCGAGCAGATCGCTTGCAAAGCCTGCCGTACCGCCAAGCAAGCCATCCTTGAGGCGGACGAAGGCATGATCGGCCGTCTCGAAGCGCGCCAACTCTTGTCTGGCGGGTGCCTCAGATGATGGCGCGCTCAGAGCGGCAAGCACCACCAGGCCAGTATTGCCCTCGTGGCTCATGCGAAGAGAAGCGTAGGGCAGGGCGCGAGCTTGCTCGGCATCAAACATATCCCTGCCCATGACAGCGCTTGCTGTCTGACCAAGCTGGCCCTGCTCGAGTGTCGAGCATCCGACAAGCAAGACGCTCCCTATCACGGATAGCAGAGCCGCCAGGCGACCCTGCTGTGCAATGGATATCGGCTTCATGATGATTAGAAGGTACCTGTAGTGCCGGTGGTGCCAGTTGTACCGGTCGAGCCCGTGGTGCCAGTCGTACCTGTGGTGCCAGTGGTTCCGGTCGTACCTGTGGTGCCCGTCGTACCGTCGCCATCACTAGACTCGCCGCCCTGATCAGGGTTGCTGCCATCGCTCGGGTCAGTCGTACCGGTGGTTCCTGTCGTGCCATCGCCACCATCAGGATCTGTATTATCGCTGCCACTGGTACTGCCGCCACTACTGCCATCGCCTCCCGAGGCAACGCTTGCCGCGAGACCGACGGCAACCGCCAAGCCCACTGCGTTAGCGGCCATGCTACCGACTGCCATATCACCTGCTGCGCCAGGCCTTGCGGCAGGACCACCACCTGACGTATTGGTCGAGGTGCTGCTCTGTGCGGCAGTTTCGCTCTCTGCTTTAGCTATCTGAGCAACCAGCGGTGACAGAGTTAGCCCAGCGATTATCAGTGTTGCGGCGGTGCGTTTCATGTGGTGTTCCCTTATCTTCCTGAGCAGGAAATCCGCACTTCTCAAAGTGCTGATGCAAGTATGGTTATTGCCATGATGCACATGCCAATATGTTTCCAAATAGGCATCAATATCGAAAAGTGAAGCATCTCAATATTCCCCGGCTTTCACTTTATTAACGTTAATCGAGTGGTGTTGTTGATATGTCGATTAGCCAGCGCCTCATTCTGTCATGGCTTTGAAATCAAAGCATGAACCCAATCTCAGCACGTCGAAAATATCTTGGATGTCATGCACGTCATCTTAACGTACTGCAGTATGGAAGAGAATATTCTCTCTGTCTTTTTGTACTGCCACAAGAACGACAACGACAAGTCTTAGTGAGGCGCATGATACTAAGTGAGTTTAAAGGAACTAAGACTCTCTAATGCTAAATCGTTTATATATATTGGATTGTTAAATTAATATAGTGGGGTGAATAGTCCTTCTGCAATGGCAGCTCTAGTCCTCTGGTGACATGAGTGAAACAATAATGTATCTGTATTGTGTTTTTGAGTAACCTTCTAAAGGCGAGTCTTGTTTAGCGTCGCATTTAAGTGACGGATATGAGTCGCCGTAAAGGCTTCCAAGGATGGTCTATGCGAGATATCGTGAATATAATGTCTTTATATTCAGTAAGTTAAGGTTAAACTATAGTATTCTTTCTGCTGCCAAGCTTGAATCGAATGTGAATAAGCTATGGAAAAATAGTAACGTGGTGCAGTATGATTAGTCTCTTATCAAGTACATCTGTGTTCCTTATGTGCGACATTTTTCAGAAAAATTAACCAGGTAAAACATCGATAGTTCCCCTGATCAATGTGGGACGTGAGGCTACGCACTGGATGCATGGGAATTTTTACCTTGTGCTTTGAGTGCAATGCCCCTTGGGTAAAATATTGCACGGGTATGTCATATTTCATCATTGTTAGTGCCAAAGTTTTCTATGCAGAAATGATATGTTGTACAGCTTTGAAGACAGTATTTCCCACTATTTTTCATATAAAATAAATAATAGTAACATTCTGCCAGGCGACCAAAATTTTGATTGATTCATTGTCTCGTGGAGGATTTTTGCGCCCGTAAACCAGGGGTTCGCTCTGACAATATTGATCAAGGCCTCTTGTCTTGAGGGTGAAGGTTGTATGAATAGCGACAGTTAAAGTATGGATATTACCCGTCAAGGCCGCTATTCCACCATGAAGAAGATTTTCCTAGAAGGTGCGCGCTGTTCCTTTTATGGAACCAATAGTGCTAAGGATCTACATGCAGCGAAGCCTGTGGGCATTTGCAACCGGGCCTCGGCGAATGCGCCGTCAAACACCTCGGGGCGGTAGCGTTCTTGAAAGGCTTCATGTGACTGCTGATCACCCTCAGGTGCGGATGAGACCTTGATAGAAACGTTTTTGTACGTGACTCTTGGGCTGTCGAGAATTTATTGTGTTGGTGGCGTATACCGTTGAGGCACGTGAGCGCTCCCCTGCGTGGAATCTGCCGTTCTCACCGTAATTCCTGCGCGAGGACAAGGCATCGGACTACAATCTGCATTTACCTTTTAATCTGTACAAATTGTTATAGGAATTTATTGGAATGAAAATTGCCATCGCAGGCACGGGTTACGTCGGACTCTCCAACGCCATGTTGCTATCACAGCATCATGAAGTGGTGGCGGTAGATATCATCGCGGAGAAAGTGGAAGGTTTGAATCGTGGTATTTCCCCGATTGAAGATACCGAGATCAATGAGTTTCTTGCCCGTGGTGACCTCAACTTCCGAGCGACACTGGACAAGGACGCTGCCTATCGTGATGCGCGCTTTGTCGTAATCGCGACACCGACGGACTACGACCCGAAGACGAACTACTTCAATACCTCCAGTGTTGAGGCGGTGATTCAGGACGTGATGGCGATCAATCCAGATGCGGTGATGGTGATCAAGTCTACCGTACCGGTGGGGTATACCGCTGAAACACGTAAGCGCTTCCAGACGCAGAACCTTATCTTCTCACCGGAATTCCTGCGTGAAGGCAAGGCGCTGTATGACAACCTACATCCTTCGCGCATCATCGTCGGTGAGCGCTCTGAGCGTGCCGAGGTGTTTGCCGGTCTGCTCAAGGAAGGCGCCATCAAGCAGGGCATTGACGTGTTGTTCACTGATAGCACTGAGGCGGAGGCCATCAAGCTGTTCGCGAATACCTATCTTGCGATGCGTGTGGCCTATTTCAATGAGCTGGACACCTACGCCGAGTCACATGGCCTGGATGCCAAGCAGATCATCGAAGGGGTAGGGCTGGACCCGCGTATCGGCCAGCATTATCACAACCCGTCATTCGGATATGGTGGTTACTGCTTGCCGAAAGATACCAAGCAGCTGTTGGCGAACTACGGTGAAGTGCCCAACAACATCATCCAGGCCATCGTCGATGCCAATACCACGCGCAAGGACTTCATTGCTGAGGCCGTGCTCAAGCGCAACCCGCAGGTGGTGGGTATCTATCGTCTGGTGATGAAGTCGGGGTCAGACAACTTCCGTGCCAGCGCCATGCAGGGAGTAATGAAGCGCATCAAGGCCAAGGGCATCGAAGTCATCGTCTATGAACCTGTGCTTCAAGAAGATACTTTCTTCGGCTCCCGCGTATTGAGCGATCTCGCGGCCTTCAAGCAGGAGGCCGATGTGATCCTCAGCAACCGTATGGCAGAAGAGCTCGCAGATGTAGCTGACAAGGTATACACGCGGGATCTGTTCGGTAACGACTGAGTCAATAAAAGCTAAGTAGTATAACCATAATGAAAAGCCTGCGAATATATCGCAGGCTTTTTTAATGCATGCACAACTATAAACTGTCAGAAGTCGATTATTAATAAACGTGTTTGCGCCAAGTGGCTTCGGGTACATGAAATGCAATGCTGTTAGTTGTAGGGTGCCGGATGATCAAATTTCACAACGAAGCTATCCTTTGTTAGCCTCTTGTGAGCTCATCAAGCAATTTATTCAGGAAAGGCTTCATGGACATCAAGCTGCATAAGCAAGCGACGACGACACCGAAAATTCGTGCCGACATCCAAGCAGCTCCTGCCAGCATGACGAACAAAGATCTCGCTCGTCAGTTTGGGGTCAGCATCTCAACCATCCAGCGCTGGCGTTACCGTGATCATATCCAGGATCGCTCACACACACGCCATAACCTGCTGGCGACTCTGACCTCTGAACAGGAGGAGGTGGTCATCGCCACCCGCGAACTGATACGCCTGGGGCTTGATGATCTACTTGTCGTCGCGCGTGAATTCCTGAACCCCAAGCTGTCACGTTCCGCGCTTCAGCGCATGCTCAAACGACGTGATGTGCCGACTCTCGCCAAGCTGGCGCGGCGAGATGCGGAAGGGGACGAGAAGCCCAAACACCGGCCTTTCAAGGATTATGAGCCCGGATATGTGCACATCAATATCAAGCACCTTCCCCAAATGCCTGACGAAGATCAGAAGCGCTATCTCTACGTCGCGATTGATCGCGCTACTCGCTGGGTATATCTGGAGGTCAGATCAAGCCAATCTGCGAAGGACGCCCAGGCGTTCATGAAGCGGGTGAAGGAGAAGGCTCCCTTCACGATTCACACCGTGCTCACTGACAACGGCAAATCATTTACCGATCGTTTCACCGTGGGAGGTGAACGTAGGCCCAGCGGGCGCCATCTATTCGATCAGGAGTGCCAAAGCCATGGTATCGAACATCGATTGATCAAACCGGGAAGACCGCAGACGAACGGGATGGTGGAGCGCTTCAATGGCCGTATCAGTGATGTATTGGCGACTCGGCGCTATGACTCAAGTGAGGACTTGGAACAGACGCTTGAGCGTTATTGCTGGCTATATAACTACCACATTCCTCAGAAGGCACTACATCACAAGGCGCCAATCGCAGCGATGAAGGAATGGCAAGCCGAACGGCCGGAGTTATTCACTAAGCTCGTAGTTAATCAGACGGGACCCGACAACTAACTTGTTGCTCGAAAATAAAATAGGAAAATTCTCAAAATCCAATCTGTATGTGAATATTTGTATCGGTGTCATATTCTTTCTCCCTGCCTCCTTCATCGCTTTGGTTGTAAAAAATGACTTTATCTCTATCGAGCATGAGATTACCCAAAAGTGGAATGATTTTAGTGGTAATAATAATGCCAATAAGTTAAAAAACAAACTTGTATCAACTACTATCTCTAGAGATGAGCTGATAGCGGCGAGGAGAGTATTGCCGAGCCCTTACAATATAGGATGTCATCAACAGGGCAGTGGAACTAGTGCTAAAAAGTGTAGCTTTGGTGATGTTGGGTCAGATATAAAAGTCGTCTTGGCTGGAGGCTCGCATGCTCTGCAATGGTTGCCGGCGCTTCGATTAATAGCAAAAAAGAATAATTTTGAAATTATTAGTATGAGTAAAAGTAGCTGTCCGCTAGGGGCTTTGAAACATTCAGATATTTCATGCAAAGTGTGGAATGAAAATGTTTTTAAGGAAATAGAAAAAATTGATCCTGCCTTTGTTATCACTAATACTACTCGTACAACCACGACATCTGAATATATTCCTGAAGAATATGTTGATACCTGGAGAAGAATGAATTCTATGGGTGTTGACATAATCGGTATTAGAGACAATCCTAGATTTACTTACGATGTGCCAGATTGTGCTTATAAAGATCAAGTCTCAAGGAATAACGACCCATGTATCAAGAAGAGGATTAATTCTCTGTTAGAGAATAATCCTGCAAATGCTTATCGTAATTTGATAGGCAATATAGATCTTTCGGATTGGCTTTGTAATAATCAATTATGTCCTGTAGTAAATGAGGGTATATTGATGTATAGAGATGTACATCATGTACATCTTCCTTATGTTAAATACCTCACATCAATTATCGAGAAGCAAATGAATGTATTGGTGCCTACAATAGTCAAGCTATGAGGTACTTGAAAAAGCCGCCCCTTCGGGGTGGCTTTTTTTTGACCTCTCGCATTGTCATTCTTGGGAGCTATTAACCGCACAGAGACGTGGGATAGTGTACTTGGCAATGGATCCTTGCATGAAGACAAGCTATTTTCACTTTGAAAAGGTTCGAGTACTCACATGGCAGCAGCGATTCCTCAAGTCAGGACTTGGATGTCATCTAATATAGTTGGTAGTGGCCAGTAAAATTTATAGTTTAATTTTCGTTGAATGTTTTTCATGATAGGCTATTTTGCTGCCGATGAAAGAGAGGCGGAGTCTATTTAGGTTGCGTCAAGTAATTCAGTTGGCTTTTGGTTATCACGATAGGTCTCCATGTTCCTCAGCAAATCGTTGATTTACTGATGAATGCTATAATCTGAGTTCTGGAAATAACCTAGTCATTTATTGTGGAATGGAGTATTAATGGTCTGGTAAAAACAATTGAATAACTCGTCTCAACTCGTGGGAGTGGCCATGACTCAACACCGTCTGTATCTTCAGCGTAAAACACCGTTGCTACTTGTGGCTGCCTTGGGATTAGGCGCTGCCTTTCCCGTGCTGGCCGCGACGACCACGACCACTTTTCAGGTAACGGCAAGCGTGCTGGATAGCTGCCTTGTCACAGCGACCGATCTCGCCTTCGGGACCTATGACCCCAATTCTGGTGGGGTACTTGACGGTAGCAGTGTCATCACTGCTCTCTGCACGGCGGGGACCGATTACGAGATTGCGCTAGATGTCGGCGCCAATGCGGCTGACACCAGCGCCACGACGAGAGCGATGATTGGTGAGCCGGGGAGCTTCCTTGAGTACGAGCTATATTCAGATGCCGCAAGATCCAGTGTCTGGGGAGACACCTCGGGGAGTGATACGGTTGCGGCAACAGGAGGGTTAACCGGCATCAATCTGCATACCGTGTATGGTCAGATACCGGCTGCCCAGTATGTGGCTGCCGATGATTATGCCGATACAATAAACGTCACTATTACCTATTGAACCTCTCCTTCATGATTCTTTCTTCCATGATCCTCTCCACCCTGGCCTTTGCTGCCATCATGCCGTTATTCCTGCGCCGTTACCGCCTGCTTGCAGGCGGTGTCTTGTTGATGATGGCGCCCTGGGTTCAGGCGGCTAGCCTGTCAGTCAATCCGGTAATGATCACCCTGGATGGTAGCAACGCGATTTCTGCCATGACGATCACCAATAGAGGCGATGACAATGTCGTCATGCAGGCTTCTATCAATGCTTGGTCGATTCAGGATAATCAGGAGCGCTACCAATCGACGACGGCCCTTGTGGTGAGTCCACCGGTCTTTGAATTGGCAGCAGGTGCGAGCCAGATCATACGGGTTGGCTTGAGTGACACGACGCCCAGCACGCGTGAGCAAAGCTTTCGTGTATTCCTTGAGCAGGCGCCTGCTACGCCCGGTGACAGTCCACCCGTGGAGAAAGACTTCATGGCAGCACTGGCCATCGGGCCAGCGTCACAGCATTCCTCGGGCACATCTCAGACGCCACGTGCCATCCAGATGATGCTACGCATCGGTATTCCTGTCTTTGTCACACCCTCTGTTGTGCCTGCGCGCGAGCTTTCGTGGAGTGCTTCACGTTTAAACGATGGTCGTCTGCGCGTCGAAGCCAGCAATCAGGGCAATGCCCATGTCAGGATTTCGCGTCTGTCGCTGATGCAGAGTACGGCAGAGGCGAAGGAGGGCGCACAGCCCGTCGTGACGAGTGATGCGTTGCGTTATGTGTTGCCGGGCAGCCGTCGACACTGGCTATTCACCATCCCCGCCCATGCGGTTGTCCCTTATCATCTCAAGGCCGAGACCAATGAGGGTGTGCTCGACACCACCATTACCACGCTCACGCCTTGAACGCCTCGTCAGCGTAGTGGTAGTTCTTCTTGCCACTGCCGGAGGCATTGTCGTGTCGGAGTGTCATGCGGCTCTGCGTGAAGTAGGCGATGCCTCATTGCGTCTTCTATCCGTGAGCGTCAATGGCAAGCCATTGCCGGCGATCGCGCGCATTCTCGATAGCCCCGAACAGGGGCTGCTGGTGTCACGCGTTGATCTTGAACGCTGGGAGTTGATTGTCCCGCCCGAGATTCTCGCGTTACAGCATCTGGGTAAGGTCTATTATCCGCTCAATCATCTTGAGGGGCTGACGTATTCAATCGATGGCGCCAGCCAGGTACTGGTATTGCAGGCAGCGCCACGGCAGCTGGTTGGGTCGAGTATTGATTTGGCCCTGTCAGCGCTCAGCGTGCCGCAAGAGGGAGTGGCAGGCGGGTTTCTCAATTACGATGTCCTCCATCAGTCTCGCTCAGATATCTCGAATTCCACCAGCGGTATTCTGGAAGTGGCGGGATTCAATCAGTGGGGCTTGATGACGACAACGTTGCTGGCTCGTGATGGTCATGCGGCCTATGGTGACTCTCGACTCGTGCGATTGACCAGCAACCTTCGTCATGACGACCCAGCACACCTGCGTACTCTGACACTGGGGGATACCTATTCTCGCGCCGGTGCCTGGGGGCGCAGTGTGTTGTATGGAGGGGTGCAGTGGGGAACCAACTTCACTACGCAGCCTGACTTCACGACATTCCCCTTGCCTAATATTGAAGGCGAAGCGACGGTGCCGTCGTCGGTAGAGATCTATGCCAATGATCGTCAGCAGGCTCAGAATTCAGTGAATGCTGGCCCTTTCTCCGTGAGCAATATTCCGGTGATCACCGGGGCAAATGATGTACGCCTCATCGTTCGCGATGTTCTGGGGCGAGAGCAGGTCGTCGTGAGCTCCTTCTACGCCAGTCAGCAGTTGTTGCGTAGCGGGTTGCACGATTACACCTATGAAGCGGGCGCCATCCGTGAAGATTACTCGCGCGCGAGCAATGAGTACGGGCGCGGCTTTCTGGTAGCCAATCACGATGTGGGTGTGTCGGACTCCTTCACGGGTGGGTTGCGCCTGGAGGCGCTGGCCGCTCAACAGACGGCGGGCGTCAGTGGCGCTTGGCTGGTACATCCCGGTCTTGGTGTCGTGACAGGGGCCTTGGCAGGCAGTACGGCGCAGGCCGGTGAGGGTGGGCTTGCCAGCCTGGGGCTTGAACATCGTGGCAGACATCTCAGCTTCGGGGCGAGCACGACAGCGACTACGCAAGATTTTCGTCAGCTTGGGTTGCGTGAGGAGACGAGTCCCGCAAGCTGGACCACGCGTGCCAATATAGGTACGCGACTTCCACAAGGTGGAGCTTTCGGGCTGGGTTATGCCGACATCGTGCGTCGTGACGATATGGATAGTCGTATCGTCAGTGCCAATTACAGTACACGCCTGTCATCGGATGCCTCGTTGAGTCTTTACGCATCACGTGAGCTGGTGAGTCACGAGAGTTTCGTGGGTATCAGTCTCAGCATGTCGCTTGGCGAGCGAACCAGTGTGAGTGTTGGCCATGACAGTGATGGTCAGGGTTATCGCAATCGCCTACAGCTTCAGCGTAATGCACCGCGAGGCAATGGCGTCGGATATCGCCTGTCGGCGGAACAATCATCTGAGCAACGCGATGGCGTGTCCACTGATGTCAGCGCTGAAGTGGCGGTGCGTGGAGATCATGGCGCCTATCTCCTTCAGGCGGCGCGATACGAGGGAGAGACGGGTTATCGACTCAATGCCACGGGCGGCGTCGCACTGCTGGCGGGCAATATGTTCGTGACGCGTCGCATCGATGACAGTTTCGGCATAGTCAAGGTGGGAGAGTATCCCGACGTGACGGTCTACAGCGAGAATCAGCGTGTCGCCACGACCAACGGCAATGGCGTCGCCTTGATACCGGACTTGCGCTCCTTCGAGCGAAATCGCCTCAGTTTCGAGCAGGCAGATATTCCCCTTGGCGCTCGCCTTGATGGGCGAGACGCGACCATCGTGCCGGGCTATCGACGAGGGCTGCTGGTCGACTTCAAGGTTAAGGCCGCAGATGGCGCCTTGCTGACCGTTATTCAGCCAGGTGGTGAGCCCATCCCCGCGGGAGCGACCATCCGCCATTCAGGTGCGACGCAACGCTTCCCTGTCGCTCGCCGTGGTGAAGCTTGGGTGACAGGGCTTGGGGCTGACAATCAGTTGACGGCTCAATGGGGCAATCATCGATGTCATTTCACGGCAAGAATGCCGACCAACGCCGGTCCCATGCCGAGGATTGGTCCGCTGCTCTGTCAGGAGTCACCATGAAAGCGTCCTCGAGATTGGCAATGATTCTTATGGGCTGTTGCGGGTTGTGGTCGACTCCTGCGTTTTCTGCCATTACCTGCACCGTCAGTGCGACGGGTGTTGCCTTCGGTGTCTATGATCCGCTCTCGGGCAATAATCTCGATAGTACCGGCAGCCTCACCGTCACTTGCACTCGGCAGTTGCTCGATAGTCGCAGTGTGAGATATAGCGTCGCGTTGAGTTCGGGAAGTAGCGGAAGCACTACAGCGCGAACAATGGTCAGCGGGACGTATTCCCTGGCTTACAACCTCTATACGAATGCTGCACGGACTACGACATGGGGAGGAACCAATACGCCTGAAGGTACCGTTTCCTTTACTCCAATTCTGGGATTACTGTTTCCAACACCTGGCAATCCCATGTCGATATATGGTCGCATCTTTGGCAGTCAGCTCGTTCCTGCAGGGGCTTACAGCGACACGATCACGGCAACGGTTCTGTACTGAATGAGTAGATAGTTGTCTTCAAGAATACATTGCTCGCCAGAGTGCCGTACTTTCCGAAACGCCTTCTATTAATCGTGATGGTGAAGAGTTTCATGCTACGTGCCTGATGCCATGGACTGAGGTTTCTGTGTCAGGCTTCACGCCATCGTTTTCTTCGTCGCGTGTTGGTCGTCGCAGCAGATTGGCCACATCGCTCTGTCGTCATCGGCGAAATCGCAAGATGATGCTCAGTCCATCACCCCCATTGCAGCAAAGGAATGTCTGTTGTCATGAACCCCGTCTCCGTGTGTGTCTTTCTGTTTGGCATGTTGAGTCTGATCGTACCCTCTGGCTACAGCATCGGGCCTGCATTGCTGGTGATGCTGAGCAGTTATCGGCTACTGCAAGCACCACGCGAACTGATGAGTCTTCCAGCACGCGCTGATTATCCCGTGATAGGCGCCATGCTGGCCTTTGGGATATTGCTATTGGTCAGCATTGCACTTCAGGGAGACCACTGGCGCACGACAAGTGTGCCGTTGCGTCTACTGCTTGCTGTGCCGGTGTTGTTGGTGATGTTGCGCTTTCCTCCCTCGCTCAAGGCGTTGTGGGGAGGACTGATCATCGGCAGTGTCCTCACTGGCAGCTGGGCGATGTGGCAGAAGCTGGTATGGGGGGTGCACCGCGCGAGTGGCTATACCAATACCATCAACTTCGGCGATATCTGCATGTTGATGGGGCTGATGTGCCTCGCGGGTCTGGGCTGGGCAGTCAGTCTCAAGAGTGCATCACGGCAACTATGGATACTGGCGCTGCTGGTCGGCGGCACCCTGGGCATCATCGGTTCCTTGATGTCGGGCACACGCGGCGGCTGGATAGGCTTCCCGTTTGCGGCCTGGGTGCTGTATCGCAGCTATGGTGAGGTGGTCTCGCGGCGCGTTTTGCAGCTGGGCGTGGTGATCTGCGTCGCGGTGATTGCACTGATGGTGATGGTGCCAGCGACCGGCATTCAGCAACGCGTGGAAGCGGGCGTGTCGGATGTGACGGGGTATGTCGAAGATCGCAATGCGGGCACCTCGGCGGGTGCACGTCTTGAGATGTGGCGGGGAGCCTCGATCATGATCATGGATCAGCCGTGGCTTGGCCGAGGGGAGAGCGGATATGCCACGACACGTGATGAGATGATCTCAGCGGGTGAGCTCAGCCGTCATGTGCAGGAGTACACGCATCCGCACAATGAATTCCTGGATGCCTGGGTCAAGCGCGGTGTGCCGGGGCTGTTGGCGCTGTTGGCGCTTTACCTGGTGCCATTGCGCCTGTTCTACCGTCGACTGGATAGTGATGACCTCACGCTGCGCTCCTTGGCAGTCGCCGGCGTCTTGCTGCCGCTGACCTTCATTGATTTTGGCATGACTTGGGTGATGTTCTCCCAGGCAAGCGGAGTGATGGTCTATGCCTACTGGCTGGCGATTCTCTGGGGCACGATGCGCGCCCGAGAGCGAGGGCTTGCCCGGGATGCTGTGTCGCTAGAGACAAGCGCAGTGGCATCCGAGGCATCTGGCCGCTAGGCGTACTTGACTGCTAGGCGTACTGACTCTTGCGTATCAACTGGCGAGCTATGAAGGGACTGATGACATAGCTCGCCAGCAATACTTTCTCCTTGAAGGAGAGCCGGCGCAGACTTGCGAACGAAGATTGGCGTATCTGCTTCAGAATGGCCTTGCGGATATGATGGTCATCCTGCGCTTTATTGATCGCCTGACGCATGATGGAATTGATGCAGATAAAGCGTAACGCTCGCATCTCAAGTAATTGCTCACCATGTTGTGTGGCGAAGTGCGTACGATAAAGATGATCAAATGATGTCCAACTACTATGGAACTTGCCGAACTCGCTATTATTGAAAGGCTTGCGTGTCAACGTGCCTGTCTGGCGCTTGTCGAAGTGATATAATATATCAGGAATATAGAGAATTCGTTCGGCACACCCGAAAAGTTCAAGATTATAGATACCATCTTCTTCGACGGGTAGATCGATGAATTCCAGCGCACAGGCGAGCTCGGCACGGATGGCTCTGCCCCATGGGGCTGACACTATCCGGTCATGCATGAAGTCCGCAAAGGCCTCGCCAGGCTGACATTCCCGCGGTGTTTCACATAACGCCAGGCTAGCGACTTTTCCTTTCTGATTGTGCAGGCAATAGCGGAAGACGATGACATCAGGCGACCTGAAGCTCTCGATCTCGGCCTTGAGGCGATCCAGTGCCCCCGGCGCCAAATGGTCATCGGCATCACAGAACACGACGTAGCGCCCTGTTACCAGCCTCAGAGCATGGTTGCGCGTCCGGCCGGGGCCCACGTTACGTGGGTTACGCTTCAGCACCAATTGTTGGCCTTTACCTTCGGCAACGCGTTTTTCTGCCAACGCGAAAGCCTCATCCGATGAGCCATCGTCCACGATGATGTGTTCATAGGAGGCGGTGTTACTTTCCAGGCTAGCGATACACGCCGCCAGACTGTTACCTGAATTGTAGTTAGGGGTCACGATGGAAAAGTAGGGTGTGTGTTCTGTCACGAGCGCCATGTAGGGCCTTGTACGTTGCACCCTGTGTCGCTGGATCATGAGGATGGCGGCAAGCACAGTAGTGATAAGATGGGAGGGGTGAGAGAGGAATAAGGTGATGACTCTATAACGACACTACTGTGATTAAATATGACGGTTCAGCAGCACTATCAATAGTAAATGGCAATATAAATAGTAAATGGCAATGGCAATGGCGATTTCGGTAGCGATGTTTAGTATTGGACAACGACACGTTACAAGCCTAATTGCTAACTCACAAGTTGGCTTTAGAAAAATCGTTATTATCGATAGAAAGAATGATCCTTTACTCATCTAGCGAGATTGAGAAGAGTCACATTGGCACGCCTTAGCTGCTGAAGACTTCGGTTTAGTCGCAGCATTGTTTTTCGCGAGATGTCTCATTCCCGACCAGTGTCCGGGCTGCCTCGCAGCGGCTTGTCCAGATCAGGCTTGATCCGACAGCGGTGGAGGCATACAGTGACTCTTATTTTGAGTGATTGCTCACAAATGATTGTTGACCGACTCATCCGGGTGCGCTGAGTTATCTTGACGATTCTCATCTCACGCGTCGGGATGCCAGCCGACAGCCTGTCATGGCATCACGCAATGGACAGATTTACGGAGTACTGACATGCAAGACAAGCTGAAGATCGACATCGTCTCTGACGTGGTATGCCCCTGGTGCATCATCGGTTACAAGCGTCTGGAGACGGCCATCGAGTCGCTGGGCCTCACGGACAAGGTCGAGATTGCATGGCAGCCATTTGAGCTGAATCCGGATATGCCCGCGGAAGGTGAGAACCTGCGTGAGCACTCTGCACGCAAGTACGGAACGACTCCTGAAGGCAGTGTCGAGGCACGTCAGCGCTTGGCAGGGCTCGCGGCCGAAGAAGGGCTCACCTTCAATTACTTCGATGACATGAGCATGGTCAACACGTTCGAGTTGCACGTCCTGCTTGAGTACGCCGCAGAGCATGGCATGCAGCATGACCTCCAGATGCAGTTCTTTGCAGATTTCTTCACGCTGCAGAAGGACCTCTCCGATCGTGCCGTGATGGCACAGTCGCTGGAATCCGTCGGTCTTGATGCCGAGGAAGGTCTGGCGCGATTGGATGATCTCGAGGCACGCAAGCAGGTGGCGGCCCATGAAGAGCACTGGAAGCAGATGGGTATCTCATCCGTGCCGACCTTCGTCTTCAATCGTCGTAGCGCTGTCAGCGGTGCGCAGCCCAGCGACGTGTTCGAGCAAGTGCTGACGGACCTGATCGCCGAGCAAGCCATATGAGATACAAGACGCGGCACTGATTCATGCGGTGCGTATTTTGGCGCAATGTCGTCAACGCGACCCGAACGGGAGATGACAGACCATGAAGAGCATCATGATTACGGGTGCCAACTCCGGGCTCGGCAAAGAGTGCGCACGACAGCTGGCGCAACAACCGGAGATCGAGACGATCTATCTGGCCTGTCGCAATGCCCAGAAAGCCGAAGCGGCACGCAAGGGACTGGAGTCCGTCAGTGGGCGCAACATCTTCGAGGTCGTGATTGTCGATGTCGCTGACCCTTCGGCCGTGCGTGATGCGGTTAGCGTCTTTGATGGCACGCTTGATGCCTTGGTGATGAATGCCGGCGGCCTGGGAGGCAAGGACTTTCTGGCACGCACTCCCCAAGGCGTCTCGCAGATGACCGCCAGCAATCTGCTGGGGCACGTGCTGCTCGCGGAGACCTTGCTGGAAAGCGGCAAGCTACACGGTGTCGTGCTTTATGCCGGGTCTGAGGCAGCACGTGGGGTACCACGTATCGGTATCACGCGTCCGGTAATCAAGATGGGGTCCGTGGAGGAATTCATCGCCATCAATGATGGCAGTCGTTTCGCCGGTGACAACGATCCGATGGCAGCCTATGCCTATGTCAAGCTGGTCGGGGCGCTTTGGATGGGCGCGCTGGCACGTCGTTATCCTGATGTGCGCATCAATACGATCAGTCCCGGACATACGGGAGGTACCCAGGTAGGTGAGGACTTGCCCGGGCTCAAGAAGGCGATCTTCAAGTTTGGTTTCAAGGTGCTCCCGTTCTTCAACATGGCACATGGCCTCGAATCAGGCGCGGGGCGTTATGTGCAAGCCCTTGGCGACGATAGCTATCGCAGTGGAATCTTCTACGCCAGCAAGGAAAAGGCGCTCGCGGGACCGGTCGTGGATCAATCGACGCTATTCGCTGACCTCGCCAATCCCGAGTATCAGGACAATGCCCGCCAGGCGTTACTGCATGCCTTGAAGTGATATCGATGTGCGTCAAAAAAGCGGCCCCACTGAAAAGTGGGGCCGCTTTTGGTTTCGAGAGCCGGATCTGATTATCGCGCGGATCAGTCCTGCACAACCCGAAGACTCATTTCCCGGCTCTGATATCGCTCAACTGCTTGATGAGTGTTTCCAGCACGGCATCGACCTGGGCTTCGGTGTGCTCGCAGGAAAGGAAGAAGCGCAGGCGGGCGCTCTTCTCAGGGACGGCCGGATGCAGGATGGGCTGCACGTTGAAGCCAGCCTCGAACAACTTGTTGGAGAGACGGGCCGCCACGAGAGAGCTACCCAGAATCACGGGCACTACCGCCACACCAAGACTGTCGCCGACGTCTAGCCCCAAGGCGCGTGCACGCTTGAGGAAGTAGCCGGAAACCGCATGCAGGCGAGCGATTCGGTGACGTGCATCATCTCCTTGGAGCAGCTCGAGAATCTTGAGCGACGGTGCGGCTACCTGCGCCGGCATGCCGACTGAGTAGAGAAAGCCCGGCGCGAAGTAGCGCAGCATGCTGACCAGTTCCTTGCAGCCGGCGATATAGCCACCGCAACCGGACAACGTCTTGCTCATGGTGCCCATCCAGATATCGACATCTCGTGAATCGATGTCGAAATGCTCGCGTAGCCCCAGGCCACGCTCACCCAGTACGCCAAAGGAGTGCGCTTCATCAACCATCAGCCAGCAACGATATTGCTGCTTGAGCTTGATCAGGCGCTTCAGGTCCGGCACATCGCCGTCCATGCTGTAGAGGCCCTCGGTGATGATCAGTACACGCTCGAACTTGGCGCGCTGTGCACTGAGCAGGGCTTCCAACGCATCAGGATCGTTGTGAGCGAAGGGCATGCGGCGTGCGCCCGACAACTGTGCCCCGACCAGCGAGCTGTTGTGGATCCACTCATCATGCAGGATGAGATCTTTCGGCCCCAGCAGGTAACCAAGCGTCGACACATTGGTGGCGTGACCGCTGACGAAGACCACGGCATCTTCCACGTCATACGTGCGCGCCACGGCGGCTTCCAACTGCTGATGGATGGGCCGCTCACCGGAGACCGCACGTGAGGCCGAGACAGAGGTGCCGTAATGAGCTGCCGCATCAGCCGCGGCTTTCACCACGTCGGGGTGCTGCGAGTAATTGAGATAGTTATAGCTGGCGAAGTTGACCAGCTCGCGACCCTCGATGCGAGTGGTCGCACCCGCGCATCCTTCGTGGATACGAAAGAAGGGCTCGGGCACGCCAAAGGCGGCGCCGGCCTGTTGCATCATGCTCAGCTGCTGATAACCGGGCTGACGATCAAAGCGTACGAAATCGTCATTGATCTCGGCAGGGACTGCTGCCTTCTGCTCGAAGACATCATGTTCTGTCTCGCTACTGTTGATGGCAGTGGTGCGTGTACGACGTGCACGCGCCTTGTCGAGCAGTTGCTGCTTCATATCACTGGCGGATGAACCTGAGGAATTGCGGGTTGCCAAGAGTCGAGTTCCTTGCACATGTGATGCTGACCCAAAAAACGGGCGCAAGAGCCTCGGCTCTCCGCCCGCGGGTGCTTGTTGCGTGAGTTCCAGCGCTTCCCCGGCAGTCCGTGTCCTGGCGCGAGAGTCTTATGGTTTCTGGTACTCGTGTCTGTGGTGATTCCAATGTCCACGACGTTACGCCAAGACGCGTTATGGCGCCAGTATTGGTGGCTCGCCAGCAGCCGTAACAGGTGTATCTGTGCCTGCGCGGTAGGTGTATGCCCGCTCAGCAAGCCAAAGAGAAGATGAAAAGGGTCATGGGGAAGCAGAGCGTCAAGGCAACGTAGGTCGTCGGGTGGTCATGTGGCGTTTGGCAGGCAGGCCAACTCATTGGCAGCTTGAGTCAAGACGTTGGTAGGGGGTGGGGGCAGTCTTGAGGCAGTCGTGGGATGTCTGGTTTACCTGGCCTAGCTTGTTTGGCTGGGTGGAGCCGTCATCACAGGCGCAGCAACAACCGTTCGGCAATAACAACAAAGGCCTAAGGCCAGAGGATTGTCTCATGTTAAATATCAGCTTGAATCGAGAGCCTTTCGATTTCCCCGCGGCATCATCAGGCCAGTCCTCGATGAGCTTCACGACCATGATCGCGATCTGTGTCGGTTGCGTGGTGGTGCAGGGTGCCATGGTGTCTGCGCTGCTGGGGTTCGGGATCGGTGGCCTGAGTTTCATTGCCGCCATGGCCTTGGCACTGGTGTTCGCGCTCTGCAATGCGATGAGCTTCTCTGAGCTTTCCGTCATGTACCCAAGCTCTCAGGGCACGCTGGCAACCTATACCCAGAAAGCCATTGGCCACTTTCCGGCCATTGTTTCGGTGTTCGCGGGCTATGTGATCGTGGCGACCTTTGGTCTATCGGCGGAGTTGATCCTGGTCGATGCACTGCTGCAGCAGCTGTTTCCCGGTATTTTGCCAAGTCACGTCGTGCCGCTTCTTCTATTGGCAGCCCTGACGCTACTCAACATCATGGGCACCGATGTCTTTGCCAAACTCCAGAACCTGTTCACCTTCGCAATGATCGCCACCATTCTACTGGTGGGCGCCAGCGCATTGCTGGAGACGCCGATGGTCACTATCGGTGAGGCCGCAGCCGGTATCGATTGGGGGATCGAGGGAATTCAGGATGGCAGCTTCATTTCACTGACAGCGCTGGCGATGTGGATTTTTGTCGGCTGTGAGTATATCTGCCCGATGATCAAGGAGGTGCGCCAACCTGAGCGGTACATACCGCGTGCCATGTTCTGGTCACTGGGTATCATCTTCGTGCTGTTCACGTTGTTTTGTCTGGCTGGTGGGCGGTATCTGTCGTCCGAGACACTGACGACCTCTTCGCTTCCGTATTTTGATCTGGTGACCAATGTCTTCGGCAGCACAGGCATCATCATCGCCACGGTGATGGGCATGACGGCTACCTGCAGCACACTGAATTCGGCGTTGGCAGCGGTGCCGCGCATGTTGGGGGGAATGGCGGACAATGGCCAGGTGCCGGCTATTATCGGCAAGCGTCATGCAAGATTCGCGACGCCCTGGGTCGCCATTCTCTGCCTAGCAGCCAGCGTGACCGTCACCTTCCTGCTGGTGAACCCGGATCAGATTATCCTGCTGTTGATCGGTGCTTCTACCAGCTGGATTCTCGCCTACATCGTGGCCCACCTGAATGTCATCATCCTGCGTATGCGTCAGCCGAAACATGTCCGCCCATATCGCACGCCTTTCTATCCTCTGCCACAGATTATCGGGATTCTCGGCATGGGATATGTCGCCGCCCATGCATCACCGTCACCGGATATGACCAGTACGGTCTATCTCCTGCTCGGTGGAGTATTGGGTGGAGTGAGTGTCCTGGCAGCCTGCTGGGTGAAGTTCAAGATGAAGAAAGGGCTGTTCGTCGCTGACATCGCGAAGTGATGTCGTCGGAAATGTCATTCGCCGGAGGCTTTGATGTCGGCAGTGGATGACAGTCGACGGCAGGTGTTGCCAATACCCACGCACAGGCTACCCGTCATTCGGTGGCCTGTGCGTGGAGTGATGAACTGACTGATGAGATCAGTCGGCAATCGTGTCGATAGGAAAGGCTTGGTGAGGTCGGTGTCACCGGATTATGAGACGTCAGCCTCAGGAGGCATCGAGAAGATACTGGCGGCGATATTCGCGTGGAGATTGCGAGAATAGGCGCTTGAAGGCACGACTGAAGTGGGCCGAGTCCGTGAACCCCCATTGAAAGGCGATTCGGGTGATCGTCTGGCTGGCTTGCAATGGACTGACCAGAGATTCCGCGCAGCGCTCCAGGCGTTTGCGCTGCACATAGCGACAGATGCTTTCCTCATGTTGCTCGAACAGGCGATACAGCTGGCGAACGGAGATATGGAACTTGCTGGCCAAAGTCTCCGGCGTCATGTCCACCTCATGCAGGTGGTGATCGATGTATTGCTGCACGCAACGATAGAGGGTTCCGTTGGCATCATCAGGATGAGGGTTCGCGGTGGCCTGGTGACGATGAATGCCGGGTAGCAGGGCGATGAGAGAGTCTGAGATACCGCTGTATTCCTCTTCCTCCATTGCAGTGAGTGGATCATTCAGCAGACGGCTGACGATCATCTGAAAGATCTGACCACTGGCACTGTCTGTCGCCACCTTCATGAAGGGCACATGCGGTTGACCAAAGCGGCGCATGACCTCAACTCGCGGCAGATGCAGAGAGTCATGTTCCATGAATCCATGAGGGTATATCTGGCTGGCGACGGCCGAATCCATGAGCGTCATCTCGCCCGGGCGCATGGTGATCGTCTCGCCGTTCTGGATCAGGGTAGCGCTGCCGTGCTTCTGAACGATAAGAAAGCAGTCACTATCGTCAGCGATACGGGCAGACCGGTGGTGGACAATTCTCTCGGCATTCGTCTGTATGCCTGCGATGTCGATTCCCCCAGCGCTACGTGTCGTGACGTTGCCCTGAAAGTTCAAGCGGCTCAATGGAGTGGAGTCGAAGCTGCCGCAAACGTCACGCAGCGTTTCCAGCCATGTATCGAATGAGAGAGTCACTGAATCAGTGGATAACATGAGGCCTCCTGGGAAAGGGATTCATGGAGCATTGTTGTTGTCTTGATGCCAGAGCTGGCCTGATGCGCCGTGTGGTGGCATGGATATTGCTCTTGCAGGCTATGGTGGCCTTCTGATGTCGTGTCTACTGGCATGAGATCGCGCAGGCGGCCAGGTACTCTCCAGTGCAGGCTGGTGTTACCCAGGGCGGGTTCTGCTATCTCTGGCGCGCTCATCCTTCCTGTTGCTGGTGAGAATTGGCATCCCCGACGTCTGCAGGGGCCAGCGCGCTTCAACGGCGTCAGTGAATGGCCTGCTGCGGATGAAAGGCTCAAGAGGCCGTCGTCAGATGATCGCCCTGCATCACAGTGAAGATGTTTCCGAGCACGCTCGGCGGCTGGTAGGTTGGCAACAGGAATTCAATCAGATCGAGGAAGGCTGTTTCAGCGGTGATCTTGTCGATGTCGGCGGAGGCGGCATCCGCCTGTTTCGCGAAAGTGCCAACCTCGGCATCGCGCAGTCGATCTGTTTCCCTCAATCACAAAGGCATCTGGTAATTCCGCTTCACTGGGATTCCGGCTCCCACTTTGCGGCCAATACGCTTTCGGTACTGCCTGACTGCGAGCAATTCTGGAGTGTGTCTCCGAGCTGCTATGACGTCCTGGTGGTCTCGATCGACCGTGAGCGGTATTCCTGGTTGGGCCAGCAACAGCATCAGTTGCGTACGCTGCAAGTACCGCTCGAGGTACTCGATGCCGTGCGTTGGCAGTGGCGGAGTCTGACAGACCACGTTCGGTCCGCCTCCCCAACGGAGACTGCCAGCGCTGCATTTGACCGGGTCATCGCACGCCAGTTGGAGGAAGGGGTCGCGCTGCTGCTGGAAGACAGTGCGCAGTCTCTTACCAGCGACGACACCTCCTTCAAGACTCGCCGCTACATCGTCGACCGTTGCCACTCGCTGATCAACGACACACCGGATGATCCGCCATCCGTGATGACGCTGTGTCAGACATTGAAGATCTCGCGACGCACCCTGCAGTACAGCTTTCAGTCCGAGACCGGCCAGTCACCCGTGCACTATCTTCGTGCATTGCGACTCAATGCGGTGCGGCGACGACTCTTGCGGGATCCCTTGCAACAAGTTGCCGACGCTGCAGCACTTCACGGCTTTTTCCACCAGAGCTATTTCAGTCGTGAATATCGGCGCCTCTTCCATGAGGCACCCTCCATGACACGTCAGCGCTGTCTGGCGGCATGAGTCTTCATCAGAAACGATCGAAGCGATAGGGTGCCGGGTCGATGATGGGCTCAGCGCCTGACATCAGGTCGGCAATCAACTGTCCTGCCGCCGGGGACGTGCCAAAGCCATGACCGGAGAATCCTGTGGCGATGCTGAGCCCCGGTATGGCGGTAACTTCATCGATGACCGGATTGGAGTCCGGGGTGATGTCGATCATTCCGGCCCAGGACGACTCGATGGTAGCTTCCTTGAAGACTGGCCAGGCGGCGGTCAGGTTGGTCATGGCTTCATCATTCAGCTCAGGCACTGTTGCGGGATCCATGGTGCGGACCCTCTCGAAGGGCGATATCTTGCCGGTCTTCCAGCGCCTGGGTAGCGCCAGGTCCTTGAAGAATGGCTTGCCGAAGGAGATGCGCAGCAAACCACGTTGTGTCTTCAAGGCATCAAGATAGCGCGAGCCGATCAATAGGTGGTCCAGCGTCAGCGGCGCGGAAAGGGCTCCGCGCTGCGTGACGATGTAGCCGCCATCTCGGTGCTTGCGGAAGGAGAAGTCCGGCCCCCCTACGGCGATATCCGTCGGGCCCTCCATGGGGGCTGTCTTGAAGACCGAGCAGATGACTGGAAGGGTCGGTAACGAGACCCCGAGATTGCCGAGAAAGCGCCGTGACCACATGCCGCCGGTCAACAACGCCTGTTTACAGCGAATCTCGCCTCTTTCCGTCACGACTCCACTGACACGCCCACCGGACATCTCGAGAGTGCGCACCGCACACTGCTCGACGATGATGGCTCCCTTGGCGATCGCCGCTCGGGCAATGGCGCTGGCGGCCAGTGTCGGCTCCGCTCTGCCATCGGTTGGCGTGTGAATCGCTCCCGCCCACTGCCCCTTGCCACCGGGTACCTTGGCATCGATCTCGCGGGAACTGAGGATGCGTGAGTCCACCTCGAGATCTGTCACCGAGGCCTTCCAGGCTTCATGCATGGCAAGCTGCTCTTCGGTCCTGGCCAGGAACATGATGCCTGCCTGGCGATATCCCACATCACTGCCGACACGTTCCGCCATGCCGGCCCACAGGCGATCTGCCGCCATCGCCAACGGGACATCTTCATGATGACGGCTGGTCTTGCGGATCCAGCCGAGGTTGCGTGAGGACTGCTCCCCCGCGAGCGTGCCTTTTTCCAGAACGACCACCGGGATATTTCGCTCAGCGAGCGCGAGAGCAGCGGTCAGGCCGACGATGCCGCCGCCGATGATCACGACACTCGTGGTCTCGGGGAAATCCTGCGATGTCTGGACGGGTGAGATGCTGGGTGCCATGGAACCTGTTCCTGAGAAAATGTGTGACAAGAGCATCACGTGCTTGCGATCAAGACTTGCTGAAATGTCGAGTGGTCACGCAAGCCACGTCAGTGATCAGCTGATCACATCAATCCTTGGCGGTATTGATGCGTGTCACGGGCAGGTTGCCGGCACCGCGATAGGCCGTGACTTCCAACTCCACCTTGTAGACTTCAGAGCCCAGCGGTGGGCAGGTCACGGTAATGGCCGGATCGATACCGTGCATCTTCTCGCCGAACAGACCCATGACGGTGTCGGTATCTGCCGGGTTCTGGATGAAGATCTTCACGGCGATGATATCGGTCAGGCCACTTTCGGCTGACAGCAGGGCCGCCTCGATATTGGCGAAGACCTGACGCAGCTGCTCGCTGACATCTTCATCAATCAGCTTGGTGTCAGGGTTGCGGCCTGCGGTGTTGGAGACGAAGATCCAGTTGTCCACTGCTACCAGGCGTGAGTAGCTGGCAATTTCTTCAAACTTGGAGCCGGTTTTCACTTTTACGATATTCGTCATGATGCTTTCCAGATAGATAGGGGGAGGCTGTGAGGAGTGTTGGCCAAGAGCCAGGTGGATATCAGCTCAGCTGAGAACAGGTGTGTCCCACAGGTTGAGCTTGACGCCGATATCCTGCTTGAGCGCATTGCGATATACCCAAGTGGCCCAGGCAACGTCCTCGACCGGCATGCCGCCCACGGACATGAGGATGATTTCCTCGTCATTCGTACGTCCTGGTGCCTCTCCCGCCACGATCTTGCCGATGTCTTCCAGCTCATCCAGCGTTAGCTTGCCTTCCTCTATCATGTCCATGAAACGCACACCGATCACCGGGATATAGTGATGAGCCGGCTTGGGCGCTTCGTCGTACCACGCTTGGTACAGACCGGTATTGTCGAGCACCTTGCGGATATCGTGCTTTTCCATGGCCTCATCGATGTTGCACAGGGCCGGCATCACCAGGAATGCGCCTGGCTTGACCCATTCACGTTTGACGAAGGGGTAAGTGGCAGGATCGCCGACTTCGCCGGAATTGCAGTAGGTGACGATATCGGAGTCACGCACCACCTCTTCCAAGCTGTCCACGCTCTGGATCGTGGTGAGCTGCGGATAGCTTTCCTTGGCCCACGCAATGAAGGACTCGATGCTGGCGTGACTGCGACCCTTGATCTTGAGCGCGTCGATGTTCTGGCAGGTTGCCATGAAGGCCGCGAGCGTCGTCTTGCCCATCACGCCCGGACCGACCAGGCCGACGACGCGGGAATCCTTGCGCGCCAGATGGCGTGCGCCAACTCCTGGGATGGCCCCGGTACGGTAAGCGGAAAGCAGGTTGGCGGACATGTAGGCCAGCGGCGCGGAGGTATCAGCATCGCTGAGGGTGAACATCAGGATGGAGCGAGGGAGACCCTTGGCCCGGTTCTCGATGTTGGAGCCGTACCACTTGACCCCACAAGTCCCGAAGCTACCCCCCAGGTAGGCGGGCATGGCCATCATGCGGCGGTCTGCCGTCGGCTTGGGCATGTTCGCGAAGGGCGAGTCTTCCGGGAACATGATCATCGCGCCGTGGGAGTCATTGTTGGCGCCGGCCATGCGGTAATCCCCGCTGTGCAGTAGCCCGAACATCTCTTCCATGGTATCGACGCAAGCCGCCATGTCAGTGACCCCCGCGCGGATCATGTCCTGCTCCGACAGGTAGATGAAATCGATCTTGGTCTCAAACTCAGGGGATGCGGTTGTGGTCATGCCTGAACTCCGGCTTGTTATTGGAATTGTGTCTTTTGCTGACTTCAATCTGAGGCAGATAGCCCGCGATTGAGCGAGCCTGAACCACGGCCATCTTGCCGGTGGCCTGCAGGTGACGCCTTGGATTCATCCTGCGGGTCATTCGGCATCGTGCGTTAGCACAAATCGGCAATTCGTTCTGGGAGGGCTGAGCAAGGAGCGGCGACAGGATGCTGAGAGCAGGAGGGAAGCAAGGAGACTGGCTGGCATTCAAGAGGGGCATCAAAAGGTCTGGAGAACGCCAGGCCTTATTGAGATAACGGCATTCATCTTGGTGAAACTGAGCGTTCTGACGCAGACCTCTTGTGCCCTTTCCTGAAGGCACAAGAGAGGGCGAGTTGATGGTAGGGATCGAAAAGGGCGGAGAGCCCACTATTTCAAGACCAATGAGCTAGCTTCATTTTCTTCTGTGGTACATGTCTACTGGACAGGAGCCTTGTGAAGGACGCTCAGGCATGGGGGTTCGGGGAAGTTGGTCGGTGACCTTCAAAGTCAGATATAGCGTGAGAGCCTCGGGATCAAGGTGGGGGTTATTCCGTATATGAAGGTCGGTCAAGAGGCTGATGAACTCGGCATATTCCTGTGTTTCAACCTCTATACCGAAGATGAATTCATTCGCGTGGAGGAATTCCACGAAGTGTTCTCCTTCCCTCAGTACGGCTATCTTGATCGAAAATCCATTGAGCGATTGGATGCAGGATATCGGGACCCTGGCTCTGTCGCAGTGGCGCTTGTAGAAATTGAGAATCTTCATGCTCATGTTCATCCTTGAGAGCTGACGTAAGCGATTCGATGTTTCCTCTGGGCGGCGCATCTTTATATGCTGGCAACAGAAAACTATCCAGCATTGATGACAGCCCCATTGAGGATTGTCGGTAAGGTGACTATCGAGAAAGCGCACGCCTACCGAGGCGCACTTTCAATTTCTTATATAAGTGTTCATGTTCATGTCGATATTTACCTTGTTCAATATTGTAGGTAAGAGTCGTTATCTGAAATAGTAGGCGTTCAGGACATCGTATCCATAAACGGTGGAAATTGCGATATTTCTGCAATAAAATATCGGTAGATCACGGTAGTATTGTCGAATGTTGCGCTTGTTTGGTCAGATGCGGCGATAGCTGTTAGTGACGCCAATCTAGGTGTCATGACTTTATCGTCATCAGTAGTAGTGTGAGTGGACTTCGCGCTAGATAGCGTTCTGGCAGGCAACCATTATTGGGGAAAGAAGAGGAGGCATTGTTAAAAAAACTAGTGCTGGCAAGTCCTGCCAAGGTCGCCAAGATCAAGTATCACTTTGAGTGTATGACGGGAAATAAGAACAGTATTTCAACTGTGAATCGGTTAAAGACCACGTTCATGTCACAGATCGCTGCGAATCAGGAATAATTTCCTCAGTAGAAACGAAAACGGGTGGAGAGCCATGGCTCCCCACCCTTTTTTTCATATGTATCTGTAATTGCCTCTTTAAGCCCTGCGGGCAGATCAAGTTCCGCCAGGCTACTTGCTGACCATCTCACTTCGGTCTGCCAGAGAGGTCTCTTCGCTACCGTGCTGTTTGACCAACTTGGCCATGGCCTGCTCTTCACGGCTGCTTTCGCCATCTTCGCTGCTGCCATTGTCCATCTTGTGCATCAAACGTTCCGCCAAACGCCATAGCGTGGCGGCTTCACTGATCATCATCACTGGAATGCTGATGCCCAGACGTGCTTCTACCGCTGTCATGAGCTCGACCCCCATCAGCGAATCAAAGCCCATGTCGTAGACGCTCTTGTTCACGTCGATCGCAGTGACATCGATCAGCAATATCTTGCTCAGCTCACCCTTGAGTATCTCGACAATGGCTGTCTGCAGCGCCTCTCCAGACAGTCCCGCCAGTGCCGCGGCAATGTCATCCTGCTGAGCTTGACTGGTGTCGTCGTCACCGGCGCGTCGTGCTATTTCGGCAAAGCGCGGGGTGTCGGCCGTCGGCAGGAATCGCGCCAGCGCGCCCCATTCCAGCTCTAGTACACCCAGCGAGCGTGAGGGCTGACCCACTACGAGAGCATGTTGATCAGCCAAGATCATGTCACCCAAGCATGCCAGGGCTTGATCGGCCATCAGTGCATCACCCCCCAAGCGATTCTTGAGTGCTTCACGTGTCTTCTCGTTGCGGGTGAGGAAGCCTGCATCTTCAATGGCGCCCCAACGAGCACAGGTCGCTGGCAAGCCACGTGCACGACGGCTGGCTGCCAAGCCCTCCAGCCAGTGGTTGGCTGCCACATAGACACTTTGTCCGGGGTTACCGAACAACGTAGTGGCGGAGGAGTAGAGCACGAAGAAGTCGAGCGCGTGTCCTGCGCTCAAGACATCCAGCAGACGGGCACCTTCCAGTTTTGGCGTCATCACTCGCGTGATGCGGCCGGCGTCGAGCTGGCGAATCAGTGCATCGTCTATGACTGCCGCGGCATGGATGATGCCCTTGAGCGGAGCCATCGTCGTCTTTTCACCCGCGGACTCCTGGGTGGTGATGCACTTGAAGACATGGGTCAGTGCTTCACGATCTGATACGTCACACGCCAGTGCGTGCACGCGCACTCCCTGCGCTTCCAAGCGTGCGACGCCTGACTGGGCCTCCTCGCTTGACGCACCGGAGCGTCCGAGCAGAATCAGTTCACGAGCGCCCTGGGCGGCAAGCCATTCGGCACTGCGCAGGCCAAAGCCACCCAAGCCACCGGTCACCAGATAGCTGGCTGTCGGATCTAGCGTCAGTGTGGTTGATGCCGATGTACTCGCTGTCACCGACACAGCGGTAGCAGGTGGGCGTGGTATTGAATTGGAATTGTCGGCGATCGGGACTTCGCCATCAGTGTCAGCAGGCGTGCTGGCTGCTCGTTGCGTCACGACCACCTTGCCTATCTGACGGGCCTGCTGCATGTAGCGGAAGGCCTCGACGACCTGGCTGGCATCGAACGTGGTGAAGGGCAGCGGTGCCAAGGTGCCATTGTCGAACAACGCCATCATCTCGCGGAACAGGCGTGTGGTCAGCCCCGGGCATTCCTTCATCAACTGATCGGAATCGATACCGAAGTAGCTCAGATTGTTGCGGAACGGGCGCAGCCCCATCGGAGTATTTTCGTAGAAATCACGCTTGCCCAACTCGCAGAAGCGCCCGAAGGGCTTGAGCACGCGCAGATTCTGGACGATCGCCTCACCCGCGAGGGAGTTGAGCACCACGTCCACTCCGCGAGCATCGACTGACGCATCTCGCTGCTGACGGGCTGCCAGATCCGCGAGAATATCCTCAGCAAAGCCGTGGCTACGTGAGTCGTAGATATTGTCGATGCCCATCAGCGCCAGGAAGTCACGCTTGGCTGGCGAGCCTACCGTCGCGAAGACTTCTGCTCCCAGCCAGTCAGCAATCTGCAGTGCGGCAATGCCGACACCACCCGCAGCACCATGAATCAGAACCTTTTCACCCGCTTCAAGGCGTGCCAGATGCTTGAGCGCGTAGTAGACCGTGAAGAAGGTGGTGGGAATGGTGGCGGCAGCTTCAAGACTGATGCCCTGCGGCACATGCGCAAGTGCAGTCTCCGCGATCACCAGACGATCCGAGAAGCTTGCGGGGCCAAAACCGACCACACGCGCACCGACAGAAAACTCGGCACCTTCGCCTGCCTGGGTGACGACACCGGAAAACTCGAGACCGAGGCTCGGACCAGAGAAACCATGCTCGATCGCCTCATCAGACAGCAGGCCTAGCGTATACATGACGTCGCGGAAATTCAGGCCAGTCGCTTCGACGCGCACTTCGACTTCACCACGCGCCACCGGCGGGAGCACCCGGGGCTGCCATTCGAGATTGCGCAGCTGGCCCGGCTGGCTGAAGCCCAGACTAACTGCCGCTCGATCTTGCGAGAGGCTCGAGACAGTGGCACGGGGCAACGTCGTATGCGGAGCCGCCACCTCGCGCAGGCGCGTGGCAAAGCGTGTCCCTGCAGCGGTAAGCACGACTTCCTGCTCATGATCCGGAGCTTCCAGCTCCTGCACGATGGCCGCAAACAGCACGTCACTCGGCGCGGTATTCAGCGGGATATCCAGCAGCCGTATTGCCAATGATTGGCTCTCGTTGGCCAGGCTGCGGGCAAAGCCCCAGCTCGCCGCGTCGGCAGGTGCCTGATGCCCGTCACCATTCAAGGGTTGAGCAGGCTGAAGAGTAGGTGATGCAGCCAGCGGCCAGAGGACGGCCACACCGTGTGTCATCACCCAAAGTGTCGGCGCAACGGCGTCTTCATCTTGCTCCTGAGCAGCATCAAAGGCTTGTGCCACTCCAGCAAGCAGTAGCTGACGCGCGCACTGCTGAGCATTATCGCTCTCTGATTGCCCTTGAGCGGCGGGCAATGCGATCAGATGATCAAACTGCGCCAGATGCTCAACGAGTACGCTGGGAGTGCTGTCCTGATCGCTATCCATCGAGGTGGGCAGTGTCTCGTGGCTGACCTGATGACCTCGTGCCTTGAGTGTCTGGGTCAGGTGCTCCACGAAGGCTTGATCAGCCCGCGACTGCGGTCCGTCGAGCAATGCGATCTGCAATGCCTGAGTACTTATGGAATGAGCAGTTGTGGAGTGATCGCTTAAGGAGTCAGCGGCCTGTGTCGGTTTCAGGCGTGCTGAAAGCCACCAGGCCCCTGCCAGAGGAGCGCCAGATTCCGTCTGTGTCGTCAGGTCGCACTGGAGTCCCAATTGAGCCAGCAGGCGTCGCCACTGAGCACTGCTGGGGTGGCTACGGAGTTGCGCACCATCGTCCAATGCGAGAAGAGGGCCGCTCCATGTTGCCGGCTCACACCCACACAGCAAGACGTCAGCACCGGGGGCAAGGTGGCCCACTAGCGCCGTCAATATCTCGCGCGCCTGCGACGGGGCTTCCAGATCCAGATGCACAATCGCCAACTGGTTATTGGCGATATACGCATTGGCAGACGCTACAGCGTCGCTCGGCGTTGCAGCCTGCCAGTCATCACTCGAGACCACGTTGATCAGCGGCAGGTCTTCCTGAAGGCGATTTCCTTCATTCAGAGCCGAGGCACTGGCAGCCACGAAGGTGTAGCCAAGTACATCATGAGGACGGCGATGTACATTGGCATGACGTAGCGAGACCAGTCGCTGACCTACCCAAGGGCCGCCGGCACCCATTTCGATGATATTGAGGCGCTGACCTGCTGGCAGTCCAGCGAGGGCGGACGCGAGGCGTTGGTCAAGTTGCTCGCTCAGCCACTGCCAACCAGCATTGCCGACCGCCGTCTTGAGCAGTGTCGGGACAAGCGGCTGGCGCAGCTGAGTAAGAGCAGCCTGTGCATCGGGAGTCAGCGATTTTGCCGCCCGCGCCCTATGCATGGAGGCTTTGGTATCGCTCTCGTCTGACAGGGTTTCTTCAGGTTGATTTTCCCCTGCTTCGTCGATAGCGGCATCGTTGCCCTCCTCACTCAGCGGCATGCCGCGATTGAGCCATTCATCAAGATGCAGATGCAGGCGACCAGCGATATGAGTCAGCGGGAATTGGCCGGGATAATCTCGTGCCAACAGCTGCCAGATATCACGGGCGGCGGGCAGGTCAAGTTCATTGATCTGCCAGTAGCCATTGTCCTGGGCCTCGATCAGCCCTTGCACTTCAGCCCATCCCAGCAGCGCACGGCTGAACAGCGGTGCGCGCTGCTGCCAGCGGGTCGCCGCCTCGATATCCAGATGTGACTGGGCGGGTTCACCGGGCGCGGCATGACGCACCAACGTCTCATGGACACTGGAGAGCATCAGGCTATCGAGCAGTGGCTCCACCTCATCGGCGAAGCGCACACTGTCATTGAGCGGGTGCGCCTCATCCTGAGGATACTCGTGAGTCGCCGTGATCAACGACATCAGTGCCAGATCAGGCACCTTGATCGCGGTTCCGGGATGAGGAGCTGCAGTCAGTTCCACGTCCAGATAATCTAGGTGCGCGCGGCCATCACGACCCAGACGCACGGCGCGGAAACGAGCTTCTTCCGCGACTGCAACGGCGCAGCCCTCAGCATCGAATAGCTCGAAGTCGGCGCATAGAGAGTGTGGCCCTCGTGAGCGCAGCACGACGCGTGCGGTAGTGATCTGTGAGGCGCGTACCTGTTGGCGTACCTGCAAGCGACCGACCCGCACCGGCACAAATGCCATGCCATCACTGGCCGCTGCCTGTCCCTTGAGAATTCCCAGTAGAGGGATGAATAGCTGGAAGGCACTGTCGAGAACGCCGGGGTGCAGATGGAAGTCTGCGTCCTGTGCAGCCATTTCTGGTGTCAGTGCAAAACGTGCCAGCACCTGCGGGCGTGACGCAACATCATTTCCGGCCTCGACCCAGATCTGCTCAGCGGCACGGAAGTATGGGCCATAGTGCAGGCCGAGTTGCGCTGCTGCAGCCACATGCGCATCACGATCGAAATCTGCGCTACGAGAGGGCAGTGTCGGAGCACGACGTTCGAGTAGACGTCCACGTGTGCCGGTAAAGGCGCGTGCCACGGCGTGAAGATTCCACTTGTCGGCATCTTCAGCACGGGTCTCGCGGCTTTCCAGACGCATGGCGCCATTGGCGTTGTCGAGTGACAGGCGTGTCAGGCGCAGCGTACTGTCATCCAATAACAGTGGGGCTCGGATCTCGAAATCTTCGAGATCCAGCACAGCGTGCAGGCCATGAGCATCTGTTTTATCAGCATCGCCCTTGGCGGCTTGCCATTCATGGGCGGCGGCCAAGCATTGCTCAAGATAGCCTGCTCCCGGGAATACCGCGCTTTCACCGACCTGGTGGTCAGCCAGCCAAGGCACTTTCTGAGTGTCGAGCTGCGCTTCCCAGGTAAGACGTTGTTGGGCCAGACGATAACCCAATAGTGGATGCACGTAGTGACGATCCAGCAGGCGCTGGCCTTCACTGGTGGTACCGACGAAACAGGGAGTGCGTTGCCACGGATAGCTCGGTAGCTCCACGAACTGTCCTGTCACGGGGAACTGCTCACCGAGATCGACAGCGCCCGATAGAAGCACTCGGCCGCGCAGATGTTCCAGTGCCTCAAGGCCATCATGTCGACGTTCGAGACTGGCGAGTACTTGGCCGGCCGGCGCATCATCACCACGCGCCTTGAGGACATCGTTCAAGTAACTGCGCAGAATCGGATGGGCCCCGATCTCGATCAAGAGACGATGCCGCCCATGGCCGCTGCCTTGGCTGGTTGCGGCTGGCCAGGCGACCAGTTCGCTGATCGCGGCTTCGAACATGACCGGCTGGCGAATGTTTTCCCACCAGTAACGCGCGTCCAGTTGCTCGCCTGCGATGACGCAGCCCGTCACGGTGGAGACAAAAGGGATATGAGTGGCTTGCGGCGCAAGGCCCTTCAGTGACGCCAGCAGTCCATCCTTGATCGGGTCCATCGCCGGGCTATGGAAGGCATAGTCCAACCCCAGCACGCGAGCGAAGGTGCCTTGCGCGGAAAGCTGCTTGCCCAGGGCCTCCAGCAGCTCACGATCCCCGGCGAGCGTGACACCGCGTGGACCATTGATGCCCGCCAGTGACAACGTGTGCCAGCTGTCCTGTTCCAGCCATTCACGGATATCACTCTCGCCAAGGCCGACCGCCATCATGGCGCCAGTACCGCGAGTGCGTCCCTGATGATGACTGCGCTGGAAGATGACGCGAATGGCGTCATTCAGTGTCAGTGCGCCACTGGCCCACGCGGCCGCGACTTCACCCACGCTGTGGCCGGTGACGGCAGCGGGGCAAATGCCACGCTCGATCAGCCATTCGGTGACGGCGACCTGCAAGGCAAACAGCGTCGGCTGCGCGACCTCGGTGGCATCAAGACGGTGGTTCTTCTCGCGCGTGCTGCCGTCATCGCTTTCGCTCTGCGGGTAGCCGTTCAGCTCGTGAAGCAGCTCGAAGCCATTGAAATCGCGGAAGAGGGTATCCAGGCGTTCCAGGCAAGCGCGCACACTGGCGGATTCTTGCATGAGGGCCCGCCCCATGCCTTCCCACTGGCAGCCGTTGCCGGAATAGACGAAGACGGGGCCGCGTTCTCGGCTATCAGTCGCACGAGTGTCGGCTGCAGGGAGATCAACGGTGGATCCCTTTACGGGCTTACGGACCGAGGCGCCGTTGTCGCTTTCCGTCGCGAGTGGTGGCAGGCGATCCGCCAATGTGATGCGCGGGTGGTCGCCAAGGTCTCCCTCTGCACCCAATGCATCGAGATCTTCAAGCAATGTCTCGAAGGTATCTGCACTCAACAGAGCACCATGAACATGATGTTCGCGACGCACCGCGAGTTGCCAGCTGAGATCGTAGAGACTCGGCGCATTGCCGTGTTGTTGTGTCGCGCGCAGATGCTCGGCCAGTTCGCGGGCCGTCTGCTTGAGTGCGTCTGGCGAGCGGGCACTGAGGCGCAGCGGCTGAGCCTGCTCTGCGTCCGGTTCAGCATCAGTGTGCTGATGAGCCGAGCCTCCAGGGGAGAGAGGCGGGCTTTCCAGCAGCACGTGCGCATTGGCGCCACCGAAGCCAAACGAGTTGATACCGACGACCAGACGGCCTTCAGCTTTCAGCTTGCGGGGCTGGGTGACGATATCCAGATTCCACTCATCGGTGCGAATCTTGGGATTCAGACGTTGAATCTTGATGGTCGCCGGGACTTCGCGGTGCGCGATGACGCCCAGCGCCTTGGCCAACCCTGCGACACCAGAGGCGGTCTCCAGGTGGCCCATATTGCTCTTGATCGAGCCAATCGGTAGCGGGCTGGAGCGTTTCTGACCGATGGCAGCGCCGATGGCGCGCGTCTCGAGCGGGTCACCCACCGAGGTGCCGGTCCCATGTGCTTCGAGGTAATCGATCTCGTCCGGGGTGATGCCGGCCAGCTCACAGGCGCGCTCCATCAGCTCAATCTGCGCGGCCGGGTTGGGCACGGTCAGGCCGGACTTGTAGCCGTCGGTATTGACGACGGTAGAGGCGACGACAGCCAGGATCCGATCGCCATCGGCAATGGCCTGCTCGAGCTCCTTGAGCAGGAAGACACCGCCCCCCTCGGAGCGCACATAGCCATCGCCCGCTTCGTCAAACACCTGGCAGCGGCCAGTCTTTGACAGCATGGTGGCCTTGGAGAAGATCAGGAAGCCATAGGGGTGCAGGTGCAGGCTGATGCCGCCGGTCAGCGCCATGTCCGTCTCACCGCTGCGGATCGACTGACAGGCTTGGTGGAAGGCGACCATCGAGGAAGAGCAGGCGGTGTCCAGTGACAGGCTGGGCCCATGCAGATCAAAGGCATAGGACAGGCGGTTGGAGGCAACGCTCGAGGTGTTGCCGGTCGCTGTATTCGGGCCGATGGCGCTCAGGTCATCCGCCATGCGATAGGAATAGTCGAGGCTGGCTACGCCCATGTAGACGCCACAGCGTGAACCGCGCATCTTATTGGCGGGAATGCCGGCATGCTCGATGGCTTCCCAGCTCATTTCCAGCAACATGCGCTGCTGGGGGTCCATGCTGGTCGCTTCGCGTGGGCTGATGCCGAAAAATGCCGGATCAAAGCCCGAGATGTCGCCCAGCGTGCCGGCGGCAAAGCTGTAGCTCATCCCCGGGGCTTTCTTGTCCGGATGTAATAGGGAGTCCTTGCTCCAGCGGTCATCGGCGACTTCGGTCACCATGTCCTTGCCGGCCAGGAGGTCTGCCCACAGAGTGGCCTGAGTGGTGCCGGGGAAACGGCTTGCAGCGCCGATGATGGCAACGCGTCGGGTCATGAGAGGCTCCTGAACTTCTGAGTCGCGGCACTGTGGCGAACATGTTGGTTCGTCGCCTGCAGCAGCGCACTTCCAAGTGTTTCAATGTTGATGACGCGCGGGTCGCCTTTACGGCATTGCTCGTCGGTCTTGAAGGCGCCGTCGCAGACCAGGGCCGATTCCATCAGCTCTGGGTCTGCCTCGCGCACGGCGTCCATGGTCTGTTGAGCGACCTCGGCGGACTCCGGTAGCTGCGTCGACCAGATGAAGGTATCTGTCACACCATTGGGCTCGCCGAGCGTCTGATAGACCTCGGGCATGATGGGGACGTGATCACCGTAGAAGCACAGCAGTCCACCGCGCGGTAAACGCGACAACGCCGTACTGAGTTGGTCGATCATGGCATCCGCATTGACCAGGTGGCGCAGATAGATGCCAAGTTCACGACAATTCTCCGGTAGCTCGCCTTCATACCATTCGGCCAGGCGCGCGTTGTCGAATGTCTCGAGATGCAGCGGGCCATGATTTTCCATGGTGATGACCTGAATGAAGAGTGGTGTATCACCCGCTTCCAGTAGGCAGTCTTCCACCTTGGCGGCGACAGCGGCATCACTGATGTACTGTCCGCACTTGTCAGCATCGCTGAAGTGAGCGATATCGAGGAATTCATCGAAGCCGAGTGTCTTGAGCACCTTGTTTCGAAGATAGAAGCTGCCCGGATAGGGGTGAATGCAAAGTGTACGATAGCCCAGCGCCTTGTAGCTGGCGGCCAGGTTGGGCACGGCGCGCTTGGCCAGCTGATGGTAGGGATTGAACTGATGCACGCCCAGCTGCTCAGGCGTCAGACCGGTCAAGAAGGCGGTTTCGGTGCGTACTGTATTGGCCCCCCAGGCAGGCACGGCCAATCGACCACATGGCAAGCCTTGCGCCAGTGCCGTGAAGTGACAGCGGTCCAGATGCGGCAGTAGATCATCGCGTACCTGTGGGTAGATACGGCGCGCATCGAAGAAGGATTCGCTCTGCACGCTGACGACATGCGGCAAGAGCGCCTGGGTGTCCGTCGCTTGCGATCCGTCTTCGAGGGCAGCTTCCTGAGCGTCTTTCAGCAGGGTGGTGAGTGTGAGTTCCACCTCGCGCTGCGCCGCTTCCAGCGGGTCATGCGTAGGCGCCAGAGGGCGGCGTGCCAGGCGTGCATAGGCGAGCAGGTAAGCCACCATGCCCAACTCACGAAGATCAAATTCAGGCATCAGGGTGACTTTCGGCGCAAGCTTTCCCCCCATGACGTAAGTGAGTGCACTGGAGGCGATCAATATGCTGATCACGGGCAGTAGCCATGCACTGGCTGCAACAGCTGCCGTACTTTGTGAAGCTGAGAGAGTCGGTTCCAGCCATAGTCCCAAGCCAATCGCGAGCGCCCCGGCAGCGGTCGCGACGATAGTCAGCCCGATGCCAAAGAAGGGAATATAGAGGCGCGGATGCTTGATGGCGTCAGTGAAGTACTCGAAATCCTGGCTGAGGAAGGGCTCACGAAGAGACACATACTTGGTATGACTGACCTGCAAAACGACCAGCCACAGCGCATTGACGACCACCAGTGAGAACCAGGGGCGTTGGGTGATCAGCGTGCACAGGGCCCAGCTGGCGCACCAGTAGCTGACGTGGGCCAACTGGGCGTTGACCGGGCGGCGCAGGAAAGCCACTGGAGGCAGGGTCATCTGCCGCAATAGCAGGTGTTCAAGACCCAGCGTCATCACCAGGCCGATAAGCAACGGCCATGCCATGAAAGATAAAAACGCAATGACAAACTCCATGTAATGCCGACCTCGTTAGCGTCTGCCGTAGCAGATGCAGTGTAATGTTCAGGTCGGAATCTCGACCATCTGGAGTACTGATGTGTAGAGCGAGACGCTATCGGAAGGCCGTGCATGGCAGGCCGTCAGGATCACGCTTTCAATGACTGTATCAATGAGTGTAATTGAACAGGCCCAGCAAGCGCTGCGATATTCCTGCCGGCAGGACGCTCAGCCACCAGCACCCGAAATTGAGCGGGAAGGGGAAGCTGATGCGGGCACGATTCTTCGCCACCCCTTTCATGATTCGCTGCGCCGCCTTGTGCGCTGGCATCTCGAAGGGCTTGGGACCAGGCATTGCCTCACACATCGGTGACGTGACATAGCCGGGCATCACGACCGTCACACCGACACCGAAGGGCTTTAGCCAGCTGCGCAGCCCTTCGCCGTAGGCTTTGACTGCTGCCTTGCTGCCACTGTAGCTGGGCGTCAGGGCCAGACCATGCCAGGCCGCCAATGAGCTTAACAGCACTAGCTGACCACTGCCGCGCGCCTTCATTGCCAGCGCGAGATGATGCGCCATGCCCAGTGTTCCCATGACATTGGTCTGCAAGAGACGTCTAGCGTCTTCCCAGCGCTCACCATTACCCTGTGGGCCGATATCGGTATTCATGCCGGCATTGGCAATGGCGATATCGGGCACGCCGCGCGCGCAGACCTCCTCAAGCCAAGTCAGTAGCGTCTCTTCATCACACAGATTGAGTACCGTGCACTCGACCTCCGCGCCCAGTGCTCGGCATTGGTGAGCAATATCATCAAGCTTGCGCTGTCTGCGACCGGTCAGGATAAGTGTGGTGCCCTTGGCTGCATAGCCACGTGCCAAGGCGCCGCCTATCTCACCGGTGGCACCGGTAATCAGCACGCGTCGCAGTGCCGCGGATGAACTGGCGTCTGCGCCACCCTCAGTAGATGAATCGCTGTCGCGGCGTGTGTCTGATGGCGCTGGCTGGGTTGGCTGGGTTGGCTGGGTTGGCTGCTTTGGGGGCATGGCCGTCATGATCTGTCTCCTTGAATCCCGACACAGACGGTCGGTAGTTCCCATGCTTTTTCGTTTTTGGCTGAGCAATCGTCACTTCTCAGCATCTCGTGGATCGCTTCGGTGCTGCGGGGCTTGGCTGCGTCCCTGCGGTACAAGCCTTCTTGTCAGCAACGGCTCAGCATGAGCTCGAGCGGCGAGCGCTCAGCACTCAGTATCTTGACAGCCCCTTGTACGGCGAGCTGCATGCCCGGCTTGCAGTAAAAGCCACCATTCAACTGCACGGTATGAATGACGGTATTGCGGAAGTTGCGGAACAGCGTGGTATCGGGGCGCTGACCTTGTGTCCAGAAATCATTCAGGTTGCCCTGGAATGTCAGGCCCGGCAGGTTGAAGATCGGATCTCCCATGCAGAAGGTCGGGCAGCGGTATTGCAGTGCCACGTTGCCGGTAGTGCTGTTGACGGTGATCATGCCCTTGGCCTGCTGCAGCAGTTTCTCCAAGTTGCCACTTTCCAGATAGACGATGCGCCCGATCAGGTCGTAGCGACGCTCCAGGTTGCGAATCAAGGCCGGATAATTGACCAGCCCCATGTCCAGCGGGTGATTCTTGATCACGAGTCGTGCCCCGCGAGGAGCATTGAGCGCAAAGCTCTTCATCACACGCTGGATGACTTCCTGCATGTTGGCAAAGCGTGAATGATAGCGAATCTGGGCATCCGTATTGAGCTGTAGTGGCAGTAGGTAGAAAGGTGCACCACTTCGGGTCAGCTGTTCGATGCGTTTGCCATCGCGGTGCTTGTACCAGCGCATCAGTGGCAGACGTGTGGCATAGCCGGCATATTCATGGGCGGCATTGATGCTGTGCGGCTGATAACGCGGAAACAGCAGCGGATTGGCAGCGCCCGCCAGGTGGTAGGTGATGTCATGACGAGCGCGCTCGCGGAAGGGCGCCTTGAAGCGCTGCGGCGTCGGCGCATCATCCAGATGCTTGCCAGCCTCTCTGAACCAGTCTGGGTCACGCGGTAGCAACGAGTGGCCATTGACCCCCTCGCGTTCCAGCGTCACCCAGAATGGCCGAAAGTATCCTTCCTCGAAGACATGGGTGCGAATGCCAAGATATTCCGCCTTGAGCACGGCGTCCCGATGTACAGGGCGACGGTCACCGAACAGCACCTGATCAGTGACATGATGCTTGCGCCACAGGTCAGCGATGTAGTCACCGAGCTCTTCGATGCGGCCGCGGAAGGCATACGCCTTGTCGTGACGCCAATAGTAGCTGTCACCGCTATTGAAGTTGACCTTGATGACCTCGTGGCCATCCTGTTTGAGCTTGTTCGCCAGATCGAGAAAGAAGGGCGAACACACGCCCTGCAGCAACATGAACACACGACGACGACCATCACCGGATTTGCGCTGGTGATCAGGTGACATAGGGGACGGTGTCTTCGCCGGTGGCGATGACTCTGACTGGGATGACGGTCGCGTCAATACTGCCTCATCGGACAGCTTGAATGTCGGGGTCTGCTCGCGTGCTCCGTTCAGGAACGGAGCACTAAAAAGAGGAGTGCTGATAAACGGTAACTCCAGACGTTCATGTTGCATAAATCAGTGCTTCCCGATGAATAGCGCGCGATAGCCCCGATAAAGCCGCGTCTTCCATGGCAGGGAAGGTGTCAAGGTGCCATGACGGAGTGTCTCGCGTTGTTGTTCCAGAATCGTGACGACCGTTTCTGCATTGCAAAGATGCCCCTGCTTTGGCGCGACATAAACGGGATATTCGATCAAGGCGCCCGCTACCAATGCATCCAGACTCAAGCGACGGGTACGTCGAGGGCAGTCAAGCTGATCACGCGTCAATCCCCAGCCTGCATAAAAGGGCATCCCATGCGTCGTCACCGTGACGCCGCGAAGCAGGGCTTCAAAGCCCGCCAGGGAGCATAGCGTGTGCAGGTGATCCACTTGGGAAAACAGCTGGCTGATGTTGCCAGCGGTCAATTCAAGATCGTAGAAATTGTCTGTCTTCGCCATGTCACCAGCCCGTCCACCTGATACAACGTCAGGATGCGGCTTATAGATCACGTAGGCATGAGGGTGCAATTTTCGCGCCGCTTCAATTAAAGCCCGATTGGTTCGGATGCCGGGGCAAGCGTGGCGAATTGAGGCGTCAGACTCCACCTGTCCCACCACCAATACGACTTCGCGCCCGATCGCCAGGGCGCGAATATCAGGCAGCTCGTCACTCTCCGAATTGTACTTGCTCAAACCCAGTACAGTAATGCGCTCGCGCAGACTGCAAGCGCGCTCAAGTTCGTCCTCGCTGAACTGATGATTTTCCAGCCAGTTTTCCAATGTGCTGGGGGCGCTCGCATCGAAGTGCATCGCGCGCGAGTCAAGAATCAGAGACAGCGGACGTACCAGATCCACCCCCAGGCCGACGGAACGCAGAAATCCATCCTCGATGCGCCATAGCTCACCGCCGTGTGTGGCGACTTCTGCCGCAAACCCGGACGTGGTGCGACTCGCCCAGCTCAATACCCGGCTGCGCGAAGACGGCAGGCCAGATGTCGTGCTGGCGTTGGTCTGCAACCGCTTGAGGGCATCCATGTCATTTTTTTCAAATGTCAGTTGTGCCATCGGGCCCAGGAAGAAGGGCAGGAATCCCTGTTTCCAGCGAGAATAGCCGGGGGCTATCCAATCACCTGCCAGTTTCTCACTCTGACGCTTTTGATCAGCCAACAGATGAATGATCTCTTCAAGTGACGCGGCGCTGCGAGTGTAGGGATTGGCGTAGCGACTGTACTGAAGATACGCCGCGGCAAAGACTTGCTCGAGCGTCCGCGAGCGTCCGCGGCGCGAGCATTGCTGGCGGTCTTCGGTCAGTCCCCAACCCGCATAGAAGGGTATTCCATGGCAGGTGACCGGCAGGCCCGCCATCACTGCCTCAAACCCCAGCTGGCTAGTCACCACATGCACGGCATCGATCTGCTCAAACAGACTCCATGGATTGATGTCGTCGCTGAGCAATGTACAGCCACGCTGGCGGGCACCTTCGAGCAGGTAGCCCTGTTTCTTGCCTGCGATCACATCTGGATGCACCTTTACCCATACCTCGGCATCCGGCAGGGCGCAGGCGTCATGTAGCATGTCAATAAACGTCTGTGCGTTAGCCATGCCACCTTCGACGGAGGCATCGCCGTCGGTCTGGTCGACAACCAGGATGCGCTGACGCTTCTGGCAGGCTGGCAGGCGTTTCTCGGGTGCATGGTTATACTTGCTTAGGCGCTGCTCACGAAGCTGCTGCATGGCTAGGCACGCACGCTGAAGTAATTTGGCATCCTGGCGTTGCGGGGACTCGATGATCAGCTGCTCGAGATCGCTCGGCTGGCGGGCATCGTAATAGATCCCTTGGTGATCGACGACCAGTGACATACCGGGATAACCAGCACTGGCAAGCGTCAATGAACGAAGAAAACCATCCTCTAATGCGACATAGGGAAGAGCATGCTTACGGGCATGGCGTCTGGCACGTTCAGCGGTGGATTTATGGCCCCAGCCTACGACACATGTGGCAGATTCATTGTGCAGGAAAATTCGACTTTGGTCGCTATTATTGGCGCGCTCAAGGGTGCCGAGTTGTGTATGCCTCTGAGGCGAAAAAAATGTGAAAAGTGGTGATTTTATTACATTTTTTATCGCCCCGAGTCGCCATGACAAGGTGGTCGCAGAGGAGTTTTGTCTCTTGTTTCCACTCTTTTTCCCACGACTCAAGGTGCCAGGAAAATCTATGCAAGCCTTGCGTAGAGGCATGAGTTCGGGGATAAAGCAGTCAAGATCAGGCTTATGGAGAATACCAGATGAAAAACATAATGATCGGCTGTAGGCCACGCCAGAAAAGGGTTTCCTGATGTCGTCGGCAGTATTTTCTGAGGTTGAGCAGGGTTGCACGGGAGGCTACCATCCTTGTTTTCTTCTGCGCTTTGTATGCAATTCTTCCGTTGCATTAAAGAAAAGTAACTGCTCACTCATGTCACCAGGCACATTCTTGCAGCCTATGGTGCGCGACCGTTGACGCAGAGTCTACAAATAGCGAAAGTACGCAAAGTGACGGATGAATTCAATCAAAGCCTTTGTGGGTAAAGTCATTAGTGGGCGAATGATTAGTATGAGTTTTTGACTGAAGTCAGTCTTATTGCCTGCATGCTTTTGTGGTGCGAGCTTTACTGCTAATGTGCTCCGCTTTGCTATAATATGTCATCTCGCCAAACTCGACAGATACGTCACCTTGTAGTCAAAAAGGCACAGCGTTCTGGTAAGTACTCTAGAGTGGCTGTTGTAGACAAGCGGCAGGATGCCAAGGGAATACTAGTAGATGGAAATTGCGCAGCACATGGACGCTATCGTCACGCTGGTGGTTACGTTGGGCGTGCTAGCAGGACTGATCTGGAACCGATGGCCAGCTGAATGGCTGATGATGGCAGCCGCTGTGCTGCTTATCCTGTTGGGTATCATCTCTCCATCTACCTTCCTGTCGGGGTTCGCCAACCCTGGCATCATGACCATTGGCGCGCTGTTCGTCGTCGCGGCAGGTGTTCAGGAAACGGGGGCGTTACGTTGGATGCTAGAACGGTTGCTCGGTCGTCCAACATCTCCTTCTTCGGCACTGGCACGTTTGATGCCTATCACGTCATTGCTGAGTGCCTTCCTCAATAACACGCCTGTCGTCGCGCTGTTTATCGGGTTGGTGCAAGGCTGGTGTGCGCGAATGAAAATCTCACCCTCTCGCTTGCTCATGCCCATGAGCTACGCGGCGATTCTCGGTGGTACCTGCACGCTGATAGGCACCAGTACGAATCTGGTGGTTGATGGTCTGCTGCAATCACAGGCCGGTCTTCCTGGGCTCGGTATTTTCGATATCACCCCATTAGGTGTTCCCGTATTGATCATGGGGACGCTCTGGATGGTGCTGGTCGGCTGGCGCTTCCTTCCTCAGCGCAAAGGGCTGGTTGAGCAGTTGGGCAATGGGCGTGAATACTCTGTCGCGATGCGCGTCGCTGACAAGGGCCCCTTGCACGACAAGAGCATTGAAGAGGCTGGCTTGCGTAGCCTGCAATTCGGTTATCTCGCGGAGATAGAGCGATCTGGAAAGCTACTATCGATGGTGGGCCCGGATACCGTGCTGCAATCCGGTGATCGCCTCATCTTCGTGGGTGTCGCGGATACTGCCAATGAAGTTCGCGCCTTCCGTGGCCTGGATACTGATGCAGCAGGACTTGATCTTGATCACCACCAGCGCCGCATGGTGGAAGCAGTCATTGCGCCAAGCTCTCCCGTCGTGGGAATGAGCATCAAGGAAGCCCGCTTCCGTACCCGTTATCAATCCGTGATCCTCGCTGTATCTCGCGACGGCGAGCGTATCAACAGCAAGGTCGGCGATATCGTGCTGCGGCCCGGCGACACCTTATTGTTGGAAGCCGCTGCTGACTTCACTCGTCTGCATCGCTATAACCGCGAATTCCTGCTCGTCAGTGCGTTAGATGGTAATGGTATGCCAAATCTCACCAAGGCGCCGCTCGCTATCGTGATCATGAGTCTGATGATCATTACGCACCTAGCCGGCTTGGTAGATCTGGTCGAAGCTGCCGTTGCTGCTGCTGTCATGATGGTCTTCACGGGCTGCCTTCCAGCGGCGCAAGCGCGGGCCAGTATCGATGGCAGTGTGCTTATCGTGATCGCTGCTGCGCTGGCACTTGGGCAAGCGATGTCAGATAGCGGGGCAGCACAGTTGGTGGCAGAGCAATTGATGCAGCTGGGCGGTGGTTCGCCTTTATTGATGCTTGCGCTGGTGTATCTGACTACGACGTTATTTACCGAAATCATTACCAATAATGCTGCTGCCGTACTGATGTTTCCTATCGCGATGGCGGTCAGTGAACAACTGGGTGTCTCACTGATGCCCTATGCAATTGCCATCATGTTTGCTGCTTCAGCCAGTTTCCTGACGCCACTGGGGTATCAAACCAACCTGATGGTCATGGGGCCTGGTGGCTACAAGGTTTCCGATTACATGAAAGTGGGCCTGCCGATGAGCATCATTGTCGGCGTGACATCGGTGGCTCTGATTCCGCTGATCTGGCCTTTTGCTGGCTAAGAAAGTGAAGGGCAGCAGCGGACTGAAACATGGCAAAAAATATGTGCGGCTGTGTGCGAATAAATGGTTGGCAGGCTTTTTGCCCTCTTTTACGACATACCTGAAGACCGACAAGGGAATACATGATGGATACGACAGCGGGCATGACGACAAACACGACGCGGGCGATGCTGACAGCACTTGAGTCCATCGCACGCAAGGCGGGTGCTGCCATCATGGAGATCTATGAAAGCGGCGATTTTACTGTCGACATGAAGGCTGACGATTCCCCATTGACGACGGCTGACCGCGCAGCGCATGGCGTCATTGTCGATGGGCTCAAGGGCATGGATGTCCAATTTGGTGCAACGCCCATCCTGTCAGAAGAAGATGCCGACATCTCATGGACAGTGCGCAGCGAATGGACACGCTACTGGCTAGTCGATCCGCTGGATGGCACCAAGGAGTTCATCAAGCGCAATGGCGAGTTCACCGTCAATATCGCGCTGATCGAAGCAGGCGTACCGGTCGTCGGAGTCGTGTATGCCCCTGCGATAGACACCTTGTATGTGGGTGCGCAGCAAGCCGATGGCGTGTCGTCCATTGCAGAAAAGCAAGTGGGTAGCGAGGCACCTCAGCCAATTTCAGTCACTGCCGCGCCGGGTGCAGAAGATAGCTGGCGTATCGTCGGTAGCCGCTCGCACCAGACGGATGACTTCAAGGCCTTTGTCGCAGATTTCGCTGCCTGCGATATCGTGGCCATGGGGAGTTCACTCAAGCTGTGCCTGGTAGCAGAGGGCGCCGCGGATCTTTACCCGCGCCTTGGCCCGACTTGCGAGTGGGATACCGGCGCAGCACATGCGGTGGTGGAAGCTGCTGGTGGGCAGGTACTGAATGCCGAGACACGGCAGGCGTTGCGTTATAACCAGCATGACAGCGTACTCAATCCGTATTTCATCGTTTGCTCCACGCCGGCTGCTCCTTGGGCCTGATAGGTAGGCAAGCGATTCAGGCAAGAGGCGTCATGTGACTGACGCATGGCAGTGTCAGTCTCGTTAAAGTCATGCTTTAAATAATAGAGAGGCATCTAGAGTGCGGTAGGACGCGTTCTTCAGCGGGTTTGCAGTGTGCAGCCTGGTGCCTTTCATGAAAACAGAGTGATATCAAGGAAACCGCAATGACCGCATCATCGACGGCCGAAAAGCTCGGCATTACACCGGAACGTCAGACCCACCTCAAGCAGCTTGAGGCTGAGTCCATTCACATCATCCGCGAAGTCGCGGCAGAGTTTTCCAATCCTGTCATGCTGTATTCTATCGGCAAGGACTCTGCCGTCATGCTGCACCTGGCGCGTAAAGCCTTCGCGCCGGGCATTCCTCCTTTCCCGCTGATGCACGTCAATACCACCTGGAAATTCCAGGAAATGATCAAGTTCCGCGATGAGATGGCCGCGGAAGTCGGCATGGAGCTGATTGAACACATCAATCAGGAAGGCGTCGCGGCGGGCATCAATCCGTTCGATCACGGCAGCGCCAAGTATACCGACATCATGAAGACCGCTGGTCTCAAGCAGGCCCTCGACAAGTATGGCTTTGATGCGGCCTTTGGCGGCGCACGTCGTGATGAGGAGGCGTCGCGTGCCAAGGAGCGTGTCTACTCCTTCCGCGATCAGTACCACCGTTGGGATCCGAAGAACCAGCGCCCGGAGCTGTGGAATATCTACAACTCCAAGATCAACAAGGGCGAGTCGATCCGCGTCTTCCCGCTGTCCAACTGGACCGAGCTGGACATCTGGCAGTACATCTATCTTGAGTCCATCAAGATCGTGCCGCTGTACTACTCCGCCGTACGTCCGGTCGTGCAGCGTGATGGTCTCGACATCATGGTTGATGATGACCGTCTGCCACTGGCCGAAGGCGAAGTGCCGGAAATGAAGTCCGTGCGCTTCCGCACCCTGGGTTGCTATCCGCTGACCGGCGCCGTGGAATCCACCGCCGCGACCCTGCCGGAAATCATTCAGGAAATGCTGCTGACCCGTACCAGCGAGCGCTCCGGTCGTGCGATTGATCACGACCAGGCTGGCTCCATGGAGAAGAAGAAGCGCGAAGGCTATTTCTAGGCCTTCAACAACGTTTCCAGGTCTTAAACAGCATTTCCAGGTCTTCATCAGCGTTTCCACCATGTCAGGCAAATAGTGGAATCAACGCCAAGGCGTGATGATGACAAGAACGGATAACATCACATTGACAGGACGAGGAATGTCCGCCGCTGGAAGCGTCATAGCGCTCGTGCCGGACAGGCCCCGCCCAGGGAGAAGTACAGTGTCACACCAGTCGACGATGATCGCGGAAAACATCGAAGCATATCTCAAGGAACACGAGCAGAAAGATCTGCTGCGTTTCATCACCTGCGGTAGCGTGGATGACGGCAAGTCGACCCTGATTGGTCGCTTGCTGCATGATTCCAAGATGATCTACGAAGATCAGCTGGCCGCTATCACCCGCGATTCCAAGAAGAGCGGGACCACGGGCAAGATTGACCTGGCGCTGCTGGTCGATGGCCTGCAGTCCGAGCGTGAGCAGGGCATCACCATCGATGTCGCCTATCGCTATTTCTCGACCGACAAGCGCAAGTTCATCATTGCCGATACCCCGGGGCATGAGCAGTACACCCGCAATATGGCGACCGGCGCGTCTACCGCGAGCCTGGCGATCATTCTGATCGATGCTCGCTACGGCGTGCAGACGCAGACGCGTCGTCACAGCTACATCTGCTCCCTGTTGGGCATCAAACATCTGATCGTCGCCGTCAACAAGATGGACATCGTCGATTACTCCCAGGAACGCTTCGATGAAATCGTCGCTGACTATAAAGAGTTCGCCAAGGACCTGGAAGTTCCCGACATTCGTTTCGTGCCGCTGTCTGCATTGGAAGGTGACAACGTCGTCTCCATCAGCGAAAAGACACCGTGGTACGCCGATGCGGGCTACGAAGCCCTCCCGCTGATGGACATCCTCGAAACGGTCGATGTCACTGAAGATAGCAACCTGACTGACTTGCGCTTCCCGGTGCAGTACGTCAATCGTCCGAACCTGAACTTCCGTGGGTATTGCGGCACGCTGGCCGCCGGCACTGTGACGCCAGGCCAGCAGATCAAGGTATTGCCGTCCGGCAAGCTCTCGACTGTCGAACGTATCGTCACCTTCGATGGCGATCTTGACGTCGCGTGGCCAGGCCAGGCCGTCACGCTGACATTGACTGACGAGATCGATATCTCGCGTGGCGACATGATCGTGGCGATTGATTCCGATCTCGAGCCTTGCACGGCGTTTACTGCTGATGTGGTGTGGATGCACGAGAATCCGCTGCTGGTCGGCAAGGAATACGAGATCAAGCTCGGCACCTCCAGTGTCATCGGTCGCGTGGGCCGTATCATCCACCAGACCGACGTCAACACCATGGCGCGCAACGAAGCCGAGAATGTGCCGCTCAACGGTATTGCCCGCGTGCAGGTCGAGCTGACCCAGCCGCTGGCCATGGACAGCTATCAGCGTTCGCCGCATACCGGCAGCTTCGTCTTCATCGACCGCTTGTCCAACATCACCATGGGTGCGGGCATGGTCAAGGACACCCTGAGTGCCAGCAACGTCGTATGGCACGACATGGCGGTGACCAAACAGCGTCGTGCTGAACGCAACAAGCAGAAGCCGTGCATCATCTGGTTCACAGGTCTGTCGGGTGCGGGCAAGTCCACCGCGGCCAACGCGCTGGAGCGTCAGCTGTTTGCGATGGGTTACAACACCTATCTGTTGGATGGTGACAACGTGCGTCACGGCCTATGTGGTGATCTTGGCTTCAGCGAAGACGACCGCGGCGAGAATATCCGTCGGGTCGGCGAAGTCTCCAAGCTGATGGTGGATGCCGGCATGATCACGCTGGTCAGCTTCATCTCACCGTTCCAGGCAGATCGCCAGACCGTACGCGACATGGTTGGTTCTGACGAATTCATCGAAGTCTTCGTCAATACGCCGATCAGCGTGTGCGAAGAGCGTGATCCGAAGGGGCTGTACCGCAAGGCGCGTGCCGGCGAGATCAGCGACTTTACCGGTATCAGCTCTCCGTATGAAGCACCGGAGAATCCGGAAATTGAGATCAACACCGGTGAACTGACGCTAGAGCAGACCGCGCTGAAGCTGGTCAGTCAGCTCAAGCACTACAACGTCATCGGCTGATTCATTCGCGCCGATTAGCCCCCGCCGCAAGGTGGGGGCGTTTGCAGTTTCAGGACTCTCATATGACTCAATCCAAATTCAAGCATCGCTTGCCGGGTGTCGTGCGCTTCGCGGCGACAGCAGGCCTTGCGATCATCGTCTCCGGTTGCGCCACCAGCTACCCGATGTCGACGGGTAATGGCAGCAACAATCTCTCCAGCCTCAGTGGTGCCGCACCGTTGTCGAAGGATATCTCCGCCTTTCTGGACACCGCCGCCATCGGCGGTGTCATGCCGGTTGTCAGCAGCCCCTGGGGCAGCAATGTCGAAGTGGTCGCCGGTGAACGTTATTTCGCAGCCAGCGGCCTGGTCTGTCGTCATCTGACCGTTTCCAATGATCGTGACTTGCCTAATAAGGAACTGGCGTGTCGCACCAGCAATACGGGCGCTGCCACGCAGGGCACCTGGGTCACGCAGCGTCTGGTCATAGGGTTGTTGGAAGACGCCCGTTGAAGCTCAATCTCAATGAAGCGATACAGCGTAACGGTGTTCTGAGTAAGCGCTTGTTGACCAGTAGCTTATATGGACAGCGATGAAAGTCAGATTTGATAGACAGACTTGTTAGATAGATTCAAAAGACACTGGTGTCAGGCTATGCCATTCATGATTGAGCCGCCTGATCAATACCGCATTACGAGGGGCCTTGCCCAATGACAATTTCTAGATTCTTGCTCCGGGCCGGGTGCCTGGTGGCGGTAGCGTGCCTGAACGCCAGCCCTGCAATGGCCGTTGGACTAGACAGCAGCTCCTTTCTATCCACTGGCGAGCAAGCTACCGGCATCCCTGAGAAAACCGAAAAGGTAGAAGATTCGGCACGCGCTGACTGGCGTAGTGGAACATACGGACCTATTACCTCCGAATCAAAGACAGACCCGGATTCCCTACCGCCATTCGGTGAGAATCTGTTTACTGGCGGTTTCCGTGGCATGGTCGCCGATGGTCTGAACAGCGACTACACCATCAAGCCGGGTGATCAGATCACGTTGCGTGTCTGGGGTGGGGTGGAAATCGAGTCAGTCCTGTCGGTGGACGCACAGGGGAATGTTTTCCTTCCCGGTATCGGGCCGATGAAAGTTCAGGGCATTTCCAATGCTCAGCTGGATGGCAAGGTGCGTACTGCCATCCAAGACGTATATCCCGAAAATGTCAGTGTCTACACCAATCTTCAGGGTGTTCAGCCGGTGGGCGTTTTCGTGACCGGTTATGTCAAGAACCCGGGCCGTTACGCCGGTACCCCGAATGACTCCATGCTGTACTTTCTGGATCAAGCCGGTGGTATTGATCAAGCGCTGGGGAGCTATCGCTCCATCAAGATCAAGCGTAACGGCCGCATTATCAGCAGTGTGGATCTCTATGACTTCCTGATCGATGGTGAGATTGCCCGTCCGCAATTCCGCGATGGTGATACCGTCGTTGTGGAAGAACGCGGCCCGGCCATCAGTGTCGTCGGCGATGTTGAGCGTGACTATCGTTACGAGCTCACCTCCACGCGCTTGAATGGGCAAGATGTCAATAAGTTGGCCCGCCTGAAAGCAGGTGTATCCCATGTCTTGCTGCGTGGTTCACGTTCAGACGGCCCCATTTCGCGTTATCTGCCGATTGCAGAATTTCGCGAGGCAGAAGTGCGTGCTGGAGATGAAGTTCTCTACAGCGCAGACCAGCGTGATGAAACTATTGTCGTGCAGCTGGAAGGCAGCTTTTACGGTCCTTCACGTTATGCCTTGCCTCGTAATGCGCATCTTGGCGAATTACTCAATGCCGTCGGCGTACCTAAGGGGCTAACAGATTATCAGAGCGTTTCCATTCGTCGTGAAAGTGTGAAGGAGCAGCAAGCCAAATCGTTGGAAGAGAGCCTAAGGCGCTTGGAAATGACATACCTTGGCACACCGACTTCGACCACTAATGAAGCATCGTCGCGTGAGCAAGAAGCCAGTCTCATTCAGCAGTTCGTAGAGAAGGCGCGAGAGACAGAGCCAACAGGTAGATTGGTTGTCGCGCGTGATGATGGAGAAATTGCAGATGTGAGATTGCAGGACGGCGATGTCGTGACGCTACCGGAAGTCAGCGATTCCTTGTTGATCAGTGGAGAAGTCGTCGTACCACAGGCAGCGGTCTACACACCAGGGTTGAGCGTGATGGACTACATCAAGAACGCGGGCGGATTCACACAGCATGCTGACGATGAGCAGATCCTGGTAGTGCGTCAAAACGGTGCGGTGCGTCACGCCGAAGATGTCAATCTCCGCTCAGGAGACGAAATCCTCGTTCTCCCGGCCCCTCCAACCAACAATCTACAGCTGGCGGGTAGTATCACGCAGATTCTGTATCAAGTTGCAGTCGCCACCAAAATTGCTCTAGACCTGTAATCATGGATCATAACGCCGGCAATTCATCGGGTAATTCCACTGATCAAGAATCTGATGCGACAAATGGACAGGGCGTGCCCAAGGCCCGTTCTGCCTGGGCTGTGACGCGCAGTGTCTGGTTTGCCATGTTTATGCGCGAAGCGATTGGTCGAACCATGACCGACCGAATGGGCTGGTTCTGGATGATTGCAGAGCCGGCCCTTCTCTTGCTCGTGATGATCGGTATTCGTAGCTATATTCGTGGTGATAAATTGATCACCAATGCTCCCTTCATTCCATGGATGCTGGTCGGGTTGCTGGGATTCTTCCTGATAAGGCAAGGCATGATGCAAGGCTTGGGGGCTATCAGTGCCAATAAAGCATTATTTGCCTATCGCCAGGTACATCCAGTAGATGGCGTATTGGTACGTAATGCACTGGACGGCATGATTCGAACTATCATCTTCCTATTATTCATCGCAGGTGGATTGATGATAGGAACCGACTTTCGACCGGATAATGGATTCCAAGCGATAGGTGGCTGGTTGTCCTTATGGCTTTTAGGTCTAGGCCTTGGTTTAGTAACTTCAGTATTGGGTACATTGGTGCCTGAAATCAGCAAGGTTATTCGCATGTTAAATATGCCATTGCTGATATTGTCTGGAGTTATCATGCCACTCAATCAATTGCCACACTATTTGCTAGAATATCTGATGCTCAATCCCATCGTGCACGGATTAGAATACACACGGCAAGGTTTCTTCGAGGGCTATCAGGTGGTGCACGGCACAGATATGATTTATTTCTGGGCATGGACGCTGAGCACCTTGGCGCTAGGATTATTGATGCACGTTCGATTCAAGGAGCGCCTGAAGAGCCAATGATTGAAATCCAAAATCTCTCAAAGCGTTTTTATCAGTCGCACTACAGTCAAACAGACGATCAGTGGGTATTGAAAGATATTAATATCATTATTCCCTCTGGAGTTAGTGTAGGGCTGCTCGGCGCTAATGGTGCAGGAAAATCAACCCTGCTGCGATTAATTGCAGGTATGGATACCCCTCAAAAAGGGCGTGTTGTTCGTCATTCCAAAGTTTCTTGGCCGATAGGTTTGGCAGCAGGCTTACAAGGTAGTATGACGGGTCGGCAAAATGTCAAGTTTGTGGCACGACTGCATGGTGCGGACTACAATATCAATAGCATTATTGAACAAGTTCAAGATTTTGCTGAAATTGGGCCCGCATTTGACGAACCAATACGTACCTATTCTTCTGGTATGCGCGCACGGCTTAACTTCGGATTGTCATTGGCATTTAAATTTGATGTCTATCTTTCTGATGAAGCGACAGCAGTAGGGGACAGAGCATTTAAGGCAAAAGCTACAAAAGCATTTAATGATATGGTAGGGGGGGCAAGCCTTATTATGGTCTCGCACGGTGAAAGTATTTTGAAGGATCTTTGCCAAGCCGGGATTTATTTAAAAGGTGGGCGTGCTCATTGGTATGACAATATTCATGATGCTATTGCGGCTTATCATGCAGACTGTGATGGCCCTAAGTTAAGCAAATTGTCTTTGGCAGAATTACAGAAGCTACGTGTTGAGCGTCGTCAGATGCTGGATGAGGCAAAGCTTGCACGCGAAGCAGCAGAAACGCTTCCTCCTCGCGAGAAAAAGCCCTACGGAAACGCGTTACGCGCCGCAAAGGAATCGCTGCGCGAAGTACGGGAAGAAATAGAATCGCGCCAATCCAAGACCTCCTGAGTCAATCACGGCAACTCAATGCAACGCCCATCCTTTCAATGCCGCCGGCTTCATCCGGTGTGCCTCACCAGCGGGAACACGCATGACGTCCTTTATCAAACGCTACCCACAATGGGCTTTTGTCCTGTTGTCTATTTTGCTTGTTGGCTTTTATTGGCTAGCCTGGGCTGATGATCGCTATGTTTCCAAAGCGACGGTAGTACTCGAAAGCCCTCAGGTGAGCGGTTCAAGCGAAGTGAGTTTCGGTTCATTACTGTCAGGTAATCAGAGCAACAGTGATCTTCTGTTGCTACGAGAATATCTGATGAGCGTCGATATGCTCAAGAAAGTGCAAGAGCAGCTCGATTTCCGGACGCATTACAGTACACATGGCGATATTTTAGCGCGCCTGGGCGATGCAGATGCATCAATCGAAGAACTGCATGGCTATTATCTCAAGCGTATCAATGTCGAGATGGATGACTACGCTGGTGTATTGAATGTTGAAGTACAGGCTTGGACTCCTGAATTTGCTCAGAAATTTGCCCAGCTTTTACTGGAGGAGGGTGAGCGCCACATGAATCAGATGGGGCAGCGCCTAGCGGAAGATCAAGTTGAATTCCTCGATAAACAGGTAGGCCTGTTGGAAAAGAATTTCGAGCAATCCCGTCAGGATTTGTTGGACTATCAGAACAAGAATGGCCTGGTATCACCGACACAGACAGTTGAGAGTCTCAATACCGTCGTAGCTACCCTGGAAGCTCAATTGGCGACCTACAAGGCACGCAAAAGTGCGTTGGCCAGTTATCAGAGCGTGCGTTCCAGCGACATGGTAAGGGTAGAAAGTGAAATCAATGCACTCAAGCAGCAAATTGACTTGGAGAAAGAGCGTCTCGCACGGCAATCCGGCAACGCACTCAACAGTGTTTCCAGTCAGTACGAGACCTTGCAGTTACGTGCTGACTTTGCCAAGCAGACATATTCTAATGCATTGGCGGCACTTGAAAATACGAGGATAGAAGCCGCGCGTAAACTTAAACAAGTCAGTATCCTGCAAAGTCCGATATTGCCAGAATATCCCGAACAACCTGAGCGACTTTATAATGTCACCATCTTTTCGTTGGTGATGATATTCCTCGGCTTTATATTTAGCATGCTTGTTCTTATAGTTAAAGATCATCGCGATTAAAAAGGGAAGTGAAAATGTTAGACAAGGGAACTAATACTAATAACGAACAAATCGTAACAGGTTATACGCTTGATTTACAGTATTATAAGTCTCGATATCATGATCTTAAGCTAATGTCGGATGCACAAATAATTAATCATTGGCATTATTATGGTAAACTTGAGGGCAGAGTGTGCTCTGGTGATCACGCCAAAAGCTTGATGTTACAGACGGATAATATCAATGCCAAATCAAATTCACTTAGCGAACTGAAAGACAGTCAGAACAATAAAAGTGTAACTGAGTTCAAGGCAGTCCAAAGTACTTTGGAAATGTCTTTGGTAAAACCTTTCGACGACGCCTTTTATGCTGCTCTTTATCTGGACTTGGAGAAAACACGATTCTATAGAGAAAAAAAATTATATAAGCACTATGATATGTTTGGAGAAAAGGAGGGGAGAATCGCAACCCTGTCACAATGGCTGAAGGGACATGGTTATCCAGATTCGATTGCCTCACATGATTTTAGCTATGGATATATATACAAGTTAAATTCCACGCTAGGAATTGAGATTACACTTAAAGACGTTCTTGGAACATTTTCTGCTGAAATCAATGTGCCTGTCTCGTTTTACGAAGATGATCAAAAAAATGCAGAGTTTTATCTACGAATAGCCAAATATTATCTGGAGATTGGCGATAAAACAAAAGCGAAAAAATTACTGGAAAGTTCTAATTCTTTCTTTAGTCTCTCTGCCAGCTTAGAGTTGTTGGGTAATCTCTATCTGGATCAAGGGCATAATAGAATTGCATTGGGATATTACAATTCTGCAAAAGCTTTGAGTAATACTCCTAAGTGGCTCTATTTTAATAGAGCAACATGTCTTGTTAGGCTACAACAATATGAGAAAGCACTGACCAGTCTGGCCGAAGGACTTGAAGCTTATGGAGAATTCACTTTTCAACACGAAAAACTTGACGAATTTGCAGAAGATGCCTGGAATAATGTATTCCCTGCACTGCTGAGCTACGTGGGACAAGGCAATCGAGAGGAGCTAGTCAGGGCATTTGACACTTTCAGTGAGGTTGTCTACGACGCCTATCTTCGTGCCTGCGGTACAAGCGAGAATCCTGCCATATTGCCGAGTCTCAACCTCGATAGAATCCTCATTGTTGGCGACTATCATATCGCCCAGTGCGAGCGCTATCGTATCAATCAGAAAGTCGAACAGTTGGAAGCGGTTGGCAAGGAAGTGACTGCGATCAACTGGCTTGAGATTGATCAGCACGCTGAAGCATTGGCAACGCATGATGTCGTCATATTCTATCGTGTCCCTGCAATGCCAAAGATTCTGAAGGCTATGGCCCAGACCAATGCCGTAGGCAAGCTCAGCATCTACGAAATAGACGACCTGATCTTTGATCCTGTTTATCCACCGGCGCTTGCCAGCTATGGGGGGTACGTATCACTGGAGACGTACCAGGAGCTCACCCGTGGTATGGCCCTCTTCCACGCAGCTGCACGACATTGCCGTTTGGGATTGGCATCTACAGAACCCTTGAGAGAACGGCTTGCTCAACTGGTTTTTGGCAAGGAATGTCTGCTGCATCGCAATGGACTGGATAGTCTCAATGAGTTCAGTCAACCATTGGAGTCCCCCAAAAAGACGCTTGATATCTTCTATGGAAGTGGGACTCAAGCGCATAATCAAGATTTCATGGAGCTCGCGTTACCGGCGATTGTGAAGCTTCTCACGCAATACCCGCACCTTCGTCTTGTCATCGTTGGTTATCTAAAACTACCAAAATATTTCACCGATCGCTTTGCTGATCAGCTTTCTCTGATTCCCCCTTTGAAAAGTGTTCAGGGATATTGGTCACTGTTGCGTAGAGCAGATATCAATCTGGCAGTACTTCATGATGATGTCATGAACGAATGCAAATCTGAACTGAAATGGTTTGAGGCGGCATGCCATGGCGTCCCTTCAGTGGTCAGCAGCACGCAAAACTATCGTGACGTGATTCGCGACGGAGAAGATGCTTTCTTGGCGGTTACTGCAGATGACTGGGAGAGTGCCATTACTCGCCTGGTCGAAGATAAATCGCTTCGCAATAAAATGGGAAAAGCTGCCCAACAACGTACTCGCGATGAATACTCACTCGAAGTGCTTGGCAGCCAGCTTGTTTCTAGCCTCGAAGTTCACGCTAATCGCTTGATGGATGGTGCAAGTTATGTGAATGGAGATGATGGGCACACTGAATTGGTTCGTAAGAAACGCAAGGTTGCCCTCGTCAATGTTTTTTTTCCGCCGCAGTCAATAGGTGGCGCTACTCGTGTGGTAGACGACAACTTCAAAGCACTACGCAAGCATTATGGTGATGATTTCGAATTGGTCGTGTTTACCGCGGATAGTGAGTGTCGCACACCTCATCAGTTGAGTATGTATCGACATGATGGAGTACGTGTCTATCGTTCCACGACACTATGGCGAGAGAATATGGACTGGCATGCCAAGGATGAGCGCATGTATCAGATGTTCACCGAGTTTCTTGAATGTGAAAAGCCTGATTTAGTGCATTTTCACTGCGTGCAGCGTTTGACCGGATCTGTCGTGGAAGCAACGCGTGATGCTAAGGTGCCTTATATCGTTACAGCGCATGATGCGTGGTGGATTTCCGACTTCCAATTTCTGGTAGATCATGAGGGTACAGTATACCCAGAAGGGCATTCGGATCCTTTTGCAACAATCAATCTACCCCCTAGCATCACACAAGAAGCCTCCGTAGAGCGTAAGCTTTATCTCAAAGGATTATTGAGTAGCGCTCATAAGGTTCTCACGGTGTCTAATGCGTTTGCTGATATCTATCGCAAGAACGATATTGTGAAGATCGAGGTAACACCCAACGGCATTTCCGATGACTTGCCTTGGGCTCCCAAGGATACCTCTTATACTAAGCGAGTAGTGGGCGGGCATGTGGGTGGCATGGCAGAGCACAAGGGATACTTCCTGCTGAAGGAAGCTGTTATGAAAGCACAGCCACGAAATATGGAGTTTTTGGTGGTAGACCACTCCAAGGAAGAAGATTACGAATCACGGCAATTCTGGGGGACTGTACCTGTAAGGTTTATTGGGCGCACTGGCCAAGATAAGGTTGTGAATATCTATCGACAAATAGATGTACTGTTTGCGCCATCTACTTGGCCTGAAAGTTTTGGCCTGGTTACTAGGGAGGCAGCTGCCTGTGGTTGTTGGGTTGTGGCGTCTGTTATAGGTGGTATTGGTGAAGATGTAGATGCTAGTAATGGCTACCTTATAAAGGCACAAAGTAAAGCTATAGAAAATATCCTGTCGATAATTGATGATCGAGTAAAAACTACTCCTGCACTAAAAGCTAACTACTTTGCATCTGAACAAATCATTACACTTTCTGATTATTATAAGGCATGCTAAATGATCAACAATCTTTTCCTAAGTGTGGGTGCCATGAAAGCAGGTACAACATGGCTTTATGAAAGATTAAAAGACCATCCTGACGTATCATTTACACAAGAAAAAGAAATACATTACTTTGCTAATAAGGTTGGCATTGAAAACCAACTTAATCATCATTCAAGAATTTTAAAACTCAAATCAATACTTAATAAATATGGCGGTGGTAACCCTAAATATATTGCAGAAAATATTCAAGAAATTTCTTGGTATGTTAATTACGCTAAGCCAAATAGCATTTCTAATGAGTGGTACATAAGTTTATTTGATGATCCTCAGAGTGAAAAGTATTGTGCCGACTTTTCTAATTTGTATTGTCAAATGAGTTCAGATGGCTGGGAAAACGTACATAAAACTAGTCGTAAAACTAGAGTTATCTATACTTTAAGAGATCCTATGCAGCGATTATGGTCTCATTATAAGTTCCATCATAAATGGACTGGCAAAGAAGATAGCGTGCTAGACGATGGCTTTGAAGTATTTAAAGACACTTTATCTAAACCTTGGTTTTACAAAAATATGGATTATGCCGGGAATTTAAAAAAAGTGTATGCTGGTGTAGGTCAAGAAAATGTTCTGCTGCTTTACTTTGAAGATTTTCGATCAAATCCTCAACTCGAAGCTGACAAAATATCTTCTTTTTTAGGTATTAGTCAGATACACATTAATGAAGAGGATAATAATAAAAAAGTTAATTCTACCAAAGGGTATGGTATGCCAGATGAGTGGCGGGAATATGCTGCGAACCAACTAAGTGATTATATTTCTGAAATGAAAGATTTTAATATTTTCCATGAGTCATGGTGATTGATATGTCTAATATTAAGTTTACGCTTGCCACGTGTATTCGTAACGAAGGCCCCTATATTCTTGAGTGGTATTTGTATTATAAAGAGCTTGGGGTAGATAATTTTGTAGTTTACTCAAATGACAATACCGATGGATCTGATAAGCTTTTATCACTAATGCATAGTATGAAGCTTATAGACTGGAGACCTCGAACTCTTGCTGAAGGTGAAAGTCCTCAGATAACTGCATATCAAGATCTAAGTCAAGAGCTGTTCGATAATCCAGAAAGTGAGAATCATTATCTTGCTTGGTTAGATATGGATGAGTTTCTCGTCTTACATAAGCATGATTCTCTTCATGAATTAATTAAAGAGTTTAAATATCCTGATGGCTTGGTGCTAAGCTGGAAACATTTCGGTTCGTCTGGAATCAATTGTTATTCTGATGCACCTACTATTGACAAATTTATATTATCAAGCTCTAGCAACAATCAGAATAAACTTTTTAAAACAATAAGTAGGGTGGATCGCAGTCTTTACAAAAGTATTAATAATCATCATCCGATCCCTCACAAGGGATCAAATCCAAATATTATTTATGCAACAGCGAAAATGGTTACTTTCCCTGATCATTACCTGAATGGTGGTAACCCTGTTAGGGATGATGATGCATTATTTTATTACGACGTTTGTCAATTAAACCATTATGCAATTCGTTCAAAACAGGAGTTTGAGTGGAAGAGGAGAAGAGGTAATGGCAGGCTAGCTCTAAATGCAGATAGAAAGCATTTCTTAGATGGATACTTCTATAAGCACGATTCCAACGAAGAGGTAGATTATACCGCTAAAGAAAAGTACTCTCAGAAATTGAAAGAGGCTTTCAATTCACTTCCATATGAATTATTATCAGTTCATAACTCCATAATTGAAATTCTAAAATATACATACGGTAAAGATAGTGGTGACGTTATTGATCAAGAGAAGATAAAAATAAAATTTCACCGTGCCAAAGGAATTAGTTTTACCTCCAAGTTCTCATTAGATACTAACAAAATAAGTTTGACTCCTGGTCGAGAAGTATCCGTGGGTGGAGTTTTTGTACTTGATTCAGAGGATGTGAAAATAGAAGGCGTACGTATTTGTAATGATGATATACTAAAGCATGGTGTTATCGATCTACCTTCTCCAGGGATGAGAAATCAATATCGCTCAAAGTTTAATTCATCATCAGCTCGTTTTTCATTCCAATTCTGTTCACATTTAGATTTGTCTGATACTAAGTTATTTATAGATTTGAGTAATGGGGATGAGGTTTTTTGCGGAGAGTTTAAAGTTATTCAGAACTCTCAGCCAGTATTAAAAAGTTTTTCTCATGAGCTAGAGTTCTTTAAGCTTGCTGGATTTATAAAGAAAATAGCTTCTGATAAGCCAGTTTTATACATTGCCAATAAAGGTAACTTTGGAGATGCTCTGATTCGACAAGGAGCAATCGCCTTCTTTAATAAGCATCATATAGAATACAAAGAATTAAAGAAAGATTATATTTTTTCTGATGATTTTGATTATTCTAAATATAAAGATTATCTCTGTATATACGGTGGGAGCGGTGCGTGGTGTGCGGTAACACCAGGTGCAAAAGATATAGTTAATAATCTCGCCTCCTTGTTCACTGAAGTTATTGTTTTACCTTCTACTTATGAAATTTCAGGAAAATGGAGTAATGTTCATTTATGGTCTAGAGGAAATAAAGAATCTTTTTATAAAAGCTCTGGCCATTTTTGTCATGATATGGCGTTTTCTTTGCCTCGTTTGAGTTGCACAGGTGGGAGTGGTGATGGTTTCTTTTATAGAAATGATAAAGAAGCTTCAGGGAAAATGATTCATCCATTAAGTAATAGAGATATAAGTTTCGAAGGAAATTCTTATTCAGAGATCTCTCCTTTCTTTGATGCTATAGCTAAGTACGAAAACATATATACTGACAGGCTACATGTGGCTATAGCTGCGTGCTTACTAGATAAAGAAGTTTTTTTAAGTTCTAGTTCTTATTTTAAAATTCGCGAAATATATCAATCTTCATTATTTGGATTTTTCAAAAATATAAACTTTGTGGAAGTTTGAAATGAAAAAAGATAATTTTGTTTTTTTAATCACAGGAGGAGCCGGCTTCATTGGCTCCGCGGTCGTCCGTGAGCTGATCCGTTCTACCCAGCACACCGTCATCAACCTTGATGCGCTGACCTATGCCGGTAATCTTGAGTCATTAGTTGATGTCGCTAATTCCGAGCGCTATCACTTCGTGCAAGCCGATATCTGTGACGGCGAGAAGATGAAGGCTGTCTTCGCGGAGTTTCAGCCGGATATCGTGATGCACCTGGCGGCCGAGAGTCACGTGGATCGCTCCATCGATGGCCCGGCAGATTTCATCGAGACGAATATCGTCGGCACTTATCAGTTATTGGAAGCGGCACGTCACTATTGGAAAGACTTGAAAGCATCCGATGCCGAGAAGGCTGCCGGTTTCCGGTTCCATCATATTTCGACAGATGAAGTGTATGGCGATCTGGAAGGGCCAGAAGACCTCTTTACTGAGACAACAGCTTATGCCCCGAGTTCTCCGTACTCGGCCAGCAAGGCCAGTTCGGATCACCTCGTGCGGGCCTGGCAGCGTACCTATGGCCTGCCGACACTGGTCACCAACTGCTCCAACAATTACGGCCCGTTCCATTTCCCCGAGAAGCTGATTCCGTTGATGATTCTCAATGCCTTGGCAGGGAAGTCACTGCCGGTGTATGGCGATGGCAAGCAGGTGCGTGACTGGCTGTACGTGGAAGATCATGCACGTGCACTGATCAAGGTCGCGACCGAGGGTGAGATTGCCGAGACCTACAACATCGGTGGCCATAACGAGAAGCAGAACATTGAGGTCGTCAAGACACTATGTGCACTGCTGGAAGAGTTAGTGCCCGAGAAGCCGGCTGGCATTGCCCACTATGAAGACCTCATCAGCTATGTAACGGATCGACCGGGCCATGATGTGCGTTATGCCATCGATGCCGCCAAGATCGAGCGTGAGCTGGGCTGGGTACCACAGGAAACCTTCGAGACCGGCCTGCGCAAGACGGTCGAGTGGTATCTGGCCAATGAAAGTTGGTGGCAGCGTGTACAGGACGGCAGCTACCGTGGCGAGCGCCTCGGAACCGGGAGCTGATCATGGCAGCGGACAAGATGGCACCGTGCACCACGCCGTTGAACAACGGTTTCGGCAGAATTCTCATTCTTGGCGGCAATGGCCAGGTCGGGTTCGAGTTGCAGCGCAGCTTCGCGCCATTCGGAGAAGTGCGTGCCCCGCGCCGCAGTGACATGGATGCCAGTGATGTGGACGCGGTGGCCGCCTATGTGGATGCCTATCAACCACAGCTGATACTCAATGCTGCCGCCTGGACCGCCGTCGACAAGGCCGAAGCGCAACGCGAAGACGCCATGCGGCTCAATGCTGAGCTACCGGCGCTGTTGGCGGAGAAAGCAAGCGCCTTGGGCGCGGTGCTGGTGCACTATTCCTCCGACTACGTCTATCCGGGCGATGGCGAGCAGTTCTGGAGCGAGGACAGTCCGACAGCGCCGCTCTCGGTCTACGGTGAGAGCAAGCTGGCCGGCGATGACGCCGTGATGGCGAGTGAGTGCCGTCATCTGGTGTTGCGTACCAGCTGGGTGTACGCCGCGCGCGGCAACAACTTCATGAAAACGATGCTCAAGCTCGGGCGTGACCGTGACACGCTGAACATCGTCAACGATCAGATCGGCGCACCGACCCCCGCCCGATTGATCGCGCAACTGACCTGTGAGGCGTTGCGCCAGAATATCGCGAGTGGTCTGTATCATCTGGCCCCGCGAGGCACTACCAGCTGGCACGGTTTCGCCCAGGCCATCTTCCGCCAGGCCATCGAGCTGGGAGAGACGCTGGCGATTGACCCTGAGACGCTGGGCGGCATTCCGACCGCTGACTACCCGACACCCGCTGCGCGCCCGTTGAACTCGCGACTGGCATTGGGCAAGTTGGAAGCGGCATTGGGCTATTCACTGCCGAGTTGGGACGCTCAGTTGTCACTGACCCTGACAGAACATCTCGATCGTTGAGTTAGAGTTGTGCATTATTAGCCTCTGGCATCAAAGTCTGATCTATCTCACCACTTGATAGCGATATGATAATTGCTGGGCAGACTGGACGACTCAATTTCTCCGCGTAACACTAAACGTCGATACGACAAGGAAATTTTATATGGCGCGCAAGGGTATCATTCTCGCCGGCGGTTCCGGTACACGACTGCACCCCATCACGCTGGGTGTTTCCAAGCAACTGCTGCCGATCTACGACAAGCCGATGATCTTCTATCCGGTGTCGGTACTGATGCTGGCCGGTATCCGCGAGATACTGATCATCTCCACCCCGGAAGATCTACCGCAGTATGAAAAGCTGCTTGGCAACGGCGACCAGTATGGCGTGCGCTTCGAGTATGCCGTGCAGCCAAGCCCCGATGGCCTGGCGCAGGCGTTCATCATCGGTGAAGAATTCATCGGCAATGATCCGGTCTGCCTGGTGCTGGGTGACAACATCTTCCACGGTCAGCACTTCTCCGAGCAGCTGAAGCGCGCGGCAGATCAGCCGAGTGGCGCGACCGTCTTCGGCTACCTGGTACAAGATCCGGAGCGCTTCGGTGTGGTCGAGTTTGACGAGTCAGGCACCGCGATTTCCATTGAAGAGAAGCCGCTCAAGCCCAAGTCACCGTACGCGGTGACCGGCCTCTATTTCTACGACAACGATGTGGTCGAGATCGCCAAACAGGTTGAGCCGTCAGAGCGCGGTGAGCTGGAAATCACCAGCGTCAACAATGCCTATCTGGAGCGCGGTGACCTGCGGGTCGAGCGTCTGGGCCGCGGTTTCGCGTGGCTGGACACCGGCACCCACGACAGCCTGCTGGAAGCGGGTCAGTACGTGCAGACCATCGAGCACCGTCAAGGCTTGAAGGTGGCATGCCTGGAAGAGATTTCCTGGACCAACGGCTGGATCAGTGACGAGCAGCTGGAAGCACAAGGTACCGCACTGAAGAAGACCGGCTATGGCCAGTACCTGCTCAAGCGTCTGGACGACAAGCGTGGCGGTAACGTGTAAGTCATCAAGCCGCAGATTTGTGCACTAAAGCTTTTATGCATGATAAGCCAGACGGCCGTATATTTTGGATATATGACGAGTATATGGACTTTAGTAAAGAATTCCATGGTAGTCGAGGCATAGTGATTTTTCCTTGTCTGTAATTATGATGACTATCCCGAAGTGACCGCGTCTACCGCAATCACTTCGGGAATTTTTGTTTTTCAATCTTGAGATCATTCCACCAAGAGTGGTCACTTACCAAAGAGACGTGCATGAATTACGAAAAACTCGCCATTCCTGAAGTCGTGCTCCTGACTCCGCAAGTGTTCGGTGATGAGCGCGGTTTCTTCATGGAAACCTTTCGTCATAGCGAATTTGTCGAGCACTGCGGTGACTACACCTTCGTGCAAGATAACCATAGCAAATCTCGTCAGGGCATCTTGCGTGGCTTGCATTACCAGCTGAATCAGCCGCAGGGCAAGCTGGTACGCGTGACACAGGGTGAAGTGTTCGATGTAGCCGTCGACATGCGCAAGAGCAGCCCGACTTTCGGCCAGTGGGTGGGTGCGCTGTTGAGCGAAGACAACAAGCAGATGCTATGGGTACCACCGGGATTCGCGCACGGCTTCTATGTCACCAGTGAGTCTGCGGAGTTCCAGTACAAGTGTAGTGATTACTATGCGCCTGGTGATGAGTATTCACTGAAATGGAACGATGCCACGGTAGGAGTTGAGTGGCCTCTGATCAATGGTGAGTCACCTCAACTCTCTGGAAAGGATGAAGAAGGCAAGTCTTTTGAAGAGGCTGCAGTTTTCGTCTGAGAAGATTTGGTATCATTGGAGTTTGAGGTGATCATGAAGTCGCGTATCTGAGTATCATCAAGAGTATATCTAGATCGTAAATTAAGGGATTGGTGACAAGATGAAGAATACTCGTCAGGCTCTCAGAGAGTTTGGTGCCAGTTTCATGGGACCGGCATTTCTGGTGTATGCCAAGGAAGTAGAAGCGAAAGGAGCAGGGCGAGTACCGGTATGTCTGGCCCGTGAGGGTTGGTGCTTCGAGCGACTGTTGTCTCATCTGAATGCCCATGGACATATTGAGTTGGAATATGCTCCACGGTATTTGAAGGTCTCACGTACCTTGTTGTTCCGCGCAAATCTCGGTCATGATTATCTTTGGCCGTTAGCGCTTGCGAATGACTTTGAAGGGTCAATGCTGGATCTCATGCGCAAGCGATTTGGGCTTCAGATGCATGAAGCTTTCAGCGTCCTGCCCGTTGAGCTGTTACAGATGCAGATCAAGCTCCCTGAACAGCAATCAGATGCCATCATGTGGCTGGAGCCTCATGTACCAAGGCTGAAAGCCTTGGTCGCTCCCACTCTGCAGGGTGTGATGGCTTATCTGGCAGCACTGGGTTTGAAAACAGGCCCGCAGCCCATGATGCTTGACTTGGGATACTCAGGAACCATTCAGAAATTGTTGACTCGCATGTTGGAGCGTGACACGCATGGGCTTTATTACGTCACGACCAAGCAAAGTGGGAACCAGCATGGTGCAGGTGTTGCAACTCTGGAGGGTGTCTTCCGGGAGAACGCTTCATGGGGCGACGGCTTCCAGATGTTGGACCGCTCCTTGCTGTTCGAATCATTGATGACAGCGCCGCATGGCCAGGTGGTCGATGTACGCGAAGACAGCGATGGTGGCTTCGAGTTCTGCTATGGACGCCAGGCGGCGACTCAGCGACATTTCCAGGATTTACAGCAAGTCTTTGATGGTGCCATTGAGCAGGTTGCGACTTGGATGGCAGACGAGGTCACTTTTACCTCCGAAGAAGTCGAGCAGATGTATGAGAGCTTTACCACACGACAGGGAGCCATACCGCAGTGTGCCTGGCACCTGTTCTTTGTTGATGATGACTTCTCGGGTAACGGGATTCTCAATCCACTCGCCCTTTTCAACATTTGATCGAGAGGCATCATGAAAACATTCAACATCTTCAACAAGCGCAAACAAGAGGCCTTACCTGTCGTGGATCAGACCCAATTACAACAAGCTGAGGCGCTTGGTCTCTTCGATGCGGGTTGGTATCAGCAGCAATACGGCCAGAAGTTCGCAAGCTCGGCAGATGCTTTCCAGGACTATCTCCACAAATCCCGCTTTGCGCCGGTGCATCCGTCACCAGCCTTCGATGGTGAGAGCTACCATCGCATGTACATGGACGTATTCTATGACCAGCAAAGCCCACTGTTTCATTATCTGAAGAACGGCAAGCAGGAAGGGCGCCAGCATGTCCCGCTGACGCCTCGCTGGGTACCAAATTCTCGTATGCCGTTGGATATCCCTCTGTCAGAAGCCGCCAGTCAGTTGAAGATGGCCATTTGCCTGCACGTCTTTTATGAAGACTTCATTGATCGCTTTGCTGAAGCGCTAAATGATATGCCGATCAATGTTGATGTTCTGTTGACCTTGGCGGCAGGGGTCGATGAAACTCGCGCCAGGAAGACCTTTTCGCGTCATGCCTGCGTTTCCCGTGTCGAGACACGGCGGGTTCCCAACCGTGGACGTAACTTTGGTCCGCTGCTTGTCGAATACGCAGATCAACTTGAAGATTATGATCTCTTCTGTCATCTGCACTCCAAGAAATCACTGTATTCAGGGCGTGAGCAGACCCAGTGGGCGGACTATCTCACCGAGTTTCTTCTTCGCGACAAGTCTGTGGTCAAACGTGCACTGAACGCTTTCGCAGCAGATGACACCTTGGGGCTCTACTATCCAACGACATTCTGGATGATGCCAAGCTGGGTCAACCACCAGACCATGAACAAGGGCTTCATGCGTGAATGGCAGGAATCTCTTGAGATAGAGCACGTAAATGACTTCTTGAGCTACCCGGCCGGCGGTATGTTCTGGGCACGGCCGATGGCACTCAAGGGCATTGCGGATCGAGTCTGGAAGTACGAGGACTTTCCGGAAGAGCCACTTCCCAATGACGGTTCTCAGCTGCATGCGCTGGAGCGCGTGCTGGGTGCTCAGGCTGAAAATCTCGGATATCGGCAATTCTTCTATCACCCATCCAGCGGTGATTTCACGGCCGATCAGAGCTATATCACCGCTAGTTACCATGGTTCCATCGAACAGCATCTACCCGCGATCCAATCGCATCAGATCATCAGCTTCGATGTGTTTGATACCCTGGTGCGCCGTGAATTTACCGTGGCGGATTACGCCAAGCTCAAATTGGGCAAGTGGCTGGTAGAGCAAGGCGTAGTGACATCTGCCCATGACTTCGTGGCATTGCGTAACAAGGCGGAGTTCACGTTGCGCAAGCGTGCCAGCTTCCAGGGCGATATTCGTATCGATGCCATCTACGATGAACTTGCAGATGTTCTGAAGGTCACAAAAGACGTCGCACAAGGGTGGATGAAGCGTGAGTTCGAGTTGGACCTCGCGATGATTCAGCCCAAGGATGAAATGGTAGAGCTGTTCAATCATCTTGGGTCTTCCGGTCACGTCCTGTGGGTCATCTCTGATACCTACTACACGCGTGATCAGGTTGGCTTGATGTTGCGCAAGGCAGGCGTCGCTGCGGCCTATCGCCTGATGGTGTCCAGCGAGGAAGGCAAGCGCAAAGACAGTGGCACCATGTGGGCCATGGTGAAGGAAGACCTTGCCAATGAGCATGGCCGTAGTCACCTGCATATCGGTGACAATGTCGTTGCCGATGCTCAGCGTCCGGGGGATATGGGGCTTGTGTGCTTCCATATCCTGCATCCAATGGACAAGTGGCGTGCATTGGGCATGCCCGATGTCCTCAATGGTAAAGATGCCTTGGATGAAGCCCAGATTCTCAAATGGGGCGCTCTGGTGAGCCAGATCGGCCGTAATCCGTTTATTGGTGAATGATGAAAAAAGATACTTTGTACCTTCACGTTGGCTGGTCGAAGACGGGAACATCGGCAGTCCAGTCCCAGATTCAGGCACAATATGCCGACTTTCTTGACAAGGGCATTCTTTACCCTCAGTCCTTGCAGTGGCCTGATCACTCCCATCATCCTTTTGCATTGTCTTTCCAAGGTAGTGGTGCATATCAAAGTGATATGTCACCTGCCGATGCCTTGGAAAAACTGCGTATCGAAATGGAGGAGAGTCCTGCGCCTAGCGTACTGTTGTCTTCTGAACTATCACCGATGTACTTCAACAATCCTCGTTTTCGGATTTTTGTCGCGGAGCATTTTGAGACAGTCAAGGTGTTGTTCACTGTACGTCCGCAGTCTGAACTCCTGCTGTCTCTTTACAACCAGCTGGTGAAAGACCCAAATATCCGTTACGACGCTTCACTCTTTACGCTTGCGCTGAGAAATATCGGGTGGTTAAACTATCTGAACCACATTCGTCAGTGGGAAAAACATGTAGGTGAGGAAAATCTATCGGTTTTGCCCTATAGCCGTCGGGTTGTACAAGATTTCTTACAAGCATTCGATATCGAGTATCGCCAGGATGCCAGACAACTGTCTGAGACGGCTATTATCAATCCCTCGTTACCGACACGTTGTTTATTATTGGTACAGAAGTTTGGACGAGGAGCGTCCGGCAATGGTGAGTTTGCCCAAAGACGTGACAAGATTATCGCATTGTCGAAAGCAATTGATCATGAGCATGACCAAAAGATATTGTTTTCAGTTGCGGAGCAGCAAGCTTTTGATGCCAACTTTAAGCAAGGTAATGAGAAGCTGATCGAGTTGTTTGAATTGCCATCAGCAGGTCTTATCAAGACAGATTACTCTCCAATCAATGTCTTACCTGAAGATAGTCTTTCATTGGATGATTTGGCATGAAACTGATAGTACATCCGGGCCACTCCAAGTGCGGTTCTACAACGATTCAGAAGGCGATCATCAAGAACCGTAATCTCTTGGAGTCCCATGATATTATTGTGCCTGACCCACAGATGCGCACTCCGGGTGATGATGGCTTCAATCCTGGTGGTGAAACACCGCGAGCCTTTTTCCGTCATGCTATGGAACAGAAAGACTTGGCGCCTCTCAATACTGCATTAAGGCGACTGAAGAAAAAGTACGGTCATACCTCCAAGACTGTCTTGATCAGTGCCGAAAACCTGGTCAATCAATTGGCGTCACCCGCAGGCTTAAATATTCATCGCCTGGTGCGTGACACCTTCGATAGTCATGAGGTGATCTATTATATTCGCCGTCAAGATCAGTTCATCATGTCGGCCTGGCAGCAATGGGGCTACAAGAAAGGATTGACATTGGAGGCTTTCGTAAGCCAAGCGCTGAAGAACAGGAATCCCAACTATCGCGTCATTGCCAGTGCCTTCAGCAATCTCTATGGCAAAGACAATGTTACGGTAGTGCCGTTGTTGCGTGGCAGTCTGTTTGAAGGTGATCTGGTCAGTGATTTCTTTGCACGCCTCGGGATCAAGAACGGCGTCCAGAAGCCGGTAGATTCCACTGACAACAAGAGCCTGAACCCTTATCTGTGTGATGCGCTGTCCAAGGTCAATCATATCTTTCATGATATACATGACGAGACCATCAAGCATCAGCTTGAACAGTATGCGTCAGGGCATCCAGGGCTTTACCGCCGAAATGATGAATATCTTTCGTCAGCCTCCAGGCAGCGCATATTGAAAGAATATGCCAAGGATAATCAATTCATCTCTGATAACTTTATCGGTAATGATGATTGGTGCATGTATCAAGGTTCTTCAGCTTCATCTTCTTCTGACTCACTCTCTGAAGCACTTGATGTCATGACGCTGACGTTTTCAAAAATTATGAGTAAGGATTGCTGATATGCTGAATGTGACCTGGTGGAGAAGTCCGGAAGGAATGAACAACCTGGGCGACGAGATCACCTCTATCTTGCTGGAGAATCACTTTCAGGTAGAGCACTCCAAGACTAACATCTTCAATGCCGATGTGATCAGTACCGGGAGTATTCTGAACTGGGTCTACAACCGTGATGATTGGAAGCCCGGGCGTCGTCGTCTGGCTGTGGTTGGTTCCGGCTTGATGAAACCTGTCGCGAATATCGAAAAGAAGAACAAGGCGAATGATTTCCTTGATATTCATTCCGTCCGCGGTTATCTGACCAAGTCTCTGCTGGGTGCTAAGGGCAATGATGTGTCCATCGGGGACCCTGGCCTGCTGGCCTCGCTGCTGGTATCGACAAAGCCAGCCAAGAAATTCAAGTTTGGTGTGATTCCTCATCACACCAAGGTGGATGATGTGGCTTTCATCAACAAATTCTCGGCACTGGGGGATATATGCGTCATTGATTTCAGGACCAATGATCATCACGCCATCTTTACACAGATGCTGGAATGCGAAGTCATTCTCAGTCAAAGCCTGCATGGCCTTATCTTCTCTGACTCATTGGGCATTCCCAATGTCTGGGTAGATAGCGGTACTCTGCATGGCGGCGGCGAATTCAAATTTTACGATTATTTCTCTTCCATTGGCCGTGATTTTTCTCGCAAGCTGGATGTTTCCCAGAGTGACGCTCAAACCTCAATGCTTCAGGACAGCAAGATTCACGAAATGAGTCAGCTTAAGCTGCGTGAAGTCCAGTCCGACATCATTGCAGCCTTCAAGAAGGTCATTTGAGCATTGTTGGAGCAGAGCGCTTCCTGTGATTAGACGGAGTATTCGTTATCTTGTTTAAGCAAACCGTTCGCACTGGCATGAAAGTGCCCGTCAAGCACAGTTTTGAGTATGATCACGCGCTTTTCTCTCTGTCTCCCCACGAGCAGGAGCCCGCTGTGCATGTGCACAGCGGGAGCAACGTCAGCGCCTGCCTCGAAAACAACAAGGCCTTCCACTCGGAAGGCCAGTTCGTTGAAGAGATCTCGTCGCCAATCGGGACGAAAAAGTTGGCTGCCAGAATAAAAGGTGAATTGGTGCGTGTTGAGGGGCGCGTATTGGATCTTGTCACGCCTGGTTCCAATCTTTATAGCCATTGGCTGCTGGATCTGTTGCCCAAGATCAAAGTCGTCACCGAAGCGGGTTACGATGTCGCTAAGGACTTTGACAGAATCATCGTCAATTTCTATGGCAGTGCCTTCAAGAAAGAGAGTTTTCAGCTGCTCGGCATTGATGATGGCAAGGTATGGGATTACAAGACACACCCCAAGTACTTTGTGGCAGATGAGCTAGTCACGGTAACAGCTCCTCGTACGCATCTTTATACCCCGACGTGGGCGGCTGATTTCGTATGTGAGCTATTCTCTGCTGACGTCGCTGAACCGACGCCTGGAAAGATCTATATTTCACGCTCTAAGGGTAATACTCGCCGTATCTTGAATGAAGCCGTCTTTGTCGAAAAGATCGCGAAATTGGGTTACAAGACGTATTACTGTGAGGATCATTCAGTAGCTACCACGGCTGCCGTAATTCGGAATGCGACACATATCATTGCGCCACATGGCGCAGGTCTGGCAAATATCATCTTTGCCAAGCCAAAGACTCAGGTTCTTGAGCTATTTTGTGCGCACCTATCTCCGGAGTTTTACAAGATGTCACTCTCTAGAGAGCTGAATTATCGCGCGGTTCAGATTCCCGGAGCGAAGGGCGAGATGATTGATGTGGCCAAGATGGATTACGTTTCGGATCGTGAATACTACCACTCAATGAATATGTTGATTTCCCCAGCTTCTCTTGATTTTATTTAGTTTGAATAAAATGGTGAAACCATTATGAGTAAAAAAATTTACAGAGTGTGTGCTATAGCTAAAGACGAGGCTCCATATCTTGCTGAATGGGTTTTTCATCACCATTATTTTGGATTTGAAAGTATCGTTGTATATGTTAATCGTACGACAGATACATCCCTTGAAGTATTAAGAAGGTTAAGTAAAAGAGTGCCAGGGCTAGAATACGAAGTTATTGACTGGGTAGACTTCTGTGGTCCTCAAATAGGTAGTAAAATTCAAACTATAGCTTATGCCAAAGATATTGCGCGCTGTAAAGATTTGTCCGTCGATTATTGGCTTCCACTAGATATAGATGAGTTTTGGGTGCCGTCCGATTTCAAATCGAATATTCACGACCACGTATTATCCGTCTCTAACGGCAAAGACGCTATCAGCTATCCTTGGTATTGTGAGATAGGATATGATTTGCCATTCTCTGTCTTCACGCCAGAGTCAAGGTTTCATTTCGGCGCTCATGTTAAAACTCTCTCCCCTAAACCATGGGAAAGTATAAAACGTGTACGTATACATTGCCCTAAATATTTTGATTTAAAAGTTTTAAATCCAAGTGGTAGCGAAGCAATTTTCCAAAAAAATCGTCCCCAGTTACTAGAAAAAGAGAATATTGTTAAGCAATCGGCTTATATTCTGCATCGTATGAATAGATCGGAAACAGAATATTTTGCAATATTAAAAAAAGGGCAGCCTAAATCAAAGAACGATTTAAAAACAAATCGCTCAGGATATAAAGGAAGTAAAAATTCTTCACGTCGCAAATTCAATTGGCCTTTGTTAGAATATAAAAACTACATAAAAGCTCGATATGAATTTATGGATGGCCTTAGTATAGATGAGTTGGTAGATATTGATAAAGATAAAATAAAAACTAAAGCGGGTTTCGTTGTTGAAAGACTAATTTCTATGTCGAGTGGAGATGCAAAGGATAAATTGATCGCTCGCAAACTATTCTCTGGCACTTCTCATGTTAATTCTTGAGTATCTTTCTACTCATGAGGACGTTGCTACATGATTAGAAATTGGATAAGACCAATATCTAAAAGTATGGATTACTTGGATATGAAAACTTCCATTTGTATCCACATTGGCTCTCCAAAAGCAGGCTCTTCTGCGTTGCAGAATTTTATGCTGAACTCCCGCAGGCCTCTTGAAAAGCTTGGTTTCTATTACCCTGAGCATGGTATCGACAAGAACGGTGTGTCGGGCGGTCATGGTCAGCTTGGAGGAGCACTACGTGACAAGGATATCGATGGCGCCGAAGCACTGCTGAGCAAGTGGCTGACTCATGCCCGCAAGAAGGGCCTGAAGCTTGTGTTGTCGTCTGAGTCGTTTTTCAACCAGGCCGAGCCGCTTTACACCCTACTGCATGAACGCATGCAGCTGGCGCCTGAAGACATCCGTGTCATCGCTTTTGTTCGTGCTCCCATTGATTATCTAATGGGTAATCACAATCAGGGTATCAAGCGTCATGGCGAGACATGGCGGCTGTCCAATCACCTTGCTCCTGTGATGCGCAATGGCAAGCCGAGTCTGGCGGGCCTACCCTTGATTCAGTGGGCCAATGCCTTTGGTGATGATAACTGCCACTTTATGACCTATCAGAGACCTGCTGATGATGTCCCTCAGATCGAGGCCGTTTTCCTAAGGGAACTAGGCGTCGCTGCCTCTGAAATCCCGGCTCTGCTGCCTGAGAAGAAAATCACGAATCGCAGTTATGTTCGTTCTGCATTGGAACTCAAACGAATATTGAATACTGTGCTGGGCAAGCTTCCATCTGAAGTAGGGCGTGAAATCGACTGGGCGCTGCAAGGGTATTCTGATCAGCATCCAGAAGAAGATTCCTTAGGTAGCCGAGACATACCGGAGCTATTGTACAAGGACATCAATGACATGTTTCTGGCAGCCATGGAGCCTGTCATACAGCGCTTCCCGACGCTTGATCGTGCAGTGCTGTTTCCACCTCAAGAGCCAAAGAGAGTGAGAACGGCTGATTTGAACAACCCTTATCGTCCTCTGGCTTACCTGGAAGTCCATTGCGCCAAGGAATTGGCTGCCGTGAAAGAAGAGGCGTTGGCTCAATATCGTCAAGGGCGCCAAGGGTATGCTTTCCTAAAGCTTTTGGATCTATTAGGAATTGACTTTGAAGAACCTGCTGCACAGGCAGGTTTGAGCCCCCGCGCCCGTGGCATCATTGCTAGCAGTAATATGAAGGAAGCGGATCGCCTTCGCGAGCTAGGATCTTATTTTGAGCAACACGGTCTATTGGATGATGCCCTGTTGCTGCTGGAAAAAGCACGGGATAACCGTCCTAGTGGCGGTAGCATCAAGAAGCTGCAGCGCCGGGTAGTAGACAAGAAATCAGTGCTTGAGCAAGTGAACGCACCCGGCTCCGACGATGCGTAACATTGAATCCTGTATGGCATGACTGATTACTGGCAATGAGATAATGACTTCGCTCGGTGTGCCCGAGCGAAGTTTTGTCGTGTGGTCGTCTTACGGTTTTTCGCTCTCGAGCCATCTATCTTTTTGTTTCTTATCTCTCCTTTTCATCAGTCATGGAAGAAAGCGTTGCCGACACCACCGTTTCTGGAGGGATCAAAGCTTCAGTCCTCCACTACCAAAGCCCCCACCTTTCTTTCGCTGCCTCTGCATATCCGCGTACCGCGCTATCTGCGTATCGATAGCGATCTAGAGCCGCTTGACGAGGGCGAATGGCGTTCACTTTCCAGTACGCCAGCTTTTCTCTGGGAAGGTCCTCGGCCGTTGCCCGGCTGGAACATGGTCGAGATAGACATGGAGCGCTCAGTCACGGGGGCCGCTGCCGTCATTACCTTCGAGACCTCTAGCCGAATTCATACGGTGGAGCTGCCACTCCGCGCGGGGAAGATAACTCGTCGCATGTTGCGGGTCCCTCGTGGAGTGCGGCGTATCACGCTATGCCCCATTAATAGCCGTGGCACCTTTCGTCTCAAGCATTTCAGACTGGTATGGCTGACGCCCAGTTTTGCCAAGGATCGACTGGTTCAACGGTTGGTGACGGCACATCGACATTTCCGCGGTCTGCCGAAGACTGTTGTCGCACGTGCCATCCAGCAGGAAGTTCAACAGACCCATGAAAAGTGGTCAGTCGTTGCGCTTCGTCACTACGACAGCACGTTCATCAGTCTGTGCTCCAAGCACAATTATCAGCAGTGGATCGACATGGTCGAATCGCTGGGGCAAGGGCTGGTTAAAGTTGCTGGCACTGCACCTTTGACGACGGATCCCACCCCCAAAATCGTGTTCAGTTTGGGGCTGATGCTTGAGGAGGATGTCACTCGGGAAGCTTTCGACGCTAGCCTGTCAAGCCTGATGGAACAGACGTATTCACGGTGGCAACTTGTGGTAGCAGCGCCGGGCATGACGTCAGAGAACCATTCCTGGCTGGCTGCCCTTTGCGAGAGTGATGACCGCATCCTGCTATTGGCAGGTGGAGAAGTGGGTGCGTCCGAGAGCATAGCTGCTCAGCTTGAGGTCATCAGCACTGCGATGGTGGGTGACTGGATGGGGTTGTTGACGACTGGTGCCACTTTGTCGCCTGATGCCCTGATGCGCTTTGCTCATTTGTTGGGCGAGAAGCCGCAGGCGGGATTCCTGTACTGCGACGAAGACCGCCTCGATGCTTCCGGACATCGCCATTCGCCGAACTTCAAACCTGGCTGGAACCCGGATCTACTTTTGTCTACGCCATACTTGGGGCATCTTGGCCTTTGGTCTCGCGAGCAGTGGCAAGCTTGTCGTCGATCTCTCGGGAGCGAAAATATCGCTGGAATGCAGGCTACTGATCTCATTCATCAGTTGGCTCTGGAGATGATCGAGCCGGCCCACAAGAGCCATCAGACGCTGGTGTGGCGAGTCCCTCAAGTACTGCTGCATGTCCGTGATGCTAACCTCTCCTCGGCAATGGGTGACCAGGGGATACCCGAATCACGTCACCTAGCACGTGTAAGCGACTATCTAGCCCGTCAGGGGGGGGCGGCCGTCGCTGAGCCGGGCAATGTGCTGATAGAAGCCAATGATGTTGCGAGTGATACTGCCGAGAATGTGCGCGTGAGATGGCCACTGCCAGACACACCGCCTCTAGTGTCACTGCTGGTGCCGACCCGTGACGGTGTAGATATTCTCAAGCCTTGCGTCGATGCCATTCTTGACCATACAGACTATCGGCATTTTGAGCTGTTGATTCTGGACAACCAGAGTGAGTGTCCGGTAACGCTTGAGTATATGCGTGACATCGTCAAACGTGATGCGCGTGTACGTGTATTGCACTGGGATCAGCCATTCAATTACTCCGCGATCAACAATTTTGGAGCACGTGAGGCGCGTGGCGATATCATTGGGTTGGTCAACAATGATATCGAGCCGATGAATGGCGAATGGCTAACGGAAATGGTGTCGCAGGTGTGCCGTTCGGACATCGGGTGTGTCGGTGCCAAGCTCTATTATCCCAATGGGACGATTCAGCATGCCGGGGTCATTCTCGGGCTTGGCAGTATTGCCGGCCATGCGCATCGCTTCTTCCATCGTAATGAAGATGGTTTTCAGGGACGATTGAAATCGACACAGAATCTCTCCGCGGTCACCGCGGCTTGTCTGCTGTTGCGTCGCCGGGTCTTTGAAGAGGTGAACGGCCTCAATGAAGAAAAGCTTGCTGTAGCGTATAACGACGTTGATCTATGCCTCAAGGTGCGAGAAGCAGGGTATCGCAATCTATGGACACCCTACGCGGAGCTTTATCATCACGAGTCCATCTCGCGCGGAGCTGATGACACGCCGAAGAAGCGCGCGCGCTGGCTCTCCGAGTGTGAGTACATGCGCTCAACCTGGGCAGAGCAGCTGGACAATGACCCAGCCTACAATCCTAATTTGACGTTAGTACACGAGGACTTTTCTCTTCGTTAATATAATAAATATATAATGTCGTAGCTGAGTGTTGGCAAGAATATTAAAAAAGGGCAGGAAAAATTTTGATATTACCGCATCCTACTGATTGCTCGGTCCATGGAGCGTTTGCCTTTCAGTGCCAGCCACGAAGCTCGTCGAAATAGTTATTCAGATGATGTCGAATGCGCTGGACGAGTCCATGTCTCTCGACTCGAACGTCGGCTCTACCACCGCACCAAGCGAAAACTTCTCGTCGGTAGTGATCGATTTGCTTTGGACGAATACGTCCTTCGGCGCTACTTGTCTCCCGAGCAGATCGCCGGCAAGCTGCGACTCATGATCCTACTTAAGCTTGAAGGTGCCTACGTCTACCGCGAGACGGTTTCACCGTTGTCGATCGTGCAAGTGCGCAAAGAGCTCATCCATTGCCACGGCAGAGGAAATGCTCACATAAAACTCGGTGGGTGAAATAGATTGTCAGGGGGTGATTACCGACACGGTCAACATTCTTCTCCGTCCATCCGAGGTGGATAAAGGATAAATTGCCAGGGCCCTGGGAGGGTAACCTGATCAAAGGAAACCTCTCGCAGTTGGCACTCGCTCATCGTTCAGTAGTGGCTATGTAATACTGGCTAAGATGCATTATACTACTGCAAATTTTGCCGCCTGGATTCAAAGTACTCACTTACTCTATAAAGCCAGGAATTGAAAACCATTTGTATTTTTACTGTTTGAAAATTATTATTATTGTAATATTTTAAATTGGATGAAGGTGAGGATGTATGGAGCTTAATTCGAGTGCTATTCTAATAAAAATCAAAGAAGCTGTAGCAGAGGGCCAATATAATACTGCTGATAATTTAGTGTCTTCTCTTATATCTTGCGACCTTAATTCATCGGAAGCATGGCGTTTATATGTAGAAATTGAAATGCAACAAGCTAATTGGCATAATGCAAAAGTAAGAATAAAAAAAGCATTGCATGTCAACTCGAACGACCCATATCTCTATTTACTCGAAGTACGTATTGTCGATAGTTACGGAGAAAAAAAACTAGCACTAGATTGTTTGGAAAAGGCTCTCCACAACTGGCCAAATCATAGAGGTTTACAGTATGAAAAATTAAGTATTCTACAAAGTTTAGGATTAAAATCTGAAGCATTTGCTTTGATAAGAAAATTGAGAACAGAAATAGATAGCTTAAAGCCACCTTTATTGATGGCCGGGGCCAGGTTTTTCCTATCGCATCATCGCTTTCAAGTGGCGATATATTTGGTGAATTTGGCTTTAAGCCAATCGCCAAATCACGATAATGCATTAAAATTACTTCATTTAATACCTGTAAAAGCAGTTCAAGCTGCACTAAAAAGGAAGTCCTTTATTTACGCTGAGGAAAAAATATCTACAGCATTGACACTAGATAATCCTTTGCCTATTACATGGAAGTTATGGGTACTCAGCTCAATTGATCAAAAAAACTATACGCAGGCAAAGCTTCGTGGCGAAATAGCACTGAAGAAAAATCCAGATGATCCAGATATTTATAAAAATTACGCACAGGCATTACGTGAACTAGAAGAGAAAGAAAAAGCTATAAAAATATTAGACTATGCTATTAAGCGATGGCCTGGCAATCCGGGATTGCAATGTTTGTGGCTGGACTTGTTAGGACAACTAGGTATGATTACGTGTTCTCTACCAGTATTACGTCACATACACGAAAAAAAATCACATCCTAATGCTATGTTAGCGGCCGCTCGTTTCTATTTAACATGCGGTAGATTAACGGTAACTATCAATCTTCTAGACCGTTTATTGGATAAAAATCCTAATCATCTTGCTGCTAGATTGATGCGTTGGACAGCTATATCAAAGTTTTCTTCATGCTTGTTTATTAATGAATCAATAGTGTTTTGGCAAAAATATAAAAACTATGCTGTTGTAGATACTTTATCAGTTCATGAGTTGCTACATGTCGCATCGATGCTCAATGTTCATTCGTTTGACAAAAATCCTGACTTTTTAAACATATACCCAGAAATGATCGACTGTCTGATTATGAAGGCTAATTCATTCTCAGAGCAACAGATTTTTAATCTCTTGATTAAAGCTGAAGAATTAGAAAAAGATAAAGCAGTGAGGTTATTGTTAAAGCTAATATTTGTAAAAGGGCCTGTATCTTCAGATATTGCTATTAATATTATCGATAAAACTATTAATATGGTATCCGATAAGGATATAGAGCCTTACTTGTCACGCTTAACCACATTTATTCCGGATGAGGAGCGCTATTTAGTATTAGCTGAATTTGCATTGAGGCTATACGGACCTGTTATTGGTTTGCAAGTATTTCGCAAAGAAGTAAAAAAAAACCGTACTATAAAAGAGGCAATTAGACTAATACGTTATCTTCAACTCGTAGATGTGCATAATCTTGCTCTTCGATATATTAAATTTTGTAGACGACGCTGGCCCAAGGATAGTGAGTTAATATTCCTGCACGCAAAAATATTACTGGATGCAGGTTATCCTCATCTTTCTCTAGTAGTGTTGAATAATCCTATTTCCCCTAGTAAACGTATTGCTGCAATTAATCTTGTTACTCGTAGTTTGCTTCACTTAGATCGTGTAGAACAGGCTCAAGAAAAATTACAATCAGCATTAATCAAGAACACTAACTATCTGCTAATGACTAGGTTGCATGTATTATTGATGACTGGTAATGAAAAAGAAGCAAAGTTACTTATCAGTGATGTAAAATCTTCCATGACTAATAATGTAGTGTCAGACCATTTCTCTGTTTCTGTACTAGGTTCTCTTTTGAATGATTTGACCCTCTATAATAGAGAGGTGGATTCTGCATCCTTGCATGTTTTATCTAATGACTTAGTATTGCGTCATACATATCCTGCAGTCAAATGCATAAGAGGCTACGTCAGGAATAATTCAGGAACTAATACGGGTCAATGTCTTATACCACGTAATATTGTTCAGTACTGGAATACTAAAACATTACCAGCTGCTATAGTCGGGGTTATGCAAACTTGGAGAAATATTCCGAATACTAATTATGAATGTTTCAATAAGTTTACAGCGCGACTATTTTTGAAAAAGCACTATGGAACTCAATATGCTAGAGCATTTTCACTAGCAAACAGCCCTGCCGAAGAGGCTGATTTTTTCCGCCTATGCTATTTAGCAGTATTTGGTGGTTTATATGCTGATGCTGATGATCGCTATTATCGAGATTTCGATCAACTGCTTTTTAAAGAGGCGTCTCTCATCTGTTTTAGAGAAGAACATGGTGCATTAGCAAATAATGTGATAATTGCCGCGCCACAGCATCCTGCCATTATAAATGCAGCAGAAATCGCCGCTGAATCTTTGCTAGCTAGAGATAATGAGAATACTTGGCATAAAACTGGCCCTGGACTATTGACTAGAGCAGTCGCCTATTATCTGGAAGAAACAAAAAATAAAAATATTGATAAAGTTATTATACTTCCTCAATATCTTCTACGTCGCCATGTTCATATTCATATGGAGATGCCTTATAAAAAAACTAGTGCGTATTGGAATGCAAAAGACAAAAAAATGCTAGATTATAAAATATTTCTCGCTGGTTCCTCTACTGCAAGTTAACCTCACCTTCTGGATTCATAAAATAAGTGCAGCACTTTGAATCACTCGGTATAAGAAAAAAGGTTAGCACCGGCATCCTCTCTACTTTACCGACCAAAGTGAAGCAGAGCATTAGCTACCAACAGCTGACCCAGACTCAGCGATACAAGATTCATGCACGTTGTGACGTAGGATTGAGTCGACGGCAGATTGCTAATGCACTTGGCATTAATGACAGTATCGTCAAGCGCGAGGTGCGCCGATACGCAGCGACTATCTCGCGAGTGTCTAGTCATGTAGCGATCATCGTCGCCGTACTGCCAGGATGCGGTTCAAGGCTTTACCTAGGTTTTGTACGAAAAGTCATTTTTGATAATGTGGCCCATGCACATCCAGCATAGGTGCGGTATGGCAGGACGTTACGAAATCTCTGATAGCCAATGGCAGTTGATCGAAGACATTGTGTCACCAGCTCAAGCGATGGGCAGGCCCAGGAAAGACGATAGACAGATGTTGAACGGCATCTTTTGGGCTCTATGCTCTGGCGCCAAGTGGCGCGACCTTCCCGAACGTTATGGCCCTTGGAGCACTGTCTACGCCAGGTTCCGCCAATGGCGTGATGACGGTACCTTTGAGGCGGTCTTGTCGCGCCTTCAACTTCGGCTTCGCGAAGATGGCCTAATGGATCTCGAGACCTGGATGATCGACTCAACAGCCGTTCGTGCAACACGCGCCTCCGCTGGTGGAGGCAAAAAGGGGGATCTGAAGAACCCTTAGACCATGCAATGGGCCGGAGTCGTGGAGGCATCACGACCAAAATTCATTTGATCTGTGATCGCCTTGGCTGGCCCATCGCTTTCACACTGTCGGGAGGGCAAGAGTCGGATACCCGGTACTTCATGCCCACCCTGGAAAAAGTTTATCTACCGGGGAGTCTTGGTCGGCCACGAAAACGTTGCCGCTACATCGTGGCAGACAAGGGCTATGACAGTGATGAGTTGCGCCGTTACTGCGACCGCGTTCGAATCAAGCCGATCATCGCTCAACGAAGGATCAAGCGAAAACCCCGTCCAGGTCTCCCACGGGGTTTTGATAAACCTATGTACCGTCAGCGCAATATCGTGGAGCGTTCTTTCAGTTGGCTGAAAGAGTTTCGTCGTATTGCGACGCGATATGAAAAGCTGGCCCGTAGCTTTTATGCGATGGTATGCGTAGCTTGCATACGCCGCTGCCTACGAACCGACTTTTCGTACAGAACCTAGTATGATCGCCGCTGTGCCGGTCGCCTGCGTGAGGAATGGAGCCCAGAGCAGGTCAGCCATTTTATCGCGCCCTTATCCGGTATGAGCGTCAGACATCAATGGATTTATACGATGAACTGGGTTCATAAGGCTTCTAGAGGCGATCTCTGGAAGCACGTGCGCCAACCGAAACGCCGTAGTAAGCATAGTGTTCATGCCAAGAGTACTGGACTCGGCAAGGTAGCGACGCGATGCGGTATCTTGCCGAGTCGAGACCAATGACAGGTGTTTCATTGGTTACTGGGAAGGTAACACGGTGGTTAAGGGACATAAGCAATCGAGGATAATTACGCTGGTAGAGCCCCGAAGTGGCTATTCCTTGGACATACAATTGCCCAAGCTCACAGCGGAATTTATGCAACGTGCGATGGTTCGGTTACTGAAACCTCGTCGTGGTGTTGTCCAGACAAATACCTTGGATAATGGCTCGTAATTCGCCGGCCCCGAACATGTCGCGAAGGCTTTGGCAGCAAATATTTATTTCTGTGACCCCTACTACTCCGGTCAGCGAGGGACCAACGATACTACCAATGCCTTGATACGGTAATGCTTCCCCAAGGACAGACTTCCAGAAAGTCAGCAATGCTGAGCTACGTAAGGTGGTCGAGAAACTGAATGATCGGCCCCGGAGACGTCTCGGCTATCGAACATCGGCGCAAGTATCCCTGGGAGAATATTCAGGACCTTTAGATACCGCGGGTGCTGCACTTGTTGCTTGAATTCAGGTAAGAAAAGTCATTTTTGCTAATGATTGAGTCATGCACATCACCATAGGTGAGGTATATCAGAACGCTACGAAACCCCTGATCCTCAATGGTGGTTGTTCGAAGATATCGTGTCACCGGTACAATCGACGGGCAAGCCTAAGAAAAACGACAGACAGATACTAAATGACGTCTTCTGGGTTCTCTACTTGGCGCCAGGCGGCACGAACTTCCCGAGCGTTATGACCCTTGGATTACTGTTTGCATCAAGTTCCGTCAGTGGCGTGATGATGTCCTCCTTGAGGTAGTCTTGTCGCGTCTTAAGCTACGGCTTCGCAAAGGTGGTTTGATGAACCTGGGAATCTGGATGGTCGACTCGACAGCGATTCGTGCAACACGCGCCTCGACTGGTGGAGGCAAAAAGGAGCTCTGAAGAGCTTTAGATCATGCCTTGGGCCGGAGCCGTGACAACATCACATCCAAAATACATTTGATCTGTGATCGCTTGACAGGGCCATTGCCTTCACGCTTTCGGTGGGGCAAGAAGCGGATTCACGGAGCGGATGCAGAGACTGAGTGCAACATTTTCATTGGATTGAGGGTGGGGCATCATTGTGCTTTGCCATCAGTTTATTCATTACCTCAATTGGGCATTTGAAGTCGTTGCGTTTCCGAGACCGCATGTTCAACTCGAAGACAGTAACCTACATCTCTTCTAGGATGCTCAGAGGGAGATCCGTCCCCTTGGGAAGAAACTGGCGAATCAGGCCATTGATGTTCTCGTTGCTCCCCTTAGCCAGAGGCTATGAGGGTCGTAGAGGTAGATGGCGACATCAGTGTTTTGCGTGATACCGGCATGCCTGGCCATTTCCCTCCCTTGGTCATATGTCAGGGTCTTTCGTGCTACCAATGACATTCTGTTCAGTGCAGCACTGAAGTCCTCTACGGCAGAGGTAGCTATGGCATCGTACATCTTGGCCAATATCAAATAGCTGCTACTGAGCTCTACGAGAGTGCCAATCGCAGAAGCGTTGCCTTTTCTTTTGATCAAAGTGCCTTCCCGATGCCCCGGCATCTCGCGCTTGTCCACCTCGAGTGGACGGAGAAGGGGGCTGATCAGATCGAGAATCTAACCACGCCGGACCATTCCCCCACGCCGAGGTTTACGCAAGCTTTTCCATGCCGCAGACAATGGATGAGCTCTTTGCGCAGTTGCCGATCGATAGCGCATAGATCGCAGTGTAAATCGTCTCGCGGTAGACGTAGCGTCTTCAAACTTGGTTAGATTCATGTGTCGCAGCTTGCCGACGATCTGCTCTGGAAACAAGTCGTACCGAAAAAGGTTCTCGACCAGCGCGAACCGTTCGCTATCAATGAAAAGCTTTCACTTGGGGCGACAGTAGAGCCAATGTTTGAGTCGGGCTGCTTGTGCTCGTTCAGCTCGATAGCCATCACCCGAATCGCTATTTCTACGGACTTCACGGCTGATAGTAGAGGGTGACCGATCCAAGCACCGAGCAATGGCTTGCAGGCTCAATCCTTTAGATAGGCAAATCTGGATAGTGACGCGATCGGTAAGGTTGAGTTCTGTGTATGACATGAGCGCAATACCTCACAGGGAAGCTCAGGTATTGCATTCAGAATCTACGGCCGAGCCATTAAAACTCGCTGGACATGCACCAATTATTTACAGATGCCCCCATAAAATTGGGTTTCACACATGAAAACACCCGCGGGCCAGATAGCATCTGTCCTGCGGGTGTCTGTGAACTATCAGTGGTAACGCTTGCTATCAGGCAGCCTGGATGTCCAGAGTTTGCTCACGAATCGCCAGGCGTTCGCGGATTGCCATTGGTACCAGACGACGGGCAGAGATACGAGGGCGACTCATTTCGACGATACGCGTCTCGACGCTGTAAAGTGAAGTGTATTCCTCGTAATTTTCGAATGCCTGACGATCGATATAATCGATGTAGGTTTCGGCCTCAGCACCATTGGCAATGATCACTTCATGGTTTTCAGTTTCGACGTGGTAGTAAGTCACTTCCTTGGGAAGTTCACGGGCTGATACAGCGGTAATGGTTGTGCCATTGATCAGCGCGCCTGCGTTGATGACCAGGCCATCGATGATCATGCCGTGGCTGGCAGTGACGGTCAGATCCTGATTCGGCGTCCCCTGGGCAAAGGTGTTTGCCTGGATACGTACGGCCTGGAACTTGTCCTTGGCAGTCGCAGGGCGGACCGTTTGACGTCCGACCCACTTGACCGGGACGGCTGCACCGCTTGCCGTGACCACCAGATCGCCGATCTTAAGGGCTTCGACAGCGACTTCACCCTCAGGCGTCGCAATCATGGTGCCTTCTGCAAAGCAGACGAATTCGAAACCATTCTCGCCGTTGTTGAGAGAGACATCGCCTGACAGATAACCATCGGCTTCTTCCTGAGTCATCGCGATATTGGCGTTGACGGTTGTGCCCACAGTTCCCAAGACAGAGGTATTATCCGATGTAATACTCAGATAGCCCGTCTCAGCATTATAAGAATTTGCACCGTCTGCCAATGTCCAATCATCGCCATTTGTACTGAAGATGTCGCCGGCTTCCATGCCATTGACCTCGAAATTGACAGTATTCAGCACACCGATGCTCGGGGAGGAGTAGGAGAAGCTGCCATCTTCTGACCCCGAGAAGTTGACGGTGCTGGTGCTGAGACCGCTGAGAGCGCCAATAGTGCCACCGTCAAGGTTGATACTACTGCTGTCCTCAATATTGTAGGTCGTCGAGCTCCCTACGGTAAGACTCAAGAGCCCTTGATCTATATTGATCTCGCCAGCGTTGGTTGCTGTAAATGTGGGCGACGCACCTGCTTCAATCCCTAAAATACTCTCAATATCAGCAGAAATACCATCTACTATCAGCTCGGAAGACCCAAGTGCAGAGATGTTGACGGTGTTACTTTCATCTCCACCCGAGTTCCCAGAGTCGATGACTTGGGTCTGAGTGCCTGCAAGATCAAGATTGATGACAGCCATTGATATAATCCCCTTGCCTACTTTTTATGATATTCCACGCTCCCGAATACCTTGCGAGCATTCTTTATGGAGGAGCGGAACAACCCCTGAAAATTCGTGTTTTTTACGTTTAATTCTTTTTTTACCGCCAGCACTTTATTGTCCTTACGACCGAAGGCTAATCCCTGAAATGTGAAAGTTCAACATAAAAGAGCAAGAATCTTGTTTTTTTTGTGCAGGATGTACGTCATTTTGCATGAATTGTGTAAGCTTTTTGCCATAGTGAAGACGATTCATTGCAATACCATCAGTACCAGAGGAATGGTACTCAACATTTTTTAAACGTTTTTAGCGATGATACGTGTCTTGTCGCTCTCTATCTTCCTGTTGATTTCTGTCAGAATTAATAAAGAGTTGGGGTCTGGGTTGTTATTAAGTCATTGAAAATCTTAGAGCTGCTTATTGAGTGTAGCCATGTACCTCCCGAGATTTTTAACGAAGTGTTTCTTGCCAGATGGTTATGGTTTTCACTACATCGTGTCGATTTTTAGAGGATTGCCCCAGATGTGAAGATTCTAGAAGTAAAAACGTATGTCAGTTGGAAGGGCGACGAGTATTGTCTTCATGTACTGCCTGAATGGGATGTGCCTTCCGTCGTCCTGTGCAGCCGTATTCGTGACCTATCTCGTGACATCGTGATAATCGTCACTCTGATAGAAAAGTGTGTCGGCTTGACGGTCAGTATGAGGATTCGGGTTTGTCAGCCGCTATTATATAAATCAATCGGGCAGTGATCTCTTTGACAGGGCCTGCCTGAGCCCTGACGTAGCTCCACCTGTCGCATGGAGGTGGCAAAATGACGCTGCCATGCGATAGACCCGAGATTCAGAGCCGGTTTACGCTTGCCTGTAGCGCCTTTATCACCTTTTTCTCGCAAGGATCGCCATGCCACGCTCACAATTCTTGCTCAAGGCTCCTTTGTGGGGCCTTGCGCTATTCACCGGTGCCAAGTCATTCATCGCCAACCCGTTGATCGGTAGTGATCGACTCAATCGACGCGGCCTGCATACGCTGCGTGTTCGGACTGCCTCGAGAGTCATGCGCTGGCGCATGGCCATGCTCAGTCATGGCGTGCCTGCAGCAGAGCGTGAGGCGTATCTGCGTGATGGGTTTCTGCTCAAGCAGGACTTTCTGACGCCTGAGGTATTCGCGAAGTTGCGTGCCGAGCTCGAATCGGTGCATGAACACGGCCCGGGGGAAGTGCGTGAATGCTGTCAGGGTGATACGCGTACACATCGTGTACTGCTGGATCCCGAGACTCTGAGTCAGTTGCCCACTGCCAAGCAGGTGTTGGCTGATGGGCAACTCCAGCGTTTGTTGCGCTTCTGCGCCGGCCATCGTCGTCTGCCCATCGTGCATCTCGAGAAAGTCTTCAATGGTGCCCGTGAGAGTGATGAGGCGGACCCGCAGAAGTCTCTGCATGTCGATACCTTCCAGCCGACCATGAAGTTCTGGCTCTATCTGGAAGACGTCAGTGAGCACAACGGGCCTTTCATGTTTGTGCCGCAGTCCACCCAGCTGAACACGGGGCGACTGGAGTGGGAATATCACATGAGTCTGACAGCGCGTGAGCATGCCAATCGCTATACCCAGCGCGGCTCCTTCCGGGTGGAGGAGGGGGCACTGGCTCAGTTCGGCCTCAATGCGCCCACGCTGTTCAAGGTGCCGGCGAATACGCTGCTGATCGCCGATACCTTTGGCATGCATGGTCGTGGGCCTGCCGAGGCGGGAAGTTCGCGCCTGGCGCTGTGGGGCATGAGTCGCACGACACCCTTCCTGCCGTTGCCGGGCCTGGGCGGAGAGTGGCTCAATCGCTTGCAGTATCGTGTTCTGAAGGCAGAGCGTGCGCGAGATGACAAGCGTGCTGCAGCGCGCGGCGTCGAGTCTTCCTGGCATGTCGTGCCCCGCGAGTCCTTGCGTGAACAGGATATGACCTGATGACGTCTGATGCTTCACCCCTGGAAGGCGTGCGTTGGGTTGCGCTCAGTGATGGCGCTCGGCCGACCGAAGATATCTACTTTCTGGAATCCGCTGCTCCAAGGATGAGAGAGCAGGGTGCCGTCATTGAACGCTTCGAGACGCGTCGATATCGCTTGCCGGCCCGCCTGGCGTTGCGGCGACTCGCGGGGGCCAATCTGTTGATCGTGCGTTCGCTGGGCGAGCGCTGGGTGCGCTTGATCGAGCGGCACCGTGAGCGTTTCGGCCGTATTGTCTATCTCATCGATGATGACCTCGGCGCCGTCACTCGCACGTCGGGGCTGCCTGATGCCTATGTCTCACGCCTGAGTGGTTTGGCGGCGCGTCAACCCAGGTTATTGGCACTGGCAGATGAAGTAGTCGCCTGCTGTGACGCGCTGGTGGCTCAGTTGGCGAGGGAGCATGCCAATGTCTCGTTGCTTACGCCTCCCATGCTGTCATCGCCCGATGAACTGTCGCATTTCGCTGAGGTGCAGTGGTGTATCGGCTACCACGGCACTCGCGCGCACCGTGATGACATCGCACATCTGGCGCCGGCGCTTTCGGCCGTCATGCAGGGGCATCAAGACATACAGCTTGAAGTCATGATGGGACGTCACCTGCCCGAGGCACTGTTAGATATCCCGCGTCTCACCGCACCGGACGCCATGCCCTGGCAGGAATTTCAGCACTATCAGGCGACGCGTCGGCTTCAGATCGGGCTGGCTCCCTTGCTCGATACGCCGTTCAATCGTGGCAAGTCGTGGATCAAGTTTCTCGATATCGCCGCGATGGGCGGCGTGGGTATCTATAGCCGTCGCGCGCCCTTTACCGAGATTGTCGAGCATGGAGTGGATGGCCTGCTGGTCGGGGATGATCCACAGGAGTGGCAGGCGGCGATCGAGCGGTTATTGACGGATCGCGAGGCGACGCGCGAGATGGCGGCGCGTGCTCAGCAAAAAGCCAGATGCATAGGCAGCCCTGACACATGTGCTGACTTTTGGGCCCGAGGAATGTGACCAGAGATGGCGATGACAACTTCAATGCCAACTATGCGTTGATGACAGCCCGCTCAATTCTGCATTTGTGACTGGTAGACTGGTGAGAATTCATTACGCTCATCATTAGCGCTTCATGAAAAGTAGATGCGCGGCAACGCGTCAGGCCCTCTCAGAACGAGCGCCGATCATGACATCAATACCCCTCATTGGCCCCCAGAGCCAAGCGTGCCGGGACCATGAATGCCTCGAGTAAAGGAGACTGTCATGACTGCCTTCCCGACAACATCCCACTGGATCGTGCTGAGCGATGATGCCTTGGCATTGGAAGACATCTACTTCTTTCTGCCTGCCATGACGGCATTGCGCAAGGAAGGCACGCGTGTCGAGCGCTTTGAAACGCGCCGTTGGAAGTTCTCACCCAAGATGGCGAATGCACGGTTGGCGGGTGCTTGCCTGTTGATCGCGCGTTCGCTGAAGCCAGAATGGATCGACATGCTGGAGGCGCACCGTGAGCAGCATGGTCGTATCTGTTATCTGCTGGATCAGGACTTTTGTGGCCAGGAGTCACGCGAGGGTGGAGTGGAATCCGGCGCCAGTGCTGCCAACAGCGACATGCAGCGGCGACTGATGGCACTGGCGGATGAAGTCGTCGTGGTCAGTCAGCAGCTGGTCAGTGCCTTGGCGGGTCAGCATCCCATGATCAGCTTGCTGACACCCCCCATGATTGGCAGCTTGCCAGACCTGCATCACCTTGAGGCGGAGGATTGGTGTGTTGGTTTCCATGGCACTCTCGCGCATCGCGAAGACATCGTGGCCTTGGCCCCGGTATTGCGCGCCATTCAGGCATGCCATGAAGAGACCGAGATCGAGCTGATGATGGGGCGTCATCTGCCGCTGGCATTGACGGAGATTCCTCGGCTCAAGACGATGGAGGCGCTTGGCTGGGAGGCGTTTCAGGATTACTGCGCACGGCGTCGGATCGCGATTGGTCTGGCACCATTGATGACGGGTTCTACCAATCATGAAATGTCTTGGCTGCGCTTTCTGGATATCACCCGCATGGGCGGTGTCGGCATCTACAGTCGTCGCGCGCCCTTCATTGACTTGATCGAGGACGGCGTGGACGGCCTGTTGGTCGAGGATGACCCAGCGCAATGGATAGCGGCGCTCGAGCGGTTGCTGGGTGATCGCGATGCGACACGCGCGATGGCGCATAACGCGCAGCACAAGGCACATGAGGTGGGAGACCCGCTGCGAGTGCTGGATTTCTGGCGTGCCCGTAGCAGTGTCGTGCGTTCGCGCTGAGCTGGGCTGGACCCCATGCGAGGTCTTGCCCGATAGTTCATTGCAGGCTGTTCATTGTAGAGAGTTGATTGTCATTGCTCTGTAAACACAGGCGCCGTACATCCCCATGATGTGCGGCGCTGTTGTATGCTGGCGATGCCATCCTTGCCATTGGAGTTCTGCATGCCCGCCTCGGATATTCCCCCCTCTGCTTCTTTTGAACCTGCGTCCTCTGAACCTGGTGCGCGAGCCGCGATGCGTGATCAGATGCACGACAATAGTCAGCGCCTGGCGAGCCCCGCCGTGGCGCGCAATCGTGATGTCATTCTCGAGGTGCTGCGAGAGGTATTGGCTGAGGCGGGCCAGGTATTGGAGCTGGCCAGCGGCAGTGGTGAGCACGCCGTACACTTCGCGCACGGCCTGCCGCATCTTGAGTGGCAGCCGACTGACGCCAGCCCACGCGCCCTGGAGTCAATTGCGGACTGGCGCACGGAAGCTGACCTTGCCAACCTCAAGGCACCGATCGAGCTGGACGCGATGGGTACCTGGCCGGTACTTGCGTGTGATGCGCTGGTCGCGATCAACCTGATCCATATCTCGCCCTGGCGTGTCACCGCAGAGTTGATGCTGCAGGCAGGGCAGTTGTTGCCCGCGGGCGGAGTGCTCTATCTGTATGGCCCTTACAAGCGCAATGGCCAACATACCGCGCCCAGTAACGAAGGCTTTGACGTTCAGCTGAAAAGCCGCAATCCGCTGTGGGGCGTGAGAAATCTTGAAGCGGTGATCGAGGAGGCAGAGCGCAATGGCTTGCTGCTCGACAAGGTGATCGAGATGCCGGCCAACAACCTGAGTGTCGTCTTCACGCGCCGTTCGTAATGACGAGGCAAATCGTAATATCCGAGCAGCGAATGTCGCGGTGACATGATAGAGACGAACGCCCCAGTAAATGTGATCACTCACGTTGGCTGGGGCGTTTTGCGTTCATGGTTCATGTTGCCAAGGCTCTGGAGTGCAAGGTGCGGCTACTTACTGGGCGGGCCACACGTGTCTCAGTGCCTCCAGTGCGGCCTTGACCGCGGGCTCTTCTGCTTTGTCACTGCGCCACACGACACTCAATGCACAGGGCAGGCGCGTGTCCGGCACGATGTTGAGCCCTCGTTCCTGTCGCTCGGCCAGTGCCAGCACATCGCGCGCGAGTGACAGGCCCACACCCGCCCGCACCAGATCCAGCATGCACACCTCTTGATCCACCTGTGCCACGCGATGCAGTACGCAATCCACATCGCGCATGGCGTGTGCCAGTAGCCGGGAATGCACCGAGTTGTCGGGAGTGACGATCCACGGCAGGGCCGCCAGTGAGGCCCAGTCGGTCGCGACCAATCGAGATGACCAGCCGGCGGGCGCCAGAATGTAGTAGTCGAAGAAGGCCAGCTCCCGGTAACTCAGCGTGCTGTCGTCTGGCCCTTCGCCGGGTGGGGCAAGATAAAAGCCGATTTCAAGCTCATCACGGCTGAGCGCCTTGAGCACGCAGCCACTCATCCCATGCTGAAGTGCGGTTTCTACCCCGGGCGCTTGCGCCAGGAGATGACGCAGAAAGCTGCCGAGTCGGATGAACTCCGGATCGACGATGGTACCGATTCGCAGCTTGCCCCGTAGGGTGTTGTGCAAGGCAGCGGCGGCCTGCTCGAAATGGCGCGCACTCGCCAGAGTGCTTTCCGCATTGGCGAGCAGTGCCTGGCCATCGGAGGTCAGTTGCAGCCCATGCGGATGACGATCAAACAGACTGAGGCCCAGAGCTTCTTGTAGTTGCTTGAGCTTGAGGCTGATTGCCGGTTGCGAGAGGTGCAATACCTCGGCGGCCCGAGAGACGCTGCCGGTACGGGCCACGGTGACGAAGGCTTGAAGTCGGGACAGGGGCTGCATCGGGTGAGTTCTCATCAGCAAGGGGATGGAGGGTCAATTGAACATGGCGCTCTGCATTCTTGACTTGTCACGGTCATGAACGCCTATCCCCCATTGGTCTAGCGCGACGGAACGAGGTCTGACGAGCTGGCGGGCAGACTGCCCCTCCCGGAATAGGGGGAGCTGCCTGCAGCCCCCGTCCTGAAAGGGTTTCAGTACGAACTGACTTTCAGCGTTCAGGCACCTGTCGTGATATCAGGCATCGTTATATCGTGCCCCGAAATAATTCAATTGATCGCCCTGTCTGGCGGGGTAGATTCAAGGCACAGCCTTCATGACGGTTGCCTCGTGAGCATCGGTGTCTGGAAGGCATGCTTTCCAGCCAGGCAAGACAGCTTGCGCCTGCCGTGTGCTTCGACTGTGTCTGCCAGGGGATGTGCCATGCACGACAACGCCAAACAACAACAAGCTGCCATCAGCGATATCCCTCATGAGTACGACTTCATCATCGTGGGCGCCGGGTCTGCCGGCTGCCTGATGGCGAATCGACTGAGTGTGAATCCGAAGCACCGTGTGCTGCTGGTCGAGGCGGGTGGGCGGGACAACTACCACTGGATTCATATCCCGGTGGGGTATCTGTACTGCATCAACAACCCGCGTACCGACTGGCTATACCGCACCGAGCCGGCCGCGGGGCTCAATGGTCGCTCGCTGCTCTATCCGCGCGGCAAGACATTGGGCGGCTGCTCCAGCATCAACGGCATGATCTACATGCGCGGCCAGGCACGTGATTACGATCACTGGGCCGAAGTGACCGGCGATGATCAGTGGCGTTGGGAGCAGTGTCTTCAGGACTTCATGCGCCATGAGGATCATGCCCGTCTCGATGAGGGTGGTGATGCCACGCCGGAGCATCGTGACTTTCACGGTCACGGTGGTGAGTGGCGCATAGAGCGTCAGCGTCTCAATTGGAAGGTGCTGGATGATTTCGCGACAGCGGCCGAGCAGGCCGGCATACCGCGTACCGACGACTTCAATCGTGGCAGCAACGAAGGTGTGGCCTATTTCGAGGTCAATCAGCGTTCGGGCTGGCGCTGGAACACCGCCAAGGCCTTCCTGCGACCGGCGCTCAAGCGCGATAACCTGACGCTGTGGCACTCCACGCAGGTCAATCGGCTGCTGTTCGAGGGCAGTGATGCGCAGAGTGAAGAACAGCGTCGAAAACAGAGCGCTGAGCAGGAGTCACTGCGGTGCACAGGCCTGCAGGTGGTGCGTGATGGCGAGGTCATCAATCTGACCGCGACACGCGAAGTGGTGCTGTGTGCCGGTGCCATCGGTTCGCCGCATCTGTTGCAGGTCTCGGGCATCGGTCCGGCGGCGCTGTTGTCGTCTCACGGCGTCGAGGTGGTGAAGGACCTGCCAGGTGTAGGCGAGAACCTGCAGGACCATCTGCAGATTCGCTCCGTCTACAAGGTCACCAATGCCAGAACACTGAATGCCATCGCCAGTACTCTGCTCGGCAAGATGGGCATCGCCATGCAGTATCTGTTCAAACGTTCTGGCCCGATGAGCATGGCGCCGTCACAGCTGGGAGCCTTTACCCGCAGCAGTGCTGAGCATCACCATCCCAACATTCAGTACCACGTGCAGCCCCTCAGTCTGGAGGCATTCGGGCAGCCGCTGCATCCATTCCCGGCGATCACGGCCAGCGTCTGTAATCTCAATCCGACCAGTCGCGGCACGGTGCGGCTGCAGAGCGCGGACCCGCGGCAGGCGCCCGCCATCGCCCCCAATTATCTGAGCACCAAGGAGGACCGCAAGGTCGCCGCGGATTCGCTGCGCGTGACACGCCGCATCGCCGGTCAGCCGGCCTTTGCCCGTTACCAGCCTGAAGAGGTCAAGCCGGGCATCGAGTATCAGAGTGATGCGGAGTTGGCCACGCTGGCGGGGGATATCGGCACCACCATCTTCCATCCTGTCGGTACCACGCGCATGGGGCGGGCGGATGATCCGATGGCGGTCGTTGACAGTCGCCTGCGCGTCATCGGTGTGCGGGGATTGCGAGTGGCTGATGCCGGTATCATGCCGACCATTGTCAGTGGCAACACCAATTCGCCGACGTTGATGATCGCGGAAAAGGCGGCCGGCTGGATGCTGGACGACGGTGATGCACGCACATGAGAGCAGGTCAGGCGGCCGTCATGATCAAGTCGCCGAGTGATCCGGTTGATCCCATGGCCTGGTAGGACAGAAGTTGTGCAAGACTTGCCATGAAACCTCATCATCTTGCCTGTCATCAGCGCATGATGGTGAATCAGCGGCTTCAACCGCAGGCATGACACGACGCCTCATTCCGAATGTCTCGGGATGGGGCGTCGTGCGTTGCTCACAGCGAGAGATCTCGGTGATCTGCCTGAGAGGCCATGTGAATACCGTCCTAGCATTCCTACGACTAAAGATGAATGACGCTCATGTTGAGATGAGAAAAGGCCGTATAGCAACTCACGGTTCGTCAGCCGCTGGGGAAAGTGTACTGCGCGTTAAATCTATATATGTATAATTCCCCGCTCTTTGTATTACCAGAAATTATCGAACTCGCAGTGAAGCTCGGCCGCGATGCGACGCCTGTCGTGTCGTCGAAGCTTCCTCACAAAGGTAAATGTTGTGCGACAAGACGTAACTCCTTCCAAGCGGGGCGATAGTCTGGACCCCAGGGTCTTCATCCCTGCCGTACTGGTGATTCTGGCCTTCATTGGCCCTGTCATCATGTTCCCCGAGGCCAGCACCGCGTTGATCAACTCGGCCTTCGCCTTCGCGACTGGCAAGTTCGGTTGGCTGTATCTGGTCGCAGGTCTGAGCGTTGTAGTGTTCCTCATCTGGCTGGCGATGAGCCGCTACGGCAATGTGCGTCTCGGCGGGGCAGAGGATACGCCTGACTTCTCCTATTTCAGTTGGGTGGCGATGATCTTCACCTGCGGAATGGGCATCGCGATCGTCAACTGGGCCTGGGTCGAGCCGATCTACTACTACACCTCGCCCGCCTATCACGTGGTTGCCAAGAGTCGCGAAGCGGCCGAGTGGGCACTGGCCTTCGGTCAGTTCCACTGGGGGCTGACGCCGTGGGCCTTCTATTGCTTGCCTGCGCTGCCGATTGCCTACTCCATGTACGTCAAGAAGCGTGATGGGGTGCGTCTGTCCGTCGCCGCCCGTGGCCTGCTGGGTCACCATGCCGATGGCGCCTGGGGCGTGCTGCTGGATTCCATCGTGGTGTTCGGCATCGTGGGCGGTGTCGGGACATCGCTGGGCCTGGCCGTGCCGCTGGTGTCTCAGCTGGTCAGCGGCATTCTGGGTGTCGAGGCCAACTTCGGGCTGGAAGTCGTGGTGCTGTGTATCTGGACAGCCATGTTCTCGGCCAGTGTCTGGTTCGGGCTGGCCAAGGGCATCAAGATCCTCTCTGACGTCAATGTGATTCTGGCGATTTTCCTGCTGGCGTTCACCTTCATCGTGGGTGACTCGCAGTTCATGGTCGAAGGCTTCGTCAACAGCCTCGGCAAGACACTCGGCAATTTCATTCCGATGAGTCTGTGGACAGACCCAGCGGGTGATTCCACCTTCTGGAAGGATTGGACCGTCTTCTACTGGGCCTGGTGGATCGCCTATGCACCGATGGTAGGCCTGTTCGTGGCACGCATTTCCCGCGGGCGCACCATCCGTGAGTTGATCATCGCCGAGCTGGTATTCGGCTCACTGGGCACCTGGATCTTCTTCGCGGTATGGGGTGGCTACGCACTGGATCTGCAGATGAGTGGCGTGCTGGATATCAAGGCGCTGCTGGACAGTGGCGGTATCCCGCTGGCGGTGGAAGGCATCCTGAAGACATTGCCTTACGCCAAGGTCGTGACGATCGCGTTCATCCTGCTGTGCTTCATTTTCCTGGCGACCACGCTGGATAGCTCCGCCTACGTACTGGCATCTGTTACCTCGCGCAAGCTTTCCGGCTATCAGGAACCCAAGCGGTCTCTGCGTCTTGTCTGGGCTTTCCTGATCGCTGCGGTAGGGGTGTCACTGATTCAGCTGGGCGGTCTGCAGACAGTGCAGACCTCGACCATTGTCGTGGCATTGCCAATGATCCCGGTGCTGATGATTCTCGCACTCTCGATGCTGCGCTGGCTCAAGAATGACTTCCCCAAGGAAGAATTGAATCCTGTGCTGGTGATTGACGACATGCCTGCCTTCCGACGCTCTGCCAAGAAGAAAGCGCAAGCCAAGGATTGAACGCGTACGTGAAGTGAAAAGACGGCGGTGAAGAAGCGGCTCCCTTTGGGGGCCGCTTTTTTTGTCTGTCGTCTGCTTGTTGCGAATGACCGGCGCCATCCTGTGCCGTCTTCGCGAAGCTGACTGGCGTCTTGATGTCGTTGACCTGATTGGTGAGGTTGACCCGATTGGTGAAGTTGACCCGATGGAAGGAGTTGCTGAGTCGTTGCGGTGAGGTGACTGCAACGACGTCAGGGAGCCGTTTTGGGGTGCCACCACAGTCGCGTGCTTCAATCAACAGGGCGGCAGGATAGCTCGGATGATGGTTGGATCAAGTGGCTGCATTGGCGCAACTCTGCGTTGATTGAGTGAGTTTTCACGGAACATACCTTCAATATTGTCAATACCTAATGAAGCAAGAAGAGGGTAAATCCTCGTGATATATCCCTTATAAAAAGCACTATCACGTTGCCAAAGTCGCAACATCATCGCTTTTTACTATGTAGTCGTTAGCTATTATTTATTTTTGCTATCGCGCTGGCGCACGAATACTTCAGCTCGTTAACCATGATTCCACGAGGAAGTCGCCCGATGCTGAACATCCGTTTTCCCCTCAAGACCATGACCGCTGTCATGGCGTTGGGTCTCTCTGCCAATGGCCTGGCGCAGGAAGAAGAGACACTGACGCGTTCCAACGGCGCGCCGGTCGGCAACAACCAGAACTCTCTCACTGCAGGCCCGAATGGTCCGACACTGCTTCAGGATCATCACCTGATCGAGAAGCTGGCTCACTTTGATCGTGAGCGTATTCCTGAGCGTGTCGTTCACGCCCGCGGTACCGGAGCCTATGGTGAATTCCGTGCCACTGAGGACCTGAGCGACCTGACCGTCGCGGCGCCTTTCCAGACTGACGGCAAGGTCACTCCGGTGTTCGTGCGTTTCTCTGCGGTCATTCACAGCAAGCATTCGCCGGAAACCCTGCGTGACCCGCGCGGCTTCGCGGTCAAGTTCTACTCTGATCAAGGCAACTGGGATCTGGTCGGCAACAACTTCCCGGTCTTCTTCATTCGTGATGCGATGAAGTTCCCGGACATGGTGCACTCGCTGAAGCCGGATCCGCGCACCAACCTGCAGGACCCGAACCGCTTCTTCGACTTCTTCAGTCATATCCCCGAAAGCACCAACATGCTGACCTACGTCTACTCGCCGCTGGGGATTCCAACCAGCCTGCGTGAGATGAATGGTTCCGGTGTGCACGCCTTCAAGTTCGTGAATGCCGAAGGCGATTGGAAGTATGTGAAGTTCACCTGGAAGTCGCGTCAGGGCAATAACGGCATGTCCGTGGCTGAGGCCGCCAAGGTGCAGTCCACCAACTTCAATCACCTGACCGATGATCTGTACACGCACCTGGATCAAGGCGACTTCCCGATCTGGGATCTGTATGTGCAGACCATCGAGCCGGACCAGCTCAATGACTTCGACTTCAATCCGCTGGATACCACCAAGATCTGGCCGGAAGATTTGATCCCGGCGCGCAAGGTGGGTGAGCTTGAGCTGAACCGTGTACCGGACAACTTCTTCCAGGAGACTGAGCAGGCAGCCTTGGCCCCGAGCAACATGATTCCGGGGATCGAGCCGTCAGAAGATCGCATGCTGCAGGGGCGTCTGTTCTCCTACGCCGATACCCAGCGTTACCGCCTGGGCGTCAACCACCAGCTGTTGCCGGTGAATGCGCCCAAGGTGGACGTACACAGCCATAACCAGAATGGTGCCGGTTACTCCGCGCCGCGTTCTGGCTCCGTCAACTATCAGCCGAGCCGCAATGCCGGTGGTCTGGTGGATGATGCGACCTATGAGTACAAGCGCTACACCCTCAATGGCACCACTCAGCAGCAGCCGATCGACAAGCAGCAGAACTTCGCGCAGGCCGGTGAGCTGTATCGCTCCTTCTCCGAGCAGGACCAGACATTCCTGATCGAAGCGCTGGCGGGCGATCTCGGCAAGGTCAAGAACGACGAGATCCGCAACATCATGGTCAGCCACTTCTACCAGGCGGATCACGAGTATGGCGAGCGTCTGGCCGAGCAGGTCAATGTCGACATGGATGACGTCGAAGCCTTGATCGAAAAGTGATACCGCAACAGAGCTGACATGACATTTTGTTGAAGTGCGCCAGAGGTCGGCAGAGGGGGCAAGCGTCCCTCTGCCGATTGGCCAGATACGCGACGGGAGAAACGATATGGAGCCAATGAAACGAAGCATGCCTCGCCAGGCAGTTCGGCGTGGCGTCATGCCGAGCCTGGCAGGGCTGACGATGAGTCTTTTGCTGGCGATATCAGCAGCACCTGCACTGGCGGCAAGCGACATCGATATCTTCGATGCCGCTCGCGATGGAGACACTGCCGCGATTGAGCAGTATTACGCAGACGGTGGCGATGTGTCGGTCACCAATTCGCGTGGCTTTACCCCTTTCATTCTGGCGGCGTACTACGGCCACACCGAAAGCCTGGCCGTGCTGCAGCAAGAAGGCGCTGACAGTTGCGCGCTGGATGAAAAGGGCAGCAATGCGTTCATGGGAGTGGCATTTCGTGGTCATGAGCAGACTGCCGAGTGGCTGCTGGGCAATACCGACTGTGATGTGAATCATCGCAATTACAGTGGCCAGACGGCACTGATGATGGCTTCACTCTTCGGCCGCGAAGCGATCATTGAGCAGCTGCTGGATGCCGGTGCCGACAAGAGTGTGGTCGATGTGCAAGGCAACACTGCCGAATCCCTGGCGGCCGCCCAAGGACTGTCCCGTGTAGTGACGCTGGTGAAGTTCAATCTCTGAGACGACTCTTTGATGAAAAAGCCCGTTTTGGAGACATGACGTCAGTATTTATTGGTAGATATCGACAGATGGCGACAGAAGGCGTTAGAGAGGCAGTAGAGACAACGATGAAGGAGAGGGCAGTCAACACCTCAAGATAGAATTACCACACGGAATTGCGGGGAGGTTCATCGCTTTTCGCTATATGAGCATTAGTCATTATTGATTTTAGCTATCAATAGCTTTCGCTAATACTGCGGCGCGTAAACCCTGATTCCACGAGGAAGTTGTCTGATGCTGAACGTCCGTTTTCCCCTCAAGACCGCCGCTGCTGTCATGGCGCTGGGCATGTCGGCCAATGCCATGTCGCAGGAAGTGACGCTGACACGTTCCAACGGGGCACCCGTCGGCAACAATCAGGATTCTCTGACGGCGGGTCCGAATGGTCCGACGCTGCTGGAAGATCACCACCTGCTGGAAAAGCTGGGGCACTTCGAGCGTGAGCGTATTCCGGAGCGTGTCGTTCACGCTCGCGGTGTCGGTGCCTATGGTGAATTCCGTGCCACGGAGGATCTGACGGATCTGACCGTTGCCGCGCCTTTCCAGGACAAGGGCGACGTCACGCCTGTCTTCGTGCGCTTCTCCAGCGTCATCAACAGCAAGGGGTCTCCGGAAACACTGCGGGATCCGCGCGGATTTGCCGTCAAGTTCTATACCGATCAAGGCAACTGGGACATCGTCGGTATCAACTTCCCGGTGTTCTTCATCCGTGATGCGATGAAGTTCCCGGACATGATTCATGCCCTGAAGCCGGACCCGCGCACCAATCTGCAGGACCCGAATCGTTACTTCGATTTCTTCAGCCATATCCCCGAAAGCACCAACATGCTGACCTACCTCTACTCGCCGCTGGGGATTCCCGAAAGCCTGCGTGAGATGGATGGTTCTGGCGTGCATGCCTTCAAGTTCGTCAATGCCGAAGGCGATTGGAAGTACGTGAAGTTCACCTGGAAGTCCCGTCAGGGCGTGCATGGCCTGACGCCGGAAGAAGCCGCCAAGGTGCAGTCCACCGATTTCAACCACCTGACCGATGACCTCTACACGCATCTGGATGCTGGCGATGATCCGGTCTGGGACCTCTATATCCAGACGCTGGACCCGGACAAGCTCAACAGCTTCGATTTCAATCCGCTGGATACCACCAAGATGTGGCCGGAAGATCTTATCCCGGCCCGCAAGGTGGGTGAGCTGACCCTGAATCGCACGCCGGACAATTACTTCCAGGAAACCGAGCAGGCCGCGATGTCACCGGCCAATCTAGTGCCGGGTGTCGAGCCGTCGGAAGATCGCATGCTGCAAGGCCGTCTGTTCGCCTATGCCGATGCACAGCGTTATCGCCTCGGTGCCAACTTCATGCAGCTGCCGGTCAACGCGCCCAAGGTTGAGGTACACAACAACCATCAGGATGGCGCGGGTTACTCCAAGCCGCGTTCCGGTTCCGTCAACTACCAGCCGAGCCGCTATAAAGGCGCGCTGATGGATGACTCCCAGTACGAATACAAGCGTTATGCCCTCAACGGCACGACTCAGCAGCAGCCGATCGACAAGGAGCAGAACTTCGCTCAGGCCGGTGAACTGTATCGCTCCTTCTCCAAGCACGATCAGGACGCTCTGATCGAAGCGCTGGGCGGCGATATCGGCAAGGTCAAGAGCGAAGAGATCCGCGACATCATGGTCAGCTACTTCTATCAGGCTGACCATGAATATGGCGAGCGTCTGGCCAAGATGGCAGATGTCGACATGGAGGATGTTGAAGCCTTGGTCGACCATCCGGCTGACTGATCCTTCGGTCTTGCCGAGACGACAGGGAGGCCATGCCTCCCTGTCGTGATTTCCCGATACATCCCTCTGTCTGGCGCCGCCCCATCTCTCTGACATGGCCCCGTGCCGGGCGCACGTCGTCACGACTCGCACTGAGGAGTCCTCGCATGTTCTGCTATCGCAAATCGCTGTCAACCAGCGCTCTTTCCTCTCTTTCGCTCAGCATCATTGCCTCGCTGAGCGACATTCTTTCCCTGAAGGCCGTCTGGACATTGGCGCGACGTCTCGCGCGAACCGGGCTCGTCATCGCCGCGTTGCTGATGAGTCTGGTGGCCTTGCCGGCACTGGCCGCAGGCCCCATGGACACTGGCGATGTCATGGACGCGGCGCGCGAGGGTGACAACGCGGCCCTTGAGCAATATCACGCCCAGGGAGGGGATCTCTCGATCACGGGATCGCACGGCTACACCCCCTTCATCATGGCGGCCTACTACGGGCATACCAATACGCTGAAGTTGCTAAAGGAATTCGAGGCTGATACCTGTGCACTGGATGAAAGAGGCAGCAATGCCTTGATGGGCGTGGCGTTTCGCGATCACCTCAAGACGGCTGACTGGTTGATCGCCAACACGGACTGTGGCGTGAATCACACCAATTACGCGGGTCAGACGGCGCTGATGATGGCCTCGCTGTTTGGTCACGAAGCCATGATCCAGCATCTGCTCAAGGCCGGTGCTGACCCAAGCATCGTCGATGCCCAAGGTAACACCGCAGCCTCGCTGGCAGCGGCGCAGGGATTGACGCGTATCGTCACGCTGGTGAAATTCAATTCATGAAACGGAGCTGATGACTCGCGATCGCCCGTGGAATCTTCAATGGCCTCATCAATGGCCGCGATGGACGATTCGCTGGGATATCTGAGCCACCAGGCCCGGCAGTTCTTGCGGATGTCGCATGCGCAGTGCACCCGAGGGCGTATCGAAGCCATCGTCATGATGCGTGAAGTGGATGACGTGCATGCCAGCGTCGAGTCCCGCCCTGACACCCACCGTCGCATCATCGATCACGATGCAGTGTGCGGGCGAGTACCCCATCTTTTCCGCCGCCAGACGATAGATACGTGGGTCCGGTTTCCAGACGCCAAGGGTATAGGCGCTGAAGATCTTGCCATCGAAGAAGCGGGCCAGGCGCGTGCTGTCCAGGGCCAGACGCACCTTGCGCTCCGGCCCGTTGGAGACGACGCCACACGGGTATCCCGACAGTGCCATCAGGGCCTCTGGCATGCCGGGCATGGCCGTCAAACGTGAGCGCATCAGGTCTTCGAGCATGGCGCGCATGCGCGCCTCCATTTCCTCCAGACGTACCCGTTCCATCTCGCCATGTACGGCTTCCAGCTCCCTGACGATGCTTCTGAAGCGCATGCCCCGGTAGTGATCCAGATACTGGGTTGTCGTGAAGGGCAGGCCGTATTCGGGCAGGGTCGCGACCATTGCCTCAGCCAATAGAATCTCGCTGTCTACCAACGTGCCGTCTGAATCAAACAGCAGGCAGAGTTCCGCCATCGGTGCCTCTTGGAATCGTCAGGAATCAATAGTCTGACAGTAGCAGGTTCCAGCGTTCACCGGCCATGCCGCAGCCGGTGCAGAAGGGGTTATCTGTTGCGTGTTGGCACTATTGTTCTCTCTATCTCTTCCTCTTCATCTTCCTCTCGGGATCTATCGCCGCCGTCGCCTGATGTTGAAGTGAATAATCAAGGATGGGGGAGTGCGAGGGCTCAGCCCTTAGATGATAATGAATCTCTTTCAGTAATTGGTGGACTTTTACAATCATCTCTATATAGTTGATCTTGTCTACTAGATAGCGAGCGTACATGACAGTTTCCACTCTCAATGATGCCCTCCATCAGCTCATGCATGCCTATCGGCGTCAGCTGAAGGAAGGGATACGTCACCACCAGATAGCCCTCCCGATCACGCATGTTCGCGTGCTAAAGGGGGTGTGCCGCATTCCGGAATGTACGGCGGGAAAGATCGCGCAACGTATGGATCAGGACAAGGCGCGCATCACGCGTGTTCTCAATGATCTGCAGCAGGCGGGGATGATAGAAAAGGCCAACAATCCTCACGATCGACGTAGCCACTTCCTGTCGCCTACGCCTGAGGGGCTTGCGATGCTGGATAGAATCACCGCGTTGGAGCAAGAGACGGCCCAGCAGTTGACACGACACCTGGGCGACCAGGATCTCGACACCTTCCTGCGCATCGTCGACACCATCATTCATAACGCCAGCGGGTTGTCTGATACCGGCTTGCCAGAGCCGTCACCGGCTCGTAAGGCCGATAGACAAGACACCGTAGCCCCGCAATGCGCCCCTCGAACTGACGACTGAAGGAATGAGTTTCATGAGTAGACCAACCCCTCGTGAGCTGGAAGTGATTCGGACCGCCAAGGTCACCGATCACATGCTGCGCGTCACGCTCGGTGGCGAGAACATCACGGATATCCCGTCAGACCAGCAAAGCGCCTATATCAAATTGATCTTCGCGGGTGGGGAGGGTGATCGTCGGTTGATGCGCACCTATACCATTCGTCATCAGCGCCCGGATGAGATTGATGTCGACTTCGTGATGCATGGCCATCAACAGGAAGCCGGCGGTGTCGCGGCACAGTGGGCGGCCAATGCCAGACCCGGCGATCGCATCATGGTCGGCGGCCCTGGCCCGAAGAAGTTGATCCATCATGACGCTGATACCTTTCTACTGGTGGGCGACATGACGGCCTTGCCAGCCCTGAGTGTCAACCTGGCCGAACTGCCCGAGCACGCGCAGGGGCATGCGGTCATCGAAGTGATCGATGACGCTGATATCCAGACACTCGCGCATCCGCGGGGCGTACAGCTTCACTGGGTCGTCAATCCCCATCCGGACGCAGAAGGCACGTCATTGCTCGAGACCGTCAGTGCCCTGCCTTTGCTGTCAGGCCGAATTGCCGTCTGGGCTGCCTGCGAGTTCGGCAGCATGCGGGCACTGCGGCGCTTTCTGAAAGCCGAATACGAGATCCCCAAGTCTCACTTCTATGTCTCCAGCTACTGGAAGATTGGCCAGACCGAAGACGGTCACAAGCTGGCCAAGCAGCAGGACAGTGAATCAGCAGAGGGTTGAGCGTTCTGCGCCTACTGATATGAAAAAGCCTGACACAGTGATGTGTCAGGCTTTTTCATGGATGAGTCTTTAGTGGTGTGATGCTGTGTGGGGCGAGCCTAGCCGGTAGAACCAGCTTTCTCGGCAGATATCTTCTTGAGCTGTACCGGCTTGCGGATACCGAGGAAGTAGACAAACACCACTGTCAGCACTACGAAGAACAGGCTGTCCGGCGTGGTGATGAAGGTTATCGGGTTGCCGTTGGAGAGCGTCAACGCACGGCGCAGGAACTCTTCCAGGTTCGGGCCAAGAATGAAACCGAGCAATAGCGTGATCACTGGGTAATCGTGCTTGCGCATCAGGTAGGCCATAACCCCCATCACCAGCGTCATCATCATCTGGAAGACTGAGTAGGTAGCGACGAAGCTACCGACCACGGCCAGCAGCGCGATAACTCCGTAGAGCACATCCTTGCGAATGGTGACGATACGCAGGAAGTATGGGCCCATCAGATAAAGCGTCAGCGGAATCAGTACCAGCGCGCTGAAGAGTAGCGACGCGAGCATGGGCGCAATCAGGCCTGACTGCGAGGCCATCAGTTGCGGCCCTGGCTGAATACCGTTGATCACCAGTACCCCAAGTACGATGGCGGTGACCGGATCCCCCGGAATGCCGAAGGTCAGCATCGGTACCAGGGCACCACCACAGACTGCATTGTTGGCGCTTTCAGCCGCCGCGATACCTTGCGGATTGCCCTTGCCGAAGCTTTCCGGTTTCTTGGAGGTACGCACGGTTTCCACATAGGCGAGGAAGCCGCCCATCGAACCGCCGGCACCCGGTAACGTCCCCACCAGATACCCGATCACGGTCGACTTCAGATAGCAGGCCACACCGATTTCACGAATGGTGCTGAGTGGTGGGATGAAGTCGCGACGCTTGAGCTGAGTACTGGCCTTCAACTGGCGGCGCATGTCGGCATCTTTCTTGCGATTACCCACCTGAATCAGCAGCTCACTGATGGCGAAGGTACCGATGATGACCGGCATCAGATCAATCCCTGCCGTCAGCTCACTGACACCGAAGGTAAAGCGGGCCAGCGGTTGCATGGCATCCAGTCCTACCGTCGCGAGCATCAGACCGAGGCACGCGGTTATCCCGGCCTTGCGGATATTGCCACGCTGGGCCACCACGATCACGATCAGTGCAAAGGCAATCAGCGAGAACTTGCCGGTGGTCTTGACCAGCAAAGAGGCCTCGGCAATGAAGGGGGCAAGCACGATGAGTAGCAGCGCACCCAGGCTGCCGCCAATCATCGAGGCGAAAGAGGCATGGCCCAGTGCAAGCGCACCCTCGCCACGTTGCTGCATCGGGTAGCCTTCCAGTGCCGTCATCATTGAAGACGGTGCACCGGGAATATTGATGGTGGTCGCAGTAATGCTGCCGCCGCACATGCCGGCCATGTAGATGCTGGCGCACGCCATCAAGGCGGTGGTGACATCAAGGCTGTACGTCAGCGGCAAGAGCAGGGCGAGCGCCAGTGTGGCGGTCAGGCCTGGAATTGCCGAGAAGATAGTGCCGATCACGAAGCCTGCCACGACATAGAACAGAATGACCGGGTCGAGCAGCAGCGCAAAGCTTGAAAATACCTGAACGATGAAATCCATGACTTAGCTCCCGCTACCAAGCCCAAGGGCAGGCAGTTCAAGGGTGGGCAGGTGAACATTGAAGAGCTGCTCGAAGAGTACATAGCCCAGCACGGCAATCACGCAGGCGATCACTGCCTTGCTCATCCACTTCTTGCGACCAGAAAACAGCAGCATGATGGCGTAGACATAGAGTGCCGACGACAGCAGATAGCCGAGATGCGAGAAAGCCAGAATATAGAGTGCGGTCGCCGCCATCAGGCGCAGAGCAGGCGTGAACCAACTCAGTGCGCCAGTGACTGGCATTTCTTCTTCTGCAGAATCTGCGTCGGGATCGCCTGCGGATTCGGGGGCTGCATGGTGTTCTTCAGCAGGTGTTGCGGGGGAGTGAGAGAGACGTTGGCGTGCGTCACGGTAGTTGGCGATCAATTGTGCCAGGCACAGGGCAAAGGCAATCAGCCCAATGAGCAAGGGGAAGAATGACGGCGAGAGTCGGCCATTCTCCATTGGCGCTGCCAGTTGCTGTGCACTGATGAGATAAAGTGCACTCAGAGCTGTCAGTACCAGCGTCAGAGGTGTAGAGCCGCTGATCAGCCAATGGCGCTGCGGCGTCTGCAAAGCGGTGCGTTGCATGGTAGAAGTCCTTACCGGTACCCGACAGACATCGGGTACCGGATAGCGATGGAGAGCGGAGAAGGTGCTGTCGTCTTTCGGTATTCACGTCGGATAGAGGAATCCTTCATGCCACCGTGATTACAGTCCCAGTTCGTCCATTGCGCTGAAGGTCTGCTGCTGATATTCCGCGATCCAGTCATTCACTTCATCGGATCCCAACCAGCTGGGCGTCACGCCAACCCCCGTAATCCATTTCTGGAATTCCGGCGTTTCATAAGCGCTGTGGTAGGCGTTTTCCAGTGTGCTGATCACGTCATCAGGTGTGCCCTTGGGCACGGCCAGCACGATGAAACTGCCGGTTTCCAGATCACCACCCAGCTTGCTCAGCGGCGGAACGTCCGGATAGGCGGGATTCTGCTCGGAGGAGAGCTCAACTATGCCGAGTGCATCGCCAGAGTCCAGAATGCCCGAGAAGTCGCCGAGACTGGAGATGGCGCCGTCAATCTCACCGGAGAGCAGTGCTTCGGCTTCCGCCGTTGAGGAGCCCGGATAGGTGATGACATTGAAGGTGACGCCGGTCGCGGCTTCCAGGCGACGTACGGCCAGGAACGGGCCAGAGCCCTGTGGTGCCACGCCAATCCGCACTGTGCCAGGATTTTTTCGAGCCGCTTCGATGAGCTGCTCATAGCTCTCATAACCTGATTGCTTCGAGACTACGATCGCATCCGCTTCCTTGGTGATGCGCGCGAAGGGAATCATGCGATCCAGCGAATAGCCTGGTACCAGATTGCCGCGCGGCAAGGTAATGACGCTGTCGTAGGTCATCACGCCGACAGTATGGCCGTCAGGGCGCGCCTTGCTTAGCTGCATCAAGCCGGATGCCGTGATCGCACCGCCAATATTCTCGACGTAGATCGATTTCGGAAGGTCCTGCTCCGCCAGATTGCTGATCTTGCGGCTGATGGCATCTGCACCACCGCCGGCCGGCCACGGCACGATCAGGCGAATATCACGAACCGGGTAGTCAGCTTGTACCGTGGTGCTGACAAAGGGCGTCGCGAACATCAGTCCTGACAGTGCCAAGGGGGCAAGCAGGGCGATGAGCGGGCGAGATGCTGTCGCGTTGGCGATGCGATTCTTGCAGGCGGTATGGGTCATGGCGTGACTCCGGACATTGTTATGGTTGTCGTCGAGTGGCGTGTCTGATGAAACCTTCGTTGCTACGCAGCGGGAATTGCCAGGTAGCGGTTATTGAGAGAAGGGCGCGGACGACACACTGGCGATGCCTGCCGTCCGCAGTGGCAATTCTCGAGATGATTACCGGTGCTTGGCGGCCATGTGGCGCTCGAACTCGGCACGCGCTTCATCCGTCGGCGGATATAGGCCGATGACGGGAGTACCCGTGCGGACTTTTTCCAGCACGTAATCTTCAAAATCTTCCATCTGACTGGCTTCTTCGGCTATCGCGTCAGCCAGTTCCAGCGGTACCACCATGACGCCATCGGCATCGCCTACCAGCACATCGCCCGGGAAGACCGGTACGCCACCGCAGCCGATGGGCACTTGCAGTTCGACGGCATGATGCTTGGTCAGGTTGGTCGGGGCGCTGGGCTTGGCGCAGAAGATTGGTAGGTTCATTGCCGCGGCAGCGCTGGAGTCACGGATGCCGGCATCCGACACAAAGCCTGCACACTGACGATACTCAAGACGCGTCAATAGAATGCTGCCTGCACTGGCGGCAGACGCATCCTGACGGCAATCGGACACCATGACATGGCCAGCAGGTACGGTTTCAACCGCGAGACGCTGCGGATGTTTCGGGTCACGGAAGGCGGCGACGGTATCAATGTCTTCACGCGCCGGAATGTAGCGCAGCGTGAACGCCTGGCCAACCATGTGCGTTTCCTTGCTGTTCATCTGCACGACATTCTGAATGAACGTATTACGCAGCCCGCGCTTGAACAGCAGGGTGTGCAGTGATGCGGTGGATGCACGCATCAGGCGTTCACGCGTCAGGGAGGAGAGTTCGGCGTAGCTGGCGTGATCAGTCGAAGTGATAGCGGTCATATGGCGTCCGTCGTGTTCTGGGGTGTGGTGATAGATAGTGGTGATGGCTAACAAGTGATGGCAGTCGTGCTTTCCGGACTCACTATAGGTCTGAATGACGGGGCGATCAAACAAATATTGACAACTTTGACTCCACAAAATGTCTCTGCGACCAAGGTCGGTAGCATCAGGGCGACTCACCCAATATAAGCTCCCATCGCCTTGTCTATATGAGGATTGTGCACTTATTGGCGTCGATGATACGGGCAGAAAACACAACATTAGAACGGCCAAGACATGTCAACGACATAGGTCGCATGGCAAGAGCTGCAATAAGTTGTCATATTTTGTTGTGACGCAATGGAAAGTGTCTATGCCGCAAATGCGTCCTCACGAACTACCCAGGTCTTTTATTCGGCTGCAGGAGATGACATGGAAGCGACATGGCGCTGGTTTGGTCCAGAAGACCCCATCAGTCTTGAAGAGATTCGTCAGACCGGTGCGACCGGTATCGTCACCGCATTGCACGAGATTCCCAATGGCGAGGTATGGCCGCTTGACGCGATTCGTGAGCGCAAGGCGCTGATCGAAGCGGCGGGGTTGCGCTGGTCGGTGGTCGAAAGCATTCCGGTACATGAAAGTATCAAGCAGGCAGCGCCGGGACATGAACGCCACATCGAGCACTACCAGCAGTCGCTGCGGCATCTTGCCCAGTGCGGTATCGAGACGGTGTGCTACAACTTCATGCCGGTACTGGATTGGACGCGCACTGACCTTGCCTGGCCGTTGCCTGAGGGGGGGACCGCATTACGCTTTGATCAGGAGGCGTTTGCCGCGTTTGATCTCTATCTGCTTGAGCGCCCCAATGCTGAGCAGGATTACAGCGACGAGGAACAGCGCGCCGCGCAAGCGCATCTTGAGGCATTGGATGAAGCGGGGCGTGAGACGCTGGTTCGCACCATCATCGCGGGTCTACCCGGGGCTGAAGAGGGTTATAGCCTGGCGGAATTTCGTGCTGCCCTGGCGGCTTACGACGGTATCGATGCCGCCCGCCTTCGTCAGCATCTGGCGACCTTCCTCAAGGCCATCGTACCGGTAGCGGAAGAGGTCGGGATTCGCCTCGCCATCCATCCGGATGATCCGCCGCGGCCGATGTTCGGTCTGCCACGCGTTGTCTCGAGCATGGTCGATGCGGATTGGCTGCTGGGTGTGGTGCCAAGCCCTGCCAATGGTCTGACGTTCTGTACGGGCTCCTACGGTGCCAATCCCGATATAGATCTCTGTGTGATGGCGCGTCGCTTTGCGCCCTATATCCACTTCGCACATCTGCGCGCCACAGGCCGAGACAGTGAAGACAAGCGCTCCTTCCATGAAGCAGAGCACCTGGAAGGTGACCTGGACATGGTCGGCATCATCAGTGTGCTGGTCGCGGAAGAGCGTCGACGGACTTCCGCCGGTGGTGCCCTGCTGCCGATGCGACCGGATCACGGCCACCATATCCTCGATGACGCTCACCGTGAGACACGCCCGGGCTATCCGCTCTATGGGCGCATGAAGGGCCTGGCTGAGTTGCGAGGGCTTGAGATGGCCGTACGTCAGCTGAGCTGATACCAGTAACGGTGTGTCAAGAAAAGGCCTCGTCATCGTCTCGATGATGGGGCATTGGCATGTCGAGTGAGCGTGACAGTTGCGCGATGAGCGCAGGCAGCTCACTGGCGTGATGCATGGCGATGGCGCCGGAGGGCGTCTGTTCGTGCTCGGGGAAATGATTGAAATGGATGACGTGCATTCCAGCGAGAAGTCCGGCTTGTACGCCCACGGCAGCATCATCAATCACCACGCATTGCTCCAGCGGATAGCCCATCAAGCGCGCGGCTGCCTGATAGAGGCGCGGATCAGGCTTCCAAAGCTTGAGGGTGTAGGCGCTGAACAGGTTGTCGCCGAAGAATTCCGCCAGTCCACTGCTCTGCATGGCACAGCGCACCTTGCGTTCCGGGCCGTTGGAAACGACGGCGCAGTCATGGCCTCTGAGAGCGGCCAGGGCGTCACGCATGCCTGGCATCGGCAGCAATTGCTCACGCATGCGGTCCTCCATCTTCGCCCGCAACGTATTCTCCATCTCCTCCAGCGCATCGGGCGCCAGCGCACCATACGTTTGCTCTAGCGTGTTGACGATGGTCAGGAAGCGCACGCCACGAAACTCCCGCATATAGCGCAATGCCGTGAAAGGCAGGTCGTAATTCGACAGCACTTCAGCCATCACCTCGGCGAGCAGAATTTCACTGTCGACCAAGGTGCCATCAGAATCGAACAGAAGACATAGTGGCGGCATGGACAGGGCTCCGATAGTCAAACACCGACGTGCAGGGCACGTCGGTATTGAGTGATGACAAGCGCGATGTCTGATCACCAGAGTATTTGTTCAGCATCTGGTCAGACCTTGATTGATTCGCGTGCAGCTCTACACGAAATCCGGTGCAATCAGGCGCGGAATGGCCAGGATCAGATCCGGGAAGAAGATCAGCAGCACGATCACGGCTAGCATCACGCCCAGGTACAGCATGGTGGTTGCCATCGCCTTGAGGAGTGGGATGCCGCCGATCTTGGCGGAAATCATCAGGCACAGTCCATAGGGGGGCGTGATCAAACCCAGACCCAGCGCCATGACCCCGATGACCCCGAACTGCACCGGATGCACACCTGCCGCCATCGCCAATGGATAGAAGATAGGCGCCATGATCGCCATGGCCGGCAGAGCATCCATGAAGGTGCCGATCACCAACAGCACGACGGTCATCACGACCAGCAGCACCGTCGGGTCAGTGATGCTGACACCTGCCATCAGCTTGGGCGGAATCTGATAGAAACTGATCAGATAGCCGAAGATTGCCGCACCCACCAGGCTAAACAGTGATAGCGAGCACAACCTTACCGTATCGGTCGAGGCGGTCAGCAACTTGGCCATGTCGAGTTCGCGATAGATGACGAAGCCGAGCACCAACGCATAGACGACCGCGATGACGGCAGCTTCCGTTGGCGTCACGATTCCCAGCGTAATACCGCCGATGATCACGATCGGAATCCCGGATGCCAGGAGTCCATCCTTGCCTGAACTCATCAGTTCACTGAGTGATGCACGCTTGCGTACCGGCACGTTATAGCGGCGGACATAGCGCATGTTGAGCATCAGCTGAGCGACACCAATCATGATGCCGGGCAAGATACCGCCGAGAAACAGGCCGGCAATTGAGGTGTTGGTCAGTGCGCCCCATACGATCATGTTGATCGAGGGCGGAATGATCGTGCCCATCACCGAGGAGGCAGCAGTGACCGCCACGGCAAAGCTGACGGGATATCCCTCACGCTTCATGGCGGGAATCAGTACGGTACCCACGCCTGCGCTATCGGCAGTGGAGGAGCCTGAAACACCGGCAAACAGCATGCTGACCAGTACGTTGACATGTGCCAGTGCGCCGCGGAAATGACCGACCAAGCGCATGCATAGCGTGATCAGCCGTTCAGTGATGCGCGCGGCATTCATCAAGTTGCCCGCGAGCAGGAACAACGGCACGGCCAGCAGTACAAAGGAGTCCATGCCGTTATACATGCGCTGGAACATGATCCAGTACGTCAGGCGTGGGTCGAGAAAGATCAAGGTTGTCGCGGTCAGTACCAATGCCATGGCAATTGGAATGCCGATCACGATCAGTATCCCCAGTACGCCAAACAGCAGCCAGGGCATCAGGAATAGCCAGTCCATGGGCATCATGACAGAGGTCTCCTGGCAGCAGAGGAAGGTGCATCACCAACGACAGGCGTGGCCAGTGCATCAGGCAGCAGATCAGTGTCATCGATGGCCGGTATCACTTCCGCCTCATTGGGCGTGTTGAGTGATGCTTCCATGGCATTCATGCCGTAAAGGCAGGCATGAAGTAGACGCTGCACGCTGAATAACACGATGAAGATGCCGCTGACGGCAAAGACCGAGTAGACGTAGATCATCGACAGGCCCGAGGCCATGGCGTTGCGCCTGAGCCCCGAGAGCGCGAAGTCCTTGCCGTGCACGATGAACAATACGCCCAGCAGCAGGCAGGCCAGGTCACGAATCCAGCGTGTCACGAGATCGGCGCGACTGCCGCGGGGGAAGGCTTCCAGTACAAAGTGGTCGGCATGCAGGACGCCAACGGCGGTCCCCAGCATCACCATCCACTGAAAGGCGAAGCGACTGAATTCCTCGGTCCAAAACAGACGCGGCAGAAACGCCAGATTGCGACTGGCAATCTGGTAGATGATGAAGGTAATGAAGCTTGCCAGCAGCGCCAGCAACACCAGATAAAGCAAACGTTCGAGTGTCCGGTTCAGGCTGTCAAGCCCTGAGAGCACACGTGTCATGGCACTGTCCTCGGGAAGAGAAAAGGCGTGACGATGAAAAGGCACGCCAATTGTGAGAGATGAAGCGCAACAGACTCGACGGGGCAATGCATCAGCAATGCGCAGGCAAAAGAGGCAATCACCCGCAGTGATTGCCTCCTGTCCAGCAGCGTTACTTGACGGCACGCACCTTGTCGTAGATGTCTTGCAGGCCCATCTCGGCAATCACTTCCTTGAGTGGCTCGGCCACGATTTCTTGCATGCGGACACGATCAATCTTGTGCAGCTTGGCGCCTTGCTTCTCAAGCTCGGCCAGTGCTGCGGCGTCCTGCTCCAGCTGCACCTTGCGTGCATAGCCGGCGGCCTCTTTGGCAGATTCCATCAGGATTTTCTGCTGCTCTTCATCCAGATTGTCCCAGGACATCTTGGACATGGTGAGCAGGCGCACGGTGATATCGTGCTCTGACAGTGCGATATTGGGTGCGACTTCATGGAAACGCATGCGCAGCGTCCATTCCGGCTCGTTGAGCAGGCCATCAATCGCGCCTAGCTGGATGGCGGTATAGATTTCCTTCCAGGCCACCACGCTCGGTTCGACACCCAGCGCCTGCCAGGCGACGATCAGCGGTTTGGTCGGATTGGTGCGCAGCTTGAGCCCCTGCAAGTCATCCAGTGTCTTGACCTCACGAGAGCTGACGATGTGACGCTTGCCGCCGCCAAAGTAGGCCAACACTTTCACGTCGGTTTCATCACTGATCTTCTGAGCGATCTCTGCTCCCACCTCACCATCCAGCACCTTCTGCCAGTGATCGACATCGCGATACAGGAAAGGGATGGTGAAGACGTTGGCGGTGGGTGAGAAGTCGGTGATCAGGCCCGGGCTCACGATCGACATGTCGAGGGCGCCGGCCATCTGCTGCTCGAACATTTCTGTCTCATGACCCAGCACCGAATTGCCCATGATGGTCATGGTGATATCACCATCGGTTCTTTCGCTGAGCAGATCACGCAGGCGCTCGGCGCCGAGTTGATAGGCAGTATCCTCGGTGCCGGCATGTCCGAAGCGCAGCTCCGTTGCCTGTGCACTGGCGGAGAAGCCCAGTGTGGCGGTCAGCAGAGTGCCCACGGTGGCACCGAGTGCTATGCCCCGCCCTATGCGGTGTACGAGACGGTGCGATAGGCGAGTGGAGAGGGGATGTTGCATGGCGTTTGGATTGATCCAATTATGAGTCATGACGTTACCTTGGCGTTGGTTGTTTTTGTGGACTTCACTAGCATTTCGCTAAGTGCTGTTTCGCTAAGTGCTATGCCGGCAGCCCTCCTGGCGACCGGGTGATGCTCTTTTGCCTGTTCATGCGTTTGCTTGGGGATGGGCCGCGTGGTGGTGTTTTCACGTCGCGCCGTGTCGTTGTCTACCGGGCCGCTATTTAGCGTATGGCGGCTTGGCTACCGCATGACTGACGTATCCTCAACTCTGGCGGCATGATGACGTTTTCTCGTTTACCGTGCGGGTTGGCAATCCTTCTGAGCGCCAGTCGTGCCGCCTGCTCACCAATGGCGTAGGGGTGGGTCGCGATACTGGTCAACGGTGGATCGCCCAGCTCCGCCTCTTCGACATCATCGGTGCCAATCACGGCGCAATCCTTGCCCGGCTCCAATCCCATATGCCTGAGGCCGAGCATGGCGCCGAACGCGACCAGGTCGTTATGGCAGACGACGGCGGTCGGGCGTGGGGTTTCCTGCATCAATTCCTGAATCAATTCGTAGCCGACACGACGGGTGACGCCGTGCCCGCGAACCAGTCGGCGATACGACAGTCCGTGCGCATCCAGTGCGGCCTGATAGCCTAGCCAGCGATCATGACTCACTGAATGATCGGCGCCGCCGATGAAGGCGATCCGCTGATGGCCAAGGCTGGCCAGATGATTGACCGCAAGCTCGGCGACGCGCCGAAAGTCGGTACCGGCGTAGTCATAGTCATTGGGCGGCGCATCCAGATAACGCATGACCTGAATGCACGGCATGCCCCAGTCAGCCAGTCGGTGAATCAATGCCGGATCGGTATGCTCGGCTGGGCATAGCAGTAGCCCATCAACCCGGTGCTCGCGCATGCGCTCGATAAAGCGCTGCTGACGCTCAGGTGAATCCTCACTGTTGGCGAGAAAGGACACATAGCCTTCTTGATTGAGTGCGGCATCGATACCGGCCACCATCGAGCCGAAGAACGGATTGGCGATATCGTAGACAACGACGCCCAGTGTCGAGGTCAGGGCGCCACGCATGGCGGCGGCGCCTCGGTTATAGACATAGCCCAGGGTCTTGATCGAGGCTTGAACCTTGGCGCGTGTTCGCTCCGCGACCAGCGGACTGGCCCGCAGCACCAGTGACACGGTACTGCGTGAGACGTTGGCGTGTGCTGCGATGTCTTGCAGCGTGATGCTGCCTGAGACCTTCGTGGACGACGCGGAGTGATCAGCGTCTGATGGGCCGGTATCTGAGTGGCTGTCACCATCGCCATCATCGACCGGCGTTGGAGTCACTAGCTCTGTCATGGCGTCTGTCCTGGGCGTTGTCCTGAGGTTGCTCTATGTGGCAACGACTTGGATTGATCTAAATCCTGTTTTTCCAGCATAGAGTAATCTCGGCGGTCATACGGTCTCACTTTGGTCTGACATCTGGCGGATACCACAAGCCTCAGCGAGGAGTCGCGTCAACATTGCATTCAGCCTTTACGTGTCCAATGAGAGACGTTGACAGCGCTCAGCGGTGATTGGCCTTTCAGGGCAAGCAGCAAGTTGTCGAGGGCGCGCTGTGCCATGGCGTGACGAGTTTCGTGTGTCGCTGAGCCGATATGGGGCAGGGCGACGACCTGAGGCAGACGCGTGAGTGGCGATTCTGCCGGCAGGGGCTCCTGTTCGAAGACATCCAGGCCTGCGCCGCGAATGCCGCCGCTTTCGAGACAGGCGATCAGTGCCGCTTCATCGACGACTCGGCCACGTGCGATGTTGATCAGGATGGCGTGAGAGGACATCTTCTCAAGCTCGCGTTGTCCGATCAGGCGTTCCGTCTCTGGGCTCAAGGGAACCGTGACACACACGAAGTCGGAGCTCTCAAGCAGCGTGTCGAGCTCGACCCGATGGGCGCCCAATTCAGCTTCCAGTTCAGGTTTGGGAGAGGCGTTGGAGTATTGGACACGCATGCCGAACCCCAGCGCGCCACGCCGTGCAATGGCGGCACCAATTCTGCCCATGCCCACCATGCCGAGCGTCTTGCCGTGAACATCACTGCCAAAATGCGCTTCACCGATGTTGTGCTTCCAGTGGCCTTCACGTACCAGATTGGCAAGCTCCACTGCGCGACGTGCAGTGGCCATAATCAAGAGAAAGCCAGTATCGGCGGTCGTCTCGGTCAGCACGTCCGGCGTGTTGCACAGCAGGATGCCGCGGGCATTCATCGCCTCGAGCGGGTAGTTGTCGTACCCCACTGAAACGCTGCAGATCACGCGCAGCTGCGGTGCGGCATCGAGCAACGACGGCGTGATGGTCAGGCCTGAACTGATCAGGCCGTGAGCATCGTGCAAGGCATCTCGCAAGGCTGCATCGAGGGCTTCAGCAGAGGTGTAGCTCGAGAGCACCACGACCTCATGATGCTTGCGCAATGCGGCCATCTGGTCCTCTGCCAGCGGTTTGAGGACTACGACCTTGAGGCGGGCGGGGAGCGAAGCAGAGCCGCTCTCCAGATGACTGACGTTCTGTGGGGAATAGGTTGGCGCGTGCATGAACTCTCCTTGGATTGCTCCTTGATTGACCCTTCTTGTCTGACAAGAGTCTAGGCAGCAGCGGCTGGACTGAAGCTGAAAAAATAGTCTAACAAGAGGTATGCGCTACAGGGTGAGTTGACTGAGTCGTGCTCAGGTGGCGCTGACGGCCAGCTCACGCTCTATCGCTGTCAGAGTGGCGCGATCCGGCAGGCCTTCCATGTCACCGCGCACTTGTACGGCGCGACTGCCCAGCAGGTTGGCGCGCAGCATGGCGTCGCGCGGTGACAGGCCGTCCAGTAGCGCGCTGACCGCACCGACCGCAAAGGCATCGCCAGCACCGACAGTATCGATGACCTTGTCGACGCGTTGTCCGGGCACGCTGAAGGCCGCTTCCTGGCCGCCGATGACGCCGCGATAATAGCTGCCTTCAGGGCCAAGCTTGATGATGACCGCCTTGGCGCCCCGCTCGAGATAGTAGCCTGCAACGGCTTCCGGCGTTTTCTTTCCCGTCAGCAACTGGCCTTCTGACAGACCCGGGAAGACCCAGTCTGCCTGACACGCAAGTTGATTCAGGGTCTCGCGCATCTCGTGCTCGCTGGACCACAGCGTCGGGCGCAGATTGGGATCAAACGAGATGCTGGCACCGGACGCGCGCGCCTTGTCGAAGAGAGCAAAGGAGAGTTCACGGCAGGTGGTGGACACCGCCGGTGGTATGCCAGTGGCGTGAAGATGACGCAGAGCGCTGAAATCGACGCCGCTGGCATCGCTTGCGTCCATTCGGCTGGCCGCGCTGCCTTGGCGGAAGTACTCCACGTGTGGGTCTTCGCCCTGTTTGGCGCGCGCCTTGAACATCAGGCCGGTGGGGGCCAGAGCATCCTCGCTCAAGTGTCGGCAGTCGAGTCCCTCGGCTTCCAGGGTGTGGCGTAGATAGCGGCCGAGACTATCGTGGCCCACGCGGCTCAGCCAGCCGACGTGAAAGCCCAGTCGCGCCAGGCCGATGGCAACATTGGTGTCGGCGCCGGCAATACGTCGCTCGTAGTGTGAGACCTGAGCGAGGTCTCCCTCACTTTCCGCGACCAGCAGGGCCATGGCCTCGCCAAAGGCCAGTATCTCAAGCGGACGTGAAGACGTCGCTTGGGAGGATTGAGAAGAGGAGTGAGAAGAGGCGTGCGTCGATGACGCAGAAGGGTGATCAGACATCATGGCGTGTCCTTGTTATTGATCTTGTCTTGTATCCATTGTCACTGATGTCACGACGACGTTGGCAGTGGGCGCCGTCGTGACGTTGATGCCTTTCTCCCGAGCGCCATGCCGCGGACTCGAGAGAGGCAAGGGCGAGCGTCAACCGTTAGCGCTTGCCGTCCATCAGGCGTGGCAGGGCTTCAGGGTTGGCGTCGCGCAATGTCGGGCTCAGCAGTTCCTCCGGCAGGTCCTGGTAGCACACCGGACGCAGGAAGCGTTCGATGGCGGCACTACCCACGGAAGTCGTGCGGCTATCGGAGGTGGCGGGCCACGGGCCACCATGCACCATGGCCTGACAGACTTCGACACCCGTCGGCCAGCCATTGGCGAGGATACGGCCAGCGCGGCGCTCCAGTACTGGCAGCAGCTGACGTACCGCATCGTGATCAGCGTCGTCCATGTGAACGGTGGCGGTCAGCTGTCCTTCCAGATGCTCGCAGACGGCGCGCATCTCGGCGATATCCTTGCAGGCAATGATCAGCGAGCTGGCGCCAAAGACTTCTTCCTGCAGGGCAGCTTCGCTGAGGAAGTCACTGCCCTTGGTGCGGAACAGGGCGGTCTGGCAGGGGCTGGCATTGTCTGAATCCAGCATGCCACGCGCCACTTCCTCGACCTGCGACAGAGCGGAGAGCTGTTCGACGCCCTTGCGATAGGCGTCGTGGATGCCCGGCGTCAGCATGGTCTGGCAAGCACTGGCCGCGACATTGTCGGCGGCGGTCTTGATGAAGCGCTCCAGTGCCGGGCCTTCCAGTGCCAGTACCAGGCCCGGGTTGGTGCAGAACTGGCCTGCGCCCATGTTAAGCGAGGCAATGAATGCCTGACCCAAGGCTTCTGCGCGTGCTTCCATGATCGACGGCATCAGCAGTACCGGATTGATGCTACTCATCTCGGCGTAGACCGGAATTGGCTGCGGGCGATTCTGGGCCGTCTTGAGCAATGCGGTGCCGCCACTGCGCGAGCCGGTGAAGCCGACAGCCTGAATGCGCGGATCAGTGATCAGTGCCTGGCCGAGAATTCTGCCACTGCCGTAGAGCAGAGAGAACACGCCTTCCGGCAGGTTACAGCGCTTGACGGCGCGCTGGATGGCTCCACCGACCAGCTCGGACGTACCCGGATGGGCAGAGTGCGCCTTGACGATTACCGGGCAGCCCGCCGCAAGGGCAGACGCGGTATCGCCACCGGCGACCGAGAAGGCCAGCGGGAAGTTGCTGGCACCGAAGACGGCGACGGGGCCTAGTGCGATACGACGCTGACGCAGGTCGGCACGCGGCATCGGACTGCGTTCCGGCAGGGCCGGATCAATGCGGACATCCAGCCACTCGCCAGCACGTACGACACCGGCAAACAGACGTAGCTGCCCACAGGTACGGCCACGTTCGCCTTCAAGACGCGCGCGCGGTAGACCGGTTTCCTGTAGGGCGCGTTCGGTGATCTGTTCACCGATGGCCTCGATTTCCTCGGCGATGGTCTCAAGGAAGGTGGCGCGTGATTCTGGGTCTGTCTCGCGGAAGCTATCGAAGGCGTCATGTGCAAGTTTACAGGCCAGTTCGACTTCTTCTGCACCGCCGGAGGGATAGCCCGGCTCAAGCGTCTCGCCATTGGCAGGGTTGATGGCATGCAGCGGCTTGCCAGTGGCGAGCAGGCTGCGCTGGCCGATGAGCTGATGTCCGTGCAATGGCGATTGGTCTGAAAGTGACATATGAAATATCTCTTCTCTGTTGACTGAACAGGGGCGAAACAGCCCCGACACAAACGATGGCCACTAGGGCTTGGCATGTGTCGAGGCGGTGGCATCCCTGGCTTGCGAGAGCTTCTGACCCATTTGCGGTCTTGGTTCGCAAATGATGCTGTCTTATGCGTGACGCTGGTTTACGGACACATCTGGCCGCCATTGATATCGATCACCTGACCAGTGATGTAGCCACTGGTGGCATGCGATGCGAGGAACAGGAAGGTGGGAGCGCATTCTTCCGAGGTACCGAAGCGGCCCATCGGGATGCTGCCAGCAATCTTCGCCCGCAGTTCTTCGCTCTTGTCGGCATGGAAGACGGTGTCGATGGTGCCCGGGGAGACGATGTTGAAGCGCACATTGTCCTTGGTGAACTCCTTCACCCAGTTGCGATGCAGGTTGTGCAACATGGCCTTGGTGCCGCCATAAAGAGAGGCACCCAGGCCGCCACCTTCACGACCCGCGATGGAACCGGTGCTGATGACGCTGGCGGTGGTGCCGGATGCTGCGGCAGATGCCTTCAGATGCGGCATCGCGTACTTGGTCGTCATGATCGCAGAACGCAGGTTGAGGTCCATCACCAGATCAAAGGCTGCATCGTCGAGGCTCTCAAGGCCGGCACGAATGCCCAGGCCGCCGGCGTTGTTGACCAGCACATCCATGCCACCGAATGCCTTGGTGAAATCTTCAATGAGTGCGGCACAGCCTTCGCTGGTAGAGAGGTCGCGTGCGAAGTATTCAAAGCGTGCACCGGTGGCTTCCATCTGAGCGATGGCATCCTGTGCAGCCTCATCCTTCTGACGGCTATTGATGCCCACCAAGGCACCCTGACGAGCGAAGGCAACGGCAGCAGCAAGGCCGATACCCTTGGTAGAACCGGTGATCAGTACTTTTTTCTGCTGGAGATCGGTGAACATGGCAATTTCCTGAGTGATCAGTGTGTTGTTGTGTGTGGCGACTACTAATAAGCAAGCACCAGGGGCAATTGCTATGAATCAAGCCACTTGGCGAAAGTAGGTGGGTAGGGAGGCAGTGGCGAGTCTTGATGCCCTCCTACCGGCAGGAGTCACCTTAGCCCACTCTTTTGTGATCGACAAACAAATAATAACAACTGGCGGGCGTGACCGTCTCGGCATGAACGAAGGAGGGTGATGAAACATGCGGGTAGCATGAGAGGGGATACACGTTAGTCGTATAGCGAGAGGTAGAAGCATTTATCGACTGATACGGGTATGGCGGTATTGTTTGTAAATTTCGTATATTTATTGATTTTCAATGACTTGAGTTGTTTTTTTGAGGTGTTTTCACGCTGAATGATAGGGAGTGCTACGGCCATAGGATAAGGGTGTCTCCCTGTCTGGTCAGCTAATCTAAGGGGAATGACATTCCGTTTACCGCTGCCATCAGTATTGAGATATTTCATTCCGATCATTTTTGGATTGGTCTAAAGTTCAAGTTGTAATAACTTGTAAAATCATTGCATCCCACTGACACTCACTTCAGTGCCAAGGCAGTCGCAACAACATGACAACCACTGCTCGATAGCTCCAGCGCCGTCAGGTAAGCAGAGCACGCAGTGTTTCCACTATTTCCACTAACCCTGTTCGTAGTTCACGTGAAAAGCGTAAGCGTCCAAGTGGCTGATGAACATTTCACCAACGCCTCCATAACAAGATAAAGAGAGAGTCCGCGCCATGCGTAAGTTGTCACACGTCCTCTGTGCTTCAGTTCTCACCCTATCTGCTTCCGTCGCCATGGCGGCGGATTATCCCTACAAGCCGATTACCCTTATCGTGCCGTGGTCTGCCGGCGGTGGTACCGATTCGGTGGGTCGTCAGCTGGCGGCTGGGCTGCAACAAGAGTTGGGTCAGCCGGTCAATGTCGTCAACAAGACCGGCGGGTCCGGTGTTGTCGGTCATATGACCATGAAGATGGCACGCCCTGACGGTTATACCCTTGGGCTGGGCACGGCAGAAATTGCCACTTATCAGCACATTGGTACCGCTCAGCTTTCCTACAAGGATTTCACTCCGATTGCACTGCTCAATCTGGATTATGCGGCGTTCACCGTGAAGGCTGATTCCAAATGGGAGACGCTGGATGACGCACTGAAGGATCTCAAGGCTAATCCCAGCGATTACACCGTGTCTGGCTCTGCGCCGGGGGCTGCCTACCATCTATCCTTTGCGGGCTTCCTTGATCAGCAGGGCATTGATCCGAATGACGTGACATTGGTGCCGAGTGAAGGTGCTGCGCCGGGTCTGCAGGAGCTGGCCGCCGGTGGGGTCGACATCGTGTTCTCCTCCATGCCGGAATCCGAATCCATGCGTGCCTCAGGTCGCGTCAAGACACTGGCAGTGCTGGCCAATGATCGCCTGGACTCCTTCCCGGATGTCCCGTCTGCCAAGGAGCTGACGGGCTCTGAGTGGAATCAAGGCTCCTGGCGTGGGCTGGTCGGGCCGAAAGGGATGCCGGAAGAAGTGACGGAGCGCCTGGCGGAAGCGACAGAAAAAGTCTGGAACTCCGAGCAATTCCAGACCTTCATGTCCAGCCGTGGCTACGGTACCGTCTGGGAAGATGCGGAAGGCTTTGAAGCCTTCATGAAGGATCAGGATGAAAAGAATGCAGTCACCATCAAGAAGCTGGGCCTGGCCAATTGATCGTCTGGCGAATGGATGACCTGCCTGTTTTACTCCTGAAGTTTTCATGAGAAACCGCACATGCGTACCAATGACAAGGTGACGGGTGTGGTGACGGCAGCCTTCGGGGCTGCCGTCATATATGCCTCGCTCGACCTCAAGAATCTCCCCCGCCAGGAGTATGGCGCTGGCACTTTTCCGACGGTCATCGGTGGATTGCTGGTGCTGTTTGGCGCCATCCTGCTATTGCGCGGTCTCGGCAATCGCGAGAAGTGGCTTCAATGGCAGCATCCTATTCCGTTGATGCACTTCATTCTGACGTTGGTTGCCATTTGTGCCTCTGTGGTGGCCTACGTCTACCTGACGCCGGTGGTGGGATTCCCCATCGTGTCCTTTGTTCTGCTCTCTCTGCTGCTTTATACCTTCCATCATCGGCGCTGGTTGCCATCGATGGGCATGGCTCTGACAGCGACCGCCATTATCTGGGGCGTATTTGGTCAGCTACTACATGTGCCGCTTGATCTGGGGCTGCTGGAAAAGGTGATCTACTGATGAGTGATCTACTACAGGCCGCCTCGATGGTCTTCACCTGGGAGGTGTGCCTCATCATTCTGGCCGCCTCACTGTTCGGGCTGTTCATGGGCGCCATCCCGGGATTGACGGCGACCATGGCGACTGCGCTGCTGGTGCCGGTGACCTTCTTCATGGATCCGTTACCGGCGATTGCCGCTATCGTGTCCGCGACCGCCATGGCCATCGTGGCGGGTGACATCCCTGGTGCTTTATTGCGTATACCCGGGACACCCGCCTCGGCGGTGTATACCGAAGAAGCCTTTGCGATGGGCAAGCAAGGCAAGGTCGGCCTGGCGCTGGGCCTCAATGTGACGTGCTCGATGATTGGTGGCGTCATTGGTGTACTGATTCTGGCCTTCTGTGCACCGATGATTGCCGAGTTCGCGATCCAGTTCACCAGTGATGAGTACTTCTGGTTAGCGCTGTTGGGGCTTTCATGCGCCATCCTGGTATCCGGCAATGATCCGCTCAAGGGCGGAATCTCGATGCTGGCGGGTCTTGTCATCGCCATGGTCGGCATGGACAGTGTGTCTGGTCAGATGCGCTTCACCTTTGGTAACTACGATCTACTGGCGGGTATTTCGATCTTGCCAGTGCTGATTGGCCTGTTTGCCATTTCCGAGCTGATCCGCCGTATGCCGGAAACGCGTAATCGGGCACCGTTATCGCCGCCGATCATCAAGAATCCTTTCGAAGGCGTGGGTAGCGCGCTATGGCGGTACAAGGGTGGCGTATTGCGTGGTGGTGCACTGGGCACCGTGATTGGCGCCTTGCCGGGTGCGGGCGCTGACATCGCTTCGTGGATCAGCTATGCCGTCAGTCGCAAGTTGTCCAAGACGCCGGAAAAATTCGGTACGGGGCATCCGGAAGGCTTGGTGTCTGCCAGTGCCGCCAATAACGCGTCTCTCTCGGGTGCCTATATTCCGGCACTGGTCTTCGGTATTCCGGGCGATACGGTCACGGCGATCATCATCGGCGTCTTGATGACCAAGGGCATCACACCGGGGCCGGACGTCTTCGTGACCCAGGGGCCGCTGGTGAATGCCATCTTCATGGTCTTCATCCTGGCCAATCTATTGTTGTTGCCGCTAGGCTTCATGGCCATCCGTGGCGCGCGTCATATCCTGTCGATCCCGACGGGGATCCTGTTCCCGCTGATTCTGATGTTCTGCATCGTTGGTGCCTTCGCGGCCAACAATGCCATGTTCGATATCTGGATCATGCTGGGTATCGGGGTGATGGGCTTCTTCATGGCCGAGAATGATTTCCCGGTAGGGCCGATGATCTTGGCCGTCATTCTGGGCCCGATCGTCGAGAGCAACTTCATGCGCTCGATTCTCAAGTCCAATGGCGACTTGACCGCCTTCGTTGATCGTCCGATCGCGATGGTGCTGGCGATTGCCGCTACCCTGGTCTGGACCATGATCATCGTCAACGGTGTACGTGCCAGTCGCAAGGTATCTACGGCGGCCCCGTGATTTGAGCGTTATTGGCAGGGATGTCAGCGGGGCGGGCTTTCCGCACGAGCGCTTGCCCCGTATCCTTCCCCTTAGATGTCGGATTTCCGACAGGCCCATGTGAAGGATGATGAGTAGAGATGAGTGAGGTAGCCAAGCATTCGCTGGCATCGGTAGTCTACGAGAAGATTCTCGCAGCTATCATCAGTGGCGATTACCCAGTCAACAAGAAGCTGCCTACCGAGGCACGTCTTTGCGAGTGCTATGAAGTATCACGTCCTGTGTTGCGAGATGCCCTTGCCCGTTTGCGCGAAGACAATCTCGTAGTGTCCAGGCGTGGGTCTGGCAGCTTTGTGGTCAATCGGCCGGATAGCGCGGTGCTTGAATTCGCGCGTATTTCCAGCATCGCCGATATTCAGCGCTGCTTTGAATTCCGTACCAATGTGGAAGCCAGTGCAGCAGGGCTTGCAGCACTCCGTCGGACGGCTGAGCAACTGGACCTGATTCGTGACCGCTATGAGGCCATCAATCAGGCCAACCTGAATCACGACCGTGCCTCTGAAGAAGATTTCGAGTTTCATCTCGCAATCACTGAAGCCGCCAGTAATCACTATTATGCGACGGTATTGCGTTCACTGAATCAGAGCATCAAGGAGGGCATGAATTTGACGCGTGGCTTGTCGCTGCGTGCCTCTGAAGAGCGTCTGCGTATCGTGCAGGATGAGCATCTCGCGATCATTGCTGCGATTGCCGACAAGGATGCAGTACGTGCGGAAAGTGCGATGCGCACGCACCTGGAAGGCGCTAGACGTCGGATGTTTGAAGGTGTGCAGACCAGTTGAGTGAAGACTCATTGAGCGCAGAACTGACGAAAGGATGGAAAGACGCCCCTGACGGGAAACTGTCAGGGGCGTCTTGTTAAGGCTGATCAGTAGCGGGAGAGTCCCAGCTTCCTTGGGTCGATGATAAATGCCCCGTTATAAACCAGGCGTATGTTGCTTGATGGCCTTGAGCAACCTCTGTCGTGGGTGCTGCCATCGTATATCTGATGATCGTTTGACCTGACTTCGCCAGGAGTCACCGGTGACCAGTAGGCAGCCGGTGTCGGTCGGCCCTCGACGGGCTCACGCCAGGCAAGATCATGGATCATCTCTGACGTTTGACGGTTTGTCGCTGGCTATTGGAAGCAGCAGGGGCTCCCGGATGACAGCCTTGAAATAACCAGAGCTGGATAGGGGCATGATATATAACGCTGAGTCTTGAGTACGACATGAGTGCAATACCTGACAGAGCACCTCAGGTGCTGCACTCAGAATCAACGGCCGAGAGATATCAGGTGTTGCACTTATTATCTGAATCCAGCAGTCCGTATCAGCGGTCAATTCTGAGCCTCTGCATTCATCAACGTTGCCAGCGTATCGCAACTGCTGTTGCGGCCTCGAGATCACGGCAGTACGTCAGGCTCTCCAATCGCTTGTGAATGCCGGCTCGGCGTAGCTTGACGATCATTCTAGGCGCTAGCCCCACCAGAATAAGCGCAATGTTCTTGCTGCCCATATTATCGATGAGTGACTGAATTGCCACGATGGCCGTTCCGTCCATGCTCGGTACATCCTGCATATCGATAATGACAATAGTCACCTTGGGGTCCACTACATGCAACGACAGTAGCGCTTTCTCGGCGACTCCAAAGAATAGGGGCCCATTGATAGCGTAGACAGCAACGTTGTTCGGCAGCGTGTGCAAGGCCGGATGATTGTCGCGATCGATGCGTTCCGTTTGTGTTAGCAGAATCATGCGTCGAATGAATAGCGCGGCTGCGAGCCCCATGCCCACCGCGACCGCCAACACCATGTTAAACAGCACGGTGAGGCCGAAGCAGGTCACCAGAATTGCCACGTCCCCAGCAGGTGCTGAGCGTAACGTTTTCAGGAAATGCCGCGCTTCGCTCATGTTCCAGGCGACGATGAATAACAGTGCCGCCAATGATGCCATGGGCACCAGTCCGAGCAAGCCCGCCAAGGCAATGACTGCCAGTAATACCACTCCCGCATGCACGACGGCGGCGATGGGAGAGCGTGCCCCGCTGCGAATATTGGTCGCGGTGCGTGCAATCGCTGCCGTGGCAGTGATACCGCCGAAAATAGGGGCGACGATGTTTCCTAGCCCTTGTCCGATGAGTTCTGCATTCGGATCATGTTTGGTTTTTGTCAAACCATCTGATACGACAGAACACAGTAGCGACTCTATCGCGCCAAGAATGGCAATCGCAAAAGCCGGCCCCAGCAGTGCGCGTATCAGATCAAAGCTCAACTCTAGTGGCTGGCCATTTGCCCCGGGTAGTAACCAGGGTGCCATGATCGTTGGGGCAATTGGCGGGATACCGTTGCCAACCTCACCATCTGCCTCCCATGTGAAACGCGAGGCTATCGTCTGTACCACCGTGTCAGAGTTCGGGCCACCCAGCCATTGATTGGCACCATAAGCCGCGATAGCACCGACAACCAGCCCAATCAATGGGGCAGGGATGGGGATGTTCAGGCGTGGCCATAGCAACATGACGGCTAGCGAAAATGCGCCTATCCCGAGTTCATAGGGATTGACACCAGGAAGAGCGGTAATGATCTGTCCCAGGTTTTCGACAAAATGCTCGCTGAGTTGGCCTACGTTAAGCCCTAAAAAGTCAGGTATCTGCAGGACGGAAATCACGACCGCAATACCCGCAGTAAAGCCCAGCACTACGGGATAGGGGACAAACTGAATGAGTTGCCCCATTCGTGTGATACCTAATATGACCAGGATAACGCCTGCCATCATCGTGGCAATGAGTAGGCCGCCTAGACCGTATTGCTGAACGATGGGAAACAGAATGACCACGAAGGCTGCGGTTGGCCCGGAAACATTGAAGCGTGATCCGCCAGTGATCGCGATGATGGCACCGGCAATGATGGCTGTGTAGAGGCCATGCTGTGGTGCGACGCCCGCCGCAATGGCCAGCGCCATTGAAAGCGGTACAGCCACCGTCCCAATGGTGAGTCCTGCCATGACATCGTGTCGCAGGTCTGCAAGGCTGTAGCCCTCTCGCCAGGCTGCACGCAGCCCTGTGGCAATGGCGGGAACGTTCAGGGAAAAACGGCTACGTGCCATACGCTGGTACCTCGTGAAGATCTATTCTTGCCATGAGCTCTCGTGGGCATCACATGCAGTAATAGAAGCGATTGGCATGTGATCTACGTTAACATACGATTACCATAAAATTCAATTGACTCACGCTCGAAAGCAAGGAAGATGAGCGAAGGCATCATTGCCAAGCATAGGAATAAACATTAACATCTGATGTTAATGTTTATAGGAGATGTGTGATGGAAAAGAAGACCGCGCGCCTGACCCTCATGATTGACCCTCACAAGAAGCAAGCTTTCGAGCAACTGTGTGCCTCACAGGATCAGACGCCGTCACAGGTCGTTCGCCAGTTGATTCGGGATTATCTCCAGACACATGGTGTCGACTATGCGACTCAACCTGAACGCACCACTGGCAAGTGAGGTGGAGTACAGCCCGACGAAGTGAAGAGAAAACGCCCCAGACGGGAAATCGTCCGGGGCGTTTTTGTGTGCGTTGCCTACGAAGCGAATGCGCTCAGTTCATGCCGTCATGCTATGTCGATCTGATAGCGGAAGTCGCTGGCGATGCCATAGGAGCGGCGCAGTTCCAGCGGTGTGCCATCAAAGCCGGTCGCGAGGCGATCGATCACCACGACGGGGGTCTCGACCGCGATGCCAAGCAGGGCGGATGTCAAAGCATCGGCAGTACCGACCGACAGCGTCTCCTGCGCGTGGGCGATCAGTTGGCCGCACAGGGTTTCATAGGTGGGGTAGAGCAGGTCTCCCAAGGCATCCTTCGGTGTGTCGAGCAGGGTGGCGAAGCGCGTCTGGGGTAGCCAGATACGCTCATGTGACAGTGGCTTGCCCTCCATGCGGCGCACACGTTCCAGATGAATCACCCGTGTACCTTCCCCGAGCGCCAGTGTCTGTCTGACGTGCTGGCTGGCAGGCTCACTTTCCAGCGAGAGGATGTCGCTTTCAGGAATACGCACGTTGCCCTGTTGATCCACCTGACGGAAGAAGCGCGATAACGAACGCGTGAACTCTGGGCGACGCACGAAAGTGCCACGCCCTTGCTGTCGATCGAGAATACCGTCCTGCACCAGGGTGTCGATGGCCTTGCGTACTGTCCCGATCGCCACCGAATACTCGCGGGTCATCTCGGCTTCGGTGGGAATCGGTATGCCCGGCACCCAGCGTCCTTCGGCGATCTGCAACAGGAATTCATCGCGAAGTCGTTGATAAAGCGGCAGACGGCTGTCCGAACCACTGATTCCTCGAACTGACCGTTCGTGCGGCATGTAGTGCTCCTTTGGTCGAGAGGGCGCTGTGTCAGCGTATTTTTTACGCTAGTCTGTCACTCAAATTCATATATATGTTTGGATGAATGAGGCGGATCTTGCCCCTCATGCCATGCGCCAGATAGTGAGTGACCCTGATGACGACAGAACTCCCGGCCTTGTGTAATGGCGTTGATACCCACGCCCACGTCTTTCTCCATGACCTTCCCATGACGGAAGGTCGTCGTTACAGCCCAGAGTATGATGCCACCTGCGCGGCTTATCTAGCACACCTGGATGCCAGCGGGCTTTCCCATGGGCTGCTGGTCCAGCCGAGTTTTCTGGGGACCGACAATCATTTCCTGCTGTCAGCCCTTGAAGCACACCCTGAGCGCCTGCGGGGCGTGGTGGTGGTGGACAGCAACATCACGACGGCCGAACTGGATCGCCTGGCGGCGGCCGGTGTGGTCGGGGTGCGTCTCAATCTGGTCGGCAAGACGCCAGCCGATTACCTGGGAGAGGCGTGGCTGGCGCTCTATCGTCAGCTGGCGAAGCGCGGCTGGCATCTGGAAATCCAGCGCAGTGTCGAAGACCTGGCGGACGTTCTGCCGACGCTGATCGACACGGGCGTGACGTTGGTGATCGATCATTTCGGCTTGCCGAAGGAGGGTGTGCTGGATCGCGACCTGCCACAGCACCAGCGCTTCCTGGCGCTGCTGGCGGAAGCGCCGATCTGGGTCAAGGTCTCTGCGCCTTATCGTTCAGGCTCGACGCCCGAGCAGGCGGCAGCCTCGCTTGCCGTGTTGCGTCGGGCGATGGGAGATGACACGCGGCTGCTGTGGGGGAGTGACTGGCCGCACACCCGCTTTGAAGATGTCACGGATCATCGCCATCAGTATCAACAGATGTGCGCCCTGCTCAAGGATGAGTCGCTGATAGAGCAGGTCATGATGCATAACCCGAGCCGTCTGCTGCAGCTGTAAGACGATGCGTTCATGCCGTCAGGTATCGGGCGAGGGGATTGCGCCGAATCTCTCCTGCTGACGGCAGTGCCTGCGTGTCACTTCCTGCGCCTCATCTCAACAACAAGAGTGTTCGCCATGTCGAGTCTCATTGTCATACTGGCCATCGTGGTATCGATCGTTCTGGGCTATCGGTTTCGCCTGAACATCGGTCTATTCGCGATCGCCTTCTCCTATCTGATCGGATGCTTCTGGCTGGGCATGTCGCCCAATGAAGTGATCGGTCTCTGGCCGCTGAAGATCTTCTTCATCATCTTCTCGGTCTGTCTGTTCTACAGTTTCGCGATCGTGAATGGCACGCTCGAGAAGCTCGCCGAACATCTGCTGTATCGCTGTCGCAATGTGCCGGCGTTGCTGCCGTTTGCCATCTTCTTCTCGTCGGTGATCATCTCGGCACTGGGCGCGGGGTATTACACCGTGCTGGCCTTCATGGCCCCCATCACGCTAGTGCTGTGTGACAAGACGCGTCTGTCGTTGATCGTCGGGGCCATGGCGGTGAACTACGGTGCATTGGCCGGCGCCAACTTTGTCTCCAGCCAGAGCGGCATCATCTTCCAGGGCTTGATGACGGGCGCGGGTATCTCGTCTGGCGATGCCTTCCACTACAGCTTCGGCATCTTCCTGGCCACCATGATCGTGCCGATCATCGTGCTCGGTGGACTGGTCCTGTTCTCGCTCAGAGGCCATCAGCAAGATACCCGACTGGCGGATGTCGCACCGCCCAGCGCGATGAATCGTGAACAGCGCCTGACCCTGCGCCTGACCCTGCTGCTGATGGTGACCGTGCTGGCACCGCCCATCACGGCGATGATCCTGCCGGACAGCTCGCTGGTGGCATATGTGAATGACCGTATCAACATCGGCCTGATCGCCAGCGTGTTCTCCGTGATCGCGCTGCTGATGAAGCTTGGCGATGAGCGCAAGGCGATTGCCTCGCTGCCGTGGGGCACCATCATCATGATCTGTGGTGTCGGCATGCTGATCTCGATTGCCATCAAGGTGGGCACCATCGATCTGCTGTCGTCCTGGGTCAGCGGCAACATTCCGGTCTATGCGGTGCCGATCGTGTTCGGGGTGATCGCGGCGATCATGTCGCTGTTCGCCAGCACGCTGGGCGTGGTGACTCCGGCGCTGTTCCCGGTGGTGCCTGCGCTGGCGCTTCAGCTGGGGATCGATCCGATGATTCTGTTCGTCGCCATCGTGGTGGGCGCACAGTCCACGGCCATCTCGCCATTCTCCTCCGGGGGCAGCCTGATTCTGGGCTCGTGCCCCAGTGAAGAGCGCCGCAATGAGCTGTTGCCCAAGTTACTGTTCAAGGCCGCTCCGCTGGGCTTCGCAGCCGCGCTGATCTTCAACTTCCTGTTTGCCTTCGTGTATTGAGGGTTCGTCCATGAGACTGACCGGCTGTATTGGTAGCCAGTGAGAAAAGTGAGAAACGCCAACGGCCCTGACGAACTCTTTATGAGTAAACCGTCAGGGCCGTTGGCGTCTATGCAGTGTCGTGGCGTACTGAGGCTAGATCGGGGCCTGAGCCTGAGCCTGAGCCCGAGGCCCGGCGTCAGGCGTCAGGCGGCTCCAGCAACCATTGCCGGAAGCGTTGGGCTGCCTGGCTCAGGTGGCGGTGTTGCGGGGTGAGCAGGGAGAAGGTGCCGGGGCTGGGCATGGCATGTGGCAGGGCCTTGAGGAGTCTGCCCTCGGCGATATCTTCGCTCAGCAGTTTCGACCAGCACAGCACCACGCCCTGGCCCGCGAAGGCAGCATGCATCAGCAGTTGATAGCTGTTGGCGCGCAAGCTATGGGCTGGCGTGTGCCAGTCGAGTCCCAGCGTGCCGTACCAGTGCTGCCAGGTCAGCCAGTCCTTGAAGTAGTCTTCCACCACCAGCAGAGTGTGGTTGTCGAGCAGGTCAGTGGCATCGTGAACTTCGCCAAAGCGTGCCAGATAGGCAGGGCTGCAGACGGCGATCACGTCTTCATCGCTGAAGATGGGTTCCGCCGCAACGCCAGGCGGATCGATCTCATGGGAGAGATGGTAATAGATGCCCAGATCGAATTCGGCGAGATCCAGCCGATGCGGGTCTTCCATGGTCAGGATGCGCAGTTCGATATCGGGATGCAGATCGCGAAAGTCCGTCAGCTTGCGGGCAAGCCAGGTCGAGGCGATGGTCGGACTGGTGGCCAGGGTGAGCTGACGCTCATTGCCTCGGCGACGTTGGCGCGAGGTTTCATCGGCCAGTTCGCGCAGTACGCGACGGATGACGCGGTAGTAGTCCTCACCGGCCGGCGTCGGGCGCAGGCCTTCCGGGTCACGCTCGAACAACGGGCGGCCGAGATCTTCCTCCAGACGTTTGATCTGGCGGCTGATGGCGCTCTGGGTCAGATTGAGCTCGCGTCCGGCCTGAGTGAAGCTGCCATGGCGGGCGGCGGCCTCGAAGGCGCGCAGGCATTGCAGAGGAGGGAGGGCATCACGGGCCGACATGCGAGTCCTTTATGCTGAGCGTGGAAGTGCTCGGCGAAGGATAACATGACGACCCGTGAGGCCTTGCAGCGGGACGGTCATTCAGACGAGGTGTGGCTGTCCTGTCACACCGCGGCTCTCGGCACGGTGCGTTGCCAGTCGCGGCGATGGACTTCCATGTCGTCCTCCCAGGCGATCTGTTCGGCTTCCAGGTAGAAGTTCTCGGCATCACAGCGCATGCGGTAATGGCTCTCGACACGGATGTCGAACTGGCCCGGGGTCGTCTCGCCCAAGGCACTGTCACGCCCGTGCTGGTCACGTCCGGCACGGTAATGCCAGACGATCTCGGCACGCGTGCGGTCAGCGTCTTCCGGGTGCGCGGTGTAGCGCTCCGTGCAGCGATGCTCGACACGCATGCCGGTGTCTTCAAAGGTCATCGCCCCCATGTCGTCCTCGACGATGGTGGTGATTTCTCCACTGGCCACATCCTCGACCACGCTGCGGCTGGGCTTGGCTTCACGTTGCTCGCTGATGTTCGCGGGCTGAGCGGACTCCGGCGCCTGGAAGGGATTGGCAATCGCCTCACCGGTGAAGACCGGCAGCGCGAGCGACTGCAAGCCTGGCTGCAAGGTCAGTGCCGAGCGCTTGGCTGCCGGCCACACCATCGGGAAGTTGGCGGTGGCCAGTGCCACGCGCAGGCGGTGGCCCGCAGGAATCTGATAGCCCGCCATGTCGAGTTCAAGTGCCACCGTGATGGGCTTGCCCGGCACCAGCATCTCGGGATGATCATGATCGCGCAGGTTGAGATTGAGCACGCCGTAAGTAATGCGCGCGACCTGGCCGTCCGGCTGCACGTCGCTCAGGCGCACTGCCAACTGGCCGCAGGTCTGGTCACTGGCCAGTGTCAGCGTGACCTTGGGCTTGCCGAGGATATCCAGCGGCGCGTCGAGCGGTTCACTGTCAAAGCACACGGCCAGCGCATCATCGATGCGCTGATCAGCCGGCAGGTCAGGCCCGAACCAGATGGCGCAGTACTCGCCCTGATGACGGCCAGCAGTGAGCGGGGAATCCACCACGACCGGACTGGCCAGCGCCTGCTGGCCCAGGCGTGCGTCATCGCTCAGGCCTGACTCGCTCAGTGACATCTGGTGCATCTCGACATGGCTGGCAGGCCAGCCATCGGTCTGCACCCAACGCCCCGGACGCTCGGCATACATCGTCTTCGGCGGCAGGGAGTCCTGCAGGTAGAAGGTGGCGGACGGCTCGTCCATCACGCCGTTTTCCTCGCCTTTCAGCCAGTGGTCCCACCAGCGCAGCGCTTCCTGCAGGAAGCCGATAGCCGGATTGGGCACCGCGAAGTGCGGATACTTGTGAATCCACGGGCCGATCAGCGCCTTGCGCGGGCAGCTCAGGTTTTCCATCATCCGCCCGACGGTGTTCTTGTAGGCATCGCCCCAGCCACCGATGGTATAGACCGCCGCTTCGATATCGGCGTAATTGGTGTTGATGGAGCCCTGCTTCCAGTATTCATCGCGGTGCTGATGCGAAAGCCAGGTCTCGGCCAGCAGCGGCATCTCGTCCAAACGCTCCTGCCACATGGCGCGCCACTCATCGCCGACCAGGCGCGGGTCCGGCGGTGCCGCCGAGAAACTGAGCATGGTCGCGGCCCAGGCCAGATTCTCGTTGAGAAGGCACCCACCCTTGTAGTGGATGTCATCCGTGTAGCGATCATCGGTGGAGCAGATCGTGATGATGGCCTTGAGCGGTTCTGGCTTGTGCGCCGCCAGTTGCAGCGAATTGAAGCCGCCCCAGGAGATGCCCATCATGCCTAGCTTGCCGGTGCACCACGGCTGATTGGCGATCCACTCGATCACCTCCAGCGCATCGGATTGCTCCAGTGGCAGATATTCATCTTCCATCAGCCCCTGGGATTCGCCGTTGCCGCGCATGTCGACGCGCACTGATGCGTAGCCATGACCCGCGAAGTACGGGTGGGTGAGCGCATCACGCGGTGCGGTGCCATCACTCTTGCGATAGGGCAGGTATTCCAAAATGGCGGGTACCGGCGCCTGTTCGGCGCCCTCTGGCAGCCAGATTCGCGCGGCCAGCTGGGTGCCGTCCGAGAGCGGAATCAACAGGTGTTCGATTTCGCGGACGGGATACGGGAAGTCGGTCTTGACCTGCATGTCACTGAGCCTTTTGGTCGAGAATGGCGGCGGAGTCCTGGCGGTCTTGCGATGTGGCAGAAGCATTGTCGCGGCGCAGATTGGCCTCGACGTTCAGCAGTTCAGGGTTGCTCAGCCAGCGCCAGATAGCACCACTGGCCAGCAGGATGATGATGAGCGCCGGCAGGCCACCCAGATTGGAGAGCATCTTGACGCCATCGATGCCCACCGAGCTTGTCATGACCCAGGCGACGATGCCCACCATGCCGCCCCAGATGACCTTCATCGGCACACCGGAATTGCCTTCGCTGTCAGCGGTCAGGCCACGGGTGCACAGATTGCCGATGGCATCGGTATTGGAATCAGCTGCGGTCACGTAAGAGATGAAAGCGATGAACAGCAGCAACGGAATCCACACACCCGATAGCGGCAGCTGATCGAACAGCGAGTAGAGCACATGTTCGACGCCCTGGTCGTTCAATACGCCGTTGAGGTCGACATCGGTATGCAGCTGGAAGTAGAGACTGGCACTGGAGAAGATCGTGATCCATGCGACGGCGAACAGTGCCGGATAGAAGAGGTTCACGCGCAGGAATTCACGCACGGTGTAGCCACGCGAGATACGCCCGAGGAACAGGGCCGTCACCGGTGCCCAGGCGAACCAGATCGCCCAGTAGAAGATGGACCACCAGTACGGCCATTGGTCATTGCCCGCCGCGCCAGTGAACAGGCTGCGCGTGAAGAAGTTGTCCAGATAGACACCGAAGGATTCCACGCCGAGCTTGAGCATGAAGATGGTCGGGCCGCACACTAAAACGAACAGACCGAGCACCAGCAGCAGGCCGGCATTCAGGGATGACAGACGTGCGATACCCTTCTGCAGGCCGCTGGCGGCGGACAGCACGAAGGTGACCACGATGACGGCAATGATGATGCCTAGCAGCAGAGGCGTCGTCTCGCCGTCGGTGTACTGACCGATACCGCCGGCCAGTGTCAATGCGCCGGTGCCCAGTGTGGACGCCATGCCGGCGACCAGCGAATAGAGTGCCAGGGCATCGATCAGACTGCTGTAGCGGGTGATGCGCGGGCCGAAGACCGGCTCCAGCATGCTGGAAATGGAGAACTTCAGACGAAGATTGTAGAAGACCAGTGCGAACACCAGCGCTGGAACGGCGTAGATGGCATACGGCGTGAATGACCAGTGCAGGAACATGGTCGACATGCTGAACAGGACTGCCTCGGTGGAACCGGCTTCAATGCCGAGAGATTCCGGTGGGCCCATCAGGTGATAGAGCGGTTCTGCCGTGGTCCAGAACAGCACGCCGACTGCCAGCGTGGTACATAGGGTGATGGAGAACCAGCGCGCCTTGCTCAACATCGGCTTGGCATCTTCACCGCCGATGCGGATGTTGCCCAGGCGCGAGAAATAGATGATGACGGCCAGTACCAGCAGATAGACGCTACCGAGCGTGAACAGCCACGAGAAGTGATCCAGTACCCAGTTGTTCATCGCCGTCGTGGTGGCGAGGAAACTTTCCTTGTCGTAGACGCTCAAGCTCACCGCCGCGATGAGTATCAGAAAGGTTGGCCAGAAGACCAGATGTCGAATCGAACGCATCATGCGCCAGAACCCCGTGCTTGTTATTGGGTGAGTGCTGCCATGTCAGATGACACCACCTTATCCGCCCCCGGGGGGGAGGCCGCAAACGCGGGTTGTGTATGGGGGCATGACGCTGACGCATATCCTCCTAACGTCGCAAGGCGCCGCGGAGTGATAACCGCGTCGCCTTGCAGTGTCATCGAGGTGCGTGGTCGTGAATGGGGAATCAGAGGAATGCTGAATCAAGTGTCGAGGCCTGCCTCATGACGCCACGGCAGTGACCGGGATCAATCGCGGTCCCAGTGTCTCGCAGTACCACTCCACGAAGCCTCTGACGCTGGCCTCATGCAGGGGTGAGTAGGGGCCCGGACGATAGGCACGCGAGTTCACTCCCTGTTGATTGTCTTCCACGACACGACGATCTTCGCTGTTGGTATTGATCCAGACTCTGGTCAAATGCTCGAGATCATAATCGACGCCTTCGACGGCATCCTTGTCCACCAGCCAACAGGTGACCAGCTCCGTCTCGGTGGGGCTGATAGGCGTCACGCGGAACGTCATGCTGTGATCCGGCAGGAAGTAGGCCCAGGTGCTGGGATAGTGAAACATGTTCAGCACTCCTGCATCTTCCTTGTGGACATGGCCGAGTCGTTTGCCATGTACCCCGAAGCTGCCATCCATCGTGAAGCTTTTTGTACCTTCCACCAACGGCATGCGTGACAACCGGAACTGGCCATTGGGGGGGACGACATAGCGCGACGGCAGCCCTTCGGCTTCACAGGCCGCAAAGTGGTCGGCGATGAAGTCGGGAATCGCGTTCTCGCCGATGAAGGAAATGCGCGGGTCTTCAGGGAAGGTGCGGATCAGGCTGGGATGGTTGGCGCAGCAGTGATAGCACTCGCGATTGTTTTCCCAGACCAGCTTCCAATTGCCGTTCTCGACCACGCGTGACTCGAAGGCCACCTTGGCATTGCTGAGATCGTGCGGTGCCAGATAGGGGCTCGCGACCTGGAGGAATGACTCGATGTCCGGGGCCTCATCGGCAAGACACACATAGATCAGTCCGGCTAGCGTGCGGCAATGAACGGAGATCAGACCGTGATCTTCAGGAACGAAGTCGGGCCCCATGTCGCGTGCCCATTGCAAGGTGCCATCAAGATCGTAGGTCCACTGATGGTAGGGGCACACCAGTTTCGGCGTCTTGCCCTTGTGCGTCTTGCAGATCACCGATCCTCTGTGGCGGCAGGTATTGTGAAAGGCGCGAATCTCGTTGTCCGCCCCGCGAATCACCACGATCGGGTATTCGCCGATCCTGTAGGTCAGATAGCTGCCACTTGTGGACAGTTCACAGGCTGGCGCGACGAACAGCCATTCCTTGTAGTGGATCTGCTCCAGGTCCTGCTGGTAGATGTCGTGGTCCGTGTAGAACGCTCTCTCCAATGCATGGCCTGGCTGGCGGCGCGACAAGAGATCAGTGGTCAATCGCGACATGAAACGCTCCTTTTCAAGGGGTCATTGTTGTTGTCTCGCTGCCCCGAGCGTTTAACGGCTCGTCAAGCATCACGGGGAATGCTATTCACGTGTCATAAGTCATACAATCGATTGCACTTACGTTAATGATCGATTCTGGTGATTGATATGGATATCAAGCTTGTCACGACGTTTCTGGATGTCTTCGAGAGCCGCAATTTCAACCGCACGGCTGACCGTCTCGAGGTGACGCAATCCAGCATCAGTGGGCGCATTCGAGCGCTGGAGGCAGATGTCGGGGCCCAATTGTTCGAGAGAGGCCGTGCCGGGGCGACTCCCACGCCTGCCGGCATTCGTTTTGAACCGCATGCCAGGCTTCTAATCGCCACCTGGGATCAGGCGCGCCGCGATACCGGCGCCAGTGAGGACCGTGATCGACTGCTGCGCCTGGCAGGCCAGTTCAGCTTGATGCGTCCTGTGCTGGTGGATTGGGTGATCAACATTCGGGCCCGCGACCAGCGTACTGCGGTGGATCTGCAGGCGGATTACTCGCTGCAGATCATCAAGGATGTATCGCTTGGCGCCATTGATATCGGGCTCTTGTACTCCCCCCAGTACCTTCCGGATCTCGAGATTGAGCAGGTCGGTGAAGAGCGATTCGTCATGGTGTCGACGCATGGCCAGCAGCTCGCTCATATCCCCAAGGACACCTACCTCAATACTCACTACACCTCGTTTTTTCGTCAGCGCCACCAGACGCTGTTGCCTGATTTCTCCAACTCCGCCATTTCGGTCAGTTTTGAAGGCATTGCCGTGGAGTTCCTGCGCAGAACCGGCGGCAGTACTTATGTGCCCTTGCGTATCGTCGAGGACCTGGCATCCACGCTAGAGGGGCTGGGTATCGTCGAGGATGCGCCGGAAATACTGCATCCGATATTCACGGCGGTGCATAGCCGTCGGCGCCACTACCCGGATATCGTCCAGGCACTCACGGTACTGAAAGAGACGCTGAACACCTCGGGTGGAGCGTGATAGTCAGAGATAGAGATAGAGATAGGATCAGGACTGGGACGGCGAGGGGAGATAGAGAAAGAAGAGGGTCGGTGTAAATGACAGGCCCAGACGAAAAAAGAGACATGGCCCTTTCAGGGCCATGTCTCCGGAGGAGTCCAGCGTGACTCGAACCCTATGCGTTCGGCATTGGACAGGCTGGCTTGCGGTTCAATTCCAGCCAGGTTCGGCTCGTGCCAGGTTCGGCATGCTTCAGCGTTATTCCAGGCTGGCCCCATAGCCGAAGTTGGCAGCCGGTACGGCAGCCGTCTCGACCCATACGCTCTTCACTTCGCTGTATTCACGCAGCGCATCCAGTCCCGAGGAGCGACCGTAACCGCTCTCGCCATAGCCGCCGAAGGGGGAGCTTACGTGAATGGTCTTGTAGCCATTGACCCAGAAGGTGCCCGCGCGTACCTGACGTGCCACACGATGGGCGCGGCCGACATCGCGCGTCCAGACGGCTCCGGCCAGCCCGAAGCGGCTGTCGTTGGCGATACGCACGGCGTCTTCTTCAGTCTCGAAGGGAATGGCGACGACGACCGGCCCGAAGATCTCTTCCTGGGCGCAGGGCATCGCATTGTCACCCAGCAGTACCGTGGGTGCGACGTAATAGCCGGCATTGCCCGGCACCGAAGTCGCTGGTGCCTCAGGCAAGGTGGCACCATCGGCAAGTGCTTCGGTGATCATCGTCTTCACGTGCTGATACTGCCTGGCATTGTTGATCGGGCCGATCTGGGTATCGGGGTTCTGCGGGTCACCGACCGTGAATCGCGTCGCGGCTTCTGCCAGCGCGCTGGTGAACTTGTCGAAGATGGATGCCTGTACCAGCAGGCGTGAACCCGAGACGCAGCTCTGACCCGCGCCAGAGAAGATGGCGGCTTGGGCGCCACGTAGCGCCACGTCAAGGTCAGCGTCCTCGAAGACGATATTGGCCGACTTGCCGCCCAGTTCCAGCACGACTGGAATACAGCGCTGCGCCGCGGCGGTGGCGATATGACGGCCTGTCGCGGGAGACCCGACGAACACCACCTTGCGAATATCCCCCTCGGCAATGAAGGCCTGACCGATGGTGTGACCGTAGCCGGCGATGACATTGACCAGACCACGCGGCACGCCGGCACGTTCGATCAACACACCCAGCGCCAGTGAGGAGAGAGTCGTCAGCTCCGACGGCTTGAGGATCACAGCGTTGCCTGCCGCGATGGCGGGAGCGATCTGCCAGCCTGCGGTGAAGATGGGCGCATTCCAGGGGGTGATCTGCAGTACGCAGCCAAGTGGCTCATAGGTCACGTAGTTGAGGTGCGAAGTCGGTACCGGAATCACTTCACCGTGCAGCTTGTCAGCCCAGCCGGCGTAGTACTCGAACATCTCGGCGACCTTGGCCACCTCGACGCGCGCATCTCGGATCGGCTTGTTGGCGCTCAGCGCTTCCAGTTCGGCCAGCGTCTCGGCCTGCTCACGGATCAGGGCGCCTATTTGATAGATGGCGCGTCCGCGTGCCTGGGCCGTCAGTGCCCACCAGTCTTGCTGAGCTTTCTGCGTGGCGTGGTTGGCCAGCACTACCTGCGAGGGAGCGGCGTCCGGGAAGGACAGCATCAGACTGTCATCATGGGCATTGCGCACCTCGATGATGTCACCGGTACCGGTGATGAATTCCCCGCCGATCAGGCTACCGATGATGGTGTCTTGATTGCCTCGATCGCCCCAGAAGGGCTGCATCAGTTCGGCGATGCGGGCGGAGGTCGTGCAGGAGGCTTTAGCATAAACAAGAGGCATGGTCATTCTCCGTGGCCAAAGAGGGCCGAGTCAGTGCGTTGCACGATGGCGCAGAAGTCCTCGCCATCAGCCAGGGTAGCGCTGCTTTCTTCCCAGAGCCGAGCGACGGTCCTGGCGAGCGGAAGCTCCAGCCCGAGGGCATCTGTCAGGTCACTGGCCAGTCCGACATCCTTGCGCATCAAACCCATGGTGAAACCAGAGTCATACGCCTTGTTGATCACCCAGCTGGGGAACATGACCTGGGTGGCGCCACTGCGACCGGAGCCCACGTTCAGGCCTTCCAGCAATTTCTCGGGCGAGACACCGGCCTTGGCGGCCATGGAGACGGCCTCCGCCGTGCTGATCAGATGGCAGGCGGCCAGCATGTTGTTGGCGATCTTGGCGACATTGCCCGCACCGCAGCTGCCGACGTGAACGCGGCTGCCGCTCATGGCCTCCAGCACCGGCATGGCGCGTGCCAGCACCTCATCCTCGGCGCCGATCACCATCGACATGCTGCCGGTCGCGGCCCCCTTGGGGCCACCGGAGACAGGCGCATCCATGAAATCGATACCGCGAGTCGCCAGTGCCGCCGCCACCTTGCGGCTGGTCTCGGGAGTCGAGGTGGTGGTGTCGATCACGATCAAGCCCGGCTTGCCCAGAGCCATCAGGCTTGCGCCTTCTTGCGCATTGCCCTGGTCACCTTCCTTGCCTAGACACAGCAATTCCACGTGCTCCGCCTTGGGCAGAGACACGATCACGATAGCGACGTGTTCGAGAAGCTCAGGCAATGAGCTGACCGGCGTGACGCCTGTCTCGGCCGCCTTGTCACGGGCAGCCGCGGAGAGATCGAACCCGAAGACGGGGAAGTCATGGCGAGCGAGTGTGGCCGCCATGCCGCCCCCCATGTTACCCAAGCCAATTACACCGACGGTTGTTGTCATTGTGTCGTTCCTGTCGTGAGAGGGGATAACGCCGTTCGCTTCCAGGTCACTGAAGGCCATGTCGCTGAAGAGCATGTCATCGAGTATGGACAGGGCTTCTGTGTTCCAGCAATAATCCAGAATTCACTTTAATGTTGCCTTGAAGGCAATGCTGGGGGCGTCATGAGTCAGGTTCAGGAGCATCGGATCGGGCACCTCCATGAGGCTGCCAGGCTAGGTAGCGTGCGCGCGGCGGCGGACTACCTGAACGTGGCGCCCTCCGCAGTCAGTCGACAGATCACCCAGCTGGAACATGAACTGGGGATGCCGCTGCTGGAGCGCCATCGTCGCGGGGTGAAGCCGACGGAGGCCGGGGAGCGGGTACTCGAATATTACCGACAGCGCCTGGCACAGCAGGAAGTGCTGTTGGAGTCGTTGCAGTCATTGAAAGGGCTACAGAGCGGCTCGCTGGTATTGGCGATCGGCGAGGGATTCATCGAGGGGCTGGCGGAGCCATTGAGTCGCTTTTCCCAGCGCTATCCGGGCATCGAGCTCAAGGTGAATCTGTGCGGAACCAATGAGGTCATCCGGCAGGTCGTCGAGGATGAAGCGCATCTGGGACTGGTCTTCCACCCGGCGGGCGATCCCAGAATTCGCACGCATGTCTCACGGCCTCAGCCGGTGTGCGCGGTGGTCAACCCCCTGCATCCTCTCGTCAGGCAATGCGCAGCGGCCGAATTACCTGAACCTTTGGCGCTGTCTGAGCTTTCCAGCCACTCATTGGCCCTGCCGGAGGTGTCTTTCGGCATTCGCCAGCTGGTGACGTTGGCGGAGCATCAGGCGGGAGTGATGCTCAGCCCGACGCTGACCTGCAATGCCATTGCCATGCTCAAGCAGTTTGCCTTGCACGGCGGTGTGACATTGTTGCCGGAATTTGTGGTCAGTGAAGAGGTGAAGGCAGGACGGTTGTGCCGCATCCCGCTGCAAGAGGCGCAATTCGTCATCCCCCATGTGCAGTTGATCAGTCGACTGGGGCGACAGCTGAGTGTCGGGGCCAATCAATTGATGGTGATGCTTATGCAGGACATGCTGGCCTTCAGTCATTCGCAATAGCCATGAGATATCAGCTCGCTGATGTGAGCACTGATTCGGCTCTCAAGCGCTTGGCGGCGAAATCGAGGAAGGTCCGTACCTTGGCAACGGCGCCACGGCCCTCACTATGCAGGAGGTGGATCGGTAGTGGAGGTGGCTCCAGCGTTTCGAGGACTGTCTCCAGTCGCCCTGCTTCAAGATCCGGCCCAATCTGATAAGACAGCACACGTGTCATCCCCCAGCCGCTGCGGGCGGCCTCGATGCCGGCCGCAATGCTGCTGACGGAAAGGCGTGGGCTGACACGAACCACTTGGTCAAGCCCGCTCCCGAAGCGCCACTCCTTGCTGTTGTTCAAGGTCGTCGTGGTGATGAGACGATGAGTGGCGAGCACCTCCAGCGTCTCTGGCCTGCCATGCTGGAAAAGATACTCCGGGGCTGCACAGAGCACACGCCTCACGCTACCCACCTTGATAGCTGATAGCCCGGAGGAGGGTAGCGAGCCGATGCGTACCGCAATATCGAAGCCCTCCTCAATCATGTTGACCACGCGGTCGACCATCACGACCTCCGCGTGCATGTCCGGATAACTGTCGAGATATTCCATCAATAGCGGCATGACGAAGAGACGGCCAAATTCGGTTGGACAGGTAATGCGCAATCGCCCCGTCGGCTGTGCAGCGGCACCGCTTGCACCATCATCCGCGGCCTGGAGTTCGGCAAGAATGCGCCGTGCATCGTCAAGGTAGCGCACTCCTGTTTCCGTCAGTTTCACTCGGCGCGTCGTGCGCGTGAAGACACGCACACCGAGCCGTGCCTCCAGTGCATTGATGGCGCGGGTTACGGAAGGTGCACTGATGCCCATTGCTCGGCCACCTGCGGCAAAGTTGCCCGCATCAGCGACTGCCACGAAGACTTCCAGGGTCTGCAGTCGGTCCATCAGTGGCTCCCGTTCACGGCGATTGTTGTCAATATCTGGAATAATGAATTGTGATTGGCGAGGATTCTAGCACTCTGGCAGGCAGAGTACTGTGGGCATCTATCTGGTTACCCTCAACTGCTGGAGTCTCTGTCATGTCAGCCACTCTCCCACGCCATCCCTTGCCACCGTTCACGCCAGAGAGTGCTGCACAGAAGGTACGTCTGGCGGAAGACGGGTGGAACAGTCGCAATCCCCAGCAGGTGGCACTGGCGTATTCCTCTGATACCCGGTGGCGCAATCGCGCGGAATTCGTGACCGGGCGTGATGAGGTTGCGGCCTTCCTGACACGCAAGTGGTCCAACGAGTTCGAGTACCGCCTGATAAAGGAACTCTGGACTACGGCAGGCGACCGTATTGCTGTGCGTTATGCCTACGAATATCACAATGATAGCGGCCAGTGGTTCCGTGCCTATGGCAATGAGAACTGGCAGTTTGATGATCAGGGGCTGATGACTCACCGCCACGCCAGTATCAATGAGCACCCGATCACCGAAAGCGAGCGTAAATTCCATTGGCCACTGGGGCGGCGCCCGGATGACCACCCGGGGTTGAGCGATTTCGGGTTCTGAGCCTCGAAATGACTCTCTCATCAGCTTTCGATCGCCAGCTTTCGACCAATCTGCTTCATCCAAATTGATTCATCCAATCCCTGCTTCATCCATCAGATTCCTTTCAACACATTGTCAGGTGACCTATGAACGCTCTCTTTCCTGCAGCCGCAGCCCCCATTCGTCTGTTCCGCAATCCCAAATCCGGCCATTGTCATCGTGTCGAACTGATGCTGGCGTTGCTGAACATTCCCTATGAAACCGTCGATCTCGATATGGCCAATGGGGTGCACAAGTCCCCTGAGTACTTGAAGATCAGTCCCTTCGGACAGGTACCGGCTATCGAGGACAACGGCATCTATCTAAGTGATTCCAATGCCATCCTCATTTACCTGACAGGTCGCTATGACGACGAGCAACGCTTCATGCCCAGTGATGCGCTGGCGGCTGCCGAAGTACAACGCTGGTTGTCGATCGCGGCTGGCGAGATTGCTTCTGGCCCCTGCGCTGCGCGTCTAGTCACCGTATTCGGTGCGTCCTTCGATCATGAGCAGACCATCGCACGCGCGCATGCGCTGCTCCGTGTGATGGAATCCCATCTGGAGCAGCAGTCCTGCCTGGCCGGAGACGACATCACGTTGGCGGATATCGCGGGTTACAGCTATATCGCTCATGCGCCCGAAGGCGGTGTCAGCCTTGCGCCTTATCCCAATATCCAGGCCTGGCTTGCGCGTGTTGAAGCGCTACCTGGCTTCGTGGGCATGGCAACGAGTCCGGTCCTGGCCTGACGCTTCTCACCGTCGACCAGCGCTACATCAGTGTGTATCAGAGGCCTTCATCATGAGTAGTCACCGGCAGGTATTTCATGCAGGCGAACGTCGCGTTCAAGCGCGCGCTGGCGTCCCTGAGGATTACGTGGATCAAGTGACATCTTATGTGCGCGCTAGAATGCCTGATCAGCATGTCGCATTCTTCGAGAGTCTGCCGGTGCTGTTCATGGGTGTGCCAGACAAGCAGGGTTGGCCGTGGGCTATCGTGGCTTTTGATGCGCCCGGTGAACTGTGCGAGGTGTCACCGAATGAGATGGTGATTCGCAAGACGCCGCCACTTGCCAAGTTACTTGATCTCGAGATTGATCCAGGGACCAAGCTTGGACTGCTGGGACTCGACATGAGCAGTCGACGGCGTAATCGTCTGAATGGCACCGTGCTGTCCCACGATGAGCGGGGCTTGCGACTCTCGGTTGATCAGAGCTTTGGCAATTGTCCTCAATACATCCAGCAGCGCGAGGTGGATTGGCAGTCCGGCACGGCTCTCGTCCCCAGAAGCCGGAGAGTCGCGATCACGTCATCGCTCAGCCAGAGGCTTCTGGCACAGGCCGATACGTTTTTCATCGCCACCCGCGCCGCCGACCTGGATGCAGCGTCGCATAATGGAGTGGATGTCTCGCATCGTGGCGGCAGGCCCGGGTTTCTGCATCTGAATTCGGATGGCAGTCTGTCGTTTCCTGATTTTGCCGGCAATCGCTTCTTCAATACGCTGGGCAACATTGAGCAGGACGAACGCGTCAGTCTGTTGATTCCTGATTTCACCAGCGGAGAAGTACTGGTGCTGAAGGGGCGGGCGCGCGTGGACTGGAATCCGCAACGCGCGGCATTGATTGAAGGTGCCGAGCGGATTGTGGATGTCGTGCCCGAGCAGACCCTGCATGTCAGGGATGCCCTACCCGCGCAGGCGCGCTTGATCGAGCTCTCGCCGTCGCTTGCACAGACAGGCGAATGGCCACGGCCAACGGCAAGGCCCCAGGGATTTCGTCGCCTGCGTGTCACACGCAAGATCAAGGAAAGTGCCTCGATCACGTCCTTTTATCTGGCGCCTCTCTCATCAGATGATGCGGGAATTGCTCCCTATCGTGCGGGGCAGTCTCTCACCCTGCGGTTGTCGTCGACGCCATCACAACCTCTAACCAGTGGCTCGATTCCGGTCATGCGCAGCTATAGCCTCTCGCAGAGCTGGCATGACGAGCTCGCGGACTATCGAGTTTCAGTCAGGCGTGACCCACAGGGCGTCGCCTCCCGGTTGCTGCATGATGAGCTTTTAGTGGGCGATGTGATCGAGACATTGCCGCCGACGGGCGACTTCACGTTGCAAGCAGCGTCCGCATCGATCGTGTTGCTGTCATCCGGCGTCGGCATCACACCGATGATCGCCATGCTGGAGGAGCGGATCCGGCAGGTAACGGCGGGTGATACCGAGCCACATGAGGTGTTCTTCGTTCATGTCGCGCGTGATGGCGCAGAGCAGGCCTTTGCCGACCAACTCGCTGCATGGGCGCGCAAGCATGCGTGGTTACATCTGCATATCGCACACTCACGACCCTCTGCCAATCCGGCGGCCACGACTCATCATCATTCGCGTGGACGTCTGGCGCTATCACCGCTGATGCACTGGCTACCGGACATGGCCCATAGCCATGTCTATCTGTGCGGTTCGGAAGGTTTCATGAGGGCGCAATATGCCGCACTCATGGCATTGGGGCTGCCGCGCGAGCATCTGCATCACGAGTTCTTCGGGCGTGGTTCGTTGGAATCAGAGACACCGTCCGCAGACGATGGCCCTTCGAGGCATGCATTGCCGGCACACACGGAGATTACCTTCATGCCACGGGCTCGGCGCGGACAGCCCATTCAGCCGACGGCAGCAACGGTGGCTGATTGGGTTCCGCAGAAAGGCACCTTGCTGGAGCTGGCGGAGCAGGCTGGCCTGGCCACCTTGTCGAGTTGTCGCTCCGGTCGCTGCGGCAGTTGCGCGCTACGGTTGATGTCGGGGAAAGTTCAATATCCCGTCACTCCGCAAGCGGCGATCGCTCAAGGGGAGGTATTGATGTGTTGTGCCTATCCCGCCAACGAGGATCCGATTGTCATCAGCGTGTCCGGTTAGATTATCAGGAGATGTCGGCTCGAACAGCCTTGTAGCGGGAGGCCGTAACGATTGTCGCTTGAGAACCGCTTCGAATTCATGGTCCTGACAAGGGCGGGTGTTTATAGTGACAGGCTTTGCAGTGTCGATAACGACTGATGTCATCGGCTCGGTTCATCTGTGACTCCCTTCCCCTATCACGCCGTGTTTCGGGGCGGGGCATCTGACAAGGATTTCAGTGATGGCGACATTCAGCATTCTCGAGCATCCCCTTCACGGCCCCCGTGCCGTCAAGCAAGGGTGGTCGTGGCCGGCCTTCTTTTTCGGGGTTTTCTGGGCACTCTACAAGCGTATCTGGATGCTGGCCGCTTGCCTGTTCGGCTTCATCGTACTCAGCTCCATGCTCATTCCGGCGACGATGGAAGGGCAGCTGATATCCAATGTGCTGTTTCTCGGCCTGAATCTCACGATCAGCCTCAAGGGCAATCAGTGGTATGCCAGCCTGCTGGAAACACAAGGCTATCAATATCAGATGCAGGTGGAAGCACGTAATCCGAATGAGGCGCTGGCGCGCTCAGCTGAGCAAAAGGCTGCGATGGCAAAGGATGCCATTCAGGGCAGCTTCCGTGATGACGACCAGCGTACTGAGCATGACGACAACGATCATGATAATGACCAGAATGGGGGTGGCAATGCTGGGGGTAGCAAGAGCACTGGCACCTTTGTTGGCTAGAGATAGCCGCTGGACAATGACACACGGACGAGTCGCTGGCACATGAATCATCAAGGAAGATTGACGCGCTGGAACGATGACAAGGGCTTTGGCTTCATCAAGCCGTCATTGGGCGGGCAGGAGGTGTTCGCTCATATCAGTGCCTACAAGGGGCGTGGCCGCCCCAAGGCCAGTGCGCAAGTGGCCTATCAGCTTGGGATGGACGAGCAGGGTCGACCACGTGTAACGCGCTTTCGTGTGGAAGGCGCAGGCGGTACTTCATCGGCCGTCAATGTCGGCGTATGGGTAAGCCTGTTGGTGGCGTTGGGCGTGATTGGCGGGTTGTATGTCGCGTGGCAGCAGGGGGTGTTGCCGTGGATGTTACTTGCCATGTATCTGGGCATGAGCCTGCTGGCCTTCCTGAGTTACTGGACGGACAAGCAGGCGGCTCGGCGTGGTGCATGGCGAGTCACGGAGAGTACCCTGCATCTGATGGAGCTGACGTGTGGCTGGCCCGGTGCTTGGTTCGCGCAGCAACTCCTGCGCCACAAGACGCGCAAGCGCAGTTATCAGGTCACCTTCTGGTGCGCAGTACTGCTCAATATCGGCGCCGTCGGCTGGCTGGTTCTGTCACCAGATGCATCGTCGTTGCGGCAGATGCTGGGGTTCCCCATCAGTACGGGTGACATGATGATCAAGTGGTCGTGAGGCGGCGGCTTCGCTCAGGATGAAACGAAGACGGGGGCCTATAAAGGCCCCCGTCTTCGTTTAGCGAGATTGCGCCATGGTCTTCAAAGCACTCCCCATGGCACGCCTCTGATCATTACTTCATCAATCCATCCACGACTCCGATGCCATGGAAGGCAATCATGCCGATGATGCCGGCGAAGATGACGTAGTAGAGCGTCGGTAGAATCGTCTTTCTCAGTGTTATGCCTTCTCGCCCCAGTAGGCCAACCGTGGCAGAAGCGGCGACCACGTTATGGATGGCGATCATGTTGCCGGCAGCCGCGCCCACGGCCTGTAGCGCGACCATCATGGCGCTGGAGAGGCCAAGGGCTTCGGCGACGTTGAACTGGAAGTCAGCCAGCATCAGATTGGAGACGGTATTGGAACCGGCGATGAAGGCACCGAGCGCGCCGACAGCTGGCGCAAATAGCGGATAGATGTCGCCGACGCTATCGGCAATGAACTGTGCCATCGCGACGGGCATCGAGACCAGGTCCGCCTCATTGACGCCCGAGTTGATCAGGATGCGCACCATCGGGATGGTGAACAGCAGTACGAAGCCAGCGCCCAGAATCGTGCGGCTGGACTCCGAGACTGCAGCACCGACATCCTTCATGCGCATCCGGTGAAGCACGGTGGTCAGCAAGACCACCACGACCAGGATACCGCCGGGCAGATATAGCGGTTGCAGGCTTCCGGAAATGTCACTTTCCCCTAGAATGCTGTTCCAGCCGAAGCTCAGGGAGGTCAGTGCATCTTTCAAGGGAGTGATGACGCGAGATAGCACCAGCAAGACTGCTAGAAGCACATAGGGCATCCAGCCCATGCCGACGGACAGTGGCTTGCGACCTTCTACGGGCTCCAGCGTCATATCCAGCTTGCCGATCCATTCCTGGGGCCAGCTTTCGACTTTCGGGAAGTCCCAGGTGGTGGCGGGTAGCAGGAAGCCCTTGCGAGCAGCAGGCACGACGATGGCCAGTCCGACCATGGCGCCGATCATCGAGGGAAATTCCGGCCCCAGCAGCACGCCGGCCAGCACATAGGGCACGACGAAACAGACGCCGGCGAACAGCGCGAACGGTGCCACTTCGAGTCCCTCGCGCCAGGAGCGATTGGCCCCGAAGAAGCGCACCATCACAGCGACCATGATCAACGGCATGCAGATGCCGATGATGCCGTGGGTGATGGCGACTTCAGAGGTGATCAACTGGAAGTAGCTATCCCAGCTGGAGCCATTGCTGGTCAGTGTTTCGCTGACACCTGCCTTGTTGAGTCCCCCAGATACCCCGACGACGATGGGTGTACCGACTGCGCCGAAGGAGACCGGCGTTGATTGCACCATCATGCCAACGACAACGGCGGCCAGCGCAGGGAAGCCCAGCGCCACCATCAAGGGAGCCGCAACGGCAGCAGGTGTGCCGAATCCGGAGGCCCCTTCGATAAAGCAACCGAACAGCCAGGCGACGATGATGGCCTGCACTCGGCGATCAGGACTGATACCGGAGAAACCGTTGCGAATCGCAGCGATGCCGCCGGAGTGCTTGAGTGTATTCAGCAGCAGCAGGGCGCCGAAGATGATCCACAGGATGGCGATGGTCAGAATCAACCCCTGCAACGAGGAGGCCAGTACGCGATTGAAGGTCATGTCCCACGCCAGCAACGCGATGAGCGCCGTGACCACGAAGACGATGGGCATGGCGAGGCGGGCGGCCATGCGGAAGCCGATCAATAGAACTCCAGCGAGCAGTAATGGCACAAAGGCCAGTAGAGCCAGTAGCGACTGATTCATGTGCAGCACTCTCCATCATTTGGCGCAGCGAACGTCATTATTGTTGTGAGTAAACGAAAAATGTTTATACGTCTGATGCTAGTTCAAGGTAAGAGAGTCGATTTGTTTCTGCTACTGGAGGCCATCTGGTAATACCAGTCGTGTTTCTGCGTTTTTATAGGCCCAAGTGTTTGTATTTTATGAAATAATTGATTTTTGATCTGCAAATTCATCTCACGGGTCGGCAAGATGATTAGACTAATAGCATGGCTGTAAGGCATCTGTCGGCGATTCAATGCCCATCTCACGATGTGTTTGCGTGATTGAAAGCGCCCCGGCTGCGAGGCAGACGAGGCGTTGAGTGCTCAGATTGTCCATTGTGTACTGGCGACTGTTCAGGTGCCTGTTGCGGGCAGAGGCCGGCTGGCATTGTTGAAGAAGTCGTTCATGGTCAATAACAGATACTTCGTCATCATGTTCTGCGCGGGCAGGAAAATCCGATTTCCAATGTCGAAGTTACCGGCCTGGTGAGGCACAGAATCCCTGACGGTATAATCCTTGCTGAACAGCAGCTTTTCGTCCTTGTCATATAGTCGATATTCGACATTGAAATCTGCAATGATGTCGAAATCTTCATTGGCGATGCCAAAGGTCAGCAGGTTCATGGGCAGATTTATTGCCATTAGATAGTCAAGATAGACTGGCCCTCTGTTTTCGTGTGCCATGATCTCGACCTGCAGGCGGTAATCGCCCGCGCGAGCATCATGAGTGATGCTCGATGTGCTGGGGAGTTGCTCACGAAGCAGCTGATCGAAATTGGTCATGGCCGGCGAACAGACGTGCGATAGCCTGACGTTGCCAAGCGGTTGCATGGCTTGTTGAGCAGCACCGGAAAACAGGTTGGCTTCAGGCTGGCTGTAATAGATATCGGGAAAAAATGCCTTGTGCTCGTAGGCCTGAGTCTGCACGGGCTGTACTACGGGAACATCAATCTGCGCTCGTGAAGCGCAGCCTGTCATCAGGAGCATCGCCAGACCCGCGAGTGCGGTTTTCATCAATGTCATGGAGGTTTCCTGAGCGTTAATATCTCTGGCTCGTGAATTTGGGGGTTGAATCGCGATTCTGCAGCGGCGATCAGGATACCATGCCGACGGTCAGTGACTGATCGTGGTGCGGGTAATGCATTTCACCCCTTCCATGCACGTGGCAAAGCAAGAATGGGCGATGTTAGTTGAACCAGCGCTTGAGCACTTTATCGGCCCGCTCGGCGTGCTCCTGTTTGATGTGGGCTGCCACGATGGCCACGGCACCGGCCATCAGGGTGAGGTCATCCGTATAGCCCAGCAGAGGAGTGAAATCCGGCAGTGCATCAATCGGCGAGATGAAGTAACCCAATGCGCCATAGATGGTCGTTCTGGCCCAGATGGGAGTGTCGGGGTCCTGTGCCGCAAAGTACATGCGAAAGGCAGGATTCAGCACCGTCTTGCCAGCCTTTTTCGCCACGTTCGAGACTTTATTCCAGAAGCCTGCAGTGGAATAGGCATCAGCGTGCACATGAAGATTTGCCTGAGCGTCAGAGACTCTCTCCGCGTGCCTGGCGGGTTCGGCCTTGTCTGCCTGAATGATGGCGGGGGTACGAGTGTTGGCTGTCATGACACGTCCTCCTGTGAAGATGATCGTCTGCGTCATTGGCCCCGAAAGGCTCGACACTAGAATACTGAAAGGTGGGACAGATTAGTCGTGAGTGAGTTCACCCTATGACTATTCTGCCCCACGCAGTCGATCATCGTGACGCTTATGTTCGATATGGTGTTCCGTCGACTCAGGCCGGTAGATCGAACAGTAAGGCATGCAGGGATTGTGCGCCGCTCAGTACCAGTGGCGCGTCTTGCTTCGTATTGACCGCGGCTGCATCGCCCGCCTTCAGGGTTTCGCCTTGCAAACTTACCTGGCCTTCGATGACATGCAGGTAATAGACACGATGTGGGCGCTGTGGCAGTTCAAGATCTTGCCCATCAAGCTGGACGCGATACATCCGTGCGTCCTGATTGATGCTTAGCACGTCAGCGTTAGCGTTATCGGCGCCAGTCTTGTCATTTGCTGGTGCGATCAATAGCTGCAGACCAGGCGTGGGCTCAAAAGGTTGCTGCTGATAGCGCGGCGTCAGCCCTTTGATATTCGGCGTGATCCAGATTTGCAGGAAGTGCAGCGAATCATGCTCTGAAACGTTGTATTCGCTGTGCTCAACGCCAATGCCGGCGCTCATCACCTGTACTTCACCTGCACTCAGCTTTCGGTGCGAGCCCAGCGTATCGCGATGCTCGATGCTGCCTTGTAGCACGTAGCTGATGATTTCCATATCGCGATGCGGGTGGGCATCAAATCCCGTACCTGGTGCCACGATATCGTCATTGATGACGCGTAGCACCGAAACCCCCATATGCGCGGGATCGTAGTAGCTGGCAAAGGAAAAGCTGTGACGGCTTTCGAGCCAGTCGAATCTGGCGTGGCCGCGCTCATTGTTACGACGTAGGTACATCATGACGAGTCCTCATCTGTGTGAACGGGGAGGGGCATCAATCGGCGAGTCTTCGCGGTGAGTTATCGAGCCGAGAATAGCAGCCGATCCAGTGAGGCCTTGCCGCCGCCCAGTAGTGCCAGGGCGACCGAGGTGGTCATCAGTGCCAGTGCGTACTCATAGCCATTGTTGCTGGCAAACAGACCATTGCTGATATGAACGGTGAGAATGGCGATCAACATGGTAAAGGCTAGTACCGCGGCAGCAGGGCGGGTCAGCAGACCTATCAGAATGGCGAGACCGCCGAAGAATTCAGCACTGCCAGACATCAGCGCCATCAGATAGCCGGGCTCGATACCAAGGGAGGCCATCCACTGCCCAGTGCCTTCCAGGCCATAACCGCCGAAAGCGCCGAACAGCTTTTGCGCACCGTGCGCCATGAAGATGATGCCGGTGGGCACGCGCAGTATCAGGCTGGCGACGTTGTCATCAGTACTCAGCAGACGAGAAAGCATAGACTTGAATAGGGAAGGTGTGGACATGATGTTCTCCATTGAGTGAGTGTTCTTGATCAATGGATGCACTATAAAGACTGACATAATGAAAAAATAACGGAGGTTTTTGATCTAAAAGGTCAAATTTTTTGAATGATGACATCACCCATCACTCTGGATGCACTGCGCGTACTGGATGCCATTGATCGGCGCGGCAGTTTTGCCTCTGCTGCCGAGTCACTTAATCGTGTGCCCTCGGCGGTGTCCTACACCGTACAGAAGCTTGAGGAAGAGATGGGCGTGCCGTTGTTTGATCGCTCTCGACGTCGCGCAGCAATGACCGAGGCCGGGCGGCTGGTGCTCGAGCATGGTCGCCGAATCCTGCTGGCCACCGAAGAAATGACGGCATTGGCTCGCCAGTCCGGGGCCGGATGGGAAGTCGAGCTGCGTATCTGTATCGACTCTATCATTGAGCCAGAAGGACTCTACCCGTTGCTGGAGGAATTCCAAGCCATCCAGCCACGGACACGAGTGGTACTGAGCGAGGAAGTGTTGAGCGGGGCGTGGGATGCGCTACATGATAATCGCTGTGATCTCGTGATTGGCGCGCCAGGCGAAGCACCGGTCTCAGGATTGGCAAGCCAACCATTGGGTGAGGTGTCGCTGGTCTTTGCCGTTGCCAGTGGTCACCCGTTGACTCGTTTGTCGCAGCCATTATCCGTCACGTCTCTGCAGGATTATCCGACGGTGGTGGTGGCAGACAGCACACGCAATCTGCCAAGCCTTTCATCGGGACTGCTGGACGGGCGTAGTCAGATCATCGTGCCGACCATCGCTCAGAAGATCGAGATTCAGGCCAAGGGGCTGGGAGTGGGCTATCTTCCGCTGCATCGCGTGAGAGAGCAGATTGCGACCGGCAGTCTTGAGGTATTGGCACTGGAGATGGAACGCGTGCCGATTAGTCTGTCTATCGCCTGGCGCAGTGGTCGCCAGGGCAAGGCGCTCAAATGGTTCATAGAGCGTCTCTGTGCGCCGGGTATGAGCACGGCATTCGGTCTATAAAAGGGGAGGAGTGACTAGCCCCAATCGAGTATGACCTTGCCTGATTGCCCCGAGCCCATGATCTCGAAGCCCTGCTCGAAGTCGTCGATAGGTAGGCGATGGGTAATGATGGGCGATAGATCCAGCCCCGATTGGATCAAACTGGCCATCTTGTACCAGGTCTCGAACATCTCACGGCCATAGATGCCCTTGATGGTCAGACCCTTGAAGATGACCTTGGTCCAGTCGATGGCCATCTCGCCGGGCGGGATGCCCAGCATGGCAATCTTGCCGCCATGATTGATGACATCGAGCATCTGACTCACGGCTGACGGCACGCCGGACATCTCCAGCACCACATCAAAGCCTTCGTGCATGTGTAGCTCTGCCATTACCTTCTTGAGTGATTCGCGATCGACGTTGACGGTGCGCGTTGCCCCCATCTTCCTGGCCAGGGCCAGCCGGTAGTCGTTTACATCCGTGATCACGACATGGCGCGCACCGATGTGCCTCACCACTGCTGCTGCCATGATGCCAATGGGTCCAGCGCCGGTGATCAATACATCCTCGCCAACCACATCGAAGGCCAGTGCCGTATGCACGGCATTGCCAAAGGGATCAAAGATGGCGGCCAAGTCATCACTGATCTCATCCGGCAGCTTGAATAGGTTGTAGGCGGGCAGGGCGAGATATTCGGCAAAGGCACCGGGGCGGTTGACGCCGACGCCCTCGGTATTGCGGCACAGATGGCGACGCCCCGCGCGGCAGTTACGGCAATGTCCGCAGGTGATGTGCCCTTCGCCGGAGACGCGATCGCCAATCTCGAAACCGCGCACTTCACTGCCCAGTGCGACGATTTCACCCGCGTACTCATGTCCGGTCACCATCGGGATTGGTACGGTGTTCTGTGACCACTCATCCCACTGGAAGATGTGCATGTCAGTGCCACAGATGGCCGTCTTGCGGATCTTGATCAGCGCATCGTTATGGCCGATTTCCGGTATCGCCGTATCGGTCATCCAGATGCCCGGTTCTGGTCTGAGCTTGGCTAGCGCCTTCATGAACGTTCTCCCGGTGACGTGTTGATCACGCCCAGCTCGCGGCCGATACGCGTGAAGGCAGCAATCGCGGTATCAATCTGCTCTGGTGTATGTGCAGCAGAAATCTGGGTGCGAATCCGAGCCTGTCCCTTGGGGACGACGGGGTAAGAGAAGCCGATCACGTAGATGCCGACATCAAGCAGGCGATTGGCGAACTCCCCCGCGAGGCGCGCATCGCCCAGCATCACGGGAATGATGGCGTGACCCGCTCCGGCGAGGGTAAAGCCGGCAGCCTGCATGCCACTGCGGAAGCGCTCGACGTTGTCCCACAGCATTTGGCGCGACTCGCCACTGTCCTCAATCTTGTCCAGCGCCTTGAGAGTCGCTGCGACAATCGGCGGCGCCAACGAATTGGAGAACAGATAAGGGCGTGAGCGCTGACGTAGCCACTCGACAATCGGCCCGCGTGCCGCTGTCACACCGCCAGAGGCACCGCCCAGCGCCTTGCCGAAGGTGGTGGTGATGATGTCCACCTTGTCCATCACTGCATGATATTCGTGGCTACCACGGCCGTTGGCACCAACAAAGCCGGTGGCGTGAGAGTCATCCACCATCACCAGCGCGTTATAGCGCTCTGCCATTTCACAGATGCCCTTTAGGTTGGCGATCACACCATCCATCGAGAAGACACCATCGGTGGCGATCAATTTGAAGCGCACTCCGGCGGCGTCAGCATCCTTGAGGCGGGCTTCAAGCTCAATCATGTCATTGTTGGCGTAGCGATAGCGCTTTGCCTTGCACAGACGCACGCCATCAATGATCGAGGCGTGATTGAGGGCATCCGAGATGATGGCGTCTTCAGGGCCGAACAGCGTCTCGAACAGGCCGCCATTGGCATCAAAGCACGAGGAGTACAGGATGGCATCGTCCATGCCAAGGAAGTTCGCGAGGCGTCTTTCCAGCACACGATGCTGATGATGGGTGCCGCAGATGAAGCGTACCGACGACATGCCGAAGCCATCGCGGTCCAGCGCCTGATGTGCCGCCGCGACCAGCTCAGGATCATCAGCCAGACCCAGATAGTTGTTGGCGCAGAAGTTGATGACCTCATCCCCCTCTTTTCCGCTGGCGACCCGAATGCTGGCACGTTGAGGCGAGGTAAGCTCGCGCTCCTGCTTGTAGAGGCCTTCTTCGTTTAGCTCGGTGATCTGGCGGTTGAGATGCTCATTGAAACTGGCTGGCATGGCAGATTCCTGTTGTTGGGCAATGCTGGAGCCGTACAGAACGTGACGATTATCTCCAGCATAGTGGGGTTTCGCCGTTGCTTTAGCGCTCAATCCACCCTATCAGCAGGAATGTCCTGGCTGTCCAACCCATTTCAGTATTTGCGGATGCTTTTTTAGCGAGTCCTGGATTCCGTGTCATCGAAAGGCCGCCCACACGACACGGCCCTGCACTCGAATGAGGGCAGGGCCGTGAGGGAGTCGCTGCATGTCGACCCATTGTCGATGATGATTCTCTAACGATGGTTACTGATTCGTGATGACCGCGGTACCGGCACGTTCACGCCGTACGCGAATCACGAAGGCAATGACCAACGCGAAGATACCGAGGGCAACGGGTATCGCGGCGACCGAGATAAGGCTCAACAAGGTCTTGTAGACATCACCGCCCAACCAGCTGACCACGATGGCCAGTGCAGCCATGGCGATGATCCAGAGGGCGCGTGAGCGCTTGACGGTCAACATCTCGCACACCAGTCCAGCAGAGTCGGCGCTGGTAATGAAGAACAACAGGATATTGATGGTCAACACGACAGACAGAATGCCGCTGGCATCGATGGTGTCGATCAATGCGAAGACGTCATCGACGCCGAGGCTCAAGCTGCCAACACCAAAGACGACGAACCACAGGCAGGAGAACAGTGTCGGTACCAGCATCACGCCCAGTACCATGCCGCGTAGCGTGCGACCTTTCGAGATGCGTGCAATGAATACGCCGGTGAAGATAAACCAGCCATACCAGGCGGCTTCAAAGGCATATAGCCAGTCAGCCAGCCATGCCTTGCGCGCTGGATCCCCAATACCGATGTCCGTCGCCATGGCGGGGTACTTGATCAGATATTCCGGCACCAGTCGCAGGAAGGTCGAGAAGATGTCGCCCGGCACGGTGAGTACCAGCACTCCCACCATCAAAATGATGGCGAATAGGGTGTTGTAGTTGCTCAGCCACTTGATGCCTCGCTTGAGACCAGATGCAGAGGAAACGATGGCGCACACGGCCAGTACACAGATGATGAGGGTCGGGCTGAAATCGATGCCCAGCAGTTTCTGAAGGCCTTGCTGAATCGGGATGGTGGCGTAGGTAAACGACAGTGACAGTCCGATGACGGTCGAGACGACCAGGCTGATCAGATTGAGCTTGCTCCAGAGTCCGTTACCAAGCAGTTCTTCCGCCGGCTTGGTCATCTTCATGTTGTACATGGCGTGAGCAAACAGTGCACCAATCGCCAGATAGCCAGCCCAGGCCAGTAGTCCCCAGTGATTGAAGGCATTCAGCAATGCCATGTCGCTGCTCTGGCCTGCATCGGTATGGTATTTCGGCTCCAGTACCCCCCAGGTCAGCAGACCAATGCCCATGCCGGTGGCAAACAGCATGCCCATCCAGCTCAGGGTATGAAACTCGGGCGGACCTTCGCCAAAGCGCAGCTTGCCGAGTGGTGTAAAGCATACGGCCACCATCAGTAATGACACGGCAAAGGCTGGCCAGGTAAAGATGAAGCCAAGGTTGCCGATGACATGGGTCTTGATGGACTCGAGCACCGACAGGAAGCCTGTAGGGAACAAGGCTGCCGCACCAATGAGCAGGGCAATGACTGCCACCGTGGCAAGCGAGGTGAAGTACTGCTCCTTGGCGGTTGTCGACGCACCAAGTCCGCATGTGGCGGCTTCAGTATCTGACATGTTCTCGTCAGGATGAGAGGTGGGGGACGTCATCGTGTGGCTCCTGTGAATGTCTTCGTTATGATTGTTGTCGTAGCTTCAGTCAGGGATGTCTTGGCACTGCAACGCGCGTTCGTATTGGACTGCTGAGCGAAATGACCGATGGTGGGCTCCTGTCTATGGCGATAGCGACACAAGACTATCTTGACGACAGAAGCAATTTTGAACTGAAGCGACATAAAATTGCCTTTAAGCGACAGCTACATCGTAATATTTGTAGATCGAGACGTTAGTCGAAGAGGGCTAATGCTTCATTCAGTGGCGGGGTTCGCGTGCAGGGAGCCATGAAAAAAATCCCCGCAAGGCGCGAGGCCTGGCAGGGATTGGTGACGCAATATCGACTAATCAGTCAGCGTGTTCATGGCATCAGTCAGTAGGATCAGTCAGTGACGGTCTGGCGACGAGCCTTGCGACGCTTGTAAGCCGTCATCGACTCTTCGCAGAGAGCGACCAGCAACCCGACTGTCATCAGCAGAATCACGACACTGACAGGCAAGGCAGCTGCCATGAGAACCGTCTGCAGGGCTTTCAACCCTCCTGCCACCAGCAGGACGGCAGCGACGACACCGATGGAGATACCCCAGAAGATACGGTGACGTGCCAGCGGCTCTTCGTCACCCATCGACAGGATGGTGGTGATCACGAGTGTGCTGGAGTCAGAGCTGGTGATGAACCAGCTGACCAGCAGGAAGATCAACAGTGAAGAGAGGGTGGTGCTCAGGATGTCATTGCTGACCAGCGTGTCTGCAGTGGCGAACAAGGCTTCCGGGAGGTTCCAGTCGCGGATCATGCCCATCAACTCACCGGTACCAGGCCCCATCGCCGCGGTCAGTTCCTGATGAAGTGCCGTTCCTCCGAACAGCGCCTGCCAGATGAAAATGATCAGCGGCGGGGCGATCAGCACACCGAGAATGAATTCTCGAACGGTACGTCCCTTGGAGATACGGGCGATGAACAGGCCGATGAATGGTGCCCATGCCAGCCACCACGCCCAGTAGAAGATCGTCCAGGCATCTTGCCAATCCGCTTCAGCCGGTGTGCTCGCCACCCACAACCCCATCGGCACTACGTCACGCACATAGGCGACGACGGTTTCGCCGAACATGCTGATCAACCACAGCGTCGGGCCGCCAACCAGGAAACTGCCCACCACGATGACGGACACGCCGACATTCAACTCAGAGATGATACGTATGCCGCGGCTGACGCCAGAGACGGCAGAGGCGATCGAGATTGCGCAGATCACCGCAATCAGCACCACCTGAGTGTAGATGCCGGAATCCAGGCCTGTCAGACGGTTGAGGCCGACCGCGATCTGGCTGACACCCAGCCCCAGTGAGGTAGCGATACCGAACACGCACCCCAGCACCCCGAGAATGTCCACGGCATGCCCGATGGGGCCATAGATACGGTCACCGATCAGCGGATAGAACGCCGAGCGCAATGCGAGTGGCAGGCCGCGGCGATAGGCGAAATACGCGAGTGTCATGCCAACGATGACATAGACCGCCCAGCCATGCAGGCCCCAGTGGAAGAAGGCCAGCTTGAGGGCATCCACGGCACGGGCATGATCCATCGCCAGATGGCCGGCAAGATCCGCATGCGGATTGTTCGGATAGCCAAACCCACCGGAGTTGTCGAAATAGAACAGCGGTTCGGCAACACCAAAGAACAGAATCCCGATGCCGACACCTGCCGAGAGCAACATCGATATCCAGGTGAAGCGTGAAAATTCGGGGCGACTCTCCGGCGTGCCAAGGCGCAGATTTCCCCACGGGGAGATTACGAGAGCGATGCACAGCCCAATGAGACCTACCATGGTGACAAGGTAATAGGTGCCAAAGGTGTTTTCTATCCAGCCGCGGGCTGCACCGAAGAGGCTGGAAGATAGGTCGGGAGCCAGACCAGTAGCCAGCACGAAGAGCAACAGCAGACCGGCGGACGTCAGTGTCATGCCCTTGTGCATGCCTTTCAGCATGCCGGTCTTTTCGACCATCAGGCTCATGTCCCGAGAGTTGTAGGGACGTGGACCACTGGCGGGGCCAGAATCCAGAGAAGCATCTTTTGGGGATGTGGGATCAGGTTGAGATGGTGTCACACAATACTCCTGTTCAGGCTGGACATAGGGCCAGCGATCCCTTGAACGACTGAGGCGGATCAGCCGCACATCGGCAACCCTTTATTGTTGTTCATCGGGCAACGCGATGAGGTGTAGGAACGCTTCGGAAAATCTCGGCGCAATGCTAATAAATTCATAGCATTACGATATATTATGGATACATTAAGTTTTCATGGCTACAGATTCTGGAAAATTGATTGTCAACTAACGCTGTTACCACGGAATTGCAGCCTGCGTATGTGTTCGGCACGTCGAGGGCACATGGACAGATTAGAAAGGTGCAATGCTATAATTTAACCTCAAGCGACTTTTTATTTTCATTAGTCGACATTTTTTCGCTACTGTCGTGCATAGGAATACCACGAGTCGTTATCTGAATGGTCTGAGTGGGCGCAGATGCGAACGAGGGTTCACGTTGCTTTTCATCACTCATCAGATCGCCAACTATCAGCTCGCCGTCTATCAAGTCATTAATTGCCGGATCATCATCCATCAGGTCATTACTTGCCGGGTTATCATCCATCAGGTCATCACGACCTCAACTCTGGACACCATGAGGAGGCCCTGACGCCATGCGTCTCGATTATTCAGGACCGCTCCCCGAAACCATCGGATTCCTGCTGCTGCCGCGCTTTTCGATGATGGCGTTCTTTGCCGCGGTAGAGCCGCTGAGGATCGCCAATCGCATCAGTGGCCAGACGCTATTTCGCTGGTTATTGATCAGCGAGGATGGCCAGCCGGTGACGTCATCAAGCGGTATGACATTGGTGGCAGATCACAGCATTCTCGATATTCGCTCACTTCCGTCGTTGGCGGTGTGTAGCGGGTTTGAGCCAGAAGCCCATCTCAACCGTGCCCTGAGTGGCTGGCTGAATCGCCTGGATGGGGCAGGCTGTGTGCTGGGCGGGCTTGATACCGGCTGCTTCCTGTTGGCAGCAGCAGGCTTGCTGGACGGTGAGCGTGTCACGCTGCACTGGGAGAGCCTGCCGGCCTTCCGTGAGCGCTTTCCGACCATCAGTACGTCAGACGAGCTGTTCGAGCTGGGCGCACGGCGCTTTTCGTGTGCCGGTGGGGCAGCGGCCATGGACATGGCGCTGGACGTGATCGCACGCCGTCATGGCACAGCACTGGCAGTGGACGTATCCGAGCAGCTGGTGCACGACCGCATGCGCACACGCACCGATCAGCAGCGCATGACGCTAGCCAGGCGTCTTGGCACCCACAAACGCCAGTTGGTCGATGCGGTGGCGCTGATGGAACAGCATCTGGACACACCGCTGACGCTTGAGGAATTGGCACGGCGCTGTCGGGTATCGCTGAGACAATTGCAACGCCTCTTCGAGCAGGAACTATCCACCTCGCCGCGCGCCTGGTATTTGAAATTGCGGTTGGAGCGAGCGCGGCATCTGCTCAAGGAGACTGATCTCGACATCCTCTCGGTGGGGCTTTCCAGTGGCTTTACCTCAAGCTCCAGTTTTTCGCGTGCCTATCGCAATCACTTCGGGCACTCGCCACGCCAGACGCGATGACCTTGTTGACCTTCGATGTTCTTGTTGTCCGTCGATGAGCGTGACAAAAAAGGCCTGCCCAATGGGCAGGCCTTTTGCGTGGTGAGCGATTGACGATCAGTCACATGCAGAGCGTCTCATTCCAGGTAGGGGATCAGGCGCCCCATCACGATCACCCCTATCCACGCACACAGCGACAGCAGGCCTGCCAGGAGGGCCAGTTGACGCTTGTTGGCAGGGGTCTGGTTAGCGTCGTTGATCAGCGGCTCATCCCTGCTGATCAGCGACGGCTTCAAATAGTGTCGAAAGACCAGCGCATTCACGCCTGCAAAGGTGATCAGCGCCATCTTGATCTGAAACGAGGTATTGCCCCAATAGCGATCCGGGTCCCCGAATAGGAACAGCACGCCAGTTGTCAGGTTGATGGCAAAGCCGACCAGCGCCCCGGGGATGAAGCCGTTGGCCCCCCGAAACGATAGATGACGTATCACGCTCATCAGGCGCAGGTCGATGATCATCAGCCCACCGAACAGCAGGCTGAGGCCGAGATAGTGCAGCATCTCGAGGATTGGCCACACCGAGGTCGAGTGCACAATGGCGCTATGCAGGGCGGTGGACTTCATCCAGAGCGCGAGGGTGTCCGCGGTCATGGGATGTGCCTCAAGTAGTTCACGAGCAATACCCGATCAAACGGCCTGCCAGCATGGCGGCCCCCCAGAGCAGTAGATTGACCAGCGCCAGCCCCTTGTCGGCCGGTCGGATCGCACGCGCTTCCGGGCGAAGACGCCGCCAAAGCCACAGGCTTGTGCCCAGTGCGAAGGGCAGCACCAGCAGCTTGGCCCACAGCGCCGTGTTGTCGTAGACCATTGAGGCCTCCCCCGCGAACATGCCGATACCGGTCAGTAGACTGATGAATGCCCCCAGCAGAACGATGCCTCGATAGCGAAGCAGTCCAGTGATTGATGCAGCCGTGTTGATTCCCAGCACGCGCAGATCGATCATCCAGCTGATGCCCAGCACCATCGCCATGCCCACCACGTGCAGTGACAGCGTGATGGGATAGCCCCATTCAGAGCTTGCCACCCACATTCCCAGCCACGAGTCTTCCAGCGCGAACCAAAGCTCCATGGGGAAAGCCCTCGCCTCAGTGGGGCGGCTCAACATGGCCGGCATTGGTCAGGTCGTCGCAGTGATACTCCTCGTAGGCATCATCGGTCGCCACGACATCGTCCTGTCCTGTCAGCGGCTCTGTCAGATAGATCGGGTCTTCGATGGTGTAACTGCGATGCAGCGTGACACCGTCCTCATCCCGCCAGAATGTCTCCACGGTATGCAGTTGTGCACTGTTCATCAGCGCGACGCCGTCCATGGGCGATGCCAGAAGATAGCCCGGCGTGAAGCCGCGGGTGTCCACGACCAGCTTGCCATTTTCCCAATGGCCGATGGAGTGCCCCGCCCGACTGGGCGTGAGGTCTGACGGGTGCTTTACCTGGTTCAGATAAATGGTGCGTTCGAGATCCATGAAGCCGTAGTCAATATGAACGGTGTCAGCAGTCTGCTCGATATGATTGACCATCTCATCGAAGGTCCAGTCTTCGAAGATATTGGTCGCCATGCAGTTGAAGCGAGGGTTGTCATCACGATCGTAACCCTTGGAGGCTGTCTTTGCGGCAGCTGTCACGGGCAGGTCCTTGGGCAGAGATTGTGCTGGGCGGTCCGCGCCTTCGGGCGGCATGCCGCCTGACGGTGGCATGCCGTGATCCGGACGTGGCCCCAGTTGCGGGCCGTGTTCTCCCGGAGGACCGCCAGCCCCAGGTGCGAGTGGCTGGAAGTGTATCGCGGCCCAGTTGCCAGCAAGAGTGGGAGTGCCGTCCTGAGTCGTCGCCCGCTGCGCTTGTTCATCTGCCGTACTTTTTGTATCGCTCGTTTCATGCTCGGGGCGAGTATCCAGCTGGGTGCCATCTGCCAGTGATAATTGCTCGACGACGCACCCCAGCGCCTCTGTGCGCGAGGGATGGCCGTGAACGGTGACGTGAGTCCCTGTCTGCAACATGTCCTTGGTCCAGCCATCACGCTTGAGCGCCGTCCATGAGCCCATTTCGCACGCCCAGGTCTCGGGTTTGTCATCATTTGTCGTCGATTCGATGTACAGATAGGAATGCGGGTTGACGAGTCGTGCGCGTGAGAGGGTGCCGGAAATGTCGACATCCTTGGTGACATCAAACTCCGAATTCACGCCGTGGTGCGCCCAAGCGGGCTGAGCTATGCCTGTGAGGAGGAGAGAGAGGCCGAGGGCGGTCTGAGCTGAGAGATATCTCATGGGTAGGGTGTCCGATTGAGAAAAAGGAAGACAAGGGCACCGTCTTCTGAAGCAAACTGAATCGTCATGATCATGATCATGATCATGGTCAGGACATCGTTAGCATCTCGACAAGGAACAAGATGATGTATGGATATTGATGAATGATGGCGAGTCTAGCGGTGAAGTAGTGCAGGAAATGTTGACGAAATGTGATGGCACGATACGTGGTGTCTTTCATGGCATTTCGCCTACTGAAGACAAACATTGGCCATGGTGATGATGACTCAGAGGCAGCCATGAAAAGCCCGGAGATTTTTGACGTTTATTTGCATTGTTGGGAGGGGGTTTGGCGCTGTTATCCGACGGGTCGGCACCGTGATTGCTGCTATGCTGAAAGGGATTTCATTAGGCTGGCAGCGATTCTTCGTTTATTGGATGATGGGTGAATGTTGCGTCTCGCGGTAACAATATTAGTTAGACAAGACAGTCGGCATCACCTCGATGTAGACCCTTGTCATCTGCCAATATCACGCAATAGGGATGATTACATGAAGCATTTTGCAGGCACGATGTTGCTGAGTAGTGCAATGGGACTGATGGCCTCCGGCTCTGCGATGGCTCATGAGATGGATGTCTCGGCACGTCTGGAGCACATCAAGTCGATGTTCGATGCCAAGAGCATCGTTGAGGGCCCCAAGGTGGTGGACTGCACGCTTTCCGGCGGCACCGAGACCCAGTGCTTCAGCATCACCCTCAAGAATTCACTGGACCATGACGAGATGGGCTCCTGGTGCCCGGAGAACATTGGTGATGGCGACGATAAAGGCGGCATCTGGATGCGCGATGGCAAATCTATTGATGTTGATGGTGCCTTCATCGAGAATCTGGCCACCTTCTATGACGACCCCGAATGGCAGTTGTTCGACAAGGAGACTGGCAAGATCAACGTCACGGATACCAAGGAAGCCTGTGCAGCTGCGGCGGCAATAATCGTGGCTGATGAATACAACAACTACTGCGTGAAGTGTGACCCGGCTTACATGGATGAGCTGACGGAAACGACCTACGTGCTGCCATTGGTGCCGGTGCCGCTGGAAGGCGAGCCAGATGACAATCAGCATGGCCAGCGTGGTGTGGCGTTCAATGGGGTCGTCTTTGATGGTTCTGCCCCGCAGGATGTCATTCTCGCGGCTCATACCGTGGCACCGCTGGATGATTGTGGCGGTCACGTGAACCTGCATGCCGGCTATCACTACCACGGCGCCAATGGCTGTAGCCCGGAAGAGAAGGTGGCCGAGGCGGACGCCCCGATGATCGGCTTCGCGATGGACGGATACCCGATCCTGGCCAAGCTGACCGGCGATGACGCGGAAGACGCGGACCTTGACGCCTGCAGTGGTCACACCGCCAAGAGCATTGGTTATCACTACCACGGCAACAGTGCCGAGAAGAACGCGATCCTGGGTTGCTTCCACGGAGAAAGCGGCTGTGCACTCCACTCTGCGGATGCTGTCTGCAAGGCAGATGAGCTTCCGGCAGGTCCGCCGCCGGGTCAGGATGGTGAGCGTCCGGATGGTCCGCCGCCGGGCCAGGAGCGTCCCGAAGCTGCAGAGTAATCACGTGGCAGAGCGTGCGACAGTGCGTGACGTATCTACCTCGTTGCGTACTGTTTTTTGACTTATTGCTTGCACAGTCAAGTCGCAGGATTTGCCCATCAACAGGAACACAAGGAACAGCACGATGAATTTCACTCATATGTCTGCCGCCGTGCCCAAGATGGCGCGTGTCGGAGCAATGCTCCTGATGACGACTGCACTGCTGACAGTGAGCGGGATGAGTGCTGCTCAACAGCCGCCGAGTGGTGGGCCGCCTAATGGCAAACCCCCGCAGGAGGCCTTTGATGCCTGTGCTGACAAGCAGGTGGGTGACCAGTGTCAGATCAAGGTACCGAACGCTGATTCACTGGTGCCGGGTCAGTGCGTCGCCCCTCCCAAGGGTGGTGAAACGGCTTGCCTGCCAGATGACGCACCCAAGGGCGACAAGCACTGAGTGCTTTTTTACTGTTCTTGCCGTTTTTTACTGCCTGGGCGGAATCCCGTGATGGCGCACCTGTCCAGTGCCTGTCAGCGAAATGATTCTGCTTGCTGCATGTCTGTATGATTATTGAAAGATATGTGTATTGTTTTGGTATAATGTTCGTGTTGCTGTTCATGGATAGCGGCACTGACGCTTTTACGTAATATCCTGCGCCCGTCTGACTGATGATGTCCCCACTGATCAGTTGCGGGCGCTTTTTTTTGGAGCCTTACATGAAGCCAGTATCCCTTGTGAGCAAGACGGCATGGCTGGCCGCGGTGTTGCCTGCCTCCTTGTTGTTGGCCAGCGCCGCTCGCGCCGAAGTCGTGCCGGGACAGTTCTCTGAATCTGCGCTGGTCAAGGCGCCTGAGACAGTGGAATGTACCCTTGAAAATGGCACCACTACCCAATGCACCAGGATTGTCGTCAAGCATAAGCCAGACGACCTCAAGACAGGCCCTTTCTGCCCTCCGACACTGGATGATGCCGGTGGCATCTGGGATTGGGATGGCACCAGACCGGGTCTGTATCGTCTGGATCGCAGCTTCTTTGAAATGCTCGATACGCTTGGCTTCCATTTCTATGATGAGGATGAAAAACTCCACATCATGACGGACTTGAGCAAGAAGCCGGTCGACGACAACAACTGTCTGAACGTCTCCCCGGATGAAAGCGTCGAGATGACGATTCTGTTGCCGCTGGAGCCAGTGGAGGCGAAAGAGCCCACGTCACTGGGTACCGTGGCCAAGGTCGGGCTGGCACTGGATGGTGTCCCGATCTTCGCGGATGCGCCGTCAGTGCTGGATACCGGCAATCTGCCGGCTCTGGATACCTGTGGAGGGCATACCGACCCCGGCGGCTGGTATCACTGGCACGCGACTGCAACGGATATCGACGCCGTCTATTCCAAGGAAGAGGTGGATGTCAACTGCCAGCTGCCACAGAGCCACAGTGCTCAATTCGCTTATGCCTTCGATGGTTATCCGATGTTCGGCAGCGAAGATCCGACGGGGGAAGTGCCGACGGATCTCGACAGCTGCAATGGCCACTTCGGCCCGACCAAGCGTCACCCGGAAGGCGAGTATCACTATCACGCCACGGAAGAATTCCCCAACCTGCCCAAGTGCTTGAAAGGCGAGATGGCGAAGGAGAACTTCACCACCAATGCCAAGATGGGGATCGGTTCCCCACGCGCACCGGGCCAGGGGCCAGGTCCGGGCCCGGATGGTGTTGCACCCATAGGCGGTCCGGAAAGCGATGATGCATCCGGTGATGCCAACGAGCAGTAATCTGACAGGCCATCTTCGTGTGGCCTGTCTGTCGTGTAGGCCATGAGTCGCGTCGCGCAGAGTCATGTGAAGCAAGCGTCGCATGAGACGCGATATTTCCAGTACTTCAGTCATGATGACAGGAGATTTCAGGATGAAGTCGGTCAAGCAAGGTAGTGATAAATGGGTGGCGGCTCTGGTGGCGGGCCTGCTGGCAGCAAGTCTGGCAAGTGCTCAGGCGCTCGCAGCGGAGGGTGCCGCAGGGGATGCTTCCATGAGCTTCTTCGTCACCAGTCACAATCCCGGCAAGGGCGGTGATTTCGGCGGTGTCAAAGGGGCTGATGCGCATTGTCAGTCACTGGCAGAGTCGGCAGGGGTGGGTGACAGGCAGTGGGCAGCTTACCTGTCTACCAGCGAAGAGAATGCGCGTGATCGCATTGGTGCCGGCCCCTGGTACAACGCCGAGGGTGTGATGGTCGCCAAGGATGTCGAGGCACTGCATTCCGTGGCCACCAACGTCAGTCAGGCGACCGCCTTGACGGAGAAGGGCGAACACATCACTGGCTATGGGGATACTCCCAATCGTCATGACATCCTCACCGCCTCCAATGCCCAAGGTGAGCTCGAAGGTGGCACCTGTCAGGACTGGACCAGTTCAAGCAATGATGAAGGTGTCATGGTCGGACACTTCGACCGCCAGGGGGGAGGCGCTCAGCCGACCTCATGGAATTCGGCACACCAGACCAAGGGCTGTGATATCCCGGCGCTGAAAAGCACCGGTGGAGATGGTCTCTTGTACTGCTTTGCCAAGTAACTTCGCATGAACAAGCCTTCTTCCAATGCATTCTTTTCTGCATAGGGGGGAGGCTTTTTATTGACCTCGATGGATGACTACATGATGACGCTTCCCCAGTGTTTACGGCCAAGCACTGCCCGTACATGCGCACTCAGCATGGCTTTCTTGTTACTGCTATTTTCACGCATGGCCGAAGCTCATGTGGATACGGATTCCGTCGGCGGATTCGCGGCTGGTTTCCTCCATCCGCTGACCGGGCTGGACCACTTCACCGCCATGGCAGCGGTAGGGCTATGGGGTGTCATTCTCGGGCGTCCCGCCACCTGGCTGTTGCCGGTTGTCTTCCCGATGATCATGGCGCTGGGCAGTGTCGTCGGCATTGTCGGGATTCCTCTGCCGGGGATCGAGATCGGTATCGCGCTCTCGGCGCTGGTGCTGGGGATCTTCATTGCCGGACGAGTGAAATTGCCATTGTGGATCGCTTGTCTGGTGGTATCAGTGTTCGCCATCTGTCATGGCTATGCCCATGGGGCGGAGTTACCGTTGGCCTCTGATCCGTTCGCCTTTGCCATCGGCTTCATGCTGGCGACTGGTTCGTTGCACGCCGCGGGTATCGGTGTCGGTGTGCTGGCAGAGCGTTTCCGTCAAGGCCAGCTGTTGCGAGTGTTGGGCGCGGTGACGGCCTTGCTGGGCGTCTACTTCCTGATAGAGGCTCTGGCGTGATGTGGCAGGATCAGTTGATGTTGGGCTTTCAAGCCGCCGCCGGAAGCCCCGTCATTCTCTACATGCTGCTGACGGCAGGGCTGGTCGGTGTTGCCACTCAGAGTCGTTTCACGGCTTGCGAGGTGATGCGCCATGTTCTGCGAGTGATCAATGGCATGGTGCTGGGTATCGCGGTGTCGCTGTTCGCACCGGATTACCTAGTGATGGGAGTGGTCGGGCTTGCGATGTTCTTCGCCTTGCTGGTGTCGATCCATCTGCCGCTGCGTACAGCCTGGGGGCATGCCGCGATGGCACGTGTTCCGGCATTGATGGCGGGGCTGATCGTGGGGCTGCTGTTTCTGGGGCATGACGTGGCGACTACGCCCGCCGCGTTGCTTGTCGGAGTGCTGGGGACGATTCTGGGCACCATCCTCTTGTGCTGGGGGGTGTTTGCCCTGATCGGGCGCGTGTTGCCAGAGGCGGCTTTCGTGATCGCCCAGCGCGTGCTGGGTGCCTGGATGGTCGCCATCGGCGTGATGACACTGACGTTCATCGTCATGCAGTGGTAGCGCCTGCTGTTCGAGCCGGCATCGGAGCTATCACCAGAACCACCACAAGAACCGCCATACGTGAAGTTGCCCAGGGTTGGGCGTGGGGCGGCCATCGGGCCGCTCTCTTCAAAGAGTCTGGATCAGATTCCATCACCACGACCTCAAAGGAGGGGAGCATGTCATCCACCGATCAGAACTCGCATGGACGAGGACGCTTCATGCGTCGTTCCATTGCATTGGGCATAGGGACTGCGGTCTTGGCGCCGTTGGCATTTCACGCTGCGCAGTCTATCGCCAATGACCCGGCATCACTGACGGCCAAGCAGAAGACACGCTGTGATGTCGTGAAAGCCTCGGTGAAGGACGCAGGCTTTGACGATTCGGTGTCGGTCAGCTGTCACGATGGCAAGGCATTGATTGCTTCGGACACCTGGCCGGACCACGAGATGATGACCGGCATCGTCGGCACCAATGAGCAGATACCGGTGCCGGCCAAGGGTTACGCATCGCCCGTAGTGCTGGAGCCCAAGATGCGCGGCAGTGAGGAGTCACCCTATACGCGTGATGCTGCGCTGGGTGTCGCCGTCAATGGCGTGCCGATCTACGACTACACCGGCGGCGGAGAGATGTCTCAGGATGACCTCTCAAGTTATCAGGCCAAGAATGACACCCTGGCCACCAAACAGCTGGATGCCTGTGGTGGGCATTCCGGGCGTGGCGATGACTACCACTATCATGTCAAACCCACCTGCATGATCGACAAGATGAAGAATGCCGATGACAACCCCATCATCGGTTGGGCGCTGGATGGGTATCCCATCTATGGCGACGATAATCCAGATGGCAGTCATATCGCGAACGGAGCGCTGGATATCTGCAATGGCCAGCCGGACAAGACCTTTGGCTATCGCTACCACACTTCGCAGAAGGCGCCCTATATCGTGCAGTGCCTGATGGGGAAAGTGCCTGACCAGAAGGACTTGCCACGTGTGGCGCCATTGTCAGCCGCAAACGATACCAGCGATGCCAATAGCCGTGGGCGTCCTGCCGGCACTCCGCCGCAAGGGGGCGTGGAAGACCTCGTCTTTACCCAGCAGGCAGACGGCAAGCGCAGCATGGATTACACCTATCACGGTGAAGCCTATTACATTCGCTATACGCCCACCGATACGCCCGATTGCTATGACTTTGAAACGCGTACCGTGACAGATGGTGGAGACGTCAAGACAGGGGAGTACTGCCGATGAGTTCTGCAGGATCGAGCAAGTTATTGAGCAATTTGTCGGGCAAGTTCTCAAGTGCCTTGCAGACGCGTCTCGCGCGTGGGATGGCCGCTGGGCTTTGTACGTTGGCACTGGCCGGGCCCATGGCCACGCCTGCGCTGGCACAAGGCGACTTCACGCTCACCAGTCCTGCCTTCAGTGATGACGGCTGGCTGCCGGATGACCTGAAATGCACTCGCGACGGCGGCGATGGCCTCACACCCCCACTGACATGGGGGGATGTGCCTGACGGCACACAGAGCCTCGCCCTCATCATGCATCACTATCCCAAAGGCACCGTCGAAGGTCGTGACGCTCCCAGCCAGTATTGGCTGCTGTGGAATCTCCCGGCAGACACCCACGCCTTGCCGCGCGGCAACCCGGCGTCGCTGGGGGATGAGGGCGCCGACAAGGACAAGAAACGTATCGGGTATACGCCGCCTTGTTCACCTCCCGGCCCTGAGGGCTCGTATCACGAATACACGATCACGCTGTATGCCTTGAAGGCACCGCTGGATTCGTTGCCGGATCATGACGACATGAGCGTGAACTGGGAGACGATGACCGAGGCGCTCAAGGGGAAGGTCATTGATTCATCCTCCATCACCTTCCGCAACTGAGCAGATGATGGACGCAAGACAGCCCCTGCAAGCCAAGAAGACCGATCACTATTCACCACGAAAGGAATCCTCATGCGCACATTACTGACCGCTGCCCTCATTTTGGCTGCTGCACCTGCCTTTGCCGATTCACACGCCAAGGATGAGCATGCAGCAAAGCCCAAGGCCGGGCCTCAGAGCGGTACCAGACTCAAGGCCGAGGTCTGGGTCGATAACTGGTTTGAAATGTACGTCAATGGCGAGAAGGCGATGCAAGACAGCGTGCCGATCACCACTGAGCGCTCTTTCAATTCAGAAACCGCCATCATCGAGACGCAATTCCCGGTGACGATTGCCATCAAGGCCAAGGACTTCAAGGAGAATGACTCAGGCCTTGAATATATCGGCACCGATCGTCAGCAGATGGGTGATGGCGGCATGATTGCCCAGTTCCGTGATGCAAAGACAGGTGACGTCATCGGTGTTACCAACAGCGACATGCATTGCCTCGTGGTACATCACGCACCGGTGAAGACTTCCTGCGAAGACGAAAGTGACCCACAAGCGGGTGAGGGTGCTTGTGCCTTCGAGGAAACTACGGTTGATGGTGATTGGACCGCCCCGGACTTCGACGATAGCGACTGGCCGGCTGCCATTGAACACGCTGCCAGCGACGTCAGCCCGAAAGATGGCTATGACGATATCGACTGGGACGACAACGCCAAGTTCGTCTGGGGGGAAAGCCTCAAGCAGGACAACACGCTGCTGTGCCGCATGACTATCGAAGGCTGATCTGCGCGTGCCGTTGTAACAATAAAAAGGCGCCCCTGCGAAAGCAGGGGCGCCTTTTTATTGCGCTCATCTGAGAGATGGAGCGGGAAGTTACTTGCTCCAGGCGCCTTTGATGGGCTTGGAGAAGTGCGCCAGCACGGCGATAAGGCAGACTTCGATCGACATGGACCAGCAGACGTGGCCGAGGGTTTCACTCCACAGTTCATAGCCGTTGAGGTTCCACAGCCAGCCAGTCGTTTCACCGCCAAGGTAGGCCGGGTTGCGGAAGCCGAGGGCCGGAATCAGGAAGCCATGCATGACGAAGGTGATCAACAGGCCATACACCGCACCATAACCGGCACGCACTTTCGGCCAGTAGGCTGACAAGGCGACATACAGGAAGGCGAAAGCAAAGCTGAACAGCCAGTGATACAGCATCACGGCACCCGGGATGGTGATGCCTTGATAGACGTAGTCCATGGAGTGGGAGTTGATTCCCAGGCCGCCCAGCCAGGAGTCGATGTGAATCGCCGGCGGAGAAGCTTCACCGCTGACACGCGGCGGCATGTTGGATTCGGTGCCGGACTTGATCAGCGAGCTGACGAAGCCGCCGATCAAGGTGGCCCAGAAAATGATCTGGCAGTTGAGCTTCTTGCCTGTCATGTAGTGTCAATCCTTGCGGTTGGTCAGGGGCGTTGGGGAGGTCGCCACCTAAGTACTGGCCGATGATGTACAGAATGCTCGGCCAATATCGTAATAAGAAAATGCTCATCGAGTATATATCGTCATTGTGCAAACGATATGCAGGAAGCAGGCGCAAGTGATGGTCAGCGGCGAAGGGTTGTGTGGAGGGCAAAGCCTCTGGGTTGGCATTGCAATGTGGCTGCCCGCGCCCCATAGCCAGTAACAGGCCAAGGGAATGGAGCAGTTATGCAGTTCATGAAAAATGCCAAGGAGTTGGCGCGCAATCCACTCGGTATCATCGCGCTGTTCATCTCGCTGATCTATGGATTCGCGAGTCTGTTGTTGAATTCATCCGCCGACAAGCTGACAGAGGCTGAGCGTTGGCCGCTGATCGCCTTCATCGTTATCTTTCCGCTATTGGTGCTGGGCGTTTTCTATCGTCTTGTCACCCATCATCACGGCAAACTCTATGCGCCTGGCGATTACCATAAGGACCGCTCCTTCATGCGTACCCTGTCGCCCAGCGAACAAGAGGCGCGTCTGACCGCTGAGGTGCGGGACTCACTGGGCGAGGAGGATGGCGATGAGAGGAAGGCAGAGGATGCCCAGATCTCCGTGGATGATGCTGACGTGGCGCAACTGCTTCACGGCGGCAATAACGACACGCCGATGGCGTCACCATCCAGTGGGGAGATGGCATCACATGAGGTGGCGCGCGAGAAGATGACGCGAGAGCATCGCCACGAGCTACGCGCAGTGAAAACGGCTCTGGTGCGTCAGATTGCACGCGAGTCTGGCGCAAAGCAGGCCAGTGAGGTTCGCCACGATATCCAGGTAGGTGATACACGGGCATGCTTCGATGCGGTGTTTGTTGGTCAGGCATCCGTGAATACCTTTGTTGATGTCAGAGTGCTGAAACATCACGCCAAGGCTGAGCGTGTGCTTGACAGTATTCTTTACGAAGCCCTCATCGCGGAACGGGCGATGGATGACAACTTCCGACTGGTGGTCGTGGTCGTGATCTACGGCGACGCTGAGCTGCGGGGCCAATTGCAGGCCCGCTGGCAGTCTCTTGTTTCACAGTGTCCCGCGGATGTGGAGCTGCGGGTACTGCGCCGCGATGAGGTGCAGTGCGACGAGGTACGAGTGTCTTGAGCCAGATTCTCTTGAATACGATTTTCTTGGGTGCAATGCAGATAGCGCTGCGCGATCAAGCGTCACGCGCTGACGTGCAGGAGAGTCAGCCTCATGCGTCGTCAATGCGACCCTTCAATGCGCCGCAGAAATCGCGCCAGGCGACGCCCATCTCCGGTAGCACATGATGTGCATGAAGCGCGGCATGCACCATGCCCGGCGCACAGCGATAGCCAATATCAGCCCCTTGCGCCTGCCATGTCGCGATCGCAGCCTCTAGTGGAGCGGTGAGGGGGTCGTGTTCGACACTCAAGACTTCGATGCGCTTTGCAGGGGCGAAGCGTGAGTGGGCTGGTGAGGGCGCATAGCTGCCTGACGCATCACCCTCGACCACGACCTGCCACATGCTGACGATCTCCTCACGACTGAGGAGGGGCGCAGTGGGGCCTAGCGTGCGCTCATCATCAGCGTCCAGCGACAAGACGGGATCAAGTGGCGGATAGACCAGGCCAAGCACTGTCTCGGCATGGTAAGGAGATGGTGCGGGTGAGGATTCTGCCGAGAGCACTCGGGTGACATCCATCACCAGTCGCGCTCCAGCGCTGTCCCCGACCAGAGCTGCCGGAGGCTGTGTCTGCGACAGGTGGCGAACGGCGACCAGGCAATCCTCCAGCAGGTCGCGGTAACTGACGTCGGGCAACAGCCGGTAATCGACGCTGACCACGACGCGTCCGAGATGATTCGCCAGACTGGCAGCGACTCCCTGGTGGGTCTCCACCGAGCCTATCTGCCAGGCACCGCCGTGCAGGTAGACGACGGGAGCCAACGAGGCATTCTGGCATCCCGCCGGGCAGAGGTGGCGCAATCGAAGAGGAGACTCCCGGTCCGCGACTGACAGCATTTCATCGTGTGATGTCATGCCGGCGGGCAGAGGGGCACCGATTTTCTGGCACAGCTTTTCATAGCACAGACGCGCCTGCGGTATCTCAAGCGTGACCATGTCCTCCAGGCCGAGAGAAAAGGTCTCGATGAAGTCATGGCAGCGGATGGCTGACCGTAGTGGAGATGATAGGGGAGACGGTGTCGTTGTCATGAGTCGGCTCTGAGTGGGGAGTGATCCAAACGATAACACCCCGACAGCGGTTGCTGGCGGGGTGTCGATGAAAAGCCGAGTCACGCAGGATGGCAGTCCCTTACTTGCGACGGATACCGATGCGACGACCTGCTGCCTTGGGCCAGTCATCAGCGCTGGCTGGCTGAGGTAGCGCCGCGATGCGTTCAGCGACCTCATCAGGGCAGGGCGCAGGACGCCCGCCGCTGATGCTCATGGCCATCAACATCTGCTCACTGGTGGCGATGCCGTTGCCTTCTGCATCGCTGAGGGTGAACAGCACATGCTGGCGCTTGGCGTCGTGATCCAGCAGTAGCACATCGACCTTGAGCGCCTGGCCTTCATGCGCTTCCGCCAGATAGCAGAGGTGCGTTTCCAGCGTGTAGATGGTCAGGTCATATTGCTCACGGCCTGCCGCATCCAACCCGACTTGTTCCATCAGCGCTTCAACGCCCATCGAGAAGGCCCGCGCATATTCGGCATCATTCATGTGGCCGTTATAGTCGACCCATGCGTGAGGCACGGTGATGTCGAGCAATGCCATCAGATACGGCCCTCAAGACCTTCCGCTTCCGGCCAATACTTGCGCGTCAGCGTCAGCATCTCAACCAGGAAGTCATCACGACGACGGTCAAGTTGTGCCACCGTACGACCCGCGGCCTGGAATTCACAGCCTTCCACGACCTTGTCGATCAGTTCGTCGGTCAGTTCTGGCGCTTCCAGTTTGGTCCACGGAAGTTTCAGTGCCGGGCCGAATTGTTCGAGCATGTGACGCATGCCCGGCTCGCCGCCGGCGAGGTGGAAGGTCAGGAAGGTGCCCATCAGTGACCAACGCAGACCACAGCCATAGACGACAGCCGCATCGATCTCTTCAGTGGTGGCGACGCCATCATTGACCAGGTGCAGAGCTTCACGCCACAGCGCTTCCATCAGACGGTCAGCGATGTGGCCTTCGATCTCGCGACGCACGATCAGCGGACGCATGGACAGCGCTTGATAGTCTTCGCGCGCGCCTTCCAGCAGTGCCGGCGTCGTATGCTCACCACCGACCAGCTCGACCAGCGGCAGCAGATAGACCGGATTGAACGGGTGGGCGACGATGACGCGGCCCGGTGCGTTCTTGCAGTCCTTCTGCAGATCGGTCGGCTTGAAGCCGGAGGTGGAAGAGCCGATCACGACATGAGTGTCAGCCGCCGCATCAATGGCGCTGAGGATTTCCTGCTTGAGCGGCAGACGCTCCGGCACGTTTTCCTGGATCAGATCCGCGCCGACAACTGCTTCTTCAATGGTCGGTGCAAAGCGCAGGCGTTCCACGGAAGCGCCTTGTGCAAGGCCGTCCTTCTCGAGGGCGTGCCAGGCATTTTCCACGAAGGCGCGGGTGCGTGCCTGTGCGTCGGGGGCTGGATCAAAGGCGACGACATCCCAGCCATTGGCCAGTGCGCGTGCGATCCACCCATTGCCGATGACACCGGTACCGATGACGGATAACTGGCTCATGCAACACCTCCAGCGGTTTCACGTGCTGCGACATCGCCGGCAGTCTTGCCGGTAGACGGATCACGCAGCTTGAGGAAGACGCGAGTCTCGGCCGGCGTCATGACGCTGGAACCGAGGTTTTCGATGATACCTGCCGCTTTCTCGACCAGCTGACCATTAGAGGCCATGACACCCTTCTTGAGATAGAGGTTGTCTTCCAGACCGACGCGAGCGTGACCGCCCAGCAACACTGCCTGTGCGACCATCGGCATCTGCATGCGACCGATACCGAAGGCTGCCCAGTTGGAATTGGTCGGCAGCTTGTTCTTCATGGTCATCATGGTTTCGGTGTCGGCTTCAGCGCCCCACGGAATGCCCAGGCACAGCTGGAAGAGCAGATCGTCGTCGAGCAGACCTTCTTCCTGCAGCTGGCGAGCGAACCAGACGTGGCCCAGATCGAAGCACTCAAGCTCCGGCTTGACGCCAGCAGCCTGCACCAGACGAGCGTGCTCGCGCAGCCAGTCAGCGGTATTGATGTAGACCATGTCGCCGAAGTTCAGGCTACCGCAGTCCAGGGTGCACAGTTCCGGCAGCAGTTCCCCGACCGGCGCATGACGCTCGGCTGGGGTCTGCATGTCAGTGCCCGGGCCACCGCGAGTCGGATCAGTGGCATCCGGAATCCAGTCACCACCGCCACCGGCAGTGATGTTCATGACGATGTCGGTGTCTGATGAACGAACACGATCCATGACTTCACGGAAGAGCTCGGTGGAATGGCTGATGCCGCCAGTCTCCGGGTCACGCACGTGGATGTGAGCAACACTGGCACCGGCCTTGGCCGCCGCGATGCAGTCATCGGCGATCTGCTTCGGGGTGACCGGAACATTGGGATTCTTGCTGGCGGTATCACCGGCGCCAGTGATGGCGCATGTCAGGATAGTCTTGCGATTCATCGTCGAGCCTCACGTAACTGGATAACTTTCGGTCGAATCGAGCAAGCGTTCTGCGGGGCTCGCAGAAGACTTGCGCTTCGGTTGGACACAGTGTCGTGAAATTGCGCGAGGTCAGATGAGCAAAAAGCGCCGTTTATTTGACTTTTCACGCCAACATTCGTGAGTCGCGCCGGCAAGGTAAAGACGGGGCATAGGAGGCAGGGCATATGCCAGGACTATGACCGATGCATGCCTGATGACTTTGCGTGTCAGATACCGTCCGTGATGGCCGTATCCTCAATGCAAAACACCCGAACCGCAGGAGAGGTATCTCCTGTCGACTCGGGTGTTTCAGGCATGGCATGCAAACATTTCAGCGCAATCGCGCTTCACATACAAATGGTTTGACGTTACTGAGACTTGCCGCTGTCCAGGCGGGTGAACACCACCTTGGCATAATCACCGTTGGCTTCATCCGTTTTCCAATCACCCGTGCCTTCACAGGCATTGGAGGTGGGTTTGGTATTGCACTGGTTGTAAGACCCCGCCTTGAAGTACATCCAGTCACCGGCATATCCGGCCGGAAGATCATCGCTGTCCACCTTGCCATTGGCATCGACATTGTCGGCCAGGTTGATCTCGAAATTGCGGGTGGGATGGCCTTCGGCATTGAAGGTCAAGTGCATGATGTCGCCCTTGACCTCGACCTTGTAGCTGAAGGTATCGCCCAGCGCGATACCGTCCTCACCCGGGTCAGTCGACTCATTCCAGTCGTGTCCCCATACCGCATAGCTGACATCAGTCCGCTTGGGGTCTTCCTTGGCAAGATTCTTCTCATAGTTCCAGAAGACGGAGCCTGTTTCCTGATCCGGGAGCTTCTTGTAGAAGATCTTGAGAGGTTCGTTACCGTGACCGAAGCCCTCGTCCTCCTCCATGACGCCCTCGTCCTTGCCGGCATGAATCTGACCGACAACGACTGAAAATGCTGACTTTCGCTCAGGTTTTTTCGAACGTTCCGCCACGTGATCGACTCGCAGAGTGGCGTCGAGATATCCGCCGACCTGTGCGAATTCATCGGCATTCTTGTGGGACGCGAGCGCAAAGTTGTTCTGCGGATCGTGGGTGCCAATCTTGGTATCGGTCCCCCGTAACATCTGACGGAGTTCCGTACGGGCATTACTGGAATTAGGTGTCGTGAACGCCTTGTTGGGGGTCACGAATACCAGGTGATCTTCATCGTCGAGATAGAAGTAATCCTGATGACGATAGGACTGAAGCTCAGATACCGTGATTTCATCCACCTTGCCGTCACCATCACCATCCATTGGTAATGTCAGCTTCCAGGTATCCAGGTTGAAAGCGTCTGCCGGAGGGGCATCACTGGCGAATGCAGGTGAGGCAATGGCACCTGCGCCTGCCGCGATGATAAGGGCATTGAGAATAGGGTGGCGTACCCGATGGTTATGCATGGCGTCCTGCCTTTTTTGTGCTTATGGGAGGTGTTTCTGTTGAGGCATCCGAAGGCTAGAGGCTGAGCGTTTCAACTGTCAAGAAATTATTTAACGTTAATGAAATGACGTTTCATTGTTGTTTTTATTATTTATTACAAAGACTTGAGAGGCTAATGCTGTCATTGGGTCTGGGTCGGAACCCCATGTCATAGCGCTAAAGTGATGCCAGGTATGTGATTGATTACATGAGAAATAATGCAAGGAAATGATCGGTATTGAGCACTGGATGTTATCCATTGGTCACAAGACGAGAGCGAGCGAGCCCGAGAAGGGCGATGAGCAAGTGCAGAGAGCGTGGCGAGAATTTCGGAGGGGCAGCGGGGGAGAGTACTAGGAATGACATTGACGGATATCAACGAGATGACAATGAGAAAGCGCCAATATCCTGTCAGGTATCTGTGTGAAAGCAGGCAAGAAACAGGTGGAAAAGCACGTCCTATCATCCAGGACGTGTCGTCATCTCATGATGAAATGCACGCTGATTCACTGGCTGGCATCAGGAGATGACGACGTCGATCGCATGGACTCATGCGTGCACTGACACCACTCAGCGCTTGGGCTTCCATCCCAGGTTTGATGAGATATTGCGGCCGGACTCACAGAGTATCTTTTGATACTCGCGGGTGACGTCCTGGTGATAACGAATGGTCGGAATGGACATGCTGAGTGCCGCGATGGCCTTGCCGGTATGATCGAAGAGGGGCGTCGCAAAGCAGCAGACACCGTCATCCATTTCTTCGAGGTCTTCGGAGAGTCCTGTGTCGCGTGTAATCGCGAAGTGTTCACGCAGCGCTTCAACCGTGGTCAGGGTGCGCTTGGTGCGTGCCTCGAACGACGTGTTGGCCAGCATCTGCTCAAGTTGTGGTTCGCTCATGTAGGCCATCAGCGCCTTGCCCATCGCGGTGGTATGCGCAGGGGTTCGGTCCCCGATGCGGGTGTTCATGCACAGGTTGAAATGCGAGTTGTACTTGTGGACATACACGATCTCACCGGTCGGCATGTCGATGGTGCCGAGGTGAACGGCTTCTCGCGTCAGTGTCGACAGCGCAGCCATGTCCGGATCGGCCATCTTGATCAGGTCCATGTTGCCGAGCGCGGAACTGCCCAGTACGAAGGACTTCATGGTCAGACGATATTTCTCGTTATCGGGGTCCTGCGCGACATAGCCCAGATTCTTGAGCGTCTGCAGGAATCGATACGCGGTGCTCTTGGACATCATTGCGCGTTGAGACAGGTCCGACAGGCTCGATTCATGGTCGATATCCAACCCCTCGAGTACTGCCATCACCTTCATCACTGCGGTGACGTTGTCTACCTTGGCATCGGTGGCCTTGGTTTCTAATGACATGAAATCCCTTAATTCTGAAATTATTGAAATTGGATTTTAGAACAGGTCTGTTCGCTTTTACACCTTTCGTCGGCTACTCACAATGGCATCGGAGTGTTAGCCAATCGTTTGGCTATAGTTGGATGGGTCTATATGAAAAAAAGTTATTGAAATGATGTTTCAAAAACAAAAACTGAGTGCTAGTTTTTCAAAACGCTATTTCAGTTTGATGATTCTTGTCACGCCATTGACCGATGCATGGATGAGGTCACGGATGCCTGTCTCATGTTCAAGGCGTGCAAGATACCCAGGAGGTTCACGGATGAACGGCAGTCACTTCTTTCTCACCGAGCAACATGACTGGCAGACGGTAGAGTCCGGTATCCAGCGCAAGATCATCGGGCATACCGAGCAATTGATGGCAGTCTGCGTGAAATTCGACAAGGGGGCTGTCGGGCCAGCCCATGCACATGAGCTACATGACCAGATCGGCTATGTGTTGCAGGGTGCCTTCGAGATCGTGCTGGGTGATGAGACACGGAGACTCACGGCAGGTGATGCCTTCATCGCCCCGCGCCAGACGCTTCATGGCGCTATCGCCCTCGAGGATGACAGTCGAGTGATGGACCTCTTTTCTCCCAGGCGGGACGACATGCTCAACGAATGACACTGAGGTGGCGAGGCCCACGCTGCAAGGCCTGCCAGCCGCCACTTGTCACTTCACTCGTCACTTCCTGCTCATCTCTTTTCACCCAATGCTGACAAATCATGGCACATGGCAGGAGTCCCTTGTTCTCCCTTTGTGACACACATGTATCTTCAGTTTTATCTAAATTAATTTTCAATGAAGTGCTCTCGAGACTTACCGCATGATCGATGTGTTCGGAGCCGGAAACCCGCAACGCTGGTGACTGGTGAGGGGAGAGAGCCCTTTGACAAGCGCGTACGTTTCGGCGCCCAAGGCGCCTTCAAGGCTCAGGAGTTGGCAATGTTTGATGATCTGAAAGACAAGCGCGTATTGGTTACCGGTTCCACCGCTGGTATCGGTCTGGACGTGGCTCGCTCACTGCTCAAGGCAGGCGCCAAGGTCGTCGTCCATGGCAGCCGCAGCGCCGCTGAGGCGGAGGGACTGCTGGCGGAGCTTTCCGCGCCGGATCGGGTGTTCTACCTGCAGGCCGATGTTCGCGATACCGCCCAATGCGAGGCGTTGGTCAACCAGTCGGTAGAGGCCATGGGTGGTCTGGATGTGTTGGTCAACAACGCCGGTGGACTGGGCGGTCGCCAGGGGCTTGAGGGCATCGATGATGACTTCTTCGATAATGTCATCAATCTCAATATTCGGTCGGTGGTGATGGTGACGCGCTTTGCCATTCCGCATCTGCGCGCCTCTGCCAAGCACAGTCAACAGACCAGCAGTGTCATCACCACGGGCTCGATTGCCGGTCGTGAAGGCGGTGGCCTGGGTGCCTGCCTGTATGGCGGTAGCAAGGCGATGGTGCACAACCTGCATCGCAACTGGGTGAAGGAATTCACCAAGGACAATATCCGCTTCAATACCGTGGCACCCGGCACCATCGATACCGCTTTCCATGAAGACAAGAGCGATGAACTCAAGAAGACCATCGCGGGCAGCATCGCCATGGGTCGCTTTGGTCAGTGCGCGGAGATGGCGCCGACCTACCTGTATCTGGCCTCTCATGATGCCAGTGGTTATGTCACCGGCCAGGTCATCGACGTCAACGGCGGACAGATGTGTCCTTGAGTCTTCATTGAAGCTTGCATCACGACAAGCGCGGGCTGTCATGCATGGCAGCCCGCCGGATGACAACGACGCCAAACTATCATCACGAGTGGCCACGCCATGGAACAGACATTGCTATTTGATCGCACGGCGCTGAAGGAATTGCGCACGGCCTACGAATCGGATGATCGGACGGGGCTCTTGGCACGCCGTCTGGCCCATGCCGAGCAGGACATGCAGGCCATTCTGAACGAGCCGCTGAGCATTCCGGGCCAAGGCGAGGCGGGGGGAAAGGAACACGCGCGCCACAAGCTCAATTATCAGCAGGCCAGCCTGGCCTCACAGCTGTGGCTGGTGACACGCAATGAGGATTATCTCGCCTTTGTGCGTCGTCTGTTGTTGGGCTATTCGCAGAGTTATGAAGCGCTGCCTGCCCATGTGTCCAAGGACAGCAATCCGCCGGGCAAGCTGTTTCACCAGTGTCTGAACGAAGGCATGTGGCTGCTGTATGGCGCGGATGCCTACGGCAACATCAAGTCAGCGCTGCCGGCCGCCGAGCGTGAACAGATCGAGCAGCATCTGCTGCGGCCGATGATTGATCTGCTGGTGGTGCAGAATGCCCATGACTTTGATGTGGTGCATAACCATGGCATCTGGTCTGTCGCGGCAGCGGGAATCGCCGGCCTGGTGCTGGACGATGAAACGCTGGTCATCCAGGCGCTTTACGGCAATGCGCGTGATGGCGTCAGTGGCGGTTTCCTCGCGCAACTCGATCAGCTGTTCTCACCCGATGGCTACTACCTGGAGGGCCCGTACTACCATCGTTTCGCGCTGCGCCCGATGGTGCTGTTTGCCGAGGCACTGGTCAATAGTGGCACGCGTCGTGACATCTACGCCTATCGCGACGAGATCATTCGCAAGGCCATCCTGTGCCTGCAGCAGGTCGCGTTTCCCGATGGCCGCTTCCTCGCCTTGAATGACAGCTCCAAGACGATGGGCCTGATCGATGAAGGCGCGATGCTTGGCGCGGCCACGCTGTTGAATCGTTATCAGGATTCGCGTCTCAATCCTGCGGTCGCGGGATTGCTGCGCGACAACGTTCAGCACTTGCCGTTGTGTGCCGGTAGCCATGCTCTGGCGACATTCGCCGAGACGGCGGAGCGGGCACCCCTGGCCCGTGACAGCCAGTTCATCAGTGACGGCCATGCAGGTGATGCGGGTGGGCTGGCGATTCTGCGAGCACCTTCCGCAAGCGGTGGTGAGAGCATGCTGTACCTGGCATTTGGCCAGCATGGTAGCGATCCCGGCCTGCATTCGGCGCTGGATCATGGTCACTTCGATGGCCTGCACTTCGGCTATCACAATGGCCGCCATGAGGTGCTCACCGATTATGGCTTCAGCCGCTGGGTGAATATCGAGCCCAAATTCGGCGGACGCTATACCCCGGAGAATCGCTCCTACGCCAAGCAAAGTGTGGCGCACAACACCCTGGTGGTGGACGAGACTTCCCATCATGGCCTGGACACGGCGCGTGCCTGTGAACACCACGGCAGCCTGGTGTACTTCGAGACATCTGACCCCGCACTGCAAGCCGCCAGTGCACGTCTGGAAGGTTATGTGCCTGGCGTGACGCTTCAACGCAGCCTGGCGCTGGTGACACTGCCGGGTATCGCAGAGCCACTGGTGATCGATCTCATGCGTGCGAGTAGTGATACCCCCCACCGCTACGACACTCCACTGCATTTTCAGGGGCAGCTGATGGTGTCTGATCCTTTGCTGAAACAGCAGGCGTCACCCACGGCATTGGGTGATGCCAATGGCTACCAGCATCTCTGGCAGCTGTCTGTCGGTGATGAGCAACCAGCGGGAACGTCGCAGGCCGTGACCTGGTTGCAGGACGATCACTTCGTCACGGCGCGCCTGGTGTGCTCAGACGCTGCCACGCTGGTGCAGGGACTGATCGGGGCGAATGACCCCGACAGCAACCTGCGCGGTGAGCCTTATCTGATGCTGCGCTCTCACGGCACACGTCACACGGTGGCCAGCGTCATCGAGACGCACGGTGTCTTCGATGAAGCGCGCGAGATCTCAAGTGATGCACGCCCCCATGTCACGAGTTCTCGACTGCTGCATGACAGTGACGAGGCTTGCGTGCTGGAACTTGAAACAAGTGATGGCGCTCGACACCGGTTGGCCATGGCGCTCACCACGGGGGGGGATCACACCGTGGAAGTGGCCGGCGACACTCTCACGTGGCAAGGCTGGAGCGCATGGGTGTGACCGTCAGTGACAAACATTGGTCGATAGCATGCTGTTGGCAGGGGCCAGTTCGGCCTGAAGAAGCCAGGTGGTCCTCTATTTCAATGGAACCTATTTATGTCGGCACCTAGTGAATATCTGCTCTGGTCCCACGCGGAGCTTGATGAGATTCGCCAACAGCGTAGCGCAGACAATGCGATGGGACGCAGTCTCGCAGCGCTCGAGGTCCGTGTGACGGCAAGCCTTGCGCGCGGTGTGGTGATTCCGGGGCAGGGCGAAGCGGGAAGCTTTGAGCACAACACGCACAAGGAAAACGCTCGTCTGATCGAAGGCGCCGCGCTGCTGGGGCGTCTCGATGATGATACTCGCGCGCTTGATCACGCACACGAGCTGCTGGCGGGTTACGCCGCCTGTTATCGCGAGATGCCATATCAGGTCGCGCGCAATACCAATCCGCCGGGCAAGCTGTTCCATCAGATACTAAATGAGCACATCTGGTTGCTGCATGCGTCCTTGGGACTTGCATTGCTCAAACCGACCTTGAGTGAGGCGCAGTATCAGACGCTGCTGGAAGGGCTTTTCCGCCCGATGCTCGAGATGTTCACCGAGACCTATCGCCACGATTTTGACCGTATCCACAATCATGGCCTGTGGTCTGTCGCGGCGGTCGGGATCTGTGCTCTGGTGATCGACAGTCCGTCGCACCTGGCGATCTCCATCGATGGTCTGGACGGCACGGGTGAGACGGGGGGCTTTCTGGCGCAGATTGCGCTGCTGTTCTCACCGCAGGGCTATTACGTCGAAGGGCCTTACTACCATCGCTTCGCCATCCACCCGCTGTGCCTGTTCGCGGAGGCGCTGGTGCGCCACTGCCCGGAGCGCAACATCCTCGAACACGCCCAGGGGCGTATCGGCAAGTCACTCAATGTGCTGTTGTCCTCGGCGTATCCCGATGGCCGTTTTCCGGCGCTCAACGATGCTTCGCGGACCATGAATCTCGATGATGAAGGCGCGCGCTGTGCCATGGCCTTGCTGGCGGCCAGATATGACGCGCCGAGTGAGCTGCTGACATTGGCACGCCAGCAAGCGGGCTGCTGGATACAGGCCAATGGCGTGGTGCTGATGCGTGCCATGCGTGAAGTCTCGCATGAGGCGGAAGTGAGAAGTCAGCTCTTCCACGATGGCCCCGAGGGCAACAGTGGCGGGCATGCGCATCTCAAGCGCGGCAAGGGGCTGGCCGCGCAGCATGCAGTGCTTACCGCGGGGCAGCATGGCATGGGGCACGGGCATTTCGATGAGCTGGGGCTGACGTTCTTCTCGCGTGGCAAGGAAGTGCTCAAGGAATACGGCTTCGCGCGCTGGGTGAACGTGGAAACCAAGTTTGGCGGGCGTTACCTCAAGGAAAACGAGGGCTATGCCAAGCAGAGCGTTGCCCACAATCTGGTGGTCGTGGACATGCAGTCCCAGCACGACGGGGATCACGCGCTGGCGGACACTCAGCACGGTAATGTCGCGTTGCTGGATGGTTGCGCTGCGGGGGCCCGCGCCCAGTGTGACAACGCCTATGAGAATGTTGCCATGCAGCGCAAGGTGCTGCTGCTGGAAAGCCATCACACCGAAACGCCGCTGCTGGTGGACATCATCTCGCTGCAATCCGAGCAGCCTCACGTCTATGACTACACCTTCAATCACGGTGGCCAGGTCATTCGCTGGTGGGATGGCGAGTTCACGGCGCTTGCCGCATGGGAAGTGATGGGGAATTCAGCAGGCTATCAGCATCTGTGGAAGACAGGGCAGCTCACGGCAGATACCGCGCACAGCATGACGTGGCTTGACGGGGACAGCTTCCATAGCTGGCATCAGATCACCCAGGCCCCCGCGGACGTCTTTGAATTGCGGGTCGGTGCCAATGACCCACAACACAATCTGCGGCCTGACGCCAAGGTGATGACCCGACTCACGGCGACCACACAGACCTTCTACAACCTCTTCGAAAGCCACGGCCACTTCAATGAAGCGCTTGAACAGTGCGGTGGCGCGCGTCCAGAGGTGATCAGTTTCACCACGCTGCCATCCCCAGACGGGGTGACGGTGCTGGAGCTGACTTTCAGCACGGGCCAGCTGGTACTGGTGCTGACGGACCCTTCGCTGTTGCCAGCACTGCATGAATTGGAGATCGGTGAGCAGTACTACCGCATCGATCAGGAGGTGATGCTCCTCGAGCGATAGATCACACGGACGACAGGTGCCGGATGACAGGCGTGATGGCTGTTATCCGGTCTCAAGCACTGAGACTCAACATTGAGGTTGGAACGATCCAAATACAGGCAGAGACGCTGCATCTCAGCACGTCCTGCACGCTGACAGTAGACCCCGGAGCAAGGGATAGGCTCTGGGCAAGAGCGCACTGCCGGGTGCGCAACAACAACGACAAGACAGATAAAGACAAGAGTGCAACGCCATGAACTTTGATCTGGATACTGCCGTCATCGGCATATATTTCCTCTTCCTGATTTCGATCGGGTGGCTCTTCAGGACCTTCACGTCCACGACCAGCGATTACTTTCGCGGCGGGGGCAACATGCTGTGGTGGATGGTCGGCGCAACGTCGTTCATGACTCAGTTCAGCGCCTGGACCTTCACGGGGGCGGCCGGCAAGGCCTACAACGATGGCTTCGCCGTGGCGATCATCTTCATGGCCAATGCCTTCGGCTACCTGATGAACTATCTGTATTTCGCCCCGCGCTTCCGACAGCTGCGGGTCATCACCGTCATTCAGGCAATACGTCAGCGCTTCGGTGCCGTCAACGAGCAGGTGTTCACCTGGTCGTCGATGCCCACCAGCATCATCAATGCCGGCATCTGGCTCAATGGTCTGGCCATCGTGACTTCGGGGCTGTTCGGCTATGACATGAACACCACCATCGTCGTCACCGGTCTCGTCGTGCTGGTGATGTCGGTCACGGGGGGCTCCTGGGCCGTCATCGCTTCCGATTACATGCAGATGGTCATCATCATGGCTGTCACCATTACCTGTGCGGTGGTCGCGATCATCAAGTCAGGAGGGCCTGCGCATGTGGTACAGGACTTCCCGGTCGACTTCCTGATCGGCGGCGACATGAACTATCTCTCGCTGTTTGCACTCTGGGGTTTCTTCATCTTCATCAAGCAATTCAGCATCACCAACAATCTGTTGAACTCCTATCGCTATCTGGCCGCGAAAGACTCCAAGAATGCGCGCAAGGCGGGTCTGCTGGCCTGTGTGCTGATGACCATCGGGCCTTTCATCTGGTTCATGCCCAGCTGGTTCATGGCCAGTGAAGGTATCGATCTGTTCGCCATGTATCCGGATGCCGGTGCCAAGGCGGCGGACTTTGCCTACATGAGCTTCGTCAGCCTGTATATGCCGGCCGGCATGCTGGGGCTGCTGGTCGCGGCGATGTTTGCCGCCACCATGTCCTCCATGGACTCAGGCCTGAATCGAAATTCCGGTATCTTCGTGAAGAACTTCTATGAAGTCATCCTGCGTCCCAAGGCCTCCGAGAAGGAACTGCTGCTGATGTCGCGGCTGTCTTCCACCGTCTTCGGCCTGGCGATCATCGCGTTTGCGCTGTTCATCAACTCCCTCAAGGGGCTGAGCCTGTTCGACGCCATGATGTATGTCGGCGCGCTGATCGGTCTGCCGATGACCATCCCGGGGCTGCTTGGCTTCTTCATCCGCAAGACGCCGGACTGGGCGGCCTGGGCAACGCTGGTCGTGGGTGGTTTCGTGTCCTACTTCGTTGGCTTCGTCATGACGCCTGACACCCTCGTCAGTACCTTCGGGCTTGAAAACGACCTGACCTCCCGTGAGTGGAGCGATGCAAAAGTCGCCGTGGGCATCATGGCTCACACCATCATCACGGCTGGATTCTTCGTCATGACCACGCTGTTCTATCGCGGATTGTCCGAGGAGCGTGAAGCCGAGGTAAATACCTTCTTCACCAATCGCGATACGCCGGTCGTCAGTGATGACGACGAACACCGCGGCGTGGACAACCGTCAGCGCAACATCCTCGGTTATCTGATTCTGGTCGCAGGTCTGGGCGTGATGCTGATGTTCCTGGTACCCAATCCCTTCTGGGGACGCATGGTCTTCGTGCTGTGCGGCGGCATCATCCTGGCGATCGGTCTGCTGTTGGTGACCTCGGTCGACAAGAAGGGGCGCGCACAGGAAGAGGTACTGGTCAGCGAAGGTAGTTCGCGCTGATCACGCCAGATGCTGGGGTTGCGTTCGGCCTGATACGGCGCGGCTTCCTGCACTGACAGCTTGTAATGAGTCGATTTACTGAATCCCTGGACCTTGCGTCCATACCCAGCACTTGATCCCCACCACTTGGCCGGGCACGCCAGCCCGGCATGTGGGTCGATGAGCAACGCCTCATCGACTGGGGATCTTGCCGCCCGCGTTTGGAGCTGGAACGTTCCACAACGCCACTGAAGCAACAGGCACACAGCGTGTCAGCCAGGACTGGCGGCGCGGCAGGAATGATGATGCCTGAATGTCAATTGACTGACGCTTTATAAAAACAAAGAGGTTCGCCATGCAACACTACAACAAGATCTCCCTCGGCAAGATATCCCTCGCGATGGCCGGCGTAATGTTGGCCAGCAGTGCACAGGCTGTCACGTTGGATATACGTCACGAATACAAGCATCACTCTGACCAGCATGCTACGCGCGTCAAAGTCAGTGATTCCATCAACAACTTCTATTACGGGCTGGAAACGAAATTCGGTGCCGAGAAGGACAGTGATGGCTCACAGGCGGCCATGAGCAATCTGGAGCGCGGCGACAGTGAAATAGACTGGGGCTTCAAATTCAAGCTGGATGAGAATTGGTATATCCAGCCAGGCATGCCGATTGCCTTTGGTGACAACAAGTATGCACTGAAGCCTCAATTGCGGATCGGCTACAAGGCCAGCAGCATCCCGCTGACGACGGCACTGCGTTATCGGCGTGAATTCGTCAATGACAGTGAGGATTATCATGATGATTATCAGCAGAACAAGGTCACCTTCACCATGTCGTACAATCACGGCAAGAATAAATACTGGCTGGAAGCCAACTATTACAAGAACGAAGACAAGGATATCTACGACAACACCCGTGAAAACTATGATTACATCTTGAGCGCCGGCCGTCGTATCGGCTCCTGGTTCCCCTATCTGGAGCTTGCGGACGTCAGCTCGAGCTCCAGTTCGGATACACGTCAGCTCAAGACGCGTGTCGGCCTCAAGTATTATTACTGAGGTATTCAGGTGTTGTACTTGTTGCTTGAAACCAAGGCGTTCAGGTTCTGTTCGAAATGTCGCTTCACACGATGGTAGCGACATTCGCAGTGATGATATCCAATCGGATAGTCGGCAAGGAGCTTCATGACACAGCTGGATAAAGTCGCGCTGTTCTTCTCCATCGTGCTCATCGTGCTGACTATCGTGGTCTATCGTCGTCGCGCCGAAACGCCGGATGGCTTCATTCGTGGCAGCGGCAATGTGCCCTGGTGGATGGCGGGGAGCACGGCGTTCATGACGCAGTTCTCTGCCTGGACCTTCACCGGGGCTGCCCAGAAGGCGTTCGAGAACGGGTTTTCGGTCTTGATGATCTTCTGGGGCAATGCACTGGGTTTTCTACTCGCGGCGCTGTATTTCGCGCCGCGTTTCCGACGACTCAGAGTCAGTACCTACTCCGACATCATTGCGCTGCGCTACGGCAAGGCAACGCAACTTCTCTATGTCGTGAGTCAGATCTTCCTGACGCTAATGACCGCCTCGATCGGTCTGTATGGCGTCTCTCTCTTTCTCAGTGCGGTATTGGGGTTATCTGTCCTCACTCTCGCCGTATTGATCGGTAGCATCATCATCGCCATCACCCTGGTCGGGGGCGTATGGATCGTCTCAGCCAACAATTTCATCCAGATGATGCAGCTGGCGGTGCTCACCCTGGTGATCGGCGGCTTTTGCATCAGTCTGCTGGTGAGCGATACCTTGATATTGCCGGCATTCGACAAGGCCTTCTGGGTTGGCGGCAGTGATTACAGCGTCGCCATCATGATGGTCTGGTCGGCAGCAATGCTGATCAAGCAATTCATCAGTATCAACAATGCGACCTCCAGCTATCGCTTTCTCACCACGGCGGATGACAGTGGCGCCCGCAAGGCAGCGCTGCTGGCCTCTATCCTCTTCGTCGTTGGCCCCGTCACCTGGTTCCTGCCACCGTGGTTGATGGGGGCGGCAGATATCGATCTGGCGGCGCTTTACCCCCAGCTCGGCAAGGACGCCGCCAACGTGGCCTACGTGCACTTCATCATTCATTACTTGCCTTCAGGGGTGCTGGGTCTGGTGATCTCGGCCATGCTGGCGGTGACCATTGCGCCGATCACCACCGCCTTCAATCGCGATGCCGGGGTGATGATGACGCTGATCATGCCATTGTTGAAGGAGTCGGGCGGTATGGCGTCGCGGCTCGTCATGCTGGGGCGCGCCTTTGGTGTCATGCAAGGCATCATCGTGGTGCTGTTCGTGATCATGCTCAGTCGGCTCGAGATGTTGAGTCTGTTCGATATCATGATCATGTTTGGGGTGTTGTTGCAGATGCCTTTGGCACTGCCTGCACTGATGGTGCTATTCAATACGCGTACACCGGACTGGGCAGGCTGGGGCAGTGTGCTGGTCGGGATCAGTGTGACTAGCGGTAGCTATCTATGGCTGGATGCCGAGATGCTGCAGCAATTACCGGGGTTGAGTGGCTTTCCTGCTCAGCAGTTGGTGGATATCCGACTGGCGCTCGCGCTGGTCATCCAGATAATCAGCGTCGTCGGATTCCTGTGTCTTGCCCGCTACCTTTACGCCCCAGGGCGATCGTCCAGACGTCGCGATGAGCTGTCCCGATTCTTCCGCAATCTGCGCAAGCCAGTGATCGTGGATCAACAGGCCCCCGAGCGCAGTCGGGCACCCAGCATGCCGGCCCGACTGCTGTGGGTGGCAGCCGTATTATCCTTGGCACTGGCCATCTTCTCTTCAAGCCTGGCGGGGGCGGCATTCTTTGTCTGTGTCGCGGCAGGGCAGCTGGTGATGGCACAACTGATGCGCTGAGGCCATGGTCACCACTGGCTCTGTCAGGTGCTTTCACCGACTCTGAGCGTGAATCCCAGGTCATGACTCACCTCACCGACCGGCTCGCCATTGATGCGTGCAAGCAACTTGCGTGCAGCCATGCGGCCTATCTGCTCCCGGGGCGAGAGGATGGTGGTGAGCTTTGGCGTGACGTGCTCACCAATGGGTAGGCCATTGAAGCCTGCGATCGCGATGTCATCGGGAATACGCACGCCCAGGCGGGGTGCAGCGAGAATCGCGCCGCAGGCCATGTCGTCATTGGCGAAATGAATGGCATCGCACTCCGGATGACTCTCGCGAATGCGCTCCAGTGCCTGGGCGCCACTGGTCATCTGCTGGCGGACGGGAAGATCCAATAACGGAGCCTCCTCGATACCGGCAGCGGCGAGTGCCTCACGATGTCCGGCGTAGCGCATGGCAGCACGATAATCGAGATCAAGCTCTGCACCCGCGAAGTGGATGTTGCGATAGCCGCGTGCCAACAGGTGTTCACACATGACGCGTCCCGCGGCGACATGATCCATCCCCACATTCAGATCCAACCCTTCCCCCAGCTCCATGATCTCCACGATGGGCTGATTCCAGTTTTCCAGAATCTGGCGTGTCGCGTCAGTATGGCGCAGCCCCGTCACGACAAGTCCTGCGGCTGACCAGCCAAGAAAGGTGCGTATCAGCTGGGTCTCGCGTGCGAGATCATAATCCGTCTTGCCGAGCAGCAGTTGATAGCCGTGCGCCTCGAATTCGTCCTGTAGCCCCTTGATGACGTCGATGAACACGATGTTGGACAACGACGGCACGATGACAGGAATCACGCGACTGGTCGCCGAGGCCAGGCTACCCGCAATCATGTTGCGCACATATCCCACCTTCTCGATGGCGGCCTCGACCTTGAGACGTGTCGCCTCGCGCACGCTATCCGGACTATTGAAGTAGCGCGACACCGTGATGGAGGAAACACCCGCCTCCTTGGCAACCTCATTGAGCGTTGGTTGCATCGCACCCTTGCGGTGACGCCGTGATGATTCGGGGGGATTAGACATTTGTCGCGTTTTCTCATCTGCCGCTTGTCGTGGCTTGCAGCCTACTCTATTACTGATGTTAGCGCTAACATGGTAGCGCTAACATTCAGCCCGAATAGGTGAGTCATGGACGCCTTGATGCGGGTTCGGGAAATGCTTCAGCAGGAGATGCCAGATGTCAGCAGCAACTACTTCACCAGTGATCGGGCTCATCGGCCTCGGGGCCATGGGCATGGGCAGTGCTCGCGCCATGCTGGAGGCGGGATTTGACGTGATCGGGTGTGATATCTCACCGATGGCGTGTCAGGCGTTTGAAGCCGCAGGCGGTCGTTGCGTGTCGTCACCTCTGGCGCTGGCAGATGAATGCCAGGTGGTGATGCTGGTCGTCGTCAATGCTGAACAGGTCGAGCAGGTTCTTTTCGGGACAGAGGGGCAGGGCGGCCTGGCCGAACAGCTGTCACCGGGAAGCCTGGTGATTCAGTGTGCAACCGTGGCGCCGAGCTTTGCTCGCGAACTGGAAACACGCCTTCATGGCTTGAAGCTTGAGCTTCTGGATGCACCCATCAGCGGTGGGGCCGTCAAGGCGCGCAGTGGTGAGCTCTCGGTGATGTCATCCGGGACTGCATCAGCATATGCCAAGGCTGAGACCGTGCTGTCGGCGATGGCCGCCAATGTCTATCGTCTCGGCGACTGTGCTGGTCCGGGCTCCAGCGTCAAGCTGGTCAATCAGCATCTGGCGGGCGTGCATATCGCGGCGGCTGCTGAAGCCATGGCACTGGGCATGAGCATGGGGATTGATCCCGAGACGCTCTATGACGTCATCACGCATTCCGCCGGTAATTCCTGGATGTTCGAAAACCGGGTGCCGCACATTTTGAAAGGCGATTACACGCCGCTGTCCGCCGTCGATATCTTCGTCAAGGATTTGAATATCGTGCACAGCACCGGGCGTGAGCTGAAGCTTGCCATGCCGGTCGCGGGTAGTGCTCTGCAGCAGTTTACCGCTGCCAGCGGCGCAGGATTCGGGCGCGAAGACGATTCTGCCGTCATCAAGGTCTATCAGCGACTGGGCAGCTTCAGTCTGCCGGCCGCGAACGATGCCGAAGGAGTGCAATGATGCCGATCGTACTGGGTGGCATTGCTGATGACTTCACTGGTGCCACGGATCTGGCCAATAACCTGGTGCGCGCCGGCATGCGAACTCTGCAGGTGATCGGTGTGCCACAGGATGACAGCCGCGTAGACCTGCAAGACATTGATGCAGTGGTCGTGGCGCTCAAATCGCGCAGCTGTCCTGTCGACCAGGCGATCAGTGAGTCACTGGCGGCGCTTGAATGGCTCAAGGCGCAGGGTGCACGTCAGCTGTACTTCAAGTATTGCTCCACCTTTGACTCCACCGCGGAGGGCAATATCGGACTGGTGGCGGATGCGCTGCTGGAAGCACTGCACAGCACACAGACCGCATTCGTGCCGGCATTCCCGATCAATGGCCGAAGTGTCTATCAGGGCCACTTGTTCGTGGGGGATCGTCTGCTCAACGACAGCGGTATGCAGCATCACCCGCTCAACCCGATGACGGATGCTGATCTCGTTCGCGTGCTGTCTCGCCAGACGCCCCATGCAGTGGGGCTGCTCGATCACGCCACCTTGGCGCAGGGGAGTGAGGCAGCCGCTGAGCATCTCGCGTTGCTGGCCCGCCAGGATGTCCGTCACGTGATCTGCGATAGTCTCGATGAGCGTGATCTGGAGGTGCTGGCGGAAGTGCTGGTCGAGCATGCCCTGGTCACTGGCGGTTCCGGATTGGCGCAAGCCTTGCCGGCACAATACCGCCACAAGGGCTGGCTTGAAGAAATTGATGACGCTGCGGCACTGTCGCCGGGACAGGGTGCCGCCATGGTGCTTTCCGGCAGCTGTTCACGCATGACGCTCAAGCAGGTCACTCATTTCGCGTCACGTCACCCCGCGTTCGCCCTTGATCCTCTGGCGTTGCAAGAAGGGGATGCCCATTTCGAGGCAGCGCTGAGCTTTGCTCGCGAGCAACTGGCGTCGGGCGCTGGGCAACCTTTCCTGATCTCTGCCTCGGCTGAGCCGGCGCGCGTCAAGGCCGCGCAGGACATGCTGGGTGTCAAGCAGGCCGGTGAGCTTGTCGAATGCGCACTGGCCAGTCTGGCCAGCACGCTGGTCGCGGAGGGTGTCGGGCGTTTGCTGGTGGCGGGCGGCGAGACATCCGGTGCGGTCGTCTCGGCGCTCGAGATTCGTGAGCTGCGTATCGGTGGCCAGATCGACCCCGGCGTACCCTGGACGCAGACGCCTCATCCGACCACTTCATCGACTCAACCGGGTGCCACGCTATCACTGGCGCTCAAGTCCGGTAATTTCGGTGGTGAAGACTTTTTCACGCGTGCCTTTGATGTCCTCAATGGCATGCCTCGGGATGGGGAGATTCAATGAGCCAGACTCAGCATGAGATAAATGCCCTGCGTGAGCAGATTGCCACCTATGGAAAGTCGCTGTTTGACCGCGGCCTCACCATGGGGTCCAGCGGCAATATCAGTCAGCGTCTGGACGACGGCGGATGGCTGATGACGCCGACCAACGCCTGTCTGGGGCGCCTTGATCCGGCGCGTATCTCGCGTCTTGATGCACGTGGGCAGCTCATCGAGGGTGATGCACCGACCAAGGAAAGCTTCCTGCACCGGGCCATGTATGACGAGCGTCCTCAGTCTGGTGCCATCGTCCATCTGCATTCCACGCATTCGGTTGCGGTGTCGTGCCTGCCCGGTGTGGATACCTGTGAGTGCATCCCACCACTGACGGCCTATTACGTGATGCGGGTCGGCAAGCTGCCCCTGGTGCCTTACCACATGCCAGGCGACCCTGCGCTGGGAGATGCAGTCCGCGGCCTGGCCGGCCAGCACAGTGCGGTATTGCTGGCCAATCATGGTCCGGTCGTCGCCGGCAAGACATTGGAAGCGGCGGTCTATGCCACTGAAGAACTCGAAGAGACCGCCAAGCTCTTTCTGCTGCTGCGGGGTGAAAATCCTCGCGGTCTGACACCCGAGCAGGTCGCACAGCTTGAAGCCAAGTTCGGCCGGCCATGAATGCCCACTTGAGCCAGCCAACACGCCACCGCCTTTTCGCGATACCCAAGGAGCCATCATGATCCGATTGGCCGCCAATCTCAGCATGCTGTTCACTGAACATGAGTTTCTCGATCGCTTTGCCGCAGCAGCCGAGAGTGGCTTCACCGGTGTCGAGTACCTGTTCCCCTATGCCTATGCGCCAGAGGTGCTGCGTGAAAGGCTCGATGCACATCAATTGAAGCAGGTGCTGTTCAATCTCCCGCCAGGCGACTGGGAGGCCGGTGAGCGCGGGCTGACCTGTCTGCCGGGACGCGAAGAAGAATTTCGTGCCTCGGTGGCCGAGGCGATCCG